>NZ_JBASBH010000070.1:0-26165 GCF_049651025.1 Parvibaculum sp. | reverse complement strand
CGACTGCCGCGCCGACCAGCGCGCCCGTAACGAGGCTCGTCCCGGCAATCGCGGTCGCTGCAACGCCGACCGCGCCGCCAATGGCGCCGCCCGACAGCGCGCCTTGTTCTGTCCTGCTCATGTTCGTGCAACCCGCCGTTGTCCCCAGCAGCGCCGCGACCATCAGCATCGATGCAATCTTTTTCATTCAGACCTCCGTAAACAAACGGGTGCCTGCTTTGGCCCCCGATACTGCTTTCCTGCGGTCCCCCGCGCGTCGTTGCCAAACTCCAACGCATTTGGGACGAAAATGAGTCTGAAATCGGGCGATTGCCGGGCCGCGACCGCTTGCGGGCTTGTGCCTCGTGAGGGGTTCGCGGATTATCGTCATCGTGACACAGTCGAGACGACCTTTCCGAACGGCGAGTGGCGCGCGCAAAAGATCGACGCGCGCCTCTGTGCGTTCAAGCCTCCGCAGATTGCTCGGCATTCTTGTGCTCGCGCTGTTCGTCGTGCCGGCCGCCATGCTTTTTCTCTATCGCTTCGTGCCGCCGCCCGTGACGCCGCTCATGCTGATCCGCGCTGTCGAAGGCTATGGCATCACCAAGTCCTGGGTGCCGCTCGAGCGGATTTCGCGCAATCTGCAGCGCGCCGTCATCGCGTCTGAAGATGCGAAGTTCTGCCAGCATCGCGGTTTCGATTGGGATGCGGTCGATAATGCCATCGAGCGCAACCAGCAGGGCACGCGTCGCAAGCTCGGTGCGAGCACGATCAGCATGCAAACCTCGAAGAATCTTTTTCTCTGGCCCGCGCGCAACTTCATCCGCAAGGGGGCTGAAGCCTATCTCACGGTCTGGCTTGAAGCGCTGCTGCCCAAGGATCGCATTCTCGAACTCTATCTCAATGAGATCGAATGGGGTCCGGGCATTTACGGCGCGGAAGCGGCGGCGCGGGAATATTTCGGCGTCAGCGCGGCGCATCTCACGCCCGGGCAGGCGGCGCTGATGGCGACCGCGCTGCCAAATCCGCTTGGCTGGCGTGTGGAGCGACCGGGGCCGTGGATGCGCGACCGCGCGGGCACCATTCAGGCGCGCATGAATTCGGTCACGCTCGGCAAGACGACGCTTTGCCCCTGAGAGATCTAGCCGATTGCGACGGCGTCCTGATGCAGAGCGGCCAGCACGCAAAGCTCCACGCTGGTGCGCGAGAGCTGCCAGCCTGACACCTCGACCATATCGCCATGTTCGAAGTCGTGGCGGATGCGCGAGCCGAGTGCCTCGTGCAGCGCTTCGGGCGTATTGCCGGGCTGCCAGCCATGCGTGCGCAGGCGTTTGGTGATCTTCGCCGCAACGGTCTTCTGCTTTTCCTGACCCGTCGTTTCAAGCCAGCGTCTGCCGATCATGGCCGCGCCCTCGCGGTCGGAAAGCATGGCGAGCAATTCGTCTATCGTGCTTTCCGCTTCGTGCTCGAACAGGCGGAACGAGGCGGGCACAGCGGCCGTGGCCACGGCGACGCCGCCAAGGATCAGCAGGTTGCGGCGCGAGATCGCGTGATGTTTTTTTGTAGTCTCGGGCGTGGTCATGTTCACACCCCCCTCGTGAATTTCTGTTGGACATGCTCGGCAAGGCGCAGCGCGAGCGCGACAATCGTCAGCGTCGGATTGACGGTCGACGAGGTGGTGAAGAGCGAACTGCCCGCCACATAAAGATTGGAGATGCCATGCACCTTGCAGTTGGCATCGACCACGCCCTTGCGCGGATCGGCGGCCATGCGCGTCGTGCCCATATGGTGGTTGCCCCAGCCCTCGGCCTCGTCCCACTTGTCGCGATCTTCAAACAGGATACGCACGCTGCCATTGCCCCATGCGCCGAAGGAGCGCGCCAGCGCTTCAAGGTTCAGCCGCAGATTGGTGCGGTCGGACGATGACAGGCGCCAGTCGATCTTGGTGCGGTTCAGGCCGAGCGCATCCTTGCTCTTTGAAAGCGAGATGCGGCTGTCGGGGTTCGGCGATTGCTCGGTCGCGCAGCCGGTGCCGTAGCGCATGCCGAGAATGGGGCTGTCGCTGGGCTGCGCAGTCGTCGAGTGCATGAGTTGCAGAATGCCCGGCTCTATGTCGCGCACGGATTCGGGGTCTTTTTCCTCGACCACTTCGTCGGTGCGGATTTCCTTCGCCTTGTAGAAGGTCATCACGGTGCCGAGGCGGCGGTTCTTGCGCTGATATTCCTCGGTGAACATGAAGATGCCGCGAATATTGGCGCCGTTCAGCTTCGTATAGGTCTTGTAATAGGGCGCGACCATTTCCGGGTTGGTCAGCAGGATCTCGACGGGCCGGTCGATATGGGGATGCTCCATGAAGAAGCGCCCGACAACGCCGCGGCTATTGCCGAGGCCTGCCTTTTCCACGCTGTTCGACAGCAGCAGCAGGCGCGCATTCTCGATGCCGCCGGTCGCAAGGATCACGAGCCTGGGGCGCACTTCAAAGCGCACACCGCTCAGCGTTCCCACGCGCAGGCGTTCAACGGTTGCCGCATCTTCGGTCGGCACGATCTCCAGCACGTTGGAGTGGAGATAGGTCTTTATGTTCCCGGCCTTCTCGATCTCCTTGCGGTAGACCTGCCCGAAGCGCGTCGGCGGGCTGTATTCGAACCAGCGCGTCATCACCTCGCCGCCGGGCAGCGGCAGCGGCGCGTTCTTGCCGCCCTCCGACCAGAAATCGGCGTCGTCATAATTGAAGGGCCCGATCTGGGCGACGTCGTTGGCGCGGCGATAATAGGGGTCGAGGTCTTCGCGCGTGATCGGCCAGCCGGAATGGGGCACCCAGTCGCGCTGTTCAAAATCGATCGGCTCGAAAGGACGGCACCAGCCGCCCCAATGGTTGGTCGAGCCGCCGAAATAGCGCAGGCGCGAGGTTTCGGTCGTGTAGGGCACGCCGACGCTCTCGCTTTCGTAAAGGGCCTGGGTTTCAGGATCGAATTCGAGGCCGCCGCTTTCGATCAGCGTGACGGAGACATCCGAGCCGCCCAGAACGCGCGCAATTGTGATACCGGCTGCGCCCGCGCCAATGATCGCGATATCCGTCTCGATCACGGTGCCTTCCGGCACCTGCCGCCCGTCAATGAACATGTCTTACTCCCGGCCTGGGGCTCGATTGCGTCAATACCCTAGCCAGTTTGGGGCCTTGGCTGAGCTTGCTTCGATAGGTCGCACAGTTTGGTATGTTTCAGCCGCGTGTCAATTTTACGGCTTAATGAAGATATTCCGGCGCGGGCCACAGGTTCGCCCTGCGCGACGTTAATGGCGTATAATGCCGGTGTTTTGGGCTGGACCGGGCTCAAGCGTCTGTGTCAGGTTCTCCTTAAACGAAAAACGCCCCCGATTGAACGGGCAGGCCCCCCGACCGGGGTCGGCGCAAGGGTTGTCCCGATTCGACGTCAAACCGAATCGGCGGTTGCTTGCGGGCTCTGGGAATGCCTCAAACGGAGAACTGATATGACCGATTATCTGAAATTCTACATCAACGGCCAGTGGGTAGACCCGACCACGCCGAAGACGCTCGACGTCATCAATCCGGCGACCGAAGAGTCGATCGGCAAGATCAGCATGGGCAGCAAGGCCGACGTCGATAAAGCCGTCGCCGCCGCCAAGGCCGCCTTCCCGAAATTCTCGACCACGACACGCCAGGAGCGCATCGAGCTTCTGCAGTCGATCATGGCCGTCTATCAGAAGCGCTACCCGGAAATTGCTGCGGCGATCACGGCCGAAATGGGCGCACCGACAAAGCTCTCCATGCAGGCTCAGGCCGCCATGGGCATCGCGCATTTCAACACCAATCTTGAGCTGCTGAAGTCCTACGAGTTCGAGCAGAGCAAGGGCGCCACGCGCATCGTTCGCGAGCCGGTCGGCGTTTGCGCTTTCATCACGCCCTGGAACTGGCCGATCAACCAGATCGCCTGCAAGGTCGCGCCTGCTCTCGCCGTTGGCTGCACGATGGTTCTGAAGCCGTCCGAAGTCGCGCCGATCAACGCCATCCTCTTCGCTGAAGTGCTGCATGAAGCCGGCGTTCCCGCTGGCGTCTTCAACCTCGTCAATGGCGACGGTGTGGATGTCGGTTCGCCGCTCTCCTCGCATCCCGATGTCGACATGGTGTCCTTCACCGGTTCGACGCGCGCTGGCGTGCTCGTTTCCAAGGCTGCTGCCGACACGGTCAAGCGCGTCGCGCTCGAACTCGGCGGCAAGTCGGCCAACATCGTTCTCGACGATGCCGACTTCAACAAGGCGATTGCCGGCGGCGTTGTCGGCATGATGAGCAATTCGGGCCAGTCGTGCAACGCGCCGACCCGCATGCTCGTGCCTGCCAAGCGTCACGACGAAGCCGTCGCCATCGCCAAGGCCGCTGCCGCCACCGTGAAGGCGGGCGATCCGACCGCTGAAGGCACGACCATGGGTCCGGTTGTTTCTGAAGTTCAGTACAACAAGATCCAGGCGCTCATCCAGAAGGGCATCGACGAAGGTGCAACGCTCGTCGCCGGTGGCGTCGGTCGTCCGGACGGTCTCAACAAGGGCTATTACGTTCGCCCGACCGTGTTTGCGAACGTCACCAACGACATGACCATCGCACGCGAAGAAATCTTCGGCCCGGTTCTCTCGATCCTGCCCTACAAGGACGAAGAAGACGCCATCGCCATCGCCAATGACACGGTCTATGGCCTGTCGGGCTATGTGCAGTCGGGTGACATCGAGCGCGCTCGCAAGGTTGCCTCGCGTCTGCGCACCGGCAACGTGCATCTGAACGGCGCCGGTCCCGACCTCAACGCACCCTTCGGCGGCTACAAGCAGTCGGGCAACGGTCGCGAGTGGGGCGAGTTCGGCTTCGAAGAATTCCTCGAAGTGAAGGCCGTCCTCGGCTACGGCGCAGCCTGATCTTTCGGCACTGCAAATACGAAACCGGCGCTCGAAAGAGCGCCGGTTTTTCTTTGTGCTGTTAGCGATAAAGATTGCGCTTTCGAGGTTCGTTGACGAAGAAGAACACCATCGCGAATGCCGTGACCAGCATCAGCGTCGAGATCCAGAAGACGACGACGAATGAAGCGCCATGCGCGATGAAGCCGCCAAGCAGCGGCCCTGCCGCGTTCATGAAGGAGACGGCCGTGTTCATCATGGCGATGCGCATCGGCAGGTCCTCGCGCGAGCCGAATTCGAGGATCATGTTCTGCGTGCTGTTCTGGAAGCCGCCTTGCCCCGCGCCCAGTCCGGCAAAAACCGCTGCCAGCGCCCAGAGCGAATTGGCTTCCATCAGCAGCAGGGTTGAAAGCGCCCATGTGCCGATGGAGAGCAGAAAGACGATGCGGTTGCCGATGCGGTCGGCAAGCCAGCCCCAGATGAGGTTGGTGCCGGTCTGGGAGAGCAGAAAGGCGGTCGAGAGCACGCCGAGATTGGTGCCCGAAAGCCCGATCGTCCGGCCCGCATAGAGAATGTAGAAAGGCACGGCCAGCGTGCCGAGGGCCGCCGCCGAGCAGGCGATATAGAAGCGCAGCAATTCCCTGTCGGCGCGCAGCAGGCCCGGAATTTCGCGCATTCGCAATGCAAAGCTCGTGCGTGCGCGCACCTCCGGCGGTTCCGGCTCGCGCACCATGATCAGCATCGACAGGCCGAGCGATGTCAGCACGAAGGCGGCAAGGAAGGTCGTCGCATAGCCATTGCCGAGCGCATTGGCCTCGACGAAATATTTGCCGCCGATATAGGCGACGCCCGAAGCCGTAAGTCCTGCGGCGAAGTTTCGAAAGCCCGTCAGCCGTCCGCGCAGGCGCAGCGGGATCACCTTGGCCATCAGATAGTTGAAGATCACCGACTGGATGCCGTTGAACAGGCCGAACATCAGCAGGAAGACGCAGGCGAAGATGAGCGCCCAGTGCGGCGGCAGGAAATAGCCGCTGAGCGCGAGGCCGAGCACGCCGCCGCGCATGCCCCAGCCGATCAGCATGCCCATGGGCAGCACGCGCTTTCTGTGTTCGACCAGCGTTGCGCCCAGCGTCGAGGACAGCGCATTGCCCAGCCATTGCGAGGCGAGCGCGAGGCCGACCGCGAATTCGGAGCCTGAGAGCAGGTAAATATAGGCCGGCACGAAAGTCGGCGCGGTGACGAGGCGAAAGCCCGTCTGGCCGAGCAGTCCGTGGGCGAGATTGGCGGCGAAGTTTCGGCGAAGATTTGTCTCGACCTGCGCGTGATAGGCCTCTTCGGCGGCCTCGCGTTCTGCGGTCCAGCCCGTAGATGCCGGGGTCGACGTTGCTGTCGATGTTGGGCCTTGATCCACGCCCTGTTCCTTCCCTTCCGGCCTCGATTCTTGTTCTGGGGGTGGCCGGCGCGGTCTTTATAGACCGGTTGGGCGCATTCGGTCAGCGGGCTTGTTGTTTATTTCTGCAGCCACTCTACACGTCCGCGAGCACCCGGCCCCTGCGCCAGAATTTCGGCGAGCCAGTTGAAGAGGCTTGTCAGCGTTTCGGGGAATGTCCAGGGCGGGTTGACGATGACGAGGCCGGAGCCTGAAAGCCGGGTCGGGTCTTGCGAGCCGCGAATATAAAGCTCGGCGATCATCGTCTTTGCCGGGCCGTTGTTTTCCAGCCGGTCGAGGAAAGCGCCTGACACGCTCGGGTCTTTCACCGGATACCAGATCATGTAGGTGCCGCCCGCCCAGCGCTTCACCGCTTCATGGAGCGCTGCCTCCACCCGGTCGAACTCGTCGCGTCCTTCATAGGGCGGATCGATCAGCACGAGGCCACGACGCTCCTTCGGCGGCAACATGGCCTTCAGCGCGCCATAGCCATCCGTTTCATGGACCTTCATCTGCCGGTCGTGTTGAAAGACCGCGCGCAACTCGGCCGCGTCTTCGGGGTGCAGCTCGCAAGCCGCCAGCCTGTCGCCCGCGCGGGCAAGCTGCGTCGCGATCAAAGGCGAGCCGGGATAGCGCGTCGGGTTTTCGCCCGAGCAGCCCAGCGCCATCAAGGCGTTGAGGTAAGGCGCAAGCGCTTCATGCGGCGCGGGGTGTTTGAGAATGCGCGCAATGCCGTCGCGATATTCGCCGGTCTTCTGCGCCTCGATCCCGCTCAGATCGGTTTCGCCGGTGCCCGCATGCGTATCGAGAAAGAAGAAGGGCTTTTCCTTCAGCTTCAAATGTTCGAGCGCCAGCACGAGGGTGGCGTGTTTCATGACGTCGGCGAAGTTTCCGGCATGATAGGCGTGGCGATAATTCATGAACGCTTCGGTAAAATGAGAAGGCAGGCAAGGCCCACCGCTGTGATGGCCGCACCTGTATGGAAGGTGAGGGCCGGTCCGTGCGCCTGCCATAACGCGCCTGCTACGATGCTTGCAACCAGAAGTGCGATGCCGCTGACGAAGTTGAACAGGCCGAAGGCGCTGCCGCGCAAGGCGGCGGGCGAGGCATCGGCCACGAGAGTGGAGAGAAGCCCTTGTGTCAAACCCATATGCAGGCCCCAGAAGGCCGCGCCGAGAAGCACGAGCGCCGCATTGTTCGCCTGCGCCAGCACGAGATCGGCGATGATGAGCACTGCAAAGCCGAGCGCCATCAGTTTCCGCCTGTCGAGAACATCCGAAAGCAGGCCCGCCGGGTAGGCAGCGAAGGCGTAGACGGCGCTCATTACGACCATCACGAGTGGCACATAGGCCATGGCGAGCCCCGCCGATTGTGCCTTGAGTACCAGAAAGGCTTCGGAGAAACGGGCAAGCGTCAGCACCGCGCCGACGCCGACCACTTCCCAATAGGTGGGGCCGAGTAGACGAAGATCGGCGAGACGAAATCGTGCCGCCGCATTCGCGGTTGCGGGTGCCGTCTTTCGCTCGGGTTCGCGTACGGCAAAGACGAGTAGCAGCACGGCGAGGATCGCCGGTATGACGGCAAACCAGAGAACCGTTCGTATGTCATCTGCGAAAAGTGACATCAGCGCGATGGCAAGAAGCGGCCCTGCAACGGCGCCCGCTGTGTCGAGCGCCTGCCGCAAGCCATAGGCGGCGCCGCGTTGATCGGGGGCGACGATGTCGGCGACGAGTGCATCGCGTGGCGCGCTGCGAATGCCCTTGCCAACGCGGTCCATGAAGCGGGCGGCGAACACGGCGTCGGCACTGGCGGCAAGCGGGAAGAGGGGTTTCGACAGGGCGGCCAGTCCATAGCCGATGACGGCGAGGAGCTTGCGTTTGCCTATCCAGTCGCTGATGACGCCTGAAAAGACCTTGCTGATCGACGCGGTGGCTTCGGCAACACCTTCGATGATGCCGACCGTCAGCATGCTTGCGCCCAGTGTCGTGACGAGAAAGACCGGCAGCAATGCATGGACCAACTCGGAAGAGGCATCCATGAAAAAACTGACGAAGCCCAGCGCCCAGATGCTTGCGGGGAGCACTTTGCGGCGGATCGCGGTCGGGTCCGCGTTCATAACCAGCCGAGAATGGAAGCGGCGGCAGCGACACCGGTAAGCGCCAGCACGAAGAGAGCCAGTGCCGGTTTAAGCCCTTTCGTCCGTCCGGCAAAGGCCAGCGTGTAGCTTGCCTTGAGGAAATTATTCGCCGAAGCCGCAACGAGGATGGCCGAGGCCGCAACCGTGAGGTTTCCGCCCTGGCGTGCGCCTTGCGCAAGGTTCAGCACGAAGGGATCGACATCGGTAAAGCCCGCCAGCGCGCCGAGTGCGAAAAGGCCGCTTTCGCCGAAGCGGGTTTTTGCCCATGCAACCGCAATCGAGAGCGCGATGAAGAGCGCCGCAAAGACCAGCGCGGTCGAGAGTTCCAGCGGATTGGTCGGCACCGCTACCTCGGTCGCAGGGTCGCTCGTGCCCCGTGCGCCCCACATCAGCGCGAAGCAAAGCACAAGGCCGAGCGGGCAGAGGATTGCGATGGCGGGCAGCAGCACCAGCGCAAGATCGGTGCTGAAAATCGCAACGACAGTCAGGATGCGCAGAAACATGATGGCGGTCGCGAGCACGATGGCGGCTTGCAGGCGCGGCGCGGCGGTTTTCATGTCGCGGGTGCGGCGCGACAGCACCACCGTTGTCGCGGTCGATGAGTAGAGCCCGCCCAGTGCGGCCGAGATCAATACGCCGTGGTTCGGCGCGATGAAGCGCTGCATCAGATAGCTGGCATAAGAGAGCGACGAGACGGCGACCACGGCGAGCCAGACCTGATAGGGCGTGATCGCGGTCAGCGAGGTGACGGGCGTATCGGGCACCAGCGGCAGCACGATGCCGATGATGATGAGGAATTTGCCGAGCGTGACGATTTCGCCCGCGCGCAATGTGGCGGCAAAGCTGTGCAGTCTTTCGCGCGCGCTCATCAGCAGCACGGCAACCACAGCAATGCCGACGGCGACCCAGAGCGGCGCGGCAAGCGTTACAGGGCCGAGCAGAAAGGCCAGCAGATTGCAGACCGGCGCCATGATCCCGGCATCGAGTTTCGATGGGCCGTGAACAAGTTCCTCGTCATCCGTTTCCGCATGCTGGTGGACCAGCCGCTCATAGTAATAGATCGCAAGCCAAGCTCCGAGGATCAGCATGCCGCCGAGCAGCAGCACGCCGTTTTTCGGCTCAAGCGCATAGAGCAGCGCGCCTGCAAGCGAGACGAGCGGAAAGGTCCGCACGCCGCCCGGCGGCTTGATGCGACTGCGCGCGAAATATTCCTCAAAGGCCAGCCCGAAGAAAAAACTCAGCGCCAGCAAAACGGCCAGGCGCTCAGGCTCGAACAAAGGCGCCGCAAATTCGGGTGTCATTTGGAGATCTGGCCTGACTTGTAATGTGCGGGATCGAAGGGGAACACGATGGTCGCATCGGGCACGACGCGGTTCTGCTTCTTCCCCTCATAATCGACGCGATTGAGAATGTCGCGAATGACATTGAGCCGCGCCACCTTCTTGTCATTGGCGGCGACGACATACCAGGGCGAGTGCAGCGTATGCGTGCGCGCAAACATGGCGTCGCGCGCCTTCGTGTAATCGTCCCAATGCTTCAGGGCCGCCTCATCGACGGGCGAAATCTTCCATTGTTTCAGCGGGTCCTTGTGCCGCGCGGCCAGCCGCTTCTTCTGCTCGGGCTTTGAAATGTCGAGATAATATTTGAGCAGCACGATGCCCGAGCCGATCAGCATCTCTTCGAAGGCCGAAACCGTCGACATGAAACGCTCATATTCCGTATCGGTGCAAAAGCCCATCACATGCTCGACGCCCGCGCGGTTGTACCAGCTGCGATTGAAGAACACGATTTCGTCGGCGGCAGGAAACCAGGGCACGTAGCGCTGGAAATACCACTGCGTCACCTCGCGGCTCGACGGTTTGCTCAGGGCGACGACGCGCGTTTCGCGCGGGCTCATATGCTCGGTGATGCGCTTGATCGTGCCGTCCTTGCCCGCGCCGTCGCGCCCCTCGAAGACGATGAGCAATTTGCGATTATTGGCGATGACATCCTTCTGGAGCTTCACCAGCTCGACCTGAAGGTCGTAAAGCTCGCTTTCGTAATTGTCGTCATCGTCGCGGCTCTCGATATCGACGGGATGCTTGTT
Organism: Parvibaculum sp.; assembly: GCF_049651025.1. Classification (GTDB taxonomy): domain Bacteria; phylum Pseudomonadota; class Alphaproteobacteria; order Parvibaculales; family Parvibaculaceae; genus Parvibaculum. Next base: position 15,635 of record NZ_JBASBH010000070.1, on the reverse strand, counting down.
GTGCTTTTCCGATTTCTTCTTCGCCATGATTTGCCGCCTGACTGTCGCCTGCGCCCTTGGCTCACAGTACAGCCTTCGCCCCGCCTCCAGAAGGGGAGCGTCCCGCCCGGCATTTCCGGTTGCATCTCCGTTTCCTGTAAGTATGTTATATTATAACATATCAACTCAGGGGGGCTCATGCGCCGCGTTCGACTTCTATCCGCTATTGTTCTTGCCTCACCGGCTTTCGTTCATGCGGCACAGGCGGCGGATGACGCCGTGTCTCTCGCGCCCATGGTCGTCACGGCATCGCCTCTTGGCTCGCCGCTCGACGAGCTTGCCGCGCCCGTCACCATCGTCACGCGCGATGAAATTCTGGGGCGCGGGGCGGCGACGCTCGGCGCGCTGCTCGGCGACAAGCCCGGCATTGCGCAATCCTCCTTTGCAGGCGGCGCGAGCCGTCCGATCATTCGCGGACTCGACAATTTCCGCATCAGGTTCCTCGAGAACGGTCTCGGCGGCGATGGCGTGTCCGCCGTCAGCGAAGATCACGGCGTCCCCATCGATCCCTTGAGCGCGACGCGCGTCGAGGTCGTGCGCGGGCCCGCCACGTTGCGCTATGGCTCGCAGGCGATTGGCGGCGTCGTCAATGTCATCAATTCGCGCATTCCGGGCGAGATGCCCGAAGGCGGTTTTTCGGGTGAGGCGTCCGCCGGTTACGACACGGTTTCAAACGGTCGCCAAAGCTCGGGGCTCATGCAGGCGGGGGCGGGCAATGTCGTCTGGCGCGTCGATGCTTATGATCGCCGGACGGATGATTATCGTGTCCCCGGCTCGCCCTCCAAACAGGCCATGACCTGGACGCGCTCTCAAGGCATTGCGGGCGGCGCATCCGTGTTGCTCGATAGCGGCTATATCGGCGCGTCCATCTCGCATATGGATTCCGACTACGGCATTCCCGTTCCCGATCCCGCGAATCCGACCTTCATCGACATGGAGCAGACGAAGTTTCAGGCCGCTGCCGAATTCAACGATCTCGGCGCATGGGTCCGCACGCTGCGCCTCACCGGCGGCTACAACAAATATAATCATGGCGAGGTTGAAAGCTTCACCGGCGATGTCGGCTCGGTTTTTGATGACAGGCTATGGGAAGGTCGCGCGGAAGTTCTGCACGAAAATATCGGTCCTTTCACCGGCGCCATCGGCCTTCACGCCAGCACTCACAAGCTGCGCGCGGGCGGCGAGGGCGGGGAGCTTCTCGCGCCTGCCGACAGGCGTATGCTGGCGGCTTTCATCTTTGAGGAAATGCCGATCGCGCAAGCGCTGAAGCTGCAGCTTGGCGCGCGCGTCGAGCATGTCGCCGTCGAAGGCGGCGCGCTGGATGAGGCGACGCTTGGCGTCGATCGCCGCGAGCGTTCCTTCGTGCCGCTGAGCGGTTCTGGCGGTCTTGTCTGGTCGCTTGGTGGCGATTGGGTTGCGGGTGCCAGCGCGCAGGTGTCGCAGCGCGCGCCGGAAGCCTCCGAGCTTTTCTCAAAAGGTCCACATGAAGCGACCGAGACTTTCGAGATCGGCAATCCGTCCCTGAAAAAAGAAACCGCCATGTCGACCGAGCTGTCGCTGCGCCGCGAGGGCGAGCGCTATTCCTTCGAGGCGGCGGTCTATAACACGCGCTTCAACGGCTATATTCTGAAGTCGCTGACCGGCGAGACTTGCGACGACACATTCGACACCTGCACCAATTATCCCGGCGGCACGGGCGATGAACTCGCGCAGCTTCGCTACAGCCAGCAGGACGCAACGTTTCGCGGGCTAGAGCTTTCCGGGCGTCACGCCATCGCCGCATTGGGCGAGGGCATGGTCGGCCTCGACGGGCAGTTCGATCTGGTGCGCGCCGAACTTGCAAGCGGCGGCGATGTTCCGCGCATCCCGCCCATGCGCGTCGGTGCGGGCGTCTATTATGAAGCGGATGATCTCACCGGCCGCATCGGCTTCCTCCACGCCTTCCGCCAGAACAATCTCGGCGCCTTCGAAACGGAAACCAGCGGCTACACCTTGCTCAATGCCGAGCTTCATTATCTGCTGCCCAGGCAGATGACGGGCGACACGCCGGTCGAGCTTTCCATCATCGGCGAAAATCTTCTCAACGACGATGTGCGCAACCACGTCTCGTTCAAGAAGGCGGGCATGTTGCTGCCGGGGCGCAATCTCAGGGTCGCCGTCGCGGCGCGCTTCTGAGGTTCAGAGGCCGAGGAAGGGTTTCATCAGCTTTGCGATGATGCCCTTGAAGCGCATCTGTCCTTGCGTATAGGCGAGGCAGATGCATTCCTCCTCCGTCCCCACCATCAGCTCATGCGTATTGGCGACGTTCATTTCCTGTACGTCGCCGCGACGATAGGTGCCGGTTGGGTCAGTGATGCTGCCGCAGAGCACAAGCGTCAGCTCGACGCCGCCATGCCCGTGCCGGGGGACACTCGTGCCGGGTTTGGCGCGCAGCATCCAGAGGCGATCCTTGTTCTTGCCGCGCCATAGCGTCGCCTGGCGCATGCCCGGCCCGAGGAAGCGCCAGTTCAGCTCCTCGATGTCGCGGCCGAGCCAGTGTTGCAGCGGTGCGGGGAGCAGTGGACTTCCAATCTGCATGTCGGCGGCTCTTTGCGCGGGTTTTTCTTCCGGCTCATACAGCCGTGCGAGTGCCCGGTTCAGCGCATCTTCGGCAAGCGGCGTGGGTGCAAGGTTTTCAAGCAGCATACCGCCCGCCGCCTCCGCCGCCGCCATGTCGGCGCGCGCGGTCGGCACATAACTCAGATGCGAGGCGACCAGCAGCGCCTCGCCTTCGCTCAGCGTGCCTGCGGCCTGCGCCATGATCCATTCAGCGCCCATGCGATGCGTCACGCTCATCTCAAATCCTCCAGCCCTGCCCGCAGGCGGCCAAAGGCAAGCCGCAGCCGCGACTTCACGGTACCGAGCGGAATATTCAGCCGCTCGGCAATCTCCGAATGGGGCAGGCCCTCAAGAAAGGAAAGGCTCACGACTTCCGCCTGATCGCGCGGCAGGTTCGCCATGGCGGCGTGAACGCGGCGGCCCGTCTGAACGCTTATCAACGCGTCATCGGCGGGCATCGGCGCATCGGGCGACAATGAGGGGTCTTCGGCGTCGAGTTCAGGGCGCTTCTGGCGGCGAACGCCGTCGATGAAGCGATTGCGCGCGATGGTGAATATCCATGTGCCGACAGAGGCTTTCGACGGATCGAAAAGGTCCGCCTTGCGCCAAACGGTCAACATCACATCCTGCACCAGATCTTCGGCTTGCCGTTCATCGACGCGCAGGCGGCGCAAATAGGATTTCACGCGCGGCGCGTAATAGCCGAAGAGGCTCGCAAAGGCCGTTCTGTCCTGACGGCGGGCGATAGCGTCGATCAGCGCCGCCATCGCTTCGGGGCGTGCGGCCGTGGCATCGCTCAGGGACACCGTGTTCGGCGTCGGGTCGTCAGCCATCAGGCCCAGCGTCCTCCATTGCGTCCGCGGTTGACGGCGGACGGGCGGAATTGTGTGCGTGATTGCTGCATGTTTGCGCGCCATGGCAGGTCTACGCCAGCGCCGGACATGCGGATCACCCTGATCTCCACCTCAGCGGAGTTTAGCCATAGTTCCGCCTTTGGTGAAACAGGGCCGAGCGGTAAATGCATCCACCCGCCGCAGTCTCCATGATCCAGCCCGGTTCGCGTAGCGTAAGCAGGGCACAGGTTTTCTCAAATATGCCGAGGATCGCATGGCTTTCGATGCCGATACGTCAAAGACCAGCGGTTTGCGCATCGCCGTTATCGGCACCGGCATTTCAGGTCTTTCGGCGGCCTGGCTCCTGTCGCAAGCGCATGATGTGACCGTCTATGAGAAGCAGGACCGGCCCGGCGGGCATTCGAACACGCTGACAGCCGCCTGCCCGGAAGGCGACGTTGCGGTCGATACGGGCTTCATCGTCTATAATGAACTGAACTATCCAAATCTCACCGCGCTCTTTTCCCATCTTGGCGTGCCGACGCGGGCGAGCGAAATGTCCTTTGCAGCCTCGCTTGCAACCGGCGGCGGGCTTCAGCGATTTGAATATTCAGGCTCGGGCCTCAACGGTCTTTTCGGCGACCGGCGCAATATTTTCCGTCCGCGCATGTGGCGCATGCTTGCCGAGATCATGCGGCTCTATCGTTTCGCGCCGGGCCTTCTCAACATGGCGGGCCTCGATGTGAAGCCGCTCGGTCAGTTCCTGCGCGAGCAGGGCTATTCGGCGGCGCTGCGCGAAGATCATCTGCTGCCCATGTGCGCGGCGATCTGGTCGCTCCCGCTTGCGCGCGTCGAGGAGTTTCCCGCGCTCGCATTCCTGCGCTTCTTCGACAATCACGGGCTGATGCGCATCACGGGCCGTCCGCAATGGCGGACCGTGGATGGCGGCTCGCGCGAATATGTGGCGCGGCTCGTCGCTTCCTTCCGCGACCGTGTGCGGCTCGGCACCGGCATCGTCGATATTTGCCGCGATGAAACCGGCGTCACCGTCATCGACACGAAAGGCGGTACGGCGCGCTACGATCATGTCGTCATCGCCTCGCATAGCGATGAGGCGCTTCACATGCTCGGCGATGCGGATGCGCGCGAGCGTCGCCTGCTCGGCGCAATTCCCTATCAGCGCAATGTCGCCTGGCTTCATTCCGACGCGTCCTTCATGCCGCTTTCGCGTCGCGTCTGGTCGAGCTGGAACTATATGGGCGGCGAGACGGCGGGCGACGGTGCGCCCGTCTGCGTCACCTACTGGATGAACCGGCTGCAAGACCTTCCCACATCGCGTCAGCTTTTCGTCACGCTCAATCCCTCGCATGAACCCGCGGCGGAAACGGTGCTGCAACGCATCGACTACGATCATCCGGTTTTCGACCGCGCCGCGCTTGCCGCGCAACGCGAGCTTTGGCAGTTGCAGGGCACGCGGCGCACATGGTTCTGCGGCGCCTATTTCGGTTCGGGTTTCCATGAAGACGGTTTGCAGGCGGGGCTTGCGGTCGCCGAACAGCTGGGCGGCATTGCGCGCCCCTGGACGGTCGCCGATCCCTCCGGCCGCATCGCGCTTGCGCCGCCGACCTTGCGCGGCCTCGCGCCGGTGGAGGCTGTCGCATGAACGAGCCCGCCGCCTCAGGCCTTTATTTCGGCAAGGTGTTTCACCGCCGCCTGCGGCCGCGCGTCCATGCGCTTTCCTATCGCGTCTTCTACATGCTTCTCGACATCGACGAGTTGCCCGCCCTGTCGGCGCGCTCGCGCCTCTTTGCGCATAATCGTTTCGGGCTTTTCAGTTTCCACGACCGCGATCACGGGCCGGGCGAGGACAAGCCTCTGCGCCCGTGGATCGAAAGCGCGCTTTCCGGCGCGGGCATCGACGCACCTTCGGGCCGCATTCTCGCGCTCTGCCTGCCGCGCATGCTGGGCTATGTGTTCAATCCCTTAACAATTTATTTCTGCCACGATGCAGGCGGCGGCCTCGCCGCCCTGATCTATGAGGTCTCGAACACATTCGGCGAGCGCCATTGCTATGTCATGCCGGTCGCAGATCGCGCCGCTCCCATCGTGTCGCAGGCTTGCGAAAAGGCGTTCTACGTCTCGCCGTTTCTGGAGGTCGCGGGCCGCTACCATTTCAAGGTGCTGAAGCCTGCCGCGCGTTTTGCGCTGACGATCCGCGAAAGCGACGGGGAGGGCCTGTTGCTCACCGCCTCCTTTGCCGGAGACTATCGCCCCTTCCGCGACGCCATATTGCTGCGCGCATTCCTTACCTATCCCTTGCTGACGCTCAAAGTAATGGGCGGCATTTATTGGGAAGCGTTCAAACTCTGGCGCAAGGGCGTGCCCCTGAAGCCCCGGCCCGCTCAGGGGCAGGGCGGCGTAACCTATTCTTAGGTCTCATCTCTTTATAACAAGGATGGTCAAAAGGATCGGGCGGGTCTCATTCCGTCCGACGCAGTAGATTTGTCGAGTGGGGCATGCAAGATGCGGCCAAAGAAGACGAGGTGACGCGCGGCATTTTCAGTGCCGCGCTGGTCGCACGTCTGCGCGCCGTCGCCACATCGATTCAGAATCGCTTCGGCCTCGATTTCCTCGCGGTTCGCACAAAGGTCATCGCAATCCTGACGCTTGCAGGCGTGGCGATGATCCTGCTCAGCGCCGTCTTCGTCCTTCATATCTATCAAGGACAGGCCAAGGAGCGGGCCTGGTCGAGGGCTGAAGCCTTCAGCGATATACTCGTTCACGCCGTCGGCAATTCGCGTTCGCAGCGCGAGGTCGATCTGATCGTCGATGCCTTCGGTAAAACCACGCGCGTCGGTCTCGTCGCCATTGCAGATGCCAAGGGCACTGTCCTCTCCGCCTCGCAGGTGGATTGGCGCGGCCTTGCCATGCGGCGGCTGATTGCCCCTGCCGTGCAGAAGCGCGTCGATGCGGGCCAGAAGGCCATTGTCGATGCGGAAAGCGGCGACGTTCGCTTTGCGGAATTCGCGCGCCAGATTCCTCTGCCCTTCGCCAATGAGACTGGAACCCTTTTCGTTCGCCTCAACACGACCGCCGCCATCGACAGTCTTCAGGCCGCCGCCTGGAGCATTCTGGTCTGGCTGACGGCGGGCATCATCCTCTCTGCCCTCACGGTGTCGCTCGTCATGCAGCGCATCGTCATCGGGCCGATCGAGGCGCTGCGGGACTTTGCCATCAATCGCGGTCCGTGGCGTTATGTCGTGCCGATGGGGCCGTCCGACGAAATTTCCGTTGTCGCGCAGGCGCTGACGGATTCATTCAATGCCAGAAGCGCAAGCGAAGAACATCTTGCCGATCTTGCGCATACGGATGGGTTGACGGGGCTCGGCAATCGCTCCTTCTTCAAGTCGCAACTGATCTATGAGATTGAACGCGCCGAGCGCTCCGGTCACATGATCGGGGTGTTGGTCCTCAATCTCGACAGCTTCAAGGACATTAACGACACGCTCGGTCACGATGCGGGTGATCTCCTTTTGCAGCGGATCGCCGATATTCTGAGCGGCTGCCAGCGCAAGGGCGACACGATTGCGCGTTTTGCCGCCGACGAGTTCGGCATCATTCTTTCAAACATCTCATCGACCGAGGAAGCCGCGGATCTGGCGAGCCGCCTCATTCGCGCCGTGGGCGTGCCCTTCCGCCTTGTCGGTCACGATTTACAGCAGACGGCTTGCGTCGGCGTCACGCTTTTTCCGCAAGACGGGCGCGATCCGGAAGTCCTGCTCAAGAATGCCGATCTCGCGCTCTCGCGTGCAAAGCAGGAAGGGTCGGGCGCCTGCGTCCTTTATCGCCATGAGCTGCATTTGCGCGCCATCGAGCGCAACACGATCGAGCGCGATCTGCGCGTCGCCTTGTCGCGCAAGCAGTTCGTTCTCTACTACCAGCCCAAGGTCGATATCCGTACGGGCCGCGTCACCGGCGCCGAAGCGCTGATCCGCTGGCATCATCCCGAGCGCGGGCTGGTGCCGCCCGATCTCTTCATCCCGGTTGCCGAGCGTTGCGGCTTCATCGCCGATGTCACCAAATGGGTGCTCGACGAAGCCTGCCGCCAGAACCGCGCCTGGCAGGATATGGGCCTCACGAAGATCGGCGTCGCCGTCAACGTCTCCGCCGTCGATCTGCGCCGCTCCGATCTCACCGACACGGTGGCAAACACGCTCGTCACGCGCGGCCTCTCGCCGCAATATCTCGAGCTTGAAGTCACCGAGAGCATGGTCATGCGCGATGTCGATGTCGTTATCGGCACATTGCGCCGGTTGCGCAGCCTCGGTGTCGGCATCGGCATTGACGATTTCGGCACGGGCTATTCCTCGCTCGCCTATCTCAAGCGCTTCCCCGTGAAGCGTCTCAAGATCGATCGCAGCTTCGTGCGCGACATTGCCGATCAGGGCGAAGGCCGCATCATTCCCAAGGTCATCATCGATCTTGCGCATGCGCTCGGCATCGAAGTGCTTGCCGAAGGCATCGAGGATGCAGAGCAGCTCGAGATATTGCGCATGCTCGGTTGCGATGAAGGGCAGGGCTATTTCCTCGGCAAGCCCATGCCTGCCGCGAACTTCGAGGCTTTCCTGCGCAATACCGTCGACGGCATTCATCCCGACGCGACGATCCGTGCGATCACGAGCAGTGCGCCCGGCGAGAAGGTCGACGATGTCGCGCCCTTGCGCGGCGTGACAGGTTCCGCCGCCTGACTTCCCTATATGTCGCTTAATTGACGCTACGTCCCGCTCGCCGCAACGTCGCGTCCGCAGCGCGTGCTTTACGGCCTGCATTCTGACGCTAAACTCCCGCCAAACATTGAAAAGCGTCATGGGAGACATGTCATGGATCTCGCCTATAGCCCGGAATATGAGGCGTTTCGCGAAGAAGTTCGCGCGTTTCTGGCCAAACACGGGCCGAGCGCGCCGCGTCGATTCGGCGTTTCGCGTCCCTCTGAAGAGGCGATCGTCTGGCAGAAGCTGCTCATCGAGCATGGCTATGCGGCGCGCACCATCCCCAAGCAATATGGCGGCTATGGCGCCGAGCCCGACATTCTGAAGTCGCGCATCATCGCCGAAGAGTTCACCGCCGCGCGCGTGCCGATGGGTCTGGCGGGCCAGGGCATTTCGATGTTCGTGCCGACGCTGCTCGAGCTTGGCACCGAGGAACAGAAGAAGCAGTTCATCGAGCCGACGCTGAAAGGCGAGATCGTCTGGTGTCAGGGTTATTCGGAGCCGGGTTCGGGTTCCGATCTCGCCTCGCTGCAAACCAGGGCGCATGAGGATGGTGACGATTTCATCATCAATGGCCAGAAGATCTGGACCTCGACCGCGCATGCCTCCGACATGATGTTCTGCCTCGTGCGCACGGAGCCGGACGCGCCGAAGCATCAGGGCATTTCCTATCTCATCTTCTCGATGAAGACGCCGGGCATCGAAGTGCGTCCGCTCACCACCATGACGGGGCATGCCGAATTCAACGAAGTCTTCTTCACCGATGTTCGCGTGCCGCGCACGCAGATCGTCGGCGAGCGCGGTCAGGGCTGGTTCGTCGCCAATGCGACGCTGAAGCATGAGCGCGGCATGTTGGGCGATCCCAATCAGGCGGCGACGCGTCTGCGCGAGATCGTCGATCTCATGCACAAGGAAACGCTGGACGGTCAGCGTCTCATCGACAATCCGCTGTTCCGCGACCGCCTCGTGCAGTTGCAGGCGCGCGTTGCCGCGATGCAGTTTCACGGGCTTCGCCTGCTCACCGCTGCGACCAAGAAGGAAGATGCGGGCATCGCGCGCCTCATCGTCAAGCTGCAGGGCTGTGAGATCAATCACCAGCTTGCCGCGCTTGCCATCGACGCGCTGGGCGAACTCGGCGTTCTCTACAGCGGCAGCCCGCATTTGCGCGCCGACGGCATGTGGCAGCATCGCTACATGTTCGATCTCGGCCTCATCATCGGCGGCGGCACGGCGCAGATTCAGAAAAACATCATTTCGGAGCACGGCCTCGGCATGCCGCGCGAACCGAAGCTCGTCAAAGCGTAAGGGAGATCGGTCATGGAATTCGGATTGTCGGAAGACCAGAGGCTGATGCAGGACAGCGTCGGCAGGACGCTCGAAAAAGTCTCGACGCTTGATCGCGTTCGCAAAGTTGCCGATGCGCAGGAGGCAAAGCCGCAAGACATCTGGCAGGCGCTTGTCGAGCTTGGCGTGCCGGGCATGCTGATTGGTGAAGAGCATGGCGGCATGGGGCTGAAGCTCCTCGACGCCGCGCTCGTCGCCGAAGCGCTTGGCCGCCATGTCGCGCCCGCGCCTTTCGTCGCCAGCGCCGTCATGGCGCCCATCGCGCTCAAGGGCTCAGGCTCGGCGGCGCAGCAGGAAGCCTGGCTGCCAAAGCTTGCCGGCGGCGAGATCGTTGCGGGGCTTGCCATTTCCGAGCGTGCCGCAGGCGCGCGCGAAGGTGGTGGCGTCACGGCATCGGGCGGCAAGCTGTCGGGCAAGTCGCTCTTCGTGGTCGATTTCGGCGCGGCGGATATTTTCATCGTCGCCGACAAGACCGGCGGTCTTCATGTCGTGAAGGCCGATGCGAAGGGCCTCACCAGGACGCAGCTCACCACCATCGACCTCACGCGCTCGATCGGCGAACTCGGCTTCGACAATGTCGAGGCGGAAGCGCTTGTCTCTGGCGATGCGAAGGCGACGCTGCAGCGTGTGCTCGATGCAGGCCGCATCATGCTCGCCGCCGACACGCTCGGCGCAGGCTGGATGATGATCGACAAGGCCGTCGAATATGCCAAGGAGCGCAAGCAGTTCGGTCGCGTCATCGGCTCCTTCCAGGCCGTGAAGCATATGTGCGCCGAAATGGCGGCAGAGCTTGAGCCGGGCCGTTCGCTCGTCTGGTATGCGGCGCATGCTTTTGACGAGATACCGGCTGAAGCCTCGCTGATGGCCATTCATGCCAAATCCCACCTCACCGAGGTTGGCCGCTTCGTTGCCCGCACGGCCACGGAAGTGCATGGCGGCATGGGCTTCACCGATCTTCTCGGCCTCCACTTCTGGTTCAAGCGCATCGGCCTTGATCGCCAGTTGCTCGGCAGCCCGGAGCGCGTCCGCCACGAGGCGGCTGTGCTGCAGGGTTGGGCGGCGGATTGATTTGATGGAAGGCGTGGCAGACATTTTCCGCGCCTTCCTCAAATTGGGGCTCACCTCCTTTGGTGGCCCCGTTGCGCATCTGGGTTATTTCCGCGCCGAATTCGTCGAGCGCCGTCGCTGGCTCGACGATCGCGCCTATGCCGATCTCGTCGCGCTGGCGCAGTTTCTTCCCGGCCCCTCCAGCAGTCAGGTCGGCATGGGGCTTGGCCTGATGCGCGGCGGGTTGCCCGGCATGTTCGCCGCATGGGCGGCATTCACGCTGCCCTCCGCACTTCTCCTCCTCGCTTTCGCCTATGGCGCCTCCGCCTTTCAAGGGCCCGTTGCCAGCGGCATCACGCATGGCCTGATGGTCGTGGCGGTCGCCGTCGTCGCGCAGGCAGTGCTGCAAATGGCGCGCATGCTGACGCCGGACGCGCCGCGCCTTGCGCTCGCCGCGCTGGCGCTCGTCGCCGTTCTCCTCTCATCGACGGCGCTGACGCAGATCGCGGTGCTGATCGCGGGCGGCATCGTCGGCTTTGCCATTTTGAAGCCCGGCGATCTCGGCAATCACGCGCCGCTCAAAAGCCCGATCGGCCCGCGTCTCGGCGCGGCGCTTATCGTGACCTTTTTCGCGTTGCTCGCCTTGCTTCCCGTCCTTGCCGCGAAGGGCGGGGCGGGCGTACAGCTCTTCGATATTTTCTACCGCACAGGCGCGCTGGTTTTCGGCGGCGGCCATGTCGTCCTGCCGCTTCTCGAGGCCGAGCTTGTGCCCAAGGGCTTCATCACCCGCGATGCGTTTCTAGCGGGCTATGGCGCGGCGCAGGCCGTTCCCGGCCCGCTTTTCACATTTTCGGCCTATGTCGGCGCGATCAGCCTTCCCCAGAACGGTCTGGCGGGCGCTGCCATCTGTCTCGTGGCGATGTTTGCGCCCTCATTCCTTCTGGTGCCGGGCGCCATGCCCTTCTGGCTGCGTCTGTCGCATGTCGCGTCCGCCCGCGCGGCCTTGATGGGCGTCAATGCCGCCGTGGTCGGCATTCTTGCCGCCGCGCTCTATACGCCGGTCTTCACAAGCGCTATCCACAATTTCGCTGATCTCGCCCTGGCGCTTGCCGCCTGGGCCGCTCTCGTCTGGAGCCCGTTGCCGGTGTGGGCGATTGTCATTGCCTGCGGCGTGGCGGGCATCTTCATGCCCTGAAAGGCGATCATGTATATCGGCTATGTCGCGGCCTTCCTCACAACGGCCTCCTTCATCCCGCAAGCGATCAAGACGATCCGCACGTACGACACTGAAGGCATCTCGGTGCTCATGTATCTGGGCTTCGTCATCGGCGTCTTTTTCTGGCTGATCTATGGCATCATGCAGGACGATCCTGCCATCATCGCGGCGAATTTCCTGACATTCCTGCTGGCGACTCCCATTCTCGCCATCGCCGCCCGCAATGAATGGCGACACCGGCGGGCCAAAAAAGCCGTCTGACGCGACGTCTCAAAGTCGCACTTGCAAGCGCCCCGTTCGCCTGCTTGCATGGCGCTACAAGCATTTTCGAGCGGGCGCGAACAGGTGCGCCCCAAGGGAGAAAAAATCATGCGCGCTGCAGTATTTCGCAACGGCGATCTGGTCGCCGGCACCGTCGAAGAGCCCAAACCCCTTGACGGTCAGGTCCTCGTCAAAACGCTGGCCTGCGGTATTTGCGGGTCCGATCTTCATGCCTTCCATCACGCCGACAAGATGAACGATGCGGCCAAGCGTTCAGGCTCCGAATTCACCATGGACCTGAAGCGCGACATCGTTTTCGGCCATGAGTTCTGCGCCGAAATTCTCGATCACGGCCCGAACACGCAGAAGACGCTGAAGGTCGGCACGCGCGTTTGCTCGGTACCCGTCGCAATCGAGTTGCAGGGCGACAAGGCCAGGATGCATCCGGTCGGCTATTCAAACGCGATGCCGGGCGGCTTTGCCGAGCGCATGGTTCTGAACGAGATGATGCTGCTCGAAGTGCCCAACGGCCTTGCAACCGAACAGGCCGCGCTCACCGAGCCTATGGCTGTCGGCTGGCATGCGGTCGAGAAGGCGCGTCTCACGCCGGAAGATATTCCGCTCGTCATCGGTTGCGGCCCGGTCGGCCTTGCCGTCATTGCGGGCCTCAAGATCAAGGGCGTGCATCCGATCATCGCCGCCGATTTCAGCCCCGCGCGGCGCAAGCTTGCCGAGACCATGGGCGCTGACATCGTTCTCGATCCGGCGGAGCATTCGCCCTACAAGCGCTGGACTGACGAGGCGACGCCTGAAGGTTACGATCCGAAGAACATCATGGCGCTTCTCGGCATGGGTCCGAAGATCCGCCCCGGCGTTATCTTCGAATGCGTCGGCGTTCCCGGCCTCATCCAGCAGATACTCGAAGGCGCACCGCGCGCCGCGCGCATCGTCGTCGTCGGCGTCTGCATGGAGCAGGACAAGTTCGAGCCCTTCTTCGCCATCAATAAAGAGCTGAACCTGCAATTCGTGCTCGGCTATACGCCGGAAGAATTCGCGCTGACGCTGCATCATCTCGCCGAAGGCAAGATCGACGGCGCGCCGCTCGTCACCGGCAAGGTCGGCGTCGAAGGCGTCAAGCAAGCCTTCACCGACCTTGCCAATCCTGAGAAGCATGCCAAGATTCTCGTCGAACCCTGGCACTAAGCCTCAAATCCAGACCTGACGCTCAGGCCGGTGCCGTTTCCTTGAAGGCTGCCCGGCCTGATGCTTTTTGCATGAAGGCATCAAGCGCCGGGCGGCCCTCGCGCCAGTTGAGATCGCCGTGGCGGAAGTCGAGATAGGCAATCGCGCTTTCAATCGCGATGCTGCCAAGCGTCGGCGCGCCTGCAAGGCTTGCGGCTTCCTTTTCCAGCAGATCGAGCGAGCGCGTAATCGCGCGCCGCCAGCGGCCCATCCAGTTTTCAGAGCGTTCAGCCTCCGGTCGCGCCTTTTCAAAGGTCAGCGAAACGGCAGCTTCCGCAATGCCGTCGCCTATGGCGTGGAGGCGCTGCACCTGCCAGCGGGCCGCGCCGCTTGCGGGCAGCAGCGAGGGGCCTTCCAGCACCGTGTCGAGATATTCGCAGATGACCGGGCTGTCGAAGAGCGTCGTTCCGTCGTCAAGCGCCAGTGCAGGCACCTTGCCCAGCGGGTTTGCGGCGTGAAGTGAGGCCGGGTCCGCCATTGCCGAGACGACTTCCTCGGCCACGAGGTGAGCCGCGCCCTTTTCGCGGATGAGAATGCGCACCTTGCGCACGAAAGGCGAAGTGGGGGAGGAATAAAGTTTCATCCTGATCTCCTGCAAAGGCATCCGCGTGCTTATGTCTATTCGAGAGCGGCAAGCGCGGCGGGCGTTTCTGATGTATATTATCCGCGAACTGCATAGTGGAGGAACAGGTACATGCTCGGCGGCACATATTTCGTAATTGCGATCCTCGTCCTCGCTGTCATCTTTTTGATGAAGGCAATCAAGGTCGTTCCACAGGGCTATGTCTATACGGTCGAGCGCTTCGGGCGCTACACGCATAGCCTGATGCCCGGTCTTGGCGTCATCACGCCTTTCATCGACCGCATCGGCGCCAAGGTCAACGTCATGGAAACGGTGCTCGACGTGCCGAGCCAGGAAGTCATCACGCGCGACAATGCGATGGTGACGGTGGACGGCGTCGTTTTCTATCAGGTGCTCGACGCGGCCAAGGCTTCCTATGAGGTCGCCAATCTGAAGGTCGCTGTCCTCAACCTCATCATGACCAACGTGCGTACCGTCATGGGTGGCATGGACCTCGACGAGCTTCTCTCGCAGCGAGACTCGATCAATGCGCGCCTCCTCAACGTGGTCGACGAAGCGACGCATCCCTGGGGCCTCAAGGTCACGCGCATCGAGATCAAGGACATCGCGCCCCCGCGCGACATCATCGACAGCATGGCCCGCCAGATGAAGGCCGAACGCGAGAAGCGCGCGAATATTCTCGAAGCCGAGGGCTTTCGTCAGGCCGCCATTCTCGCCGCCGAAGGCAAGAAGCAGGCAGCGATCCTCGAAGCCGAAGGCCGCCGCGAAGCCGCCTATCGCGATGCCGAAGCGCGCGAGCGTCAGGCCGAAGCAGAAGCCAAGGCGACGCAGGTCGTCAGCGACGCCATTGCAGGGGGCAACGTGCAGGCGCTCAATTATTTCGTCGCAACGAAATATGTCGAAGCGCTGCGCGACATCGCCAAGGCGCCGAACCAGAAGCTCGTGCTGATGCCGCTCGAAGCGGCCAGCGTCATCGGTGCCATCGGCGGCATCGGCGAGCTTGCGCGCGAAGCCTTCAATGGCGGCGGCACGCCCGGTTCAGGCGGCACCGCGCCCGCGCGCCGTCCCTCCGGCACCGTCCCACCCGTGTCACGCGGAGATTGATCGATGGATACGCTTTTTTCGGAGCTGGGCAACTGGACGTGGTGGATCGCGGCGGCGGTGTTCGGCATTCTTGAGCTGATCGTGCCGGGCATCTTCTTCATCTGGCTTGCCGCCGCCGCTGCCGTTGTCGGCGGGTTGCTTCTCGTTTTCGATATTCCATTGACCGTTCAGATGGGGCTTTTCGCCATCCTGTCGGTGATCGCCGTCTGGGGTTCGCGCCGCTATATCGGCAAGCATCCGATCGAGAGCGACCGTCCGCTTCTGAACCAGCGGGCGCAGACCTATGTCGGCCAGATTTATGCGCTTGAACGCGCCATTGAAAATGGACGCGGCAAGCTCCGCATTGGCGACACGCTCTGGCTCGCCAGCGGCCCTGATCTGCCCGCTGGCTCGTCGGTGCGCGTCACGGGCGAGAAAGACGGCGTGCTGATCGTCGAAGCGGTGAGCTAGAGCGCCTGCTTTTTCTTCACAACGCTGCCGCAAATTCTGTTGTCGTCCCGGGGCTTGTCCCCGGGACCCATCGACCGTGCGCCATGCCGGGAGCCGCCATGGATCCCGGGAACAAGTCTCGGGATGACAAATCAGTTATTTCCGTAAAC
>NZ_JBASBH010000069.1:0-16989 GCF_049651025.1 Parvibaculum sp. | reverse complement strand
TCGCCCCGCCCGACTCCGCAAGCACCTTCGTGATCGCGGCCGTCAGCGTCGTCTTACCGTGATCGACGTGACCAATCGTCCCGATGTTGCAATGCGGCTTATTGCGTTCAAATTTCTCTTTGGCCATATCGGCGCTCCATCCTTCAGGAACTGACTTCGATTAACGGGTAGCGGTTTAAGCAAACTTCGCGCGGACTTCGTCCGAAACCGCCTGAGGAACCTGCTCATAGTGATCGAATTGCATCGTGTACTGTGCGCGACCCTGGCTCATCGAACGCAGGTTGTTCACATACCCGAACATATTGGCGAGCGGGACCATCGCGTGGATGACCTGCGCGTTGCCGCGCTGCTCGGTACCGCTGATCTGACCGCGGCGGCTGTTCAAGTCGCCGATGCAATCGCCCATGTAGTCTTCCGGCGTCACAACTTCGACCTTCATGATCGGCTCAAGGAGCTTCACACCAGCCTGCTGGGCGCCTTCACGGAAGGCTGCGCGTGCCGCGATTTCGAACGCGAGGGCGCTCGAGTCAACGTCATGATACGCACCGTCGGTCAGCGTGACCTTGAAGTCGATCATCGGGAAACCGGCGATCGGACCATTGTCCTTCACGCTTTCGATGCCCTTCTGCACGCCCGGAATATATTCCTTCGGAACAGAACCACCGACAATCTTGCTTTCGAAGACAAAGCCTTCGCCCGGAGCCGAAGGCTCCATCGTGATCTTGACGCGGGCATACTGGCCCGAACCGCCCGACTGCTTCTTATGCGTGTAGTCGACATCGGCGCTCTTCGTGAGCGTCTCGCGGTAAGCAACCTGCGGCGCGCCAACGTTGGCTTCGACTTTAAATTCACGGCGCATGCGGTCGACGATGATGTCGAGATGCAATTCGCCCATGCCCTTGATGACCGTCTGGCCGGACTCTTCGTCAACCTTGACGCGGAAAGACGGATCTTCCTGCGCGAGACGATTGAGCGCGACGCCCATCTTTTCCTGGTCGGCCTTCGTCTTGGGCTCGACGGCAACCTCGATCACCGGCTCCGGGAAAATCATCCGTTCAAGAATGATCGGATTGCTCGGATCGCACAGCGTGTCACCGGTCGTCGTATTCTTAAGGCCGGCAAGCGCAACGATGTCGCCTGCAAAAGCTTCTTTCACGTCGACGCGATGGTTCGCATGCATCTGCAGCATGCGACCGATACGCTCGCGGCCATCCTTCGTCGAATTGACGACAGCCATGCCGGTCGTGATCGTGCCCGAATAGACGCGGGCGAATGTGAGCGAACCGACGAAGGGGTCGTTCATGATCTTGAATGCGAGAACCGCGGCGGGCTCATTATCGGCCGGCTTGCGCGTCAGAACCTTCGTCTCATCGCGCGGATCGACGCCTTCGACGTCCGGAATATCGAGCGGCGACGGCAGGAAGTCGATAACCGCGTCGAGCATCGCCTGGACGCCCTTGTTCTTGAACGCGGAGCCGCAAAGCACCGGAACGAACTGGCGCGTGATCGTGCCTGTACGAATGCACTTCTTCAGCGTGTCGACGTCGGGCTCGACGCCATCGAGATAGGTCGCCAGCACGGCGTCATCCATTTCGACGGCCTGCTCGACGAGCTTGGCACGATATTCTTCGGCCTGCTCCTTGAGGTCGGCGCGAATGTCGCGCACTTCGAACTCAGCACCGAGCGACTCATCCTTCCAGATGATTTCCTTCATCAGCAGAAGATCGATCAGGCCTTCGAATTCGGCTTCTGCACCGACCGGCAACTGAAGAACGATCGGAACGGCACCGAGGCGGTCCTTGATCATCTCAACGCAGCGGTAAAAGTTCGCGCCGATGCGGTCCATCTTGTTGACGAAGCACATACGCGGCACTTCGTACTTGTCAGCCTGGCGCCACACCGTCTCGGACTGCGGCTCAACGCCGGCCACCGAGTCAAACACCGTGATCGCACCGTCGAGCACACGGAGCGAACGTTCCACTTCAATCGTGAAGTCGACGTGGCCCGGCGTATCGATGATGTTGATGTGCTTGCCCTTCCAGTAGCAAGTCGTCGCGGCGGACGTGATCGTGATGCCACGCTCCTGCTCCTGCTCCATCCAATCCATGGTCGCAGAGCCGTCATGCGTCTCCCCGATCTTATGGTTGACGCCCGTATAGTAGAGAATGCGCTCAGTCGTCGTCGTCTTACCCGCATCAATGTGAGCCATGATGCCGATATTACGATAGTCTTCGAGCTTGCTTTGACGGGACATAGGAGTGGCCTCAGAAAGACTTGATTACCAGCGGTAGTGCGAAAAGGCGCGGTTGGCTTCCGCCATCCGGTGTGTGTCTTCGCGCTTCTTAACGGCGGAGCCACGGTTATTGGCAGCATCGAGCAATTCACCCGACAGGCGGCCGACCATCGTCTGCTCGTTACGCGAACGAGCAGCAGCGATGATCCAGCGGATCGCGAGCGCCTTGCGGCGGTCGGGGCGAACTTCGACGGGGACCTGGTAGGTCGCACCGCCGACGCGGCGCGAGCGAACTTCGATCGCCGGCATCACGTTGTCGAGCGCTTCGTGGAAAGTACGAAGGGCGTCAACTTTCGCCTTCTTTTCCATCTGGTCGAAGGCGCCGTAGATGATGGATTCAGCGGCAGACTTCTTGCCGTGATACATCAGGCTGTTCATGAACTTCGCGAGAACGAGGTCGCCGTATTTGGCGTCCGGGATCACTTCTCGCTTTTCTGCGCGGTGGCGGCGGGACATATCTCTGTTCCTTACTTCGGACGCTTCGCGCCGTATTTCGAACGACGCTGACGGCGATCCTTCACACCCTGCGTATCAAGCACGCCACGGATGATGTGGTAGCGCACGCCGGGAAGATCCTTCACGCGGCCGCCGCGGATAAGCACGACGGAGTGCTCCTGAAGGTTATGGCCTTCGCCGGGAATGTAGCTCGACACTTCGAACTTATTCGTGAGGCGGACACGGGCAACCTTACGCAAAGCGGAGTTCGGCTTCTTCGGCGTTGTCGTATAGACGCGCGTGCAAACACCGCGCTTCTGGGGACAAGCTTCCATGGCCGGCACTTTATTCCGCTTCACAAGCGGCTTGCGCGGGTTTCGGATCAATTGATTGATCGTGGGCATTCTTGCTCGCCTGCTCGATCTCGTGGTTCAAACAAAAGTCACGCCCGCAACCCGTACAGGGCTGCGCGCGGTTATGAGCACTAGCCCCTCAAAAGGGTCAGTGCTCAAATGCAGAGGACTCTGAACATCGCGCTCAGGGTCGTGCGCCATTCCTCGTAGTCGGTGTACTGGCCCCAGTGTCTAGATCCGGCCGTTGCGGCTCGGAGGCTCTACTACCTGCGGCGAAAGTGAGCGGAACCTACCGTCGCCCCCGGGGGGCGTCAAGCCCAACCCCGCTAAAAATAACGAAAAACCAGCTTTTAGGTCCGTGCGGCGGCATAGAGGTGATTACGGCACCCTTTACCACTTCATTTCTACGTTATTACGGCCTTTCAGGTCTTTAGTTTTCGATATCCGCTCGATTTGCGCGGCTTCGAATCGATGATTCCGCAAATCCGGCCGATTCTGTTTTGCCGGGCATTTCCGAGATGATTCTCTAGTTCAGCGCTTATTCACCCAAAGCGGCCATGCTGAAATCATGAAATCTGCGAAAAGAGACGCCGCGCCATGAAAAATTCAACCTTTGCGACAGCACTGCCAATCCTCACTAGCATTTTCTTCATGTCCCCCACCTTCGCCAACGAGAAAGAGCCAGCTTACCCACCCGCCCTGATTTCCTCTCTTCAGGCAGGCAACGAACTGAATGACTTCCTTGGACGCGCTGACGAGCTCCTCAAACGCGCGGACCCCGACGGCGATGGCCTCGACCAGGCAGATATCGACGCTGAGAAAGCCCGCACGCGCGCTCAAATGCGCGCATCCGTGATGGCCCAATGGATTATCAAAGATCTCAATGCCGACGATAAAGTGACCGTTGAGGAAATCATCCAGAGCACTCGCGCAGGCCGCATGCCGCAGCAGGCCTTTGTGGACCGCCAGGTGGCGGAAGGAATGCGCATGGATACCAATGGCGATGGCGCAATTGATATCCCGGAAATGCTGGCTAGCGTGACAGTCCGATATTGCGGCGCACAGGGCGTGAACCCGTCGGAAAAATTGCTTGCGCTGGATCCGAACAAAGATGGCCGCCTGACGAGCGAAGAACTCAGAGCCGTGGCCACAAAATTATTCCGCTCGTTAGATACCAATGGCGACGGCGTCATCTCCACCACTGAAAGTCAGGCGGGAAAAACGCTTATTCGGACTGCTAATTCGCAAAGAAGCGGCACCCGCTGTCCATCTTTGGAGTAAAGCCTGTAACGACCAAGAGGCAAGAGAATGGACAGCAAACGCTGGCGTGTCGTCTTCTGGGCGGCGGCCGCATATAATTTCCTGGCAGGCCTGCCCTCCTTGCTGGCGCCTATGCGCGCCATGAACTCCATCGGCGTCATAGCGCCCGATCCTCAGTTCATCCTGCCGATCCAGATCATGGGCCTGCTCATCTGCGTCTTCGGTGTCGGCTACGCCATGGCCGCACAGGGCATGCAGGGCGCGCGGCAGATCGTGATCCTTGGCATTCTCGGCAAACTGGGCCTCTGCGTCCTGGTGGCCCTGAGGCTCGCTGTGGCCGAGGTCCCCTCCTCCATGATCGTGGCGGTCTTTGGAGACTTTGTCTTCGTTCTCGCCTTCCTCGCCTATCTCGCCAGGGGCCCCAGAGCCGCTTGAGCAGCCACAGCGCGCCGCCAAAAGAAAAGGCCGCCATGTTTCCATGACGGCCTGAACTTTACCCAACCGGGCGTCTGAGGCGTATCAGGCCTCGGCGCTGGCTGACGCTGTTGCGGCTTCCACCACAGGCTCGCTTGCCTGCGGCAACTGGCCTGCACTCTGCTCCGACAGGATCTTGTCGTCGCGCTTCTGCGCTTCGCCACGCAGACGCTGGAGCATGCCGCCTGTGCCTGCCGGGATGAGACGGCCGACGATGACGTTTTCCTTGAGGCCGATAAGCTCGTCCACCTTGCCGTTGACCGCGGCTTCGGTGAGAACGCGCGTCGTCTCCTGGAAGGACGCCGCCGAGATGAACGACCGCGTCTGGAGCGATGCCTTGGTGATGCCGAGCAGCACCGGGTTCGCCGTCATCTGCTGCTTGCCCTGATCGGCAAGCTTGGCGTTGATCTCGTCGAACTCGACCCGGTCCAGCTGTTCGCCGTTCAGGTTGGTCGAATCGCCTGCATGGGTGATCTCCACCTTCTGCAGCATGTTGCGGACAATCACTTCGATGTGCTTGTCGTTGATCGCCACGCCCTGCAGGCGGTAGACGTCCTGAATCTCGTTGACGAGATAGGCCGCCAGCATTTCGACGCCCGAAATCGCAAGAATGTCATGCGGCGCGGGATGGCCATCGAGAATGAATTCGCCCTTCTCGATGATGTCGCCCTCTTGCACGCCGATGTGCTTGCCTTTCGGGATCAGATATTCGAACGGCTCCAGGCTCTCGTCCAGCGGATGGACGATGATGCGGCGCTTATTCTTGTAGTCCTTGCCGAACTCGACCTTGCCGGTCGCTTCCGCAATGATCGCGTGATCCTTCGGACGACGTGCCTCGAAGAGCTCCGCCACGCGCGGCAGACCGCCCGTGATGTCGCGCGTCTTGGCGCCTTCCGTCGGAATACGTGCCAGCACGTCGCCGGCATGAACGCTCGCTCCGTTTTCAACCGACAGAATGGCGTCGACCGAAAGAAGATGGCGCGCATCATTGCCGCTCGCCAGCTTCATGAGCTTGCCGTTCTTGTCCTTGACGACAATGGCGGGCCGAAGCTCGCTGCCGCGCGGAGAAGCACGCCAGTCGACGACGACGCGGCTGGAAATACCCGTCGCCTCGTCCGCCACTTCGCGGATCGACACGCCTTCGACGAGATCTTCGAACTCCACGACGCCGTTCATTTCCGTGAGGATCGGAACGGTATAGGGGTCCCACTCGGCGATGCGCTGGCCGCGATCGATCATGTCGCCCTCGTCCACCTTCAGGCGCGAGCCATAGGTGAGCTTGTGCGATGCGCGCTCGTTGCCCTGTTCGTCGACGACCTGGACCTGCACGTTGCGGCCCATGACCACAAGCTTGCCGTCCGAGTCCTTGACGATGTTGCGGTTGACGATCTTGACCTTGCCCTGATGGTTCGACTCGATGAAGGACGAGTCGACCACCTGCGCCGTGCCGCCGATGTGGAACGTACGCATGGTGAGCTGCGTGCCCGGCTCGCCGATCGACTGCGCGGCGATGACGCCGACAGCTTCGCCGAGGTTGACGGGCGTGCCGCGTGCAAGGTCGCGACCGTAGCAAGCGCCGCAAACGCCGGTGGCGGACTCGCAAGTCAGCACGGAGCGGATACGGATCGCCTGAACGTTGGCTTCCTCGATCTGATCGACATGGCTTTCGGAGATGAGCGTGTTCTTCGCGATGAGAACCTCGCCCGTCGCCGGTGTCAGCACGTCTTCCGCCGTGGTGCGGCCGAGAACGCGCGTGCCGAGCGAAACGATAACTTCACCGCTATCGATGACCGGCTGAACCGTGATGCCACCTTCCGAGCCGCAATCGAACTCGGAGATGATCGAGTCCTGCGCGACGTCGACGAGACGGCGCGTGAGGTAACCCGAGTTCGCCGTCTTGAGCGCGGTATCGGCAAGACCCTTACGCGCACCGTGAGTCGAGTTGAAGTACTCGAGAACGGTGAGGCCTTCCTTGAAGTTCGAGATGATCGGCGTCTCGATGATTTCACCCGACGGCTTGGCCATGAGGCCGCGCATGCCGGCGAGCTGCTTCATCTGGGCGGGCGAACCACGGGCGCCGGAGTGAGCCATCATGTAGATCGAGTTGATGGGCTTCTCGCGCTTCGTTTCCGCATCGACCTGAACAGCCGAAATCTTCTGCATCATCACATCGGCGACGCGATCGGTGCACTTCGCCCAGGCGTCAACGACCTTGTTGTACTTCTCGCCCTGCGTAATGAGACCGTCGATGTACTGCTGCTCATATTCAGTTGCGAGCGTGCGCGTATCGCCGACGAGCTTCTCCTTCTCTTCGGGAATGACCATGTCATCCTTGCCGAAGGAGATACCGGCCTTGAAGGCCTGCGTAAAGCCGAGCGCCATGATCTGGTCGCAGAAGATGACGGTCTCTTTCTGGCCGCAGTGGCGATAGACCACGTCGATCATCTTGGAGATGTCACGCTTCGTGAGCAGACGGTTGGCAAAATCGAACGGCACATTCGGGTGGCGCGGCAGAAGCTCGCCCACCATCATGCGGCCCGGCGTCGTATCGACGATGACAGTGATCGGATTGCCTTCGGCATCGACCGTCTTGTAGCGCGCCTTGACCTTGGCATGCAGCGTCACGACCTTGGCCGCCAGCGCATGCTCGATCTCCGAAAGACCGGAGAAGATCATGCCCGCACCCGGCTCATTGTCCTTGGCGATCGACATATAGTAGAGGCCAAGCACGATATCCTGCGACGGCACAATGATGGGCTGGCCGTTGGCGGGGTGCAGAATGTTGTTGGTCGACATCATCAGGACGCGCGCTTCCAGCTGCGCTTCAAGCGACAGCGGAACGTGGACGGCCATCTGGTCGCCGTCGAAGTCGGCGTTGAAAGCTGCGCAAACCAGCGGATGAAGCTGGATCGCCTTGCCTTCGATCAGAATGGGCTCGAACGCCTGAATGCCGAGGCGATGGAGCGTCGGTGCGCGGTTGAGCAAAATCGGATGCTCGCGAATGACCTGCTCGAGAATATCCCAGACTTCGGGACGCTCTTTCTCGACAAGCTTCTTCGCCTGCTTGACGGTTGCCGACAGGCCCTTGGCTTCAAGACGCGAATAGATGAACGGCTTGAAGAGTTCGAGCGCCATCTTCTTGGGCAGGCCGCACTGGTGCAGCTTCAGCTCCGGACCCACGACGATGACCGAACGACCCGAATAGTCGACGCGCTTGCCGAGAAGGTTCTGGCGGAAACGGCCCTGCTTGCCCTTCAGCATATCGGAGAGCGACTTCAGCGGGCGCTTGTTCGCACCCGTGATGACGCGGCCACGACGACCGTTGTCGAAGAGCGCGTCCACAGCTTCCTGCAGCATGCGCTTTTCGTTGCGGATGATGATGTCGGGCGCACGAAGCTCCATCAGGCGCTTCAGGCGGTTGTTACGGTTGATCACGCGGCGATAAAGATCGTTGAGATCGGACGTCGCGAAACGGCCGCCATCGAGCGGCACGAGCGGGCGCAGTTCCGGCGGAATGACCGGAACGACGGTGAGGATCATCCATTCCGGCTTATTGCCGGATTCGATGAAGGCCTCGATGAGCTTCAGGCGCTTTGCGAGCTTCTTCGGCTTCAGTTCCGAAGTCGACTCCGCGATTTCAACGCGCAGATCGGCAGCGATCTTCTGAAGGTCGAGACCTTCGAGAAGCTCGCGGATCGCTTCCGCGCCGATCTTGCAGGTGAAGCTGTCTTCGCCGAACTGCTCCTGCGCATCGAGCAGGTCTTCTTCCGAGAGAAGCTGACGCTCCTTCAGCGGCGTGAGACCGGGCTCAAGCACCATGTAGTTTTCGAAATAGAGCACGCGCTCCAGATCCTTCAGCGTCATATCGAGCAGAAGGCCGATGCGCGACGGCAGCGATTTCAGAAACCAGATGTGAGCGACGGGCGCTGCCAGTTCGATATGGCCCATGCGCTCGCGCCGGACCTTCGACAACGTGACTTCAACGCCGCACTTCTCGCAGATGATGCCCTTGTACTTCATCCGCTTGTACTTGCCGCACAGGCATTCGTAATCCTTGATCGGACCAAAGATGCGCGCGCAGAACAAGCCGTCGCGTTCCGGCTTGAACGTACGGTAGTTGATCGTTTCGGGCTTCTTGATCTCGCCATAGGACCAGGAAAGGATCCGCTCCGGGCTCGCGATCGAGATCTTGATCTGATCGAATGTCTGCGCGGGAACCGTCGGATTGAAAAGGTTCATGACCTCTTGGTTCATGCACGTCTCCTAGGGCCTCCAGGAAAACGGGGTACTTCGTCACGCGTCCAATGGGGCCAGCCGGACACGTTTGCCCCGTATATCTAAATCTCATGCCCTCTCGCCCTTTCGGGAGAAGGCTGCGGCGCGCTTCGCAAGGAAGCACGCCGCCACTTTCGTCTTTAGTTCGCCTGCGGAAGCAGCAGCTCGACATTGAGGCCGAGCGAACGCATTTCCTTCACGAGCACGTTGAAGCTTTCGGGAATGCCCGCCTCGAACGTGTCGTCGCCGCGGACGATCGCCTCATAGACCTTGGTGCGGCCGGCCACGTCGTCCGACTTCACCGTGAGCATTTCCTGCAGCGTGTAGGCCGCGCCGTAAGCTTCGAGCGCCCACACTTCCATTTCGCCGAAGCGCTGGCCGCCGAACTGGGCTTTACCACCCAGCGGCTGCTGCGTGACAAGGCTGTACGGCCCGATGGAGCGCGCATGGATCTTGTCGTCCACGAGATGGTGCAGCTTCAGC
Organism: Parvibaculum sp.; assembly: GCF_049651025.1. Lineage (GTDB taxonomy): Bacteria > Pseudomonadota > Alphaproteobacteria > Parvibaculales > Parvibaculaceae > Parvibaculum. Next base: position 7,416 of record NZ_JBASBH010000069.1, on the reverse strand, counting down.
ATGTAGATGTAGCCGACCGTGACCTTACGATCGAACTGCTCGCCGGTACGTCCGTCATGCAGCACGACCTGGCCGGAACGATCGACGCCCGCAAGCTCAAGCATCTCGACGATGTCGGGCTCATGTGCGCCGTCAAAGACCGGCGTCGCAATCGGCACGCCTGCTTCGAGGTTGCCGGCCATCTCGACGAGCTGATCGTCGTCAAGCGAGGCAACCGTCTCGTTCTTGCCGTAGATCGCCTTCGTGAGGTCCTTCAGGTCCTTGATCTTGTTTTCACGACGATAGACGTCAAGCGCCGCCGTGATCTTCTTGCCAAGGCTTGCGCAAGCCCAGCCAAGATGCGTTTCAAGAATCTGACCGACGTTCATGCGGCTCGGCACGCCGAGCGGATTGAGCACGATGTCGACCGGCTGACCGTCAGCCAGATAAGGCATGTCTTCCATCGGAACGATGCGGCTGATCACGCCCTTGTTGCCGTGACGACCGGCCATCTTGTCGCCGGGCTGCAGCTTGCGCTTCACCGCGACGAACACCTTGACCATCTTCATCACGCCAGGCGGCAACTCGTCGCCACGCTGCAGCTTGTCGACCTTGTCGGCAAAACGCGCCTCAAGACGATCCTTGCCTTCGTCGAACTGCTTCTTCAGCGCTTCGACTTCAGCCATCGCCTTCTCGTTGTCGAGAGCGATCTGCCACCACTGGCCCTTCGTCAGACCATCAAGCATGGCTTCGGTGATCTTCGCACCCGCTTCGAGACCCTTGGGGCCTGAAACGATCTGCTTGCCCGCCAGAAGCTCGCCGAGACGGCCATAGACGTTGCGCTCGAGGATCGCGTTTTCGTCGTCACGGTCTTTCGCGAGACGTTCGATTTCCTCGCGCTCGATCGCCATCGCACGCTCGTCTTTGTCGATGCCGTGTCGATTGAACACGCGCACCTCGACGATCGTACCGGCAACGCCAGGCGGCAGACGCAGACTGGTGTCGCGAACGTCGGAAGCCTTTTCGCCGAAGATGGCGCGAAGCAGCTTCTCTTCCGGCGTCATCGGGCTTTCGCCCTTCGGCGTGATCTTGCCGACGAGGATGTCGCCCGGATTCACTTCCGCACCGATATAGACGATGCCGGCTTCGTCGAGGTTCTTCAGAGCCTCTTCACCGACGTTCGGAATATCGCGCGTGATCTCTTCAGGCCCGAGCTTCGTGTCACGCGCCATCACTTCGAACTCTTCGATGTGAATGGAGGTGAACACGTCGTCGCGCACGATACGCTCGGAGATCAGGATCGAGTCTTCGAAGTTGTAGCCATTCCACGGCATGAACGCGACGAGCACGTTGCGGCCGAGGGCCAGATCGCCAAGCTCCGTAGACGGACCGTCGGCAATGATGTCGCCCTTGCGCACCTGATCGCCGACACGCACCAGCGGACGCTGGTTGATGCAGGTGTTCTGGTTGGAACGCTGGAACTTGCGCAGATTGTAGATGTCGACGCCGGACTTTGCGGCGTTGAGTTCTTCAGTGGCGCGCACAACGATACGGGTCGCGTCGACCTGATCGATGACGCCGGTGCGGCGCGCGGCAATCGCCGCGCCGGAGTCATGTGCCACGACTTCTTCCATACCGGTGCCGACGAGCGGCGCCTCGGAACGGATCAGCGGCACAGCCTGACGCTGCATGTTCGAGCCCATGAGCGCGCGGTTCGCGTCGTCGTTCTCAAGGAACGGGATGAGCGCCGCGGCAACGGACACGATCTGCTTGGGCGACACGTCGAGGAAGTCCACCTGCTCAGGCGGCACCATTTCAAAGTCGCCATCGATGCGGCAGTTGACGAGTTCGCCTTCGATCTCGCCCTTCTTGCCGATCGTGATATTCGCCTGGGCGATGCGGTAACGCGCCTCTTCCATGGCGGAGAGATAGACGACGTCGTCCGTCACCTTGCCGCCCACGACGCGACGATACGGGCTCTCGATGAAGCCGTATTTGTTGACGCGCGCGAAAGTCGCCAGCGAGTTGATAAGTCCGATATTCGGACCTTCCGGCGTTTCAATCGGGCAGATGCGGCCGTAATGCGTCGGATGAACGTCGCGGACTTCGAAGCCTGCGCGCTCGCGCGTCAGACCGCCAGGCCCAAGGGCCGAAAGGCGGCGCTTATGCGTGATTTCCGAAAGCGGGTTCGTCTGGTCCATGAACTGCGAAAGCTGCGAGGAGCCGAAGAACTCGCGAACGGCGGCAGCCGCCGGCTTCGCATTGATAAGGTCATGCGGCATGACCGTATCGATATCGACCGAGGACATACGCTCTTTGATCGCACGTTCCATGCGGAGCAGACCGACGCGATACTGGTTCTCCATCAGCTCGCCGACCGAACGCACGCGGCGATTGCCGAGGTTGTCGATGTCGTCGATTTCGCCCTTGCCGTCACGCAGACCGACCAGCGTCTTGATGACCGCGACGATGTCTTCCCGGCGCAGTACGCGCACGGTGTCATCGGCGTCGAGGTCGAGACGCATGTTCATCTTCACGCGACCAACGGCGGAGAGATCGTAACGCTCGCTGTCGAAGAAGAGGCTGCCGAAAAGCGCTTCGGCCGTTTCCGGGGTCGGCGGCTCGCCGGGACGCATGACGCGATAGATGTCGATGAGCGCCTGATCGCGGTTCGTGCACTTGTCGACCGCGAGCGTGTTGCGGATGAAAGCACCCGTGTTCACATGGTCGATGTCGAGCGTCGCAATATCCTTGTAGCCCTCTTCGATCAGCGTCTCGATGAGCTTCGCGGTCACTTCGTCGCCTGCTTCGGCGAAGATTTCGCCCGTCTGCATGTTGACGATTTCATCGGCGAGATAGCGACCGATGAGATCCTCGTCCTGCACGAGCAATTCCTTGAGGCCGTCTTCCGCGAGCTTGCGCGAAAGGCGCGGCGTCATCTTCTTGCCGGCTTCGACGACGACCTTGCCGGTCTTCGCATCGATAAGATCATGTTCGGGCTTCACGCCGCGGAAACGCTCCGCGTCGAACGGCACACGCCAGCCGTCTTTCGACTTCGTGAAGGTCACGCGCTTGTAGAAAGTGTTGAGGATCGTCTCGCTATCGAGGCCGAGCGCATAAAGCAGCGTCGTGACCGGCAGCTTGCGGCGACGGTCGATACGGACATAGACGATGTCCTTCGCGTCGAACTCGAAATCGAGCCACGAACCGCGATAGGGAATGACGCGAGCGGCGAAAAGCAGCTTGCCCGACGAATGGGTCTTGCCCTTGTCGTGATCGAAGAAGACGCCCGGGCTGCGGTGCATCTGCGAAACGATAACGCGCTCGGTGCCGTTGATGACAAAGGTGCCATTTTCCGTCATCAGGGGCATGTCGCCCATGTAGACGTCCTGCTCCTTGATGTCCTTCACGGACTTGGCTTGCGTGTCTTCATCCACTTCGAAGACGATCAGGCGCAACGTCACCTTGAGCGGCGCAGCAAAGGTCATGCCCCGCTGCTGGCACTCTTCGACGTCGTATTTCGGCTGCTCGAATTCGTAGCGAACGAACTCCAGAGTAGCGCTCTCAGAAAAATCGCTGATCGGGAAAACCGATTTGAATACGGACTGAAGCCCTTGATCGGGGCGTCCGCCTTTCGGTTCGTCAACCTGCAGGAACTGGTCGTAGGAATATTTCTGAACTTCGATCAGGTTCGGCATCACCGCAATGGTGGGGATGCGTCCAAAGGACTTGCGAACCCGTTTGCGACCAGTAAAGGACTGCGTCATATCTGCTCCTCGCAACGCTCTGCTTTAAGAACGGCGGCCGGGCCTTACTTATTCGATCGAGCCGCCCGGTCTGGATGCTCTATCGCCTGGTGACTGTGACACCGCGAGGTGTCTGATGGGGCGAAGGCCTGAACCTCCGCCCCACCGGAACGGCAGAAGTCGAATTACTTAAGTTCGACCTTCGCGCCAGCCTTTTCGAGCTGGGCCTTGAGCTTGTCGGCTTCGTCCTTGGACGCGCCTTCCTTGACGGTCTTCGGTGCGCCTTCGACGAGGTCTTTCGCTTCCTTCAGACCAAGGCCCGTGATCGCACGGACTTCCTTGATCACTTCGATCTTCTTGTCGCCAGCGGCGGCGAGAACGACCGTGAATTCCGTCTGGACTTCAGCGGCGGCAGCGGCCGGGCCGGCAGCGGCAGCAACAGCGACCGGAGCGGCGGCGGAGACGCCCCACTTCTCTTCGAGAAGCTTCGACAGTTCGGCGGCTTCGAGAACCGTCAGGGCCGAAAGGTCGTCAACGATTTTTGCAAGATCAGCCATTTTCATTTCTCTCTTAGGTTCAGTTGGTATCGGGTTGTCACAACAGCAGGTCTGAAAATCAGGCCGCTTCGCCCTTGGTGGCATATGCGTTCAGCACGCGTGCAAGCTGGGCTGCCGGAGCCGCCACAACACCCGCGATACGGGTGGCAGGCGTCTGGATCATGCCCAGAAGCTTCGCGCGCAGTTCGTCGAGCGACGGCAGTTCAGCAAGTGTCTTAACTGCATTCACATCGAGAACCGTCTCGCCCATCGCGCCGCCCAGGATCACCAGCTTCTGGTTTGTCTTGGCGAACTCGACTGCGACCTTGGGGGCCGCAACCGGGTCTTGCGAATAGGCGATAGCCGTCGGCCCGGCGAACAGATCGGAGATCTTGCTCGCCTTTGTGCCGTCCAGAGCGAGCTTGGCGATCCGGTTCTTGGTAACCTTGAACTCGGCGCCAACTTTGGCCATACGCGCGCGGAGATCAGTCAACTCCGTCACGGTCAGTCCGCTGTAGTGGGCTACGACGACGACATTGGCGTTTGAGAAAACGCCGTTGAGGTGCGTCAAGAGCTCAGACTTTGCAGCTCTGTCCACTTGCTCTCTCCTAAAGTGGCAGCTTACGTCCCGGCGCACCGGGGTTTCGTCCGCCATTGGCATTTGCCGCTTTCGCCGTCACAAGGCCACTGGCCTTGCGCCGGATCAATACGGCGCTCACTTGCCTGTCGTCCCGGGTTCCAACCGATCCCATTGACCCATCGGGTCCGTGAAATCGTTCAGCCTCCCGTCTATTGCCGGCCGCCTTCTTGTTGGCGATTAAGCGTCAGCTTGTAGAAAGCTTCGGCACCCACAGTCTCGGACAGGTAACAGACGATGGCGCAGCCACTCCGGTTTCATACCGAAGTGGCTACGCTTACCGTCTGCCGATCCGCCCCAGCCCGAAGGCTGAAGCGGAAACTCATACCCGCCTTTATCAGGCGGTCACGCTCTGCGTCTCAACCTTGACCCCAGGGCCCATGGTCGAGCTGATCGCGATTCTTTTAATGTAGGTGCCTTTGGCGCCTGCCGGTTTGGCCTTCTGCACGGCATCGACCAGGGCGCGGATATTGCCCAGGATCTGATCTTCCGTGAAGCTCGCCTTGCCGATGCCAGCCTGCACGATACCGGCTTTTTCGACGCGGAATTCGATCGCGCCGCCTTTGGCCGCCTTCACCGCTTCGGCAACGTCGGGCGTCACCGTCCCGACCTTCGGGTTCGGCATCATGCCGCGCGGCCCGAGCACCTTACCGAGGCGACCGACGAGCGGCATCATGTCCGGCGTTGCGATGCAACGGTCGAACTCGATCTTGCCCGACTGAATGATCTCGGCCAGATCTTCCGCACCGACGATGTCGGCACCGGCCTTCAAGGCCTGCTCGGCCTTCTCGCCCTTCGCGAAAACCGCGACGCGAACCGTACGACCTGAACCGTTCGGAAGCGCGCAGACGCCGCGCACCATCTGATCGGCATGGCGCGGATCGACGCCGAGGGCGATCGCAATTTCGATCGTCTCGTCAAACTTCGCCGTCGCCCGCTCCTTGACGAGCTTAACAGCTTCGCCGAGCGAATAGGTCTTTTTGTTATCAATGCCCTCGCGGGCCTTTTCAATGCGCTTTGCCATAGCCCTTACTCCACAACCTGCAGGCCCATGGAACGGGCGGAACCAGCAATGATTTTCGTCGCCTGATCGAGATCGCTTGCGTTCAGGTCCTCGAACTTCGCTTCTGCGATTTCGCGGCACTGCTTCAGCGTCACGCTACCTGCGATGGAGCCGGGACGACCGGGCGTCTTCGAGCCGGAAGTAATGTTCGCGGCCTTCTTCAGGAAGTAAGTCGCCGGCGGCGTCTTCATCTTGAATGTAAAGGAACGGTCGGAGAACGCAGTAATGACGACCGGGATAGGCATGCCCGGTTCCATCTTCTGCGTCTGGGCGTTGAACGCCTTGCAGAATTCCATGATGTTCAGACCGCGCTGACCGAGCGCGGGTCCGATCGGCGGAGACGGGTTCGCTTGGCCCGCCTTCACCTGCAACTTGATGTAGCCTTCGATTTTCTTAGCCATTTCAATCCCCTTCCGGAGCTTCCGGATATTTGGGTTAGTGGTTTACAACGCCCGGCCGAAACCGAAAACGCCTCCCACACGCAACACTCAGATCTTCTCGACCTGCGCGTATTCCAGTTCGACCGGCGTAGCGCGGCCGAAAATCGACACGGCAACCTTGAGCCGCGCCTTTTCTTCGTCGACTTCTTCGACAAAACCATTGAACGAAGCAAACGGACCGTCTGCAACGCGAACCTGCTCGCCGATCTCGAAAGTGATCGAGGGCTTCGGCCGCTCCACGCCTTCCTGCACCTGATGCAGAATGCGGTCGACCTCACCCTGGCTGATCGGCTGCGGCTTGTTATCCGCTCCGAGGAAGCCCGTGACCTTCGGCGTGTTCTTGACGAGATGATAGGTCTCGTCCGTCAGGTCCATCTTTACCAGCACGTAGCCGGGAAAGAACTTGCGTTCGGCGTTGATCTTGCGACCGCGGCGAAGTTCGACCACCTCTTCCGTCGGCACCAGCACTTCTTCGAAATGCTCGGTAAGGCCGTGGCTCTCCGCCTGCTCGCGGATAGACTCCGCGACCTTCTTCTCGAAGTTCGAGTAGGCGTGAACGATATACCAGCGCTTGGCCATAGGCCCCTCAGTTACCGATGCCTAGCACGAACGAGACCCCTTTGCTGAGGACAAGATCGGCCAGAAAGAAAAAGATCGTCGCGAATGCGACCATGATGAAAACCATGATGGTCGTGACGGCAGTCTCGCGCCGTGTGGGCCACGTGACCTTCAGGGTCTCGGAACGCACTTCGCGGAAGAACTCAAGCGGATTGGTTTTAGCCATGATCTCTACCAAAGTCCTCTAGTCGTCTTCTTGCCTGCGGTTGGCAGGAGTGGAGGGGCTCGAACCCCCAACCCCCGGTTTTGGAGACCGGTGCTCTACCAGTTGAGCTACACTCCTAGTCCCGCCGATAATCGCAGATGCTTACTTCAACACTTTAGAGACGACGCCGGCGCCGACGGTACGGCCGCCTTCACGGATGGCGAAGCGGAGCTTCTCTTCCATGGCGATCGG
>NZ_JBASBH010000068.1:0-4293 GCF_049651025.1 Parvibaculum sp. | reverse complement strand
TCATCGAGCAATATGTGAAGAAGGGCGCGAAGCTTTACATCGAAGGCGCGCTCCAGACCCGCAAATGGACCGATCAGGCAGGCGTTGAGAAATACTCGACGGAAATCGTGCTGCAGGGCTTCAACTCGACGCTGACCATGCTCGACGGCAAAAGCGGCGGTGGCGCGGGTGCATCTGGCGGCGGCGATTACGGCGGGGACGATTACGGCAGCGGCGGCGGCGGACGCAGCTCCGGCGGCGGCAAGCCGAATTTCGCCCAGGACCTCGACGACGAAATTCCGTTCTGAGTCACTCGCTATAGTGACGGCGAAAAATGCCCCTCCCGCAATCGCGGAGAGGGGCGTTTTTAGTTCGGCAACAAGCTGCGTTTCCGGGAAGAAGATCGCGCCAGAGGTGCGTTCGACGGTGCTTTTTCAGGCGCATAAGCAGGGGCAATAAAAGGCGGCGAAAGAAACTTTATTTTGCTTTTAAATTCAATAACTTATAAGCGACCTTGCGCCGTATTTCGGATTGCCGCGAAGGGGCGCGTCTGTTAGGCTCTGCAACACATAAATGAGGGGGATTCGGCAGTCGCCTGTCGCCTTGTTTAGAAGCCCGTCACGACGCATTGCGGCCATCGCTGCAAGCGTCCTCCAAAGTCAGAAAAACCCTTGTCCGACACCACAGACAGCGACATTCCCGGCGACAAGCCGACCCCGGGCAACGGCGGCGGTTTGGGAGCGGGCGATCCGCCGTCAGGCGCTTCAGGCTTGCCCCCGGAAAAAGACGTCTCGCCGATCACTATCGAAGACGAGATGCGCCGCTCCTATCTCGATTACGCGATGAGCGTGATCATGAGCCGTGCGCTCCCCGATGCGCGCGACGGATTGAAGCCGGTTCATCGCCGCATTCTCTTCTCCATGAATGAGAACGGCTACGACTGGAACAAGCCCTACCGCAAATCCGCGCGCGTCGTCGGCGACGTGATCGGTAAATATCACCCGCATGGCGACCAGTCGATTTACGACGCGCTTGTGCGCATGACGCAAAGCTTCTCGATGCGTCTGCCGCTGATCGACGGACAGGGCAACTTCGGCTCCGTCGACGGCGATGCTGCAGCCGCGATGCGTTACACCGAAGTGCGTATGGCGAAATCCGCGCACGCGCTCGTCAACGACATCGACAAGGACACGGTCGATTTCCAGGACAACTATGACGGCTCCGAAAGAGAGCCGAAGGTTCTGCCTGCCGAATTCCCCAACCTGCTCGTCAATGGCGCAGCCGGCATTGCAGTCGGCATGGCGACCAATGTGCCGCCGCACAATCTCGGCGAAGTGATCGACGCCTGTATCGCGCTGATCGACAATCCTGCCATCAGCATCGACGAATTGATCGAGCATGTGCCCGCGCCGGATTTTCCGACGGGCGGCATCATGCTTGGCCGCGCAGGCGCGCGTTCGGCCTATCACACCGGGCGCGGCTCGGTCGTGGTGCGTGGCCGCGTGAAGATCGAAGAAGGCAAGCGCGACAGGCTTTCGATCATCATCAGCGAAATTCCCTATCAGGTGAACAAGACGACGATGATCGAACGGATTGCCGAGCTGGTGCGCGACAAGCGCATCGACGGCATCAGCGATCTGCGCGACGAATCCGACCGCGACGGCATGCGCGTCGTCATCGAGTTGAAGCGCGACGCCGTTCCCGATGTCGTGCTGAACCAGCTTTATCGCTTCTCGCCGCTGCAATCGTCGTTCAGCGCCAATATGATGGCGCTTGATCGCGGACGCCCCGAGCTGATGAACCTGAAGCAGCTCATCGAGGCCTTTACGCATTTCCGCGAAGAGGTCGTGACGCGCCGTACGAAGTTCGAACTGGCCAAGGCGCGCGACCGCGCCCACGTGTTGGTCGGCCTCGCAATCGCAGTTGCCAATATCGATGAAGTGATCCGGCTGATCCGCACCGCGCCCGATCCGGCGACGGCGAGAGAGCGCTTGATGGCGCGTGACTGGCCGGCAAGAGACATCGAGCCGCTGATCGTGCTGATCGCCGATCCCCGTCACACTTTGACGGAGGAGGGCACCTACAAGCTCTCCGAGACACAAGCCAAGGCGATCCTCGATCTCCGCCTGCAGCGCCTGACAGCACTTGGTCGCGACGAAATCGGCGACGAGTTGACGATCCTGGGCGAGAAGATTGCCGACTATCTCGACATTCTGCGCAGTCGCGCACGCGTGCTGACGATCATCAGAGACGAGCTTGCGGCGATCAAGTCCGAGTTCGCGACGCCGCGCCGCACCGAGCTTGCAGATTCTGAAGACGATTTTGAAGATGAAGACCTGATCCAGCGCGAGGACATGGTCGTCACCGTCAGCCATCAGGGCTACATCAAGCGCGTGCCGCTTTCGACCTATCGCGCGCAGCGCCGCGGCGGACGTGGCCGGGCAGGCATGGCGACAAAGGACGAAGATTTCGTCACGCGGCTTTTTGTTGCGAATACGCACACGCCCATCCTGTTCTTCTCCTCGATCGGCATGGTCTACAAGCTCAAGGTCTGGCGTCTGCCTGCCTCGACGCCGCAAGCGCGCGGCAAGGCGATGATCAACCTGTTGCCGCTGGAGCAGGGCGAAACGATCACGACCATCATGCCCTTGCCTGAAGACGAGACAATCTGGGCGAACCATCACGTTGTCTTCGCAACGCGCAAGGGTCGCGTGCGGCGGAACGAGCTGTCGGATTTCGTGCAGATCAACCGCAATGGCAAGATCGCCATGAAGTTCGAAGGCGACGACGAGGGCGACGAAATCATCGGCGTGCAAACCTGCACTGAGGATGATGACGTGATGCTTACCGCCGCGAATGGCCGCTGCATTCGTTTCCCCGTCACCGATGTCCGCGTTTTCTCGGGCCGCAGTTCAACGGGTGTGCGCGGGATCAGGCTCGACGGGGATGACACGATCATCGCCATGAGCATTCTGCGACACGTCGATGTGACGCCTGCTGAATCGCGTGCCTATCAGAAGCAGGCAGGCGCAATGCGTCGCGCGGTGACGGGCGAAGGCGACGAAGTGGAGACGGAGGTCATCGAGGTCGAGGATGTCGAAGATGATGAGGCGACAGACGATCTGACGCTGACGCCGGAGCGTTATGCCGAGCTTGGTGCGCGCGAACAGTTCGTGCTGACCGTCAGCGAGAATGGCTTCGGCAAGCGCTCCTCGTCCTACGACTACCGGACATCGGGTCGCGGCGGCAAAGGCATTATCGCCATGACGGTGACGACACGTAACGGCAAGCTCGTCGCGTCTTTCCCCGTCGAGGAGCTTGACCAGATCATGCTCGTCACCGATGCGGGCCAGCTCATCCGTTGCCCGGTGGACGATGTGCGCATCGCGGGCCGCGCGACGCAGGGCGTCACGATCTTCCGCACGACGGCAGATGAGCGTGTCGTCTCGGTCGAACGGGTCGACGAGTCGTCCGAGAACGGCGACACCTCCGAGAGTGATACGGGCGAATAGGAGCAGGCATGGCGCCGAAGGTTAAACGTATCGGGATCTACCCCGGCACTTTCGATCCGATGACCAATGGGCATCTCGATATCATCCGCCGCGCCTTGTCGCTCGTCGATCACCTCGTGGTGGCAATGGGCATCAATGCGACCAAGGCGCCGATGCTGTCGTTTGACGAGCGCGCCGCGCTCATCGAGGCGGAAGCCGGGCCGGTTGCGAAAAAGCTCGGTGCGAAGATCACGACGGCGGCTTTCTCGGGCCTCGTTGTCGATGCGGCGGACGCGCATGGCGCGAACGTCATCATCCGTGGCTTGCGTAGCGGCATCGACTACGAATACGAAGTTCAGATGGTCGGTATGAATCGAACCATGAACCCGGGCGTCGAAACGGTATTTCTTGCCGCCTCGCCCGAAACGCAATTTATTTCATCGACACTCGTTCGCCAGATTGCCAGCATGGGTGGCGATATCTCGCCTTTCGTGCCGAAGCGGGTCGAAAAGAAGATCCTCGCGACGATCGCGAAGCAGCGCAAAAACTGATCGCCAGCCGATCGGACAAACAGGGAAACAGTGATGCGTCGTTTGACAAGTATCGCCTTTATGGTCTTCGCGCTTCTCGCGTTGGCCCGTCCGGCATTCGCCTTCGATCCGGAGAACACGATCTATCTCGACCTGAAAGATGGTCGCGTCGTGATCGAGCTGCTCCCCAAGGTCGCGCCCGCGCATGTGGACCGCATCAAGGAGCTGACGCGCAAAGGCTTTTATAACGGGCTCCTTTTTCATCGCGTGATCGATGGCTTCATGGCCCAGAC
>NZ_JBASBH010000067.1:0-31376 GCF_049651025.1 Parvibaculum sp. | reverse complement strand
TTGTCGTGCCTTGCCGCACGCATGTCACGCTTTGTCTGAACCTCCTGTCGCGACGCCGGATTTGCATCTATTGTGAAGTGCCGTCGCGCCACGTGGATGAAACTATGATTGTGAGTTGGGATGAGAGATTGAAGAGCGCAAGCCCGCTTCGGAAGCCCGCGCTTTTCGCGTCAGCATTGTTGGCTCTTTTCATCTTCTGCTTTGCCGCGCATGCCGATGAGCCGAGCGCGTTGTCGGGCGAAGCGCTGCGCTTGATCGTGGCGAAAAGCGACAGTGATGCTTCTCCGATTTTGGCTGGCGTTCAAATGAAACTCGCGCCGGGCTGGCACACTTACTGGCGAAAGCCCGGCGACTCGGGCCTGGCGCCGCGCTTCGACTGGTCGAAATCGGAAAACATTGCCTCGATCGATCTGCTCTGGCCCGTGCCGCAACGCTTCGATGCGCCGGGCGATACGACATTCGGCTATGAAGATGAAATCGTCTGGCCCGTCATCGTGCGCGCTGCGGATGCGGCAAAGCCCATAACATTGCGCCTCACCATGACCTATGGCGTGTGCTCGGAGATTTGCGTGCCGGGCGAAGCGCATCTGATGTGGTCCAGCTCGGCTGACGGCACCGACGAGGAAGATGGCGCGCAAATCCGTCGGTTTCTCGCACGCGTCGCCAGCGCACCGCGCGCCGCCGATACGGTGATCGCGCGGCTTGTCGATGGATCGTCGCCGCATCTCGAAGTTCGGTTGAAGAAAGAGGGCGAGACGCCTGACCTCATCGTCGAAGGTCCGCGTGGCGTCTATTTCGGCAAGCCCGAAGCGATGCGCGACGGCACGGCCATCAAATATGTTGTGCCCGTGGAAATGGATTCTGGCGTGGCGCTCAAAGGCGCAGAGGTGATGTTGACCTTCACAGGCGCCGCGACGGCAATCGAGGCGTCACGCAAGGTTGAATAGGGCAGGGCTGGCGGCAGGTGGCGTTTGCCGCTTTAATGCCCGTAACGCAAACGCTGTGTCCAACGCGGCACGATCATGGAGGCAAAAATGGCGATCAATGTCGGAGACCGGATTCCGGACGTCACGCTGATGAAGATGACCGACAAGGGCCCAGCCCCGGTCAAGACGGGCGAATATTTCAAAGGCCGCAAGGTTGTCGTCTTCGCGCTTCCCGGCGCTTTCACGCCCACCTGCTCGAACCAGCATCTGCCGGGCTTCATCCAGAAGTCGGACACGATCAAGGGCAAGGGCGTCGCGGAAATTGCCTGCGTGTCGGTCAATGACGCTTTCGTCATGGGCGCCTGGGGCAAGGCGCAGGGCGCCGAAGACAAGGTGACGATGCTCGGCGACGGCAATGGCGATTTCACGAAAGCTCTCGGCCTCGATTTTGACGGCTCGGGCTTCGGCATGGGCACGCGCAGCCTGCGCTATTCGATGCTGGTCGATGACGGCGTCGTGAAGAGCCTCAACAAGGAACCGAACCCCGGCGAGGCGAAAGTGTCGGGCGCGGACAATATTCTCGCGCAACTTTGAGTTTCTAGCTTTTCGTCGCCACCATTCTCACAAGTGTCATCCCGGCTTTATGCCGGGATCCAGGAGCGTCATACGCTGAGCAAGCGGCCCCTGGACCCCGGGACAAGCCCGGGGTGACACGAGTGAATTACCTCGCCCCGATCTTCTGAAACGGCTCCATGCCGCGTCGCGCCAATTCGTCTGCGCGTTCGTTCTCGTCATGGCCTGAATGGCCTTTGACCCAGTGCCAGCTGATGTCATGCGTCTCAATGGCAAGCTCAAGCCGCTTCCAGAGATCGTCGTTCTTCACCGGCTTCTTGTCGGACGTGCGCCAGCCATTGCGCTTCCAGTTGTGGATCCATTTGGTGATGCCGTCTTTCAGATAATTCGAATCTGTATGCAGCTTCACATGTGACGGGCGCTTCAGCGTTTCGAGCGCCATGATCGCGGCCATCAACTCCATGCGATTGTTGGTCGTCAGCGGTTCGCCGCCAGCAATTTCCTTCTCGGTGCCCTTGTAGCGCAGCAATGCGCCCCAGCCGCCCGGCCCCGGATTTCCCGAACACGCGCCGTCTGTATAGATGTCGATCGTTTCTGCAGCGCTGGTCATGCGTCGAGCCCGTAGCCTGCAGGCGAGGTGATGCCGCGATGGAAGCGCAGGCGCTTCAGATACTCGAGCGGATTTTTCGGATTCACAAATGCTCCCGGCGGGTGGTTGAGCCAGTCATAAAGCCGCGTCAGCAGAAAGCGCATGGCGCTGCCTCGCGCAAGCAGCGGCAGCGCGTGAAGCTCTGCCGCATCGAGCGGACGCACTTGCGTATAGGCCTGAAGCAGCGCGCGCGCCTTGGTGATGTTGAACGCGCCATCGCCTTCAAAGCACCAGGCGTTCAGGCAGATGGCAAGGTCATAGGCCAGCGCATCGTTGCAGGCGAAATAGAAATCGAAAACGCCTGACAAATCATCGCCGATGAAAAACACGTTGTCGGGGAAGAGATCGGCATGGATGACGCCTTGCGGTAGCGCCCTGGGCCATTCGCGCTCCAGCGTTGCAAGCTCCGTCTCAAGTTCGACGCCGAGACCGGCCAGAACTTCATCCGCGCGCGCGCCGCAGGACTGGAGCAAAGGACGCCAGCCTGAAACGCTGAGCGAATTTTCGCGGGTCAATTCGAAGTCGCGGCCCGCAAGATGCAGCTCGGCAAGTGCACGGCCAAGCGCCGCGCAATGGCGCGGCTGCGGACGGCGAACCGAGATGCCTTCGAGAAAGCTGATCAGTGCGGCCGAGCGTCCGGCAAGCTCGCCAAGCATCTCGCCGCGCTCATTGCGCAGCGGCACGGGGCAGGCGATGCCTTTGCCCGCAAGATGGTTCATCAAGCCAAGAAAGAACGGCAGATCGCTTTTGGCGACGCGCTTTTCGTAAAGCGTCAGAAAATAGAAGCCCTTGTCGGTATGGAGCATGAAGTTGGAATTCTCGACGCCCTCGGCAATGCCCTTGTAGGAGAGCAATCGCCCGAGATGGTAGGGAACGAGAAAAGCCTCCAGCTCCTCGTCCGAGACTTCCGTATAAACCGCCATCGCCGGCCCCTATTCGCTAGCCAGCGCACGCGGCAGCTTGAACTGAATGGATTCGCGCACCGTCTCGGCCATTTCGAGCGTCACATCGAAGCGCTCTCGGAATGCGGCGATGACTTCATCGACAAGAATTTCCGGCGCGCTCGCGCCTGCGGTGAGGCCCACGGTGCGCGGCGTGCCAAGTGCTGCCCAGTCGATATCGGCGGCGCGCTGCACGAGCGCCGCATAGGTGCAGCCCGCGCGTTCGGCAACTTCGACAAGCCGCATCGAGTTCGATGAATTGGGCGCGCCGATGACGAGCACGGCTTCGGCGCGGGGTGCGATGACTTTCACGGCTTCCTGTCGGTTCGTCGTCGCGTAGCAGATGTCTTCCTTGTGAGGCGCGACGATATTGGGGAAGCGGCGCTTCAGCGCGGCTACGATTTCAGCCGTGTCATCAACCGAAAGCGTCGTCTGCGTGACGAAGGCAAGCTTGTCGGCATCCTGCGGCACGAAGGCTTCGGCGTCCGCGATGGTCTCGACAAGCTTCACCGCATCGTCGGGGAGCTGGCCCATCGTGCCGATGACCTCGGGGTGCCCGGCGTGACCGATCAGAATGATTTCAAGTCCGCGCTCATGGAGGCGACCGGCTTCGATATGCACTTTGGAGACGAGCGGGCAGGTTGCGTCGAAATAGATGAGTTCGCGCGCCTTCGCTTCAGCGGGTACGGATTTCGGTACGCCATGAGCGGAGAATATGACCTTGCCGCCTTCGGGCACCTCGTCCAGCTCTTCGACGAAAACCGCGCCCTTGCGCTCCAGCGCTTCGACGACGAAGCGGTTATGCACAATTTCATGGCGCACATAGACGGGCGGGCCGAATTTTTCGAGCGCCGATTCGACAATCTGGATGGCCCTGTCCACGCCCGCACAGAAGCCGCGCGGGCTCGCGAGGATCAGCGTCAGTGGCAGGCGGGCATCGGTCATGGGCCAGGCTCGTTTGGGAATGCGCCCATGCTTGTAGCACGGCAGACACTCCGATAAAGTGCGGCCACCGCGTCAAGCGGTCAGTCCCGCCTAACTATATGAAAAGCAACGCTTTCAGGGGCCGTCTCTCGTCGGTAATAGAGGGGTCCGGTCGAGGAAAGTCAAGAAACCCGGGGGGCCTCCGGGGTCCAGCTTACCCAATCATTTCCAAGCGAGAGACCTGACGATGCAGTTTCTGAGTCTGCGAAAAGATGCGCCGCGCCGTTCCGTCTCTGCCGCTCGCGGCATTGTGCTGGCAGCCCTTCTTCTGACGCCGCTGGTGCTTGGCGGCTGCAGTTGGCTGGGCATGGGCAGCAGCGACGACGAAGAGCTGGATCTTGAAGCCTCGGCGCCCAAGCCTTGCCCCTCGATCGGCGTCCTCGATGGCGCGGACCGCATTACGGTGTTCAATGGTCGCGGCAACGATCTGACCGACGTCGTCATGCGCGCCGAGATCACCAAGGCGGCGATCAAATGCGAATATGACAAGGGCGACCGCACCATTTCAGTCGATCTGGCATTCAATGGCGGCGCCGAACTCGGGCCTGCCGCCACCTCGCGCGACATGGTGCTGAAGGGCTTTCTGGCGGTCACCCGCGTCGATGGCACCAAGGTCAGCAAGCAGATCTACGACATCCCCGTGACCTTCTCCGGCACGGGCCGGGATGTGCGCTTCCTGAAGAGCGTCGAAGGCACGGTCGTGCCCTATACCCCGGAGATGAACGGCTCGAACTATGAGTTTCTGGTTGGCTTCCAGTTGACGCATGAGCAGCTCGACTACAACCGCAAGGTGCCCGTCGGCCCGATGAAATAGCCGTATCGCGTGCGCGGCGTGCCCTGCCTGTCGATTCCCGTGGAAAACGGATGATTCGGCAGCGCTGGTCACGCCACCGCAATTGACTCCCCTCCGGGCCTCCATATGATCGGCCCCGAGCACTACCGATTAGAGTCAGACGTCATACACATGAACTCTGCGGGAGAGACCGGGGCCATATAGGCACCGGCGCCGAAGGAGCAACCGCCCCGGAAACTCTCAGGCACCCAGGACCGCAGGGGGATGAATCTCTGGAAAGTAGGCCAGCCTTCGGGCAGGTCTCACCGACGGGCGTAAGCGGCAAGGTTTTTCACGAAAAACCGTTCCGCGAAATCTCTCAGGTTCCGCGACAGAGGGGGCGCTACAGGCGAAGCAGATTCGCCGAGTGGCAGCCCTTAATGATTCGAGCGAGCCTGAAAGTTCCGATGACATCTGATCAAGCCCATAACAGCGACACCCTCGAAGTCACACCCTTGCACGCGCTCCATATCGAGCTTGGCGCGAAGATGGTTCCTTTCGCCGGCTACGACATGCCTGTTCAATACAAGGACGGCGTGCTTACCGAGCATTTGCACACCCGCGCCAGCGCTGGCCTCTTCGACGTTTCGCATATGGGGCAGGCCTATCTCGTCGGCCCCGATCACGAAACTGTTTCCCGCGCGCTTGAGGCGTTGGTGCCCGGCGACATTCTGGGTCTGACGCCAGACGCGATCCGCTACACGCTGCTGCTGAACGACAAGGGCGGCATCCGCGACGATCTCATGGTGACGCGCGTTGCGGGCAAGGACGGCTGGCTGTTCCTCATCGTCAATGCAGCCTGCAAGCATCAGGACTTTGCGCATATCGAAGCGCACCTGCCCAAAGGCGTCGAGCTTCGCCGCCTTGAAGACCGCGCCCTCATCGCATTGCAGGGCCCCAAGGCCGCCGATGTAATGGCGCGTTTTGCGCCCGCTGCCATCGACATGGATTTCATGACGGCTCGCGAGATCGATGTTGCGGGCATTCCAAGCTATGTCAGCCGCTCCGGCTATACGGGCGAAGACGGCTACGAAATTTCGCTGCCTGCCGACAAGGTTGTTGAGCTGGCGACGAAGCTTCTCGCCGAGCCGGAGGTAAAGCCCATCGGTCTTGGCGCGCGCGATTCGCTCCGCCTCGAAGCGGGCCTCTGCCTCTATGGCCACGACATTGACGAGACGACGACGCCCATCGAAGGCGGTCTTGCCTGGGCGATTGCCAAGCGTCGCCGCGAGGAAGCGAATTTTCCCGCCGCGAAAATCATTCTGGCGCAGATTGCGAATGGCGTGTCGCGTAAGCGCGTCGGCATCCTGCCGGAAGGCAAGGCGCCCGCACGCGATCACACCGAAATCACCGATGCCACAGGCAAGAAGATCGGCGAGATCACCAGCGGCAGCTACGGCCCCACCGTTGGCGGTCCGATAGCCATGGGCTATGTCGACATCGCGCATGCAAAGGTCGGCACGGATATTGAGTTGATGGTCAGAGGCAAGGGCCGCCCGGCAAAGATCGTGGCGTTGCCCTTTGTCGAGAAGCGGTTTCACCGCCCAACTGCGAAATAATGAAGAAAGAGACGAGGCACAGGATATGAGCGAGATACGTTTCACCGATCAGCACGAATGGGTGCGCGTCGATGGCGACGTGGCGACGATCGGCATCACCGATTACGCGCAAGAGCAACTTGGCGATGTGGTCTATGTCGAGCTTCCCGAAGTCGGCAAGTCGCTTGCGACGGGCGATGAAGCGGCCGTCGTCGAGAGCGTGAAGGCGGCGAGCGAAGTTTACGCGCCCGTCTCCGGCGAAGTCGTCGAAGTGAACGGCGATCTCGAAGGCGCGCCGGGCGGCGTCAATGACGACGCGATGGGCCGGGGCTGGTTCGTCAAGTTGACGCTCGCCGATAAATCCGAGTTTGCAAAGCTGATGGATGAAGACGCCTATAAGGCTTTCATTGAGGGGCTTGCTTAGCCAAACACGTTCGTCATGGCCGGGTTTGGCCCGGCCATCCACGTTTTTCTTATTTCCTTGTACGGAAGAAAGGCGTGGATGTGCGGGGCGAGCCCGCGCATGACGGGCAGGAATTTTTGAACCCGAACCATTGGTCCCTACACCATGCGCTACCTGCCCCTGACCGATGCCGACCGCCGCGAGATGCTTGGCGTCATCGGAGTAAAGAGTGTCGATGATCTCTTTTGCGACGTGCCCGAGCGGGCGCGGCGCAGCGGCCTCGTCGATCTGCCCAAGCGTCAGGGCGAGCTCGAAGTCGAACGCGCCCTGATGAAGATGGCGGCGAAAAACGTCTCGGCAGGCTCGGTGCCTTTCTTCCTCGGCGGCGGCGCATATCGCCACCACGTGCCGTCGACCGTCGATCACCTGATCCAGCGTTCGGAGTTTCTGACCTCCTATACGCCGTACCAGCCTGAGATCACGCAAGGCACGCTGCAATATCTCTTCGAATTCCAGACGCAGGTGGCGATGCTCACCGGCATGGATGTGGCCAACGCCTCCATGTATGACGGCTCGACCGCATGCGGCGAGGCGGTGCTGATGGCCCATCGCGTGACGAAGCGCAAGAAGGCCGTTCTGTCCGGTACGCTTCATCCGCATTACCGAGCCGTCGTCGAAAACATTTCCGAAGTCGGTGGTTACGCGGTTGAAGCCATGCCGCCTGCGATCCCCGGCACAACGGAAGACATCATCGCGCATATCGATAGCGACACGAGCTGCGTCGTCGTGCAGGGCCCGAGCTTCTTCGGCGATCTTGTCGACATCCGCGCCATCGCTGCCGCCGCGCAAGCCAAGGGCGCATTGCTGATCGCCGTTGTCTCGGAAGTTGTCTCGCTCGGCCTCGTCACGCCACCCGGCGACATGGGCGCCGACATCGTCGTCGGCGAAGGCCAGTCGATCGGTAACGGCCTGAACTTTGGCGGCCCTTATGTCGGCCTCTTCGCCACCAAGACGAAATATGTCCGCCAGATGCCGGGCCGCCTTTGCGGCGAGACGGTCGATGCCGCGGGCGAGCGCGGTTTCGTTCTGACGCTTTCGACACGCGAGCAGCATATTCGCCGTGAAAAGGCGACGTCGAACATCTGCACCAATTCCGGCCTTTGCAGCCTGGCCTTCACGATCCATCTTTCGCTTCTGGGCGAAGACGGTTTCCGCCGCCTCGCGCGTATCAACCACGCGAACGCCGTGAAGCTTGCCAATGCGCTCTCCGCCGTCAAAGGCGTGGAAGTGCTGAACGACACATTCTTCAACGAGTTCACGCTGCGCCTGCCGAAGCCTGCCGCCGAAGTTGTCGACGCGCTGGCGGACAAGGGCATCATCGCGGGTCTTCCGGCCAGCCGTCTCATTCCGGGCGACGCATCGCTCGAAAATCTGCTGATCGTGGCCTCGACTGAGATCAATACGGATGAAGACCGCGCCTTATATGCAAGCGCGCTGAAGGAGGTGCTGTGATGTCGGGCATGAACAAGCAGGGCCGCTCCACCTCACCGGGCGAAGTCAGCGCTAGCCGCATCGAAACCTACACCGGCAATCGCGGCCTTCGTCTCGAAGAACCACTGCTGTTTGAACTCGATAATCCGGGCGCCTGCGGTGTCGATCTCGACGAGCCTGATGCATTCACGTCGCGCCTCGGCACGATGGAACGCAAGGCGCGCATCGGCCTGCCGGGCGTATCCGAGCCGGATGTGATGCGCCATTTCGTGCGTCTGTCGCGCAAGAATTATTCGATCGACGCGGGTCTCTATCCGCTCGGCTCCTGCACGATGAAGCACAATCCGCGCCTCAACGAAAAAATGGCGCGCCTGCCGGGCTTTGGCGACGTGCATCCGCTGCAGCCGCAAAAGACGGTGCAGGGCGCGCTCGAACTGATGGACACGCTCGCCCATTGGCTGAAGGAATTGACGGGCATGCCCGCCATCGCGCTGTCGCCAAAGGCCGGCGCGCATGGCGAGCTTTGCGGCATGATGGCAATCCGCGCCGCGCTCGTCGCGCGCGGAGAGGGTGAAACACGCACGCGCATTCTCGTTCCTGAATCCGCCCATGGCACCAATCCGGCAACAGCCGCGCTGCTGAATTACAAGGTCGATGCGATCCCCGCGACCGCCGAAGGCCGCGTCGATCTCGCCGCCTTCAAGGCGAAGCTCGGCCCCGATGTGGCAGCGATCATGCTGACCAATCCGAACACTTGCGGCCTCTTCGAGTGCGACATCATCGAGATTGCCGATGCCGTGCATGAAGCAGGCGCCTACTTCTATTGCGACGGCGCGAATTTCAACGCCATTGTCGGCCGCGTGCGCCCCGGCGATCTCGGCATCGACGCGATGCATATCAACCTGCACAAGACCTTTTCGACGCCGCATGGCGGCGGCGGGCCGGGCGCCGGTCCTGTCGTTCTCTCAGCCGCCCTCGCGCCTTTTGCGCCGCTGCCTTACGTGGTGCATGGCAAGGACGGGTTCCGTCTCGTCGAGACGGAAGGCGAGGCGAAGGTTGACGGCACGCATCCCTTTGGCCGCATGACTGCCTTCCATGGCCAGATGGGCATGTTCGTCCGCGCGGTCGCATACATGATGAGCCACGGCTCGGATGGCCTGCGTCAGGTCGCCGAAGATGCGGTGCTGAATGCGAACTATATTCTCGCCTCGCTGAAGGATGATCTTTCCGCATCATTCGAAGGCCCCTGCATGCACGAAGCGCTCTTCGATGATCGCTTCCTCAAGGGCACCGGCGTCGAAACGCTCGACTTCGCCAAGGCGATGATCGACGAGGGCTATCACCCGATGACCATGTATTTCCCGCTGGTCGTTCATGGCGCGTTGCTGATCGAACCGACCGAAACGGAATCGAAGCGCACGCTCGATCAGTTCATCGGTACGCTGAAGCATCTCGCGGCGGCAGCGAAGGGCAATGACAAATCGCTCTTCACCGGCGCACCGCATTTCGCCCCGCGCCATCGTCTCGACGAGACGCTTGCCGCACGCAATCCGGTGTTGCGCTGGCAGCAGGAGCGGCCCAAACAGGCGGCTGAATAAGACAAAACATCTGGGGGGTTGATATGCGTCGGTCCGTGAAGCACATCGCGCTTGGCGTCGTGGTTGTGCTGGTCGCAGGTGTTGCCATTGTCGGCGTCGCCAAATGGCGCGAGGTCAAGCGCGCGCAATTCGTTGCGAGCATGTTCTCGGGCGCCGATCAGGTCGAGAGCTTCCGCAACATGGATGCGATCTTCCCCTCGCGCGTCATTCGACGCACCGGCGACGTTTATCATATCCCCGAAGGCGAGAAGGTCGATCTGCCCACGACCTATACCTATGAAGGCAAGGTGCAGGACGCGGGGAAATTCCTCGCCGATACCGACACGACGGGCCTCCTCGTCATCAAGGACGGCAAGATCGTTCACGAGCAATATTGGCGCGGTAATGACAAGGACACGCGCTGGATCTCATGGTCGGTCGGCAAGTCCTTCATCTCCGCGCTGGTCGGCATCGCTGTCGCCGAAGGCAAGATCGCGAGCATCGATGATCAACTGACGAAATATGCGCCTGAATTTTTAGGCACCGGCTATGACGGCGTCACCGTCAAGCAGGCGCTGCAAATGACCTCCGGTCTTGGCTGGAGCGAAGACTATAGCGACCGCGATTCCGATATCTCCCGCTTCGGCCGCGCGCTCGCTTTCGGCGGCTCGATGGTCGAATTCGCAAAGACGCTGAAGCGCGTGCACGAGCCGGGGAGTTACAATCATTACAACAGCCTCGACGCGCAGGTGCTCGGTCAGGTCATCCTGCATGCAACGGGCAAGACGCCCTCTGCCTATATGGAAGAAAAACTCTGGTCCAAAATCGGTGCGGAGCGCGATGCCTATTGGGTGCTGGACGACAAGGGCGTGGAACTCGCGGCGGGCGGCGTCAACGTCACCTTGCGCGACTATGCGAAGTTCGGCCTGCTTTACCTGCATGAGGGCGAATTTAACGGCGAGCAGATCGTGCCGCGCGATTGGGTGAAGGCATCGCATACACCCGACGCGGCGAACCTTCAGCCCGGCAAGCGCGAGAATTCGTCGAACCTCATGGGCTATGGCTATCTCTGGTGGGTGCCGGAAAATGTCGATGGGCCCTATTCGGCAATCGGCATCTATAACCAGTTCGTCTATGTCGATCCCGCGCGCAATCTCGTCATCGCCAAGACCTCCGCCAACCACACCTATGGCGAGAAAAACGAAGAGAAGTATTATCGCGAATTCGAAACCTTCGCGCTCTTCAAGGCCATCGGCGAGAAGCTCGACGCAAAATAGGCAACGTCCATGGATGAGGCGCGTTTCATCGAGCTGGCGCTCACCAATGATGCAAACCGCGCGATCCTCGATCGTTTGCCCGCTCTCGATCTGCCCGACGCATGGCTTGTGTCGGGCAGCCTGTTTCAGACTGTCTGGAACGCGTTGACGGGCCGCGCAGCCGGTTACGGCATCAAGGATTACGACATCTTCTATTTCGATCCCGACACGAGCTGGGAAGCGGAAGACGCCGCCATCCGCCGCTGCGCCGACGCCTTCGCCTCTCTCGGCGTCGAGGTCGAGTTGCGCAATCAGGCGCGCGTGCATCTCTGGTACGAAGCGAAATTCGGAACGCCCTATCCGCCGCTCGTCAGCCCGACGCAAGGCATCGACCGCTTTCTTGCGCCCGCGTGCATGGTGGGGCTCCAGCCAGGGCGGGGGACATTGCGCGTTTATGCGCCGCATGGTTTCGAGGACATCGAAACCATGACTATCCACCCAAACCGCGCCGCGAATTTCTCGGCCGACCGCTACGACGAGAAAGCCGCGCGCTGGAAAGCAATGTGGCCTGAACTGACGGTGCTTCCTGCCTAGGCCGCCTTCAGCCGCTCCACAAAAAACGCGATCACGCGCTTGGCCGCTTCCTTGGTCGGCTCACCATCCTTGTCGATGAGATCATTGGTCACGACGCTATGCGCGCCGGGGCCGATCGAATCGGGGTTTGAATGCTTGTCGTCGATCTCGATCCCCTCAAAGGCGTCGCCCAGCTCGCGGCGCAGCGTTTCGAACTTGCCGGGCGGGGACATCTTGTCGCCCTTGAAGCGCAAGCCGAGAACCTTGCCGCCCTTGGCGCAGCGATCCTTCACACATTGAAATTCTTCCGGCGACACATGCAGTGCTGCCTTGCGCGTCTCGCCGAGCGGCAGGGGCATGGAAGGCTGGCAAAGCACGGGCGCGAGCAGCGATGGCTCCATCATCATCGAAAGCGCGAAATTGCCGGAGAAGCACATGCCGATGGCGCCGACGCCTTTGCCGCCCGCCTCCTCATGCGCGTGGCGCGCCAACGCGCGCAGCCAATCCGTGACCGGGCTCGAACTGTGGCTTGCCAGCACATGAAACTCGCGGCTGATGCAGATGGTCGCAATGGATTTCAGCACATAGCCCGGCGTGATCCCCGGTCCCGCCTTGCCGACGAGAAGCGGCATGTAGACTCGAAACCCTGCATCGACCACCCAGTCGGCAAAGCGCACGACTTCAGGCGTGATGCCCGGTATTTCGTGAATGACGATGACGGCAGGCCCGTGCCCCCGGACATAGACGGGCTTCACCTTGCCGTCATGCGTGAACTCGGTTTTCGTATAGTCGCTGAGCATGGCGTTCCCCCTGTTCCCCTGGGTTCAACGCTATCTGAGGGAAGGGGCGGGGACAAAACAAAACCCCGCCGGAGAGGGCGGGGTTTTGCAGAAGTGTAGCGGACGCCTGGTCCTTAGTGCAGCTTGGAGGCGAGTTCCGAGATCGAAGTCTCGACGATCTTGTTGTCCTTCGTCGCATCGACCTTCTCGGCGATGACGTCGCGAGCGGCGTTGACGGCGATATCGGCCGCCGTTGCGCGAACTTCAGCGATTGCCTGCGATTCGGCGCGGCTGATCTTGTCTTCCGCGATCTGCTGACGACGCTCGACGAGGGCCTTCAGATTGGTCGCTGCTTCCGCGGCAAGGTTTTCAGCCTCGGCCTTGGCCTGAACGATGATCTCCTCAGCTTCCTTCATCGCTTCGACCTGCTTGCGCTGGTAGGAGGCGAGAAGCTGCTGGGCTTCCTCGCGCAGACGGCGGGCCTGCTCAAGCTCATCGGCAATC
Organism: Parvibaculum sp.; assembly: GCF_049651025.1. GTDB lineage: Bacteria > Pseudomonadota > Alphaproteobacteria > Parvibaculales > Parvibaculaceae > Parvibaculum. The sequence goes on along the minus strand of NZ_JBASBH010000067.1, from coordinate 18,350 downwards.
TCACTCGACCGCTTGTCGAGCTGCGCCGTCACCATCCCCGGCACCTTCATATAGATCGCGATTGCGATAAAGATGATGAGGGCGAGAAGCACCCAGAATTCGCCGGTTGCGAGAATGTGCATCGTCTTAACTCCGCTTCAGCGCGGCATCGACCGCACGTTCGGTCGCTGCCTTGTCGGCTTCTTCGCCGAGCAGGTGGGTGACGATCGTGCCCGCCACGTCGACCGCAACAAGGCGAACATTTGCAAGTGCCGCAGCCTTGGTCGTCGCAATGGAGGCTTCGGCCTCTGCGATTTTCGCGGTGAGCTTTGCTTCCGTCTCCTGGCGTTGCTTTTCGGTCTCGGCCATCAGGCGGTCGCGCGTTTCTTGCGCAATCGCATGGGCCTTGGCGCGTGCCTCGGCAAGGGCCTTCTCGTAAGCCGCAATCGCCTCATCCGCCTGCGTCTTGGCGTGAGCCGCCTGTTCGAGGTCGGAAGAGATGCGCGCGCGCCGGTCGGCGATCACCTTGCTGATACGCGGCATGGCGATGCGCGCCATCAGCACATAGAGAACGCCGAATACGAGCACCAGCCAGACAATCTGCGAGGAGAAGGTCTGCGCGTTGAACGGGGGAAACCCCGTGCTATGCGCATCCTGCAGAACGCCCGTGTCGGTGTGTTCCAGCTCAGCATTAACCGCGCCGGGCATAGCGCCGACAGGGGTCTCGGTGGTCACGCCGTCATTGACCGCCAGATCTTGGGCCATTTGGGACTCCAGTTAGGCACCGTCCGTCGAACATCGGCTGGCCGCTGTTGAAAGCGGCCAGCGCTCGGTCGAAAGGTCGATCAGGCGAAGAGAAGGATAAGCGCGACGAGCAGCGAGAAAATGCCAAGTGCTTCCGTCACGGCGAAGCCGAAAATCAGGCGGCCGAACTGACCGTCTGCAGCCGCCGGGTTGCGCAGCGCGCCAGCGAGGTAGTTGCCGAAAATCGTGCCGAGGCCGATGCCTGCGCCACCCATGCCGAGGCATGCGATACCGGCGCCGATGTACTTTGCTGCTTCTGCGTCCATAACCAAGTGCTCCTTAGGGTTTTTTCCGGTTAGTCCATGGGATCGGCGAAATGCCGAACCAAGCTTTCAATTCGAATATTGCGCGCCGCGCCCCGGCTTAGTGGCCCGGATGAATGGCGTCGCGCAGATACATGCAAGTCAGGATGGCGAACACATAAGCCTGCAGTGCCGCAACCAGGATCTCGAGCGCCGTCAGCGCGACGATCATCGCGAAGGGCAGCACCGCGCCAGCCCAGCCGGCGGCGCCCATCGTCGTGAACGAAATCACGAAGCCCGCGAAAACCTTCAGCGTGATGTGGCCGGCCAACATGTTGGCGAAAAGACGGACGGAGTGGCTGATCGGACGCGAGAAGTAGGAGATGACCTCAATCGCGACGACGAGCGGCAACAGAACGATCGGAACGCCTGACGGCACAAAAAGCCCGAAGAACTTGAAGCCGTGCAGGTAAAGGCCGGTCAGCGTCACGCCGAGGAAAACGGTCATCGCCAGTACGAAGGTGACGATGATGTGGCTGGTGACGGTGAAGGCGTAAGGGAAGAGGCCGATCATGTTCGCAAAGAAGATGAACATGAAAAGCGTGAAGACGAAAGGGAAGAAGCGCATCGCATCGTGGCCCGCATTGTCGCGGACCATGTCGTGGATGAACTCGTAGAAAAGCTCGACGGTCGACTGAAGGCGGCCGGGAACAACGGCGCGTCGGCCCATCGCGAAAATGGTGAAGCCGGTCACCGCAAGCGCGGTGATGACCATCCAGAGGCTGGAATTGGTGAAGGAGACATCGATGCCCCCGACCTGCAGCGGTATAATCTTGTTGACCACAAACTGGTGCAACGGATCGACCGGGAAACCACCCTGAGCGTGTTCGGCTGCTGCTGCCACGGTGCCTGACCTTACCTTTTATCGTCGGGCGCCTGCCCGCTCTGATCCTGCTTCGCTGCGTCGCTCTTCAGGGATTTATCGAATTCCCGAGTCGCGCGTAGCACATTTCTCACGCCGGCTACCGTGCCGAGCCCCAAAAACAGAATGAGGCCGATAGGCGAGGTGCCGAACAACCGATCGAAGCCCCACCCAATGCCTGCCCCGACCAGAACACCCGCAACGAGTTCCGAGGACAAACGAAGAGCAACGCCCATATCGGACGGACGGCTTGTGGCCGTCTCTTTCTCCGGCTCGGGACGAATCCACTTTGCCGTTTTGCGAGCCGACTGAATCCTTTGATCTAGATCGGCGAGCGAAGTCTCATCGGCAGGCGGTTTACTGCCGTCATTTCGAGCGTCAGGTTCCTTCTTGTCAGCCAAACTCTCGCCCCGCCGTCAAAAAGGCCCAGCAAAATCGCTCCGAAACTTCGAAAGCCCAGCCTCAAGCCGCGCGCACCCTACTTGTGGGCCTGTAGCCTGTCAAGAACCCGGTAACTCTCTTTAAGCCATTGATTACAAAAAGTTTTTCATCAGCATTCGCGGCTGCGGCAATAGGCCCCGCCACTCCCCTGAGTCGCGCGCCGGATGCGCAGGAAAAAGGCCCCGATGAAGGGGCCTTAATCGTTCGATTATGGGTAAATCAAGAGGCTTCCTTGAACCGCTCGATGCCTTCAAGGTCCACCGAAACCAGCGTCGAGACGCCGCGCTCCTGCATGGTCACGCCGAAGAGGCGGTTCATGCGAGCCATGGTGAGTGCGTGGTGAGTGATGATGAGGAAGCGCGTATCGGTCGTGCGCGTCATCTCTTCCATCAGATCGCAGAAACGCTCCACATTGGCGTCGTCGAGGGGCGCGTCCACTTCGTCCAGCACGCAGATGGGCGAGGGGTTCGTCAGGAAGACGGCGAAAATCAGCGACATGGCCGTCAGCGCCTGCTCGCCGCCCGAAAGCAGCGACATGATCTGCAGCCGCTTGCCCGGCGGGCGGGCGAAAATTTCGAGACCGGCTTCCAGCGGATCGTCGGATTCAGTGAACTTCAGATGGGCTTCTCCACCGCCGAAGAGATGCGTGAACAGGCGCTGGAAGCTCGTATTCACCTTCTCGAAAGCCTCGAGCATACGCTCGCGACCTTCGCGGTTGAGGCTGCCGATGCCCTGACGCAATTTCGCAATGGCGCTGATCAGGTCTTCGCGCTCGCTGGTCATCGTCTCAAGCTGTTCGGCCAGCTCGCGCGCTTCCTCATCGGCGCGCAAATTGACGCCGCCAAGGCTCTCGCGCTCGCGCTTCAACCGGTCGAGCTTCGCATCGACCTGTTCAAGCGTCGGCAGTTCCGCGCCTTCCTCGACATTGCCCTGGGCAAGGGCCTGCGCCGGTTCGCATTCGAGAACTTCGCGCACACGCTCTTCCGATTCGCGCAGGCGCTCGCGTCCGCCTTCGACGAGACCGTCAATATGGGCGCGTTCTTCGCGCGCTTCGCCGAGATGCGCCTGAAAGGTCTTCGCAAGTCTCGCGCATTCGCTCAGGCGCGCTTCGGCTGTCGCCAGCGCGTCGGCGGCAGCGCCGCGTGCGCTCTCCGCCGTCGCAATATGTTCAAGCAGCACGATGCGCCGCTCTTCAATTTGCGCGGGAACGCTTTCAAGCTCCTGAAGCTCTTCCAGGCCTTCTGCCTGCCGCTCTTCCAGCGTCGCGATCTGCCGCTCGGCATTGCTCGCGCGCTGATCCCAGGCGCGGCGTTCATCGACGATGGCAACCAGACGGCGCGTCCGCGTTTCCGCCTCGCGCCGCATGCTTTCATGCCGCGCGCGTGCTTCCGTCAATTCGATGCGTAGCGTCGCGACCTGATCGCGCAGCTCGCTTGCGCGCCCGCGCAAATCTTCGTCAGGCTGCAGGCTGGCCGCAGCAACTTCGGCTTCTTCCAGCGCGCGCGAGGCTTCCATATGGTCGCCCGCCAGCCGCTCCTGCGCTTCCGATAATGCCGCAACGCGCTGCAACAGCGCCGACGCCGCGCGCTCTGCCGCCGCAAGCGTGTCGCGCACGACGTTATGCGCGTTCTGTGCTTCGCGCTGGTGCCTGCGCGCATCCTGTTCCTGCGCGAGCGCCATTTCTGCTGCGACGCGCGCGTTCTCAAAAACGTTACGCGCTTCCGTCGAAATCTCGCGCGCGGCCTGCAATTCGATTTCCAGATCGGCAAGACGATTGCGCTGCTCGAGGCGACGGGCCGCCGTTGTCGGCGCATCGGCCGCCGCCGTATATCCATCCCAACGCCACAGCGCGCCCTCGCGCGTGACAAGGCGCTGGCCGGGCTTCAGATCGTTTTGAAGCCGCTTGCCGTCTTGTGCATCGACGACGCCGATCTGCGACAGACGACGCGACAGTGCCGCGGGGCCGCGCACGAATTGCGTCAGTGCAACAGCGCCTTCCGGCAGGGCAGGCGGAACATCGAAGTCGGGAAGCGCATCCCAGTGCACCGGCGCGGCCACATCGCCGGGAACGGCAAGGTCGTCGCCCATCGCCGCGCCAAGCGCGGTTTCATAGCCATGCTCGACATGCAGCGCGTCGATCATCGGCGGCCAGAGATCGCTTTCGCCGACGGCGAGAAGATCGGCAATCGTCTTGGCCTGCGCCGCCAGATCGCCTGCCTTGCGCTCGGCAATCTGCATCGGCTCGCGCGCTGCTCTTTCTGCGTCCTGCGCGCGGGCGCGCGCATCTTCTGCATCGAGCGCCGCCTGTTCCGCGCCGCTCACCGCCATGGCGGCAGCTTCAAGCTCCGCAGACTGAAGATCGATCTCGGCCTGTTTTTCGGCCGCGTCCGTCAGCGTTGCCTGCTCGGCGACAACATCGTTGAGCTGGGCCTGCAGCCGCGCAACGCGCGTCCTGCCGGCTTCGATCGTCCGCTCAAGGCTCTGGCGCTCGGCGCTGAGCTGCGCGATTTCGCGATTGAGATGATCGAGTTCCGTTTCGCGCGTGGTCAGGCTCGCCTGCGTTTCATCGACGAGCAGCCGCGCTTCTTCCTGCGCTTCTCCCTGGCCGTCATCGGCGAACTGAAGCTCTTCCGATTCCGCATCGAGCCTTGCCATTGCAGCGCGTGTATCCTCGATCAGGCTGCGCTCGCGTGTGAGGTCATGGCCGATCTGGTCGAGCCGCGCGGTGAGGCGCTGGGCCTGTTCCTTGGCGCGGGCCTCTTCGGCATCGAGCTGATCGCGCTCGATGGTCAGGCGGTGAAGGCGTGCAGCCTCATGGGCTTCCGTATCGCGAAGCTGGGGCAGGGTTTCTGCTGCATCGGCTTCGGCAATTGTCGCCGCCGCGCTTTCGCGCGTCAGCTCGGCAACGCGCGCATCGGTGGCGGCAAGGCGTTCCTCGTCGCGCTTCAGCCCTTCAACGGCCTGCGTCCATTTGAGATGGAGCAGGATCGCTTCCGTCTCACGGATCTGGCCCGACACGTTGCGATAGCGCGTCGCCTGGCGTGCCTGACGTTTCAGACTTCCAAGCTGGGATTCGATCTGTGCGACCACGTCGTCGAGGCGCGTCAGATTTGTTTCCGCCGCCTTCAGGCGCAGTTCCGCTTCATGGCGGCGCGTGTAAAGCCCGGTGATGCCGGCGGCTTCTTCAAGAATGCGGCGACGATTGATCGGCTTTGAGGCAATGATCTGTGCGATCTGGCCCTGGCGGACAAGTGCGGGCGAATGCGCGCCTGTGGAGGCATCGGCAAACAGAAGCTGCACGTCGCGCGCGCGCACTTCGCGCCCGTTGACCTTGTAGGTGGAGCCCTGATCGCGCTCGATCTTGCGCGACACTTCAATCACTTCGCAGTCATTGTAAGCTGCCGGGGCCGAACGGTCGGCATTGTCGATATAGAGCGTGACTTCGGCTTGATTGCGCGCAGGCCGCCCCGTTGTGCCTGCGAAAATCACGTCTTCCATGCCCGAGCCGCGCATGTTCTTGAACGAGTTTTCACCCATCACCCAGCGCAGCGCTTCAAGAAGGTTCGACTTGCCACAGCCATTGGGACCGACAACGCCGGTGAGGCCCGGCTCGATGATGAGATCGGTCGGGTCGACGAAGGATTTGAAGCCCGAAAGACGCAAACGATTGAACTTCACGTAACTCGATCCTGCTTTGGCTCGTTCAAAAAATTAGCTGACGCAAACGCAACCGACTTGAAGCGAAGTCAGGTCAATGCTCTTCCGGCTCTGCCGGTGTCGATGCGCCCGAAGGAGCAGGCGTTGCTTCGCCTGCCGTCTTGTCGGCGCCTGGCAGATGCTTCTTCAGAATGGGCTCGAATTCGGCATAAGGAACCGCGCCTTCCACTTTCTCGCCATTGACGAAGAAAGTAGGGGTGGAGCGCACGCCGAACTGCTGCGCACCGCGCTGCGCCGTCGCCTTCACATGGTCGAAAATCTTCTCGTCCTTCATGCAGGCATCGAACTTCTCTTCCGAAAAGCCGCCCTGGCGCGCGATACCCTTCAGCGCTTCCATCGGCGTTTCGACAAAGGCCCATTGAGCCTGCGTGCTGAAGAGCACATCGACGAAGCCGAAATAGCGTTCCGGCCCTGCGCAATGGGCCAGCATATAGGCGGCGGTCGCGATGGGGTCGAAGGGGAAGTCGCGCAGCGTGTAATAGACCTTGCCGGTGTCGATATATTCTTTCTTGAAGGTCGGGAACGTGTCCTTGTTGAACTCCGCACAATGCGAGCAGGTCAGCGAGGCATATTCATAGACCTTGATCGGGGCGTTCTTGTCACCCAGCGACATGTCACCCAGAGGACCCGGAACGGCGAGTTCCTTCTCCAGCGCGGATCGTCCCTCGTCGATCGAGGCGGTCTCAAGACCGTCCTTCGATGCAAAGCTCCGATAGCCGACATAACCAAGGACGCCCACGGCCAAAACAGCCGCCGCCGCTATCGCAATAACCCGATTTTGATTCACTTTACGCGGTCCCCACTAGATGTTGAGGCATTATGGCCGCGCAGAAGGGCCTGCTCAACTAAACCTTTGACTTGCGCGAGGCCCAGAATCGCGACTCAAGGCCCCTTTTGGGAGTTCTCCCCAGAATTCGTTCGCCAAGCCGCTCAAGCGCGGTCTTGAGCGTCGGCTCGGCAATCGGCGCGAGGCTCTGGACGAGCTCCGAGCGCTCCTCCGCGCCGAGCGGCCGGATCGGTCGCCGCCTCGGTTTCGGGCGCATCGGCAGCGGGCCCTGAATGAGTTTCAGCCGGGCGACCGCCTGATAGCCATAATAGGAATTGATGCGCTCGATGATCTGCGGCTCCAGATGCTTGATTTCGAGCGCGATCGGGCCGTCAACGCGCACGGCAAGCGTCGCGCCGACCTGCAATTCGCGGCTTCCGCTTGAGCGGCGCGGGTAAACCAGCCGTTCCGGCGCGGAAAAGACCGAAATGTCGGCACCGGCGATCTCCGGCCAATGGGCGAGAATATGCCCCTCCGCAAAGCCGCGCTTGCGGAACACGTCCTGCGTCACCTGTGCGACCCGCGCACCGATAGGTGGCAGGCTGAACCGCTTGGGAGCTAGTTGATGATCGCGACCGCTGGTCATGGCCCATTCTGCCCTGAAACGGCGCGGGGTGCGAGTATGGGCGGTTGACGCATGCAGGGATTTCAAGAGAAGAGAAGGCATGGCAAGAAAATCGGCGGCCAAGGCGAGTACGGCACCAGAGCGGGAAAACCCCGTCGCGCCTGCGCTTTTGGCCTGGTACGACCGCCACGCCCGCGTGCTGCCCTGGCGTTCGCCGCCGGGAAAATTCGCCGATCCTTATGCCGTCTGGCTTTCCGAAATCATGCTTCAGCAGACGACAGTCGCCGCTGTCGGCTCCTATTACCGCGACTTTCTCGCCCGCTGGCCGACCGTCGAGGCGCTGGCCGCCGCCTCCATCGATGATGTGATGAAGCGCTGGGCGGGTCTTGGCTATTACAGCCGCGCCCGCAATCTCCATGCCTGCGCCGGGGTTGTAGCGCGCGATCACGGCGGGTGTTTTCCCGACACTGAAGAGGCGCTCCGCAAGCTGCCCGGCATCGGGCCTTACACGGCCGCCGCCATCGCCGCCATTGCTTTCGGCAAGAAGGCGACTGTCATCGACGGCAATGTCGACCGCGTGGTCACGCGGCTATTCAAGATCGAAACGCCGCTGCCTTTGTCGAAGCCCGAAATCCGTGCTTGCGCCGAAACGCTGACACCGGAGGCACGCGCGGGCGATTTCGCGCAGGCCATGATGGATTTGGGGGCGACGGTCTGCACGCCGAAGCGCCCCTCATGCAATCGCTGCCCGCTTGAGGCGATGTGCGAGGCACGCGCTGCTGGCATCGAGGAAACATTGCCGCGCCGCGCGCCGAAGAAAGAGCGCCCCATCCGTCGCGGCGCATGTTTCTTCGTCACGCGTGGCGACGGCGCGGTGCTGTTGCGCAAACGCATAGCGAAAGGCTTGCTCGGCGGCATGATGGAAGTGCCGACGACGCCCTGGGAAGGTGAGGCACAGGAGGATGCCGCGCATCTCGCTCACGCGCCGCTGAAAGCGAAATGGAAAAAGCGCGCAGGGCTGGTCGAGCACACCTTCACGCATTTTCATCTGATGCTGGATGTCTTCGTCGCCGAAGCAAGTGCGAAGGAAGCGGCGAGCGCCGATGGAATCTGGATTGCGCCGGAGGATCTGGCCGACGAGGCGCTGCCCTCGCTGATGCGGAAAGTCGTGCAGCATGCGATGCCCGACGAGGGGCCATTGTTCCACAGGAAGTAATTCGATTTCCGCCGTCATCCCGGGGCTCGTCCCCGGGATCCATGAAGCGTCGCAACAGGTGGTGAGGCCGGTGGGTCCCGGGAACAAGTCCCGGGACGACGCACGTATTGGAGCAAGTAAGCGAAACGCCCTTACGCCTCGCCCATCTCCGCCCGCACCTTCTGGCGCAGAATATCGATCGGCTTCAGCTTGCCGTCCGTCTTGAAGTGCCAATAGGTCCAGCCGTTGCAGGCGTCGAGCCCTTGCACATGCGCGCCGATTTTGTGGATCGAGCCCGTCGCGTCGCGGCAGACGATGGAGCCGTCGGCGCGGACGCGCGCGGCGTGGCGGCGCATCGGATCGGTGAGGATGGTGCCCGGCTCAAGCAATCCGCGCTCGACGATGCTGCCGAATGGCACGCGCGGTTCGGCCTTCTTCGAGGTCGTGACCTTGAGGTCGTCGGGCGCTGACGGCAGCACCTGCGCGATGCGGGCCTTCGCGGCCTTGATATATTTCGTCTCGCGCTCGATGCCGATGAACTTGCGGCCAAGCTTCTTTGCGACAGCGCCCGTCGTGCCCGTGCCGAAGAAGGGATCGAGCACCGTGTCGCCTGCATTGGTCGTTGCGAGCAATACGCGATGCAGCAGCGCTTCGGGCTTCTGCGTCGGATGGGCCTTGTCGCCGTCGCCATCCTTCAGGCGCTCGCCGCCCGTGCAGATCGGCAGCACCCAGTCGGAGCGCATCTGCAGGTCGTCGTTCAGCGCCTTCATGGCGTCATAGTTGAACGTGTATTTTTTCTGCTCCTGGTCGCGCGTCGCCCAGATCAGCGTTTCATGGGCGTTGGTGAAACGCGTGCCGCGGAAATTCGGCATCGGGTTCGACTTGCGCCACACCACGTCATTCATGATCCAGAAACCCAGATCCTGAAGGCTCGCGCCGACGCGGAAAATATTGTGATAGGAGCCGATGACCCAGATCGCGCCAGTGTCCTTCAGCAGGCGCTTCGACGCCTTCAGCCACTCACGGGTGAATTTGTCATAAGTCGCGAAGCTGTCGAACTTGTCCCAGTCGTCGGTGACGGCATCGACCTTCGACTGGTCGGGCCGCGTCAGCTCACCGCCGAGCTGAAGATTATACGGCGGGTCGGCAAAGATCAGATCCACCGACTTGGCGGGCAACGAATTCATCGCCTCGATGCAGTCGCCCTGGATAATATGTTCGCCCGGCAGCTTTGCCGTTTCGCTTGTCGCGCGCCCCAACTTCAAACCCCTTCTTCAAGATAGGGCGGGATCATGGTCGAGCGGCGATTCTGCGTCAAGAATCAAAGACTTAACGGATTCACTTCCACTACATCGAGTCCTTTTGGAATCTCGGGACTCAACATGTTGCGTACCGGCGCGAAGCTTCGGCGGTGATGTTGGGTCGCGCCGAGGCGCTTTAGTGCATCGAGGTGAGTTGCGGTCCCATAACCCTGGTTCGTTTCCCACCCATAACCGGGATGTTCGGCGGCCAGTTCCAGCATCATTCTGTCGCGCGTGACCTTCGCCGCGATGGAGGCTGCGGCGATCGAAAGCACGAGCGCATCGCCGCTGATAATCGCGCGGCCGGGGCAGGGGATATTCGGCACGCGATTGCCGTCAATCAGCGCAAATTGCGGGGCGACTTGCAGCGCCTCCAGAGCGCGGCTCATGGCGAGCATCGAGGCCCAGAGAATATTGAGCCGGTCGATCTCCTCGACGCTCGCAATGCCGATGCCTATATCCGCGCAAGCGCTGAGCTGGGTGAAAAGCTTTTCCCGTCGCGCATGATTGAGTTTTTTGGAATCGTCGAGCCCTTCGGGAAAGTTCGCCGGATCGAGGACAACCGCGGCAGCAACGACCGGCCCCGCCAGCGGTCCGCGCCCCGCCTCGTCAATGCCGCAGATGCGCCGTTGCGGCGCGCCATGTTCGATTTCAAAGGCATAGCTCGGGCCCGTCACGACGCGCGCGGCGGCGCGGTCGCGCTTTCGTTGCGGTTCCCGGGGCGACTCGGATGGGGGATTTTTCGACATGGGCGCGAGTGTGCCGCGCGTAGCCGCATCACTCAATGCGATCTTGGCAATAATGGCCTTATCCGGCTTTCGGCGTCAGCGGCGCATATTCGTCGAACTGGGGCAAATCGTCGGCAATCTGATGCCAGGGCGCTTTCGAGCCGACAAAGATGTGAAACATGGGGCGGATGCTGGGCTCATCGATGAGCGCCCCAAGCTGAACATGCGCATATCTGCTTTCGCGCACGATGGCGAAAAGCGGCGAGCCGCAGAGCTTGCAGAAATTGCGTATGTTGTCGGGGCTCTTCACATAGATCGCAATATTGTGCGGACCGTTTGTGATCTCGAGCTTTGCCTTCTCGATGCCGCCAAAGGCGCTGAACGCCGATCCCGACGCCGCGCGGCATTGCGAGCAATGGCAATAGCCCGCATAAGCGAATTCGTCCGCGACCCCGAAACGGACTTCCCCGCACGTGCACTTCCCCTGAAGCATGTACCACCCCGCAGATAGTTTTAATTACAGCAAGCTTAGCTGCTTCCCCGAGCCCGGCACGCGAAATTGGCTGCAATCGACCTTCCAGCCGCCACGCTCAAGGCCGAGGCGTTTGGTGGCGATCTCGAAGCGCCGACCGATCTGCCAGGCGTAAGGTCCTGTGCCTCTCATCCGCTTGCCCCATTCGGCGTCGTAATCCTTGCCGCCACGCATCGAGCGGATAAGCGACATGACGTGTTCGGCCTTGTCGTGCTCGTTTTCCTCCAGCCATTCGCGAAAGAGGTCCTTGATCTCGAGGGGCAGGCGCAACAGCACGAAGCCTGCCGACTTCGCGCCGGCATAAGCCGCCCCGGTCAATATTTTCTCGATCTCGCTATCGTTCAGCGCCGGAATGATCGGCGCGACCATGACGCCTGTCGGCACGCCTGCTTCCGACAGCAGTTTCATCGCTTCGAGCCGCCGCGAGGGCGTCGAGGCGCGCGGCTCCATGACGCGCGCAAGCTTTGCATCAAGCGTCGTCACCGACAGCGCCACCTTGACGAGATTGCGCTTGGCCATATCGCTCAGAATGTCGAGATCGCGCGTCACGCGGGCCGACTTGGTGACGATGGTGACGGGATGATTGAAGGCCGACAGCACTTCGAGAATGCTGCGCGTGATCCGGTAGCGCAGCTCGATCGGCTGATAGGGGTCCGTGTTCGTCCCCATGGCAATCGGCGCGACTTCATAGCCCTTGCGCGACAATTCCTTTTCCAGAAGCGCCGCCGCATTGGGCTTGGCGAAAAGCTTCGACTCGAAATCGAGCCCCGGCGACAGGCCCATATAGGCATGTGTCGGCCGCGCGAAGCAGTAGACGCAGCCATGTTCGCAACCCCGGTAAGGATTGATCGAGCGGTCGAACAAGAGATCGGGCGATGAATTGCGCGTGATGATCGTGCGCGGTGTCTCGTTCGTCACCTGCGTCTTCAGGGGCTGCGGTGCGTCATTCACACCCCATCCATCATCGAGCAGCACACGGGCCTGATGCTCGAAGCGGCCACTGTCATTGGTCAGCGCACCCCGGCCGCGGCGGCCGTTTTGGGGAATCCCTTGCCGTGCGAGGGGGACGGGATCCACCAGGCGATTAGACCGGACACCCGCGGGGCCAACAGGGGAATTGGCAGGGGAGCAGGTGGGGCGGCCGGGGCGTGCTGTGTCGCGACTCGCTGTCATGCATTCAGCGTATCAAAATATAAGAACATAACAAGAACATTCTCGTCGTTCTTTCCTTCGCACACGCGGCATATATATTGCGCTCATGTTGAGCGTCATCATCCCAACGCTGAATGCCGAAGCCACGCTGCCGCGTGTGCTCACCGCGCTTATTCCGGCCGCAGTGCATGGGGTCGTGCGCGAGGTCATTATCGCCGATGGCGGCTCGACCGACGGCACAGCGGAAATCGTCGAGGCGACGGGCGCCAAATTTATCCACGCCCCCAGAGGCCGGGGCAGTCAGCTCGCGGCTGGTGCAAAGGCCGCGAAAAGCAGTTGGCTGCTTTTCCTCCATGCCGACACGGTGCTGGAGCAGGGCTGGGACCGGGAGGTTGAAAAGCTTCTCGAGCATGTCGCAGCCGGTCGTTTTCGCTCGCCGGAAATTGCGGCCACCTTCCGTTTCACGCTCGACGATTTTTCAGGCAGCGCCCGTTTTCTGGAACGCGTGGTCGCATATCGTTGCGCGCTGCTGAAGCTGCCTTACGGCGATCAGGGATTGATCGTGAACAAGAGACTCTATGATCGCATTGGCGGCTTCCGCGATCTGCCGCTGATGGAGGATGTCGATCTCGTGCGCCGCATCGGTCGCCGCCGCATGGTGCTGCTGCGGTCCCGCGCTGTTACAAGCCCTGAGCGCTATCTGAAAGACGGTTTTGCCACCCGCATGGCACGCAATGCGCTCTGCATCACGCTCTACTATCTGCGCGTGCCGCCGCGTTTCATCGCGCGCATCTACGCCTGAGCGAATGTCACTGACGCCGCAACTCGTCGTCATGGTGAAGCGTCCGAACCTCGGCGCGGTAAAGACGCGACTTGCAAAAAGCATCGGCTCGGTCGCGGCAACCGGCTTCTATCGCAGGACCAGCCTCAATCTCCTTCGCCATGTTGCAGACGATCCCCGCTGGCAGACGCTCATCGCGCTGGCGCCTGATCGTGCGGTGCATGAGCACGGCGTATGGCCGCAATCGATTCCGCGCATCGGCCAAGGGCCGGGCGATCTCGGCGCTCGCATGGGCCGCCTCATGCGCGATCTGCCGCCCGGTCCCGTTGTCATTGTCGGCAGCGATATTCCCGACATCAGGCGCGAGCACATTGCGCGAGCCTTCGCGGCATTTGGAAATGCCGACGCGGTCTTCGGCCCATCGGAAGATGGCGGCTACTGGCTCGTCGGGATGAAGCGCCGTCCGCGTGTTGTCGACGTCTTCGACAATGTGCGCTGGTCGGGCCCGCACGCATTGGAAGATACCTTGCACAATGTCGAGCAGGCGGGCCTCAAACTCGCAAAACTTGCAACGCTCGCCGATATAGACACTGGCGAAGACTATGAACGCTGGAATGGAAAAGCATGATGGATATTGACCCCTTCAGGTTTTTCCTCGAATTGCAGCTCGCTCTGCCGCGCAATGGGCCCGGCAGCGCGCGGGCCACGGCTGAAGCCTTCGCGCTTTTGCCGTCACTGCCGCCGCGGCCGCTTATCCTAGATCCCGGTTGCGGGCAGGCGCCTGAAGCCTTCGATCTGCTGAAGCTTTGTGATGCGCGCATCACCGCCGTCGATCTCTTCGAGCCTTTTCTCGACAAGGCAAGCGCGCGGGCGGAGCGAGAAGGCATCTCGCAAGAGCGGCTTGCCTTCGAACGAGCAGACATGGCCGACATGCCATTCGACGATGAAAGTTTCGATCTCATCTGGTCGGAAGGCGCGATTTATATTGTGGGCTTTGAAGAGGGCTTGAGCCTCTGGCGGCGCTTCCTGAAGCCGGGCGGCTTTGCCGTCGTCTCGGAGCTGACATGGCTCACCGACAAGCCGTCGCCCATCGCTGCGAGTTTCTGGGGTAGTAACTATCCGACAATGGGCACGATAGAGACGAACAAGGCCGCGGCAGTCCGTGCGGGCTATCGCGTCATTGCAGCGGTGGTTTTGCGTCTCGAAGATTGGTGGACGGATTACTATACGCCGATGCGCGCCGAGCTTCGCGCCATGCGCGCTCGCTATGGCGACCTGCCCGCGCTCGATGAAATGGCGCAAGAGATTGAAGTGCTGGAACGGAGCCCCGGCGACTACAGCTACGTTTTTTACGCGCTGGAGCGAGCCTGACCCCGTTCCTGATCACATTCAGCAGCTATTTTCCGGTGTGAACGACAGCAGAAACTTTTAGCCGCGAACTTTCAGCAGATCGCGGATTTCTTCCAGCAGCACTTCCTGGCGCGGCGGTGCAGCGGCTTCCGGCTCCTGGCCTTTGGCAATCCGCTCCTTGAGGCGGTTCATCTGGCGAATGACCATGAAGAGCGCGAAGGCGACGATCGTGAAGTTGATGACCGCGTTGATGAACTTGCCATAGGCAATCACCGGCACGCCCGCTGCCTTTGCCGCCTCCAGCGAAACAGGCGCCGCCTCTCTGGAGAGCGATACGAAATAGCTTGAGAAGTCGACGCCCCCGAGCAGAACCCCGATGGGCGGCATGATGATGTCGCTGACAAGCGACGTGACGATGGTCGTGAACGCCGCGCCGATGATGATGCCGACTGCCATGTCGAGCACATTGCCGCGTAGTGCAAACTCTCGGAATTCTTTGAGCATGATGGCCTCTCCTTGCCGCCTTGAATCGTATGGGTAAAGATGACGCGATGCGTCTTGCCAATCAATCTCGGCTTTGGACGCTTCAGCCAGCTTGCAGATGTTCCTGAAGGCGGGGGAGTATCTCGACGAAGTTGCAGGGCCGATAGCGATTGTCGAGCTGGAATTGCAGGATTTCGTCCCATCCGTCCTTGCAGGCGCCGGGCGAACCGGGCAGGGCGAAGAGATAAGTGCCATGCGCGACGCCGGCGGTTGCCCGCGACTGAATGGTTGAAGTACCGATCTTCTCGAAACTGATGCGATGGAAGATCGTGGAAAAACCGTCGATTTCCTTGTCATAGACGGATTTGAAGGCCTCCGGCGTCACGTCGCGCCCCGTGAGGCCTGTGCCGCCTGTCGAGATCACGATGTCGACTTCGGAACTGGCAATCCATGAGAGAAGCTGATTGCGGATCATTTGCACATCGTCAGAGACGATGGCGCGATCGGCAAGTGTGTGTCCCGCCTTCACAATGCGTTCTGCGAGCACATCGCCGGACGTATCTGTTTCGCGCGTGCGCGTGTCGGACACCGTCATCACGGCAATATTGAGGGGAATGAAGGAACGTGAATTGTCGATGCCAGGCATGGGGGGTGCCTTTCAAAATACGAGGGAGACAAAAGAATGGCGGATTATTTTCGATTTACCGAGAGGATTCGACCGCTTCATAGACCGGCCAGTCGCCCGACGCACTGACGTCGAGCGAGCGCGATGGCTGGCCGAGCTTGGCGCGGTATATCCAGAAATTCGTAAGAACCCGCTCGATATAGCCACGCGTCTCGGGCGCCGGAATGCTCTCGATGAAGAGAAACGGATCGCCCTTGAAGTTGATGCTGTCGAGCCAGCGCGAAAGATTGCCCGGCCCGCCATTATAGGCGGTCGTCAGCATGTAGAGATTGCCGCGCGGCTCGCTGGAATTCATCAGCGTTTCAAAATAATTCTGCGCAAGCGACAGATTGAACGAAGGATCGAGCAGCCGGTCCTTGTTGCCATTGGCAAGCGTCGCGTCCTGCGCGATGCGGCTGGCCGTTGCCGGCATGAGTTGCATCAGCCCGCGGGCACCGGCAACCGATGTCGCGTCGGTGCGGAATTTGCTCTCCTGGCGCATCACTGCATAGAAAAGCGCCCGGTCAACGCGGAACCCATTTGTCGGCTCATAGCCGGGAATGGGGTAGAGGCCCGAATTGATCGCGATTTGACCGTCATGCGCGCGTGCGGGTGGAAGCTCCGCGCTGCTCGCGGCCTGCAATTCGACGGCGGGCAGGTTGAATGTCGCGGCAAGGGCGATAAGGGCTTGATCCGTGTTCGGATCGAGCCATCCATGCGCGCGCACAAGTTCAGCTTCCGCAAGATCGCGCCGCCCGATCTGTACGAGCGCAACGGCGCGCGCAACGGCGGCGTCTGCAACCAGCACGTCAAATGCAGCCCGGTCGAGCTTCGGTTCGATCCATGTGAAACGCGGCTCGCGCCCTAGCTGGCGCGTTGCAAGCAAGCCGTAAAATGTTGCCCCCGTATCGGCGGCAAGCTCGAGCATTTCGGCGACATGCTCCGGCGCACGGTTGGCAAGATGCGCGCGCGCCGCCCAGAAACCGCCCGCCGCCTTTGTCCAGTCGGAAACCGTTTGCGAGCGCGCCAGGCGTTCGAAATGCGATGCGGCGTCGGCGAAGCGCTCCATGCGCCAGGCAGCGAGGCCGGCATACCAATGGGCAAGCGGCACCTCGCGCGGATGGCTGCGCGAAATCTCGTCGGCAATCTGATAGGCGCGCTCATTTTCATTCTCGATGAAAAAGGATGTCGCGACCCGCACGCGCGCCTTGTCATATTCGACATCCGACAGCGACCGGCGGACCGCCGAACTGTCGAGGAAGGCCAGTGCGTCGACGGCCTTGGCGCTGCGTACGATCTCGCGTACGCGCGCATCTATTTTCTGGAAACGGTCGGAAAAAAGCGGCTCGCCACTCTCATCGACGGCGTAGTTGACGCGCGAAGGCTGGCGGAACCGCTGCACGGCGGGCCGAACGGGGGCGCTCGCCTTGCGCGGCTTTTTCTTCAGCGCCAGCTTGTAAACGCGGTCGGCACCGGGTGTGCTCGAATATTCCGCCATCCAGGCCCGCAGGTCCGCATATTTCACGGCATAGCCGGGATGCAGATAACGGTCTGCGAGCACATAGCCCATGAGCCGCTTGTCCGCGAGCTGGTCGATAAGCTTGTCGGCCTTCTTCCAGTCGGCGCGTTTCTGAGCGGCGAAAATCTTGAGATAGCGCTCACGGTCCGAGCCGCTGAGGATTTCAGGGCTCCAGATCTTGGCGCTGGATGAGAGGGGTGCGGTCTGCGGCGCGGGCGCTGGGACCGGCGCGGCGCTCAATGTACCGAGCGTTGCGGCACGGGCGCTCGTGAAAGGCGTGGTCGCCAGCACGGCAAGCGCCAGCGCGGCCACAAGCGTGAGGCCACGGGAAAAGCTCGGTCCGGCATTGCGTTCCGGCAAAGCCGTTCGGTTTTGGGACGTCCCCCTATGCATAGGAGTCATTCTAGCTGTAGAGAGCGCCCTGCCAAGCACGTTATGGTTGAATCGTGCTGCGACTGCGAAGGAAACGCTCAGTCCCGAGGCGGGAGGGCGTCGATCCGCTCTTTAAGCGAAATGAGGTCGCGCCAGGCCAGCCGCTTTTGTGCCGGTTGGCGCAGCAGATAGGCCGGATGGAGGATCGGCAGGGCGGGAATCTCGCGCGCACCGCCCTTGTAAGTGCTCCATCGCCCGCGCAGCCGCATGATGCTCGTATCGGTGCCGAGCAGCAATTTGGCCGATACGCCGCCGACGAAGACAAGAATCTCGGCGGCCGACAATTCGATCTGGCGTTCGATGAAGGGCATGCAGATCGCCTGCTCGACAGGTGTCGGCGGGCGGTTGCCCGGCGGACGCCAGGGCAGGGTATTGGCAATATATACGCTGCTGCGGTCGAGCCCGATGGAAGCGAGCATCCGATCAAGAAGCTGGCCTGCCGGGCCGACAAAAGGCCGGCCTTGCAGGTCTTCGTCTCTTCCCGGTGCTTCCCCGACGAGCATCACGCGCGTTTGCGGATTGCCATCGGCAAAAACGAGGTTCTTGGCCGTATTGCGCAGTGCGCAGCCTTCGAATGTGCTCAAGGCCTCGCGCAATTCGTCGAGCGTCCGGCATCCTGCAGCCAGAATGCGCGCCGTTTCTGCAGCCTGCGCTTCTTCAAGCGGAATGGTGGAGGGCGCCTGCACGCGGGCGGGCGGGGGAGGCGCATCGGGCCTG
>NZ_JBASBH010000066.1:0-21692 GCF_049651025.1 Parvibaculum sp. | reverse complement strand
ATGAGTGCGAAGTCGCGATATTCGCCCCGAACATAATTCGGGCCCTGATAGCCAGGCGTCGGCTTCGCGGAAAGAATACGGCCGTTCCGCGCATCTACCCGAATATTGAAGGCCTTGCCGCGCCGGTCGAGACCGCGCACCAGATATGTCCCGCGCTTGTCCTTCATCGTGACAAGATCGAAATTCTGGTAGCCCTTGTTGCGCAATGCTGTCAGCACATCGAATACCGGCACGCCCGTCACTTCATAGCGCGGACGCAACTTCGTCAGCTGAGCCTGCGTGATCTTGCCGGTGAACGCGTCCGCTCTGGTAATGACGACATTGCCGCGATTGTTCACGCCCTCATACTCATAGACCTTCCCGTTCGCCGACAGTCTGGCGTCGACAAGCGTTGTATTGGTGCGCCGCTCAATATCGCGAACGACATTCGCCAGCGGGATGATGCGCCCGCGCTGCGGCTGATACCCGGCATAGTCGTTCGACATGCGCACGGTGAGCGTCGCAGACCCTGTCGAATATGTGGTCCCCTGATTTGACTGCGTATAAGGGGCCGCCTGCGCGACAACAGGCGCGGCGAACAATGCTGTACTCACGGCTGCCACTGCAAAAAAGGTCTTCATCTTGTCCCTCCAGAAGCGAAATATTTCGGACCTGTGTCCTTGAGCTGAAGAATGCCGCTTTGAGCCTGAACTCATACTGGAGGCAACGTTCATTCTTCATTCACATCGGCAAGAAAAGGGCCCCGACAGAGCGGGGCCCTCGAAGGCTACGGTAATATAATCAGTACCCGACGGAAAGGATCACGCCCGTATAGGCATTGATCGTCAGCATCACGATACGGCCGCGATAGTCGCGCGCGGGCACCCGGTAGTAGTGATCATAAAAGACCGGGCGGCCGAAATGGTGATAGCGACGGTTTTCGAGACCCGGACGCCAATAGCTGAAATCGCGGCGCTGCATGCGGCGATAGTCGCGGCGGTCATGGTCGCGGTCGCGGTTCCAGTTGCGGTTCGAGTCATGACCGCGACGTGCGTCGCTCTGGTAATGTCCACCGCGCTGGCCATCGCGATAGCTGTCAGCCTGGGCCGCCATGGGAAGCGCCGTCATCAGGGCAGCCGCAACACCGGCGAGAACAAGAAACTTTTTCATAGTCTGCCTCCTTGGCAAATGGACCGGAGATCGATCCTTGAGGGCGAGAATGCCTCGACGGTCCTGAACCCATGCTGGAACGCACGTTCATTGCCCGTTCAGAAACGAGAAGGTGAAGCGTCGGTTCCACGCAATGTTATGAAAAATGAAATGAAATGCCCGCTCACACGGCGCGAAGAGGCCGTCAGCCGCCGAGAAAGAGCCTGCCGACCTGCGGATCGTTCAACAGATCGGAACCGGGAGCGGCAAGCGCGACGCGCCCCGCCACCATCACATAGCCTATATCGGCAAATTCCAGCCCGCGCCGCGCATTCTGTTCGACCATGACGATGGTCTTGCCGTGAACGTCGCGAAGATCGGCAAGTATCTCAAAGACCATATCGATCATGCGCGGCTCAAGCCCGATCGATGGCTCGTCGACCAGCAGCACTTGCGGGTCCATGATCAGCGCGCGGCTGATCTCCAGCAGGCGCCGCTCGCCGCCGGACAAGACGCCTGCCCGCTCCCGCCTGCGCCTGGCGAGCCGGTCGTAACGCGCAAAAACGCGCTCCGCCGCTTCACGCGCCTGAACTCGATTGGCCAGCAGATATCCGCCCATCAGCAGATTTTCTTCGACCGTCATGTCGGGGAAGATCGAATTATCCTGAAGGATATAGGCGATCTTCGCATCCTTCAGCTTCGCGCTCGACGTGAGATGCGTAACATCCCGGCCAAGCGCCAGAATTTCTCCGCCCCGGATTTTCGTGAAGCCGAAAATCGAATGCAGCACGGTGGACTTGCCTGCACCGTTGGGGCCGACAAGGCACAGGCTCTTGCCGCGCCCGATAGCAAGATCGATCCCGTGCAGGATTTCCATATCGCCATAGCCCGCACGAAGCCCGCGCACCTGAAGAATGGGGTCGGGACCCGCCAGCGCCAGAATGGCTTCCCGCGCAACGCCGGGGCCAAACTCTTCCGCCTCACGCGCAACGTCGGCGGCCGAAAGCGAGGGCCCGACGCCGCCTTCCCCGTAACCGCCCGCGCGTTTGCGCTCTTCATCTCCCGGCCTGTCCACCATCACTGCGCTCCGAGATAGGCGTCGAGAACCCGCGGATCGTTGCGCACTTCGTCGGGCGTGCCGGACGCCAGAACCTTCCCATGCGCAAGGCAGGTAATGTGCTGCGCAAGGTTCATGATGACGCGCATATTGTGCTCGATCACAAGCAGCGTCACGCCAAGCTCTTCATTGGCGCGCTTCAGCCGGTCGATCAAACCGTTGATCAGCGTTGGGTTGATACCCGCCGTCGGCTCATCCAGCAAAAGAAGCTTCGGCTCGCTCATCAGCGCCATCGCAAATTCGAGCAGCTTTTGCTGGCCAAAGCTCAGGCGTCCGGCCTTGTGCAGGCGCTTCTCATGAAGCCCGACAAAGGCGAGCAGCTCATTCGCCCGCGTCTCGACGCCCCGCGCCCGCATGCGCAAAAGCGCGAAGACGCTGCCATGCGCATCGCGCGAACTGATCTGCATATTCTCCATGCAGGTCATCTCGCCATATATGCGCGTCTGCTGATAGGTGCGCATCAGCCCCGCTCTCGCAATGGGTCCGACGCGCAGCCGCGAAATCGGCGCGCCTTCAAAATAAATTTCGCCGCCATCGATGGGATGCGCGCCGGTGATGCAGCCAAAGACCGTCGTCTTGCCCGAGCCGTTCGGGCCGATGAGCCCGGCGATCTCGCCGGCCTTCACCTGAAATGAGATGCTGTCATTGGCAACCACGCCGCCAAAACGCTTCGTCACATTGCGAACTTCGAGAAGCATGCTCATGCGCGCTCCCCCGCCGCCTGTGCGCGCCGCGCCGCGATCCAGCCCATGATGCCTTGCGGGAAAAACAACACGATGAGCACGATCAGAACGCCGAGCGCCACGCGCTGCCAGCCGAGCAGATAGGTCCAGAACAATTCCTTGGTGATGTGAAATATCAGCGCGCCAATGACCGGCCCCCAAAGCGTGCCCTTGCCGCCGAGTATCGCCATCAGCACCATCCAGACGCCGAAGGTGGCGCCGGAAAAGGCGACGTCGCGGGGATCGATGAAGCCAAGCATATTGCCGGTAACACCGCCCGCGAGCCCGATGAAAAGCGCGGAGATCGCCCAGGCAACGGTCTTGATTGAAGTGGTGCGCAGACCCGTCGCCTCCGCCTTGTCCTCATCGTCGCGGATCGCATTCATGGCAAGGCCGAAGCGCGTTGCATAGAGCCAGCGCAGCGTCAGGAAGCATGATGCGGCAATGGCAAACATGACGAAGTAGAAAAACAGCTCACGCTGCCCAAGGCCGCCGGGATAGAGCGGCATGGCCATGCCGGAGCCCGCGCCCACATAGTCCCAGCCCGCCGCAATTTCGCCCGCCGCAATGCCGAGCCCCAATGTCGCAATCGCAAAGTAATGCCCGCGAATGCCGAGCAGCGCCGCACCGAAGACAAGCCCCGAAAGCATCGCAACGATGCCGCCGACGCAAAGACCAAGCGCCAGCGCCTCGTAATAGGGCAAGCCGCTATCGCGCTGTATGACCGCGCAGGCGTAACAGCCGATGCCGAAGAAGACGACATTGCCGAAGGAGTTGTACCCCATCTGCCCGCCCAGAACGTCCCACGTCTGTGCAAGCACGACCATCAGCCACAGAAAGGCAAGCTGCGTCGCAAGACCCGGCAAGATGAAAGGCGCGGCAAGCGAGAGCAGCCCAAGGCCGACAAGCAACGCCGGTTCGGGGATACGCTGCACCCTGTTTAGAATATTTTCGATCATGAGAGATAAGTTCTGCGTCGCGCCGCCCGCACGTTCCGCCAGATGAGGATCAGCACCATCAAGGCGAAGACGAAGGCGATCTGATATTCCGCGCCGAGCACGAAACCGGCAACGTTCTCCATCGCGCCGAGCCCGACACCCGCCGCAACAACGCCGCCGACATTCCCGAGACCGGCAACGACGACGATCATGAATGAGCGCACCGTGTAGGGCAGGCCGATATAGGGGTGAATGGTCCAGGCCATGACGGCAAGGCTCCCTGCCGCGCCGCAAAGCGCCGCATTGAGCCCATAGGTCAAGGCATAGACGCGGTCCGTATCGATGCCGAGGATATGCGCCGCACGCGGGTTCTGCGCCGTGGCGCGGATCGCCTGACCGAGCCGCGCGTAACGCAGGAAGAGCCACAAGGCGAGCCCGGTGACGAGCGCCAGCACGAAGGCGGCGATCTTGATCCATGCAAGCGTGACGGCGCCGTCCAGCATGTAGAAAGACCCCATGCCGGTATCGATGCTGCGCACATCCGAACCGAAGACCGTATTGGTCAATTGCTGAATGACAATGGAAAGCCCGAAGGTCGCGAGGATCGAGATAAAGAGATCCTTGTCCACGACGCGGAATATCACCGTTCGATAAAGCACCCAGCCCACACCAAACATGATGACGGACGCAGCAGGCAGTGCGGCCAATGAGGGCACACCGTGGTTCACGAAATAATAGGCGATGTACCCGCCCAGCATGACGAGTTCGCCCTGCACGATATTGACGATATTGAGCACGCCCCAGACGAGCGACATGCCATAGGCCGCCAGCGCGAATATCGCGCCGACAAGCAATCCGTTCAGCACGACATCAAGCGCGAATGACGGATTTTGTGCGAGCAGGAGAATATTATCAAACACTGGCAGGCTTACCTCTGGTCCCAATTGGGCGTCGGCGCGCGGAGTTTCGCTTCTGCCCATTTCTCGGGATAAACGACGACATATTTCCCATCCTGCACCTGATAGAGAATGGTCGGCTTGGCCACGTTCTTGCCCGTCTCATCGAACCTGATCGGGCCGTAGAAACTCTGCATATCGGTCTTCGACAGCGCATCGCGCACGGCCTTGGGATCGAGGCTGCCCGCCCTCGTGAAAGCCTCGGCAAATACCTGCACCGCCGCACTCGATTCCGCCGCCTGATAGGGCGCGGGCTCCTTGTAGGTCTTTTCATAAAGCGCGGCATAGTCGCTGGCCTTGCCGAACAGCGCGTCGGAATAAGCAAGCGACGGCGCCCATTGCGCAGCGCAGAGCGTGTACTCGGCAATCTTGCCGTATTTCTCCGCGATCTGCGCAGAGTCGCAATGCGTGGTCGCGAGCAAGGGCACGTTGACGCGCTGGTCCGCAATTTGACGTATCGCGGTCGCCGCGCCCTTTTCATGGCCCGAGACGATCAGAATATCCGGCTTCAGCAATTTGACCTTGGTCAGCGTCACCGACATGTCGTTGAGTTCAGGCGGCAACTTGTCGTCAACGACGATCTTCATGCCGAACTTTTTGGCATCGTCCGTCACGCCCGCACGCACATCCTGTGAAAAGGGATCGTTCTCGAAGGCGAGCGCAACCTTGAGCTTCGAGGGGTCGGCGGCGCGTGCGGCCGCAAGCTGCACCGCGCTTTTCAGATATTGGTCCGTCGTCGACAGCACGGCGAAGAGATATTTATAGCCCTTCTGGAAAAGCGAGATCGCCGCGCCATTCGCCTCGACCATCGGCACGCCATATTTTTCGGTGACCGGCGCCATGGCCTCCGTGAGGCCGGACGAATAAGGCCCGAGGAGATATTTGACGCCGTCCTGCTGGATCAGCCGCTCGGCAAGCTGCGCGCCGCGCGCGGGCGTGGACTCGTCGTCATAGTAAACGACTTCCAATTTGTAGGTCTTGTCGCCGACCTTGACGCCGCCGCGCTCGTTGATGCGCTTGACCGCAAGGTCGTAGCCGTTGCGCGTATAGACGCCATTGGAGGAATATTTCCCCGTCAGCGAAACGGCAGCGCCAAGCTTGATCGTCCCGGCATCCTCAGCATGCGCCGCACCAGCCGCGACGAGGAGCACGCCTGCGCCCAAAACCGCCGCCCTGATAGCCGTTCCGATTCTGGCCGCCATTTCTCGTCCCCCACTCCAAAAGCTTTGTCCGCCGATCTTGACGGGAAATCTCCCCGTCCCCATCTCCCCTCCATCGGACGCCGAATTATACGGGTCCGGTGTGGCGAGGTTGAGGGCCGGCCAGACGGCGGCATTAAAGCCTTTCGCCATGTGACTTACCATCGCTTTTGAAAAGGATGTCAGCACCATGAGAGGTTTCGATTTTTCCCCGCTTTATCGCTCCACCGTCGGCTTCGACCAGCTCCAGTCGCTGCTTGATTCCGTGACCCGCGAGGCGGGCACCCCAACCTATCCGCCCTATAATATCGAGCGTCTGGGCGAGAGCGACTACCGCATTTCCATGGCTGTCGCCGGCTTTGCCGAGAGCGACCTGTCTCTGGAAGTGAAACAGAACGTGCTCACCATTTCAGGCAAGCGCAACGAGCCCGAAGGCGTGAATTACCTTTATCAGGGCATTGCCGGGCGCAGCTTCGAGCGACGCTTCCAGCTCGCCGACCACGTCGAGGTCAAAGGCGCGAAGCTGGAGAACGGCCTGCTCCATGTCGATCTCGTACGCCAGATCCCCGAGCAGCTAAAGCCACGCCAGATTCCCATTACCGCGGCAACGCCCAAGGCAAAGGCGATTGAAGGCAGCCTCGCGGCAGCCGAGTAACGATCCGACGCCGGAGGAGCGCCCATGAGGGCGCTCCTCTTACGTCCCGGCGCGCAAATTCAGCACCACCTCGACGACACCCGGCTCGCCCTCCATGCGCTCGCGCCGGAAGCCGAGTTCCTCGCATAGTTCGAGCATCTGCGTATTCTCGCGCAACACATGGCCGAAGATTTCGCCCACTCCATGCGCGCTGGCATAGGCGATCAGGTGCGACATCAGCGCATATCCAAGCCCCACGCCCTGACGATCCGAGCGAACGAGAATTGCATATTCGGCGCGCTCCCGGTCCGGGTCTTCTGAAAGCCTCCCGACAGCGGCGATCTCGGAATAGCTCTCATCGGTGAAAACGACAAAGGCCATTTCGCGGTCATAGTCGATCTGCGTCAAACGCGCGGCGAGCTGGCGCGGCAAGCGCCGCAGCGGCGACAGGAACCGCATGCGCAGGTCTTCCGGGTCCGTATGGTCGAGCAGATCGTCGATAAGCGGCGAATCCTCCGGCTTGATCGGCCGCATGGGAAAGGCGCGGCCATCACGCGCCTTGAGAACACCCTCAAGATCGGAAGGATAGGGCATGATCGCAAAGCGGCTCGTCCCTTGCCCATGCGCGGGGCGAACGCGGACCCGCGCGTCAAGCGCGATGACGCCATGCTGGTCCGCCCATAGCGGATTGATGTCGAGCTCGCACACTTCCGGCAAATCCGCCGCGAGATCGCCAAGCGCCATCAGCGTGCCCGCAATCGCATCGAAATCGGCGGGCGGACGGCCCCGATAGCCTTCGAGCAAACTTGAAATGCGGGTGCGGCGGATAAGGTCTTCGGCAAGCACGCGGTTCAGTGGCGGCAGCGCCATAGCCTTGTCGCGAATGATCTCGACCGCCGTGCCGCCCTGCCCGAAGAGAAGCACCGGCCCGAAGGTCGCATCGTCGATAATGCCGAGGATAAGCTCGAAAGCGCTCGGACGGCTCACCATGCGCTGAACGGTAAATCCATCGACGCGTGCAGAAGGCGCAGTCTTCGTCACTTTTTCGAGCATTGTCTCTGCGGCCTTGCGCGCCGCATTGGCGCTTTCCAGACCAAGCGCCACGCCGCCGACATCCGTCTTATGCGTGATGTCACGCGAGAGAATTTTCAGCGCGACAGGAAACCCGATTTCATCGGCAACGCGCGCCGCCTCTTCAGCATCGCTCACGATGCGCGTTTCCACGATGGGAATGCCATAAGCATCCAGAAGCGCCTTCGCCTCCGCCTCGTTCAGCCATTCGCGTTTCTCGGCAAGCACCGTCTCCACGATCGCACGTGCCTTGGCGAGATCGCGGTCCGGCCACGCAGGACCGGCAGGCGGAATTTCCATCAGCAGACGCTGATTTCGCAGATAACGGATCTGAAGCATGAAGGCATGGATCGCCTGGTTCGGCATTTCATAGGTCGGAATCTTGCGGTCGAGGAAAACCTGACGCCCTGCCCGCGCGCCCTTATCACCCAGCCAACAGGTGAAAACGGGCTTTGAACTTTTCTCCGCCGCATCGGCGACCGCATGTGCCGCCGCCACATTGTCGACAACCGCCGTCGGGCAGTTCATCACCAGAACCGCATCGGTATTCGGATCGTTCAACAATTCCGAGATCGACGCCGTATAGCGCTCTGCCGAAGCATCCCCGATGATATCGACCGGATTGGCGCGGCTCCATGTGCGTGGCAAGACGGCGTCGAGCCTCGCGATCGTCTCGGGCGCAAGCTCGGCCATGCGTCCGCCTTCATCGATGACGAAATCTGTGGCGAGCACACCGACACCGCCGCCATTGGTGAGAATGGCAAGCCTGTTGCCGGCCAGCAGTTTCCGTTCAGGCCTTGTCGAAAGCGTCTCGACGGCGTCGAAAAGTTCTTCAATGCCGTTGACGCGCAGCATGCCCGCGCGCCTGAAAGCTGCCTGATAAACGGCGTCGGAACCTGCAAGCGCGCCTGTATGCGAGGCAGCCGCTTTTGCGGCGGCGGCATTGCGACCTGCCTTGATGACGATCACCGGCTTCAGTCGCGCCGCCTGCCGGGCCGCCGACATGAACTTGCGCGCGTGATAGATAGACTCGACATAGAGAAGGATGCTGCGCGTCTTTGGGTCTTGCGCGAGATAATCGAGCATGTCGCCGAAATCCACATCCGACATGCCGCCGAGCGACACGATATGCGAAAAGCCGATGCCCCGCGTCGTCGCCCAGTCGAGCATGGCAGTAACGACGGCGCCCGATTGCGAGACGAAAGCAATATCGCCCTTGAGCGGATTGAGATGCGCGAAGGAAGCGTTCAGCCCCAGACCCGGCACCATGACGCCGAGGCAATTGGGCCCGACGATACGCATCAATGTCGGCCTCGCGGCCTCCAGCATGCGCGCCTGCAAGGCCTTTCCCTCATCGCCCAGCTCGCCAAACCCGGCGGTGATGACGACAGCGGCCCTGGTGCCGCGCTTTGCAAGATCGCTGATGATGCCCGGCACGCTTTGAGGCGGCGTCGCAATAATGGCAAGGTCCGGCGCATTCGCCAGGGCGGCCACATCCGGCACGGTCTCGATGCCGCAAAGGTCCGATGCATGCGGATTGACTGCCGATACGACGCCTTCGAAACCCGCCGTCGTGAGATTTTGCAGCAGAACCCCGCCCACGCTCCCCGGCCTCGCACTTGCCCCGATCAAAGCCACCGAACGGGGCGCGAACATCTTGTCGAGGTTTCGGATTGTCATAAGCAGTCCCGTTCCCTGTATGCACTGGCGCGGCGGCGGCACCGACCCTACATTAGAAGGTGATCCGGTCCGACGCACCCTGCGTTTCGCCGCATTGAGTGAGGGAGCTTCATATGGCGACCGTGAAGAGTTGGATGCTCGACCGCTTGCTGCGCCTTCTGACCGCGCGGCCGCTCGATCCCCACGCCGATCCGCGCGTCATTCGCGAAAGGCTCAATCGACTGGCCGTGCGCTTTTCAGGCAAGACGCAGGGCGTCAATGTCGAGAAATTCGACCTTCAGGGCCTCCCCGCCGAATGGCTTGTTCCGCACACACCCGATCAGAACGGCACGCTGCTCTATCTGCATGGCGGGGGTTATGTGGTCTGCGGGCCCGACACGCATCGTCCCATGGTCGCCGCTCTGGCGCGAAACGCAAAGACGCGCGCTCTGGTCATCGACTACCGCCTTGCACCAGAACACCCCTTTCCCGCTGCGGTCGAGGATGCGCTCAAGGCCTATCGCTGGCTTGTCGCGCAAGGAACGCCACCGGAAAGCATCACCGTTGCGGGCGACAGCGCGGGCGGCGGCCTGACACTCGCATTGCTGCTTTCCTTGCGCGACGCAGGCGACCCGCTGCCTGCCGGCGCGGCGCTGCTGTCGCCCTGGACCGACCTGACAATGTCCGGCTGGACGCATGTCACCAATCGCAAGCGCGATCCGATGCTCTCGACGGAAGGCGCTTTGCTTGCCAGCCATCATTACCTCGCAGGCGCATCGCCAAGCGGTCCGCTGGCCTCGCCGCTTTACGGGCGCTTCGAAGGATTGCCGCCTTTGTTCATTCATGTCGGCGGCAATGAAATCTTGCTTGATGATTCATTAAGGCTCGCCGAGCGCGCACGGGCGGCAGGCGTCTCCGTCGAAATCAAGGTCTGGCCCGATCTGCCGCATGTATTCCAGGCCTTCCGCTTTCTCCCCGAAACCCGCGCTTCCCTGAGCCTCATCGGGGCCTTTCTGAAAGCCAGCATGGAACAGGGCGCCACCGCCCGTCAGGCCGCCGATTAGCGGGTCTTAGTCCTGCATTAACCGCCGCTATCGTAAAAAATCCTCTTGGAATGAAGCGGGGGCGAGTGGCCATGTCGCTCATCTTGCGAGCGGATTATCAGGGCATTGTGCCCGCATCGGGCGAGCGGACCGCGCCGGGCGCTCGGGCGGCGGCCCGGCCATGAGCAATCGCCGCGCGAATTTCCACTTCTCCCGCCTGTCGCGCGATTTCGCCGTGAAGTTCATGGTGATCTTCACGCTCCTGATCGCCGCTCAACTTGCCCTCGAATATCAACACGTGAAGCGCCTGCTCACCGAGCAGATTGCGCAACGGGCATCGACTGTTGCCGAAAACTTCACGCTGCATAGCGAGCTGGACAAGGGCTTTTCGCTGGCTGCGGCACAGCATCTTGCGGAAATGAAAGTGCACCGGCTGAAGGACCTGCGGGGCATTTATCTCGTCGACCTGCAATCGCACATCGTGGCAAGCGCCGAACGAAACCATGATCTGAGCGGCGCGGACATTCTCGACGACCCTTCCGTCCATGCCGCTCTCGCCCGCAGCTTTGACGATGGCACACCGCGCGGCGTCGATCTAACGGACCGCGGCGACCTGCCCGTCTGGGTTCATGTTGCCGCGCTGCCCTCGCTCGGTGTCAACGCTCTCATCGTCATCGACCTAGCAGCGGTGCGCGGCGAAATCGCGAATACATTGATCGCCTCGGCAGCCCGGCGCGTCGGCGTCATGTTCGTCCTGCTGATCACGATCTTCGCCATGATGCGGGGATGGGTGCTGCGCCCGCTTTCTCGCCTCGCCAGAGAGATTCAAAAAAGCAGCGAGACGGGACATTTCGAGCCGCCCGTCGATATGCCGAAAAACGAGATCGGCGCCCTTTCCAGCCTTTTCGGCGACGTCTTCAACAAGCTCGAGCAAACATTCGCAGAGAATGAACGGCTCGCTCAGGTCGCCAATGAAACCCACGCAGGCGTTCTGATCGCCGATGCCTCTGGCCGAATTATCTGGGCCAATGCGGGCTTCACACAAAAGACCGGCTTTGCACGCAATGAAATCGAGGGTCGCACGCCGGAGGAAATTCTCGATGGCGACGAGCATCTGATCGGCGCTATCAACATACTTGGCCAAAGCCTGCGCTTCGGCCTCGGCTGCAATGTCGAAACGTTCAACCACACGCGTTCGGGCCTGCCTTACTGGGCATCGATCGAAGTTCGGCCCATTCGTAATTTCGACAATGAGATCGAAAGCTTCATCGTCATCGAAACCGACATCACGCATATAAAAAATGCCGAGCGAGCGCTGAAGAAAAGCCAGAGCCAGACGGATGAGCGCGTGAAGGAGCTGCAGGCGACGCAGCGCGAGCTTGCCGCTGCCAAGGAAGCCGCCGAAAAGGCAAACCGCGCCAAATCCGATTTCCTCACCACCATGAGCCACGAAATCCGCACGCCGATGAACGGCGTCATCGGGCTTGCGGAGGTACTCCTGCAGGACAATCTGTCGGCCAGCCAGCGCAACCATGTGTCAATCATCAAGGGCTGCGGCGAAAGCCTGCTGACCATCGTCAACGATATTCTCGACCTCTCGAAACTCGAAGCCGGACGCCTGGAGCTTGATGCAAACGCCTGCTCGCCCCGCGAAGTGACCGCGTCTGTCATCGATCTCATGCGTGCGAGAGCCGAGGAGAAGGGTCTGGCAATCGGCTTTGCCGTCGCCGCCGACGTTCCCGATGAGATCCTGTGTGACGAAACGCGCTTGCGCCAAATCTTGCTCAACCTCGTCGGCAACGCCGTCAAATTCACCCAGACAGGTTCCGTCAATATCGATGTGACGGTCTCGTCCCTAGTCGATGAACGCCCGGCCCATCTCGATTTCATCGTCCGCGACACCGGCGCGGGAATTCCTGAAGGAACGCTGCCGAAACTTTTCAACCGCTTCACGCAGGCCACAACGGCCACGGCCCGCACCTATGGCGGCACGGGCCTGGGCCTTGCGATCAGCCGCGAGCTTGCGACATTGATGAACGGCACGATCGAAGTGACGAGCAAGATCGGAACGGGCACGAGCTTCAACCTGCGCATCCCCATCGAACGCGCGCAACAGCCCGTCGCCACGCCTGCGCCCATACCCGTATCGACGCCAGACGAAACGCCTGCACCTGACATGCAGCACAAGCTCAATGTGTTGCTTGCCGAGGACCAGCCGGTCAATCAGAAGCTGATGTCCGCCGTCATGGAACGTCTCGGCCACCGCCTGACGATTGCCAATAACGGCGTCGAAGCCGTTCGCGCGATGCGTGCAGAACGCTTCGATCTTGTTCTCATGGATATTCAGATGCCGGAACTCGACGGCATCCTGACGACGAAGGTCATACGAAGCGTCGACGAAGCATGGCGAAACACACCCATCGTGGCGCTGACGGCTCACGCGATGGAGAGCCACCGTGAGACCTATCTCGCGGCAGGCATGGATGGCTTCGTCTCAAAGCCCTTCCGCATGGAGGTTCTTGTCGGCGAAATGGCCCGCGTGCTCACCGGCGCGCAAGAGCAGCAGCCGGCTGCGCCGCAAGCTGCGACTTCGCAGCCCGCGCGAGGCGAAGCGGCCTTGTCGGACATGCTCGATGAACTGGAAAACCTGACCGTCTGAACAGAGAGCGGGCTAGTGGGTCAGCGCGTATAGCTTGGCGACAATGCGCTCGCCCGTCTCGCCGCCCGTGCCTGCGATATCGTTATCGCCGACCATCTTCAGAATCTTGATATGCGCGTGCACGATGTTGAGCGCGTCGACGGAGGTTCTGTCGCCGCTGCGGATATAGTCGCACAGCGATGCGCCGATGGATGTCACGAGATCGTAACCGAATGAGCCGCCCTGCCCTTTGACGTTATGCGCGATGGCGTGAATATCGTGCAGAACTTCGGCAGGCGACGCGCCGGTCTCAAGGCGCGACCAGATGCGCGCCAGCATGGTGGAATCCGCCATGAGCTGTTCGCGATAGCTGTCGCGAAGCGCCGCAACGGCTGCTTCCGCCGTCGCGATCATATCTTCATAGTTTACGGCTTTTTCGGCATTGGCCATGCAAGCCTCCCGGCTGTCCATCAGGCAGGCCAAGTTTAGGCAAGCAGGATTAATGAAATCTGAAGCGTGCGGTCACTCCCGCGCCGCCTTGAGAAAGGCGTCCACATCGCCCTCCGTCGTCGCAAATGAGGTGACAAGACGAACGGTGCGGCCATCCGCGCCATCGCCGCGCTTGGGCCAGGGATGAAAGGCAGCGCCCGCCGCCTTGAGCCGCGCGATAGTGGCGGGCGGAAGACGCACGAATATCTCGTTTGCCTCAACGGGGCTCGCAAGCGCGGCGCCCTGAAGCGCAGTCAACCCCGCCGCCAGACGCGCCGCCATGGCGTTGGCGTGACGCGCAAGACGAAGCCAGAGATCGCCCTCCAGATAGGCTTCAAGCTGCGCGGAGAGAAACCGCATCTTCGAAAAGAGATGGCCGCCCCGCTTGCGGCGGAAAGCGAAATCCACGGCCTTTGCGGGGTCGAAGAAAATCACCGCTTCCGCAGCAAGCGCACCGTTCTTCGTCGCGCCGAATGAGAGCACGTCGATCCCCGCCTTCCACGTCATCTCGGCAGGCGAGCAGCCTAGCGTGACAAGCGCGTTGGCGAAGCGCGACCCGTCCATATGAACGGCAAGCCCGCGCTCGCGGGCAAGGCGCGTGAGGCTGTCGAGTTCGGCGAGTGTGTAAATGGTGCCCGCTTCGGTCGACTGCGTCAGCGTCAGGCTTGCCGCCTGTACCTGATGAACATCTCCCGCCGGGTGCCGCGCGAGGATGGCGGCAAATGTCTTCGCATCTATCTTGCCATTCGCACCTTCAACACCGATGAGCTTCGCACCGCCCGAAAACATTTCCGGCGCGCCGCACTCGTCGACATTCACATGCGCTTCCTCATGGCAAAAGATCGCGCCGTAAGGCGGCGTCAACGTCGCAAGCGCCAGCGCATTTGCTGCCGTGCCTGTCGCCACGGGAAAAACCGCGACCTCATGCTCGAACACTTCGGCAAAGCGCCGCTCAAGTCCTTTCGTTATCTTATCGCCCCCATAGGAGGAGACAGCCCCGCCATTTGCCCGCGCAATCGCGTCGAGAATTTCAGGCGCTACGCCAAACGCATTGTCACTGGTGAAGATCATGATCGGGCCTCAGTCTTTCTTCGCGAACCACGCGACCTGTCACGCGACCGCCTCGACGCGCTCGGGATGGCCCGACCAGAACCATGCCATGCTTGGCCGCGAGAGGCCGAGCATCATGCCGCCAAGCGTACCGGGATGAAGCCATATCTGATCGGCGGGAAGATGAGCCGCGCGGCCCTCCGGCCTGTCGACGGTGAAGCCGACACCCTTGGCGCGAGCGCGATCCTCGATGAGCGACATTTTCGACGTCTCTGCAAAGGCCATGTAAAGGCTCTGACCGAAACGGCGGAAATAGCGCTCCATCGTCGTTCCCTCGACCGTCGGCGCAATGACTTCGAGCCGGTCGAGTTTGTTCTTTTCAAAAAGCGTCAGCGTGCCGCGATAACCGAAAAGCTCCGAGACGATTTCCGTATAGTTGCTCTCATCGAGACCAAGCAACTCGTTCATCTGCCGCGTCACCCCTTGCGTGTCGTCGGAAAGGATCGTCGCCTCATAAAGAAAATCGACATCGCCCACCACCGGCAAAGCCGCATCTTCGCTCAGCACCAGCCGCAAGCCCTTGATGCCCGTATCGGCCTCGCTGAGATGAAGCTGCCCGCCTTCGGCAAGAGGTGCTGCCTTTTTCGCGCGCAACCGCGCCGCGAGCCGGTCAAGCTCCGGCGTTGCCGCGCCCGCCGCATAAAGATGCGCGCCCCGCCGCCCGACCGCCTGCGCGACCGGCCCCGTGCCATCGGGCTCAAGAAATTCGATCCAGCCCGTGCCGATACGCAGCCGATGCCGCTTGGCGCCCAGCCCATCTACCCGATCTTGTCCTGCAGGCTCCGCCCCGAGAATATCGATCCAGCCGCGCGACGCAGCCGCCGCGTCATGAACCGCGATCTGCACCCGGTCGATCCGTGTGAGCATTGCATCCTCCCATTCAAGCTTTGGGAGAACCATGTCAGAGCGGAACCCAAGCCTCAAGCGCCGGGCACGGCCCGAACGTCTCTAATCACGGTGAATGGCAGGACGGCTTAACGCTTCCGCGACAAGGGCTGCGGCGGCAATATTGTTACATCGGACGGCAAAGCCTCGCCGCGCGCCCATATCGCGGCAAGGGCAGCATCGGCCTCGATGGGTCTGCACGGGCCGATATAATTCGATGAAACGATAAACGGACTCTGCTTGAACAGGCATGCGGAGAGATGCCGAAACAGATTCCCAGGAGACACGGGCTTGGCGATGACGGCATTTGCACCCGCATTCCACGCCGCCAGCACCATCTCCTTATCCGTATATGCCGAAACGAATATGATCGGCACACGGCGATTTATGCCATTTTCCAATCCACGAACGCGGCGAAGGAAATCGAGCCCGCTCATCGGCGCCATCATGCCGTCCACAAGCACAAGGTCGAAAGACATGGTGTCCATAAGCTCGATGGCATCAGCTGCGGCTGTGAATTCCCTGATATGGACAGCGCCGAAGCTCTTCAATATCTCGCGCAACAGAACGACCATATGCCGGTTGTCGTCGATGATCAGATATCGATAGCTGGAGAAATTCAGCTCGTCTTTTGCGCAAACATCCATCGGCGCCTTAACTGCTTCGCCCATCGCTCACTCCGATGATGACCATCAAGCCTTGCCGTCGCCGTTATTCACGACAACGAGATTTGTCTGCCGGATACGCCAGAAACGCATCACACGCTGCGCTGTCTCGATTGTCGTCTTGTCGAACATTTCCAGCATGTCTTTGAACTCCGCGTCGCTGCGCGGGCAGCCCGGCATGCCCATCTTCACGAAGGTCGCAAATGTGCTGCGATCGAAATCGCCCGCCCTGCAGGCGATAACCAGCCCCTCGCCGCTGCGATCATGGAGAATCCGCAGTGCCGTCGTTTCAGGAACTTTGACGAGACGCGCAAAGCCGACAATCAGTTCCGGTATGGATTTCCGCCGAAGAAGATCGACAAGAAGCGCGCGGTTCAGCCATCCGCCTTTCTGCATCCGGTCGACATATTCGCGCGCCCGGACATGAAGAGGGTCTTCTTTCCTAGGTGACGCGCGTGAATCGAGATCGGGTTCTATTTTGAGTTTCCCAAGCGTCGATGGATCGACCTTGGAAATCACCTGAACGATTTGCCGCCGCAGGGCGGGCGAAACGAACCAGAACATGTCCTGAAGCATTTCAACGGGCATATCGCAACGCGCAACAAGCGGGGCCTGAAGGCGCGGATCGTTTGCCGATCGGCTGATGGCTCTTTGCATCGTTACACGCGCAATATTGGCGCTCTCGTTTTCGAGAAGGGCTTGCACAGCCTCAGCCTGACCGTCTTCGACGAGAACGTCGGAGACGCATACGCTCAGCCCGTCTCGCCTGGCGACGCTCGCCTGATGCGCGCCGCCGCTGGAACGCACAATCTCGATCAGATCGACGTCGCTGAGAGAAGGATTTCGCTCCAATATTGGAGATGCAACGACAATATCGTCAGTGGCAAGCTGCCTGATAACCTTGCGCGGCGCCGCTTTCATATCGGCGAGCCGCTCTGCCAGATCGGCGCGCGTCTGCGCATCCAACGATAGCGCTATGTGCGAGATGATGTCTCCGAAGCACTCCTGCTCCGTATCGGAATAACCTTCCGGATCAACGAGAAAGATGTCGGTAATCTCTCTGAGAAGTTGCCGCCGCTTCTCGCTGGATTGCTCACCCGCAAGCTGAAGTAAATGTTTCGCTTTACTAAGTCCTGACATAGCCAATACCGCCAAAGCGTCTCTACCAAGTCAGAAAATAACGTGGAAATATTAATATTTCGCAATCTTGGAATATATAGAAAAAGAATTCGACTTAAATTGATCATTTTATGATGCAATCTTCATTTGATATTTGATCTGAATTCACTATTTTATCCAGAAATTTCAATATATATTTTCGAATATAAATCTCATTACTTGGTATTCAGAAGACCATTACTGTAAATCCTGCCGATCCGGAGAAATTCAGGGATCAATCCGCCATTCGTGACAGTCCATTGTTACGCATCGCCCTTCCGCGCCTGCCCGGAGAGATGGATCGTCGTTGCTTCCGAAAACAGCCGAACGCCCGCTGAATTCCCGGACCGCATCCATAAATTCGGCAATCTCCCCCATAACCCATTGGCATATTTGGGAAATTTTTAGGTCAGCAACCCTGTCTTATTTACTTGATTCCGAAACTGGCTTCCTGCATATTCATTTCTGCCGGGATGGCGAGACCAGACTGGCAAGATCGACCGTCCTTTCGTAAGCCCGCCCACCAGTGCTGGCAGGGCTTCAGGGATGATGGCCGTCAACGTTCGGCAAGGCCCGCGCAACGAGCTTTGCAGTGCGATGCATGCTCGGGCGAACCCCGGCATGCCGACAAATTTGCGACTAGGCGTACGGTCCGTAAGCGTTCCGCGCCCCAAGGCTCGAAGGGTTATCCCTGAAGGCTCACGGGACGCATCGACGTGGACGGAGAAACGGAGACATCCTGTCTCCCCGACGAACCGGCAGACAGGGCATATAAAAGGACTATACGGTTATGACGGAGAAGCGGGTAGCGACGCGCCAGGCAACTGGTGAAGCGTCGCACCCTGCGGGGCTCCCCGCCGCGCAGGGTCTGTACGACCCCCGGAACGAGCACGATGCCTGCGGCATCGGCTTTGTAGCAAACATTCATAACCGAAAATCGCACAAGATCGTTGAGGACGGTCTCAGGATTCTAGAAAATCTTGAGCATCGCGGCGCCGTGGGCGCGGACCCGAAGGCCGGTGACGGCGCGGGTATCCTTATTCAGATCCCGGACGGATTTTTCCGCGACGAGGCGAAGCGGCTCGGCTTTGCGCTGCCGCCTGAGGGTCAATATGCGGTCGGCCATTTCTTCCTGCCGCGCGACGAAGCGGAGCGGGCAAAAATCGTCGCGCTCACTGAAAAGCTGATCGCCGAAGAAGGCCAGATTTTCCTCGGCTGGCGCGATGTGCCTGTCGACAATTCGGATCTCGGTTATTCGGTCAAGCCGACGGAGCCTTACCACGCACAGGTTTTCGTGGGGCAAGGACCGGCGATCAAGGACCAGAACCATTTCGAGCGTAAGCTTTTCGTCATCCGCAAGCGCATCTTCAATACGCTTTATGCAGAAGGCTCAAAGAAGATTCCGCGCGGGCTTTACATCCCCTCCTTCTCCTCGCGCACCATCGTCTACAAGGGCATGCTGCTCGCCGCGCAGGTCGGTTCCTACTACAAGGACCTGCACGATCCGCGCATGGTGACGGCGCTTGCACTGGTGCATCAGCGCTTCTCCACCAACACGTTCCCGACATGGAGTCTCGCCCATCCCTTCCGCATGATCTGCCACAATGGCGAGATCAACACGGTGCGCGGCAACACGAACTGGATTCAGGCGCGCTACTCTTCGATGAAGTCGGAGATACTCGGCGACGATCTGAAGAAGCTCTGGCCGATTGCGGTCGATGGCCAGTCGGACACGGCATGCTTCGACAATGCGCTCGAACTGCTCGTCATGGGCGGCTATTCGCTGAGCCACGCCATGATGATGCTGATCCCTGAAGCATGGGCGGGCAATCCGCTGATGGATGAGGATCGCCGCGCCTTCTACGAGTATCACGCAGCCCTGATGGAGCCTTGGGACGGTCCGGCCGCCATTGCCTTCACGGATGGCCGCCAGATCGGCGCGACGCTGGACCGCAACGGGCTTCGCCCCGCGCGCTACTTCGTCACCGACGAAGGCAATGTCGTCATGGCCTCGGAAATGGGCGTGCTGCCGGTTCCCGAAGAATCGATCGTCGAGAAGTGGCGCCTACAGCCCGGCAAGATGCTGCTCATCGACCTTGAGGAAAAGCGCATCATCTCCGACGACGAGGTGAAGGCGAAGCTCTCGAAGCTGCACCCCTATCAGCAATGGCTCGACCGCACCCAGATCGTGCTCGAAGACATGCCATCGCCCAAGAAGGGGGTAGCAGAAAAGCCTGCGCGCGAAACCGCGCTGCTCGATCTGCAGCAGGCCTTTGGCTATACGCAGGAAGACCTGAAGTTCCTGATGACGCCGATGGCGATCGAAGGACAGGAAGCTGTCGGCTCGATGGGCACAGACACGCCCATCTCCGCGCTCTCGCGCCATTCGAAGTCGCTCTTCAGCTATTTCAAGCAGAACTTCGCGCAGGTGACGAACCCGCCGATCGATCCGATCCGCGAAGAACTGGTGATGTCGCTCGTCTCCTTCATCGGCCCGCGCCCGAACCTGCTCGACCTGACGGGCCTGTCGACGGTGAAGCGCCTCGAAGTGCGCCAGCCCATTCTGACCAATGACGACCTCGAAAAGATCCGCATGATCGGCGGCGTGGCGGATAATCACTTCCGCTCCGAAACGCTCGACATTACCTATCAGGCCGAACGCGGCTCGGCGGCGATGGAAGCAATGCTCGACCGGCTTTGCGAACGCGCCGAAGAAGCCGTGCGCAAGGGCGTCAACATCATCATCCTGTCGGACCGCATGGTCTCGGCGGAGCGCATGGCGATCCCCTCGCTGCTCGCGACATCCGCCGTGCATCACCATCTGATCCGCACAGGGCTTCGCACCTCTGTCGGCCTCGTCGTCGAAACAGGCGAAGCGCGCGAAGTGCATCACTTCGCCTGCCTTGCAGGCTTTGGCGCCGAAGCGATCAACCCCTATCTCGCCTTCGAGACGCTGGAGCATATGCTGCCGTCGCTCGGCGACGGACTGACCGCTTACGAGGCCAACAAGCGCTTCATCAAGGCAGTCGACAAGGGCTTGCTCAAGGTCATGTCCAAGATGGGCATCTCCACCTATCAGTCCTATTGCGGCGCGCAGATCTTCGACGCGATCGGCCTCAACTCCGAATTCGTGAAGAAGTATTTCACCGGCACGGCAACGCCCATCGAAGGCGTGGGCTGTGCGGAGATTGCGGAAGAAAACTTCCGTCGCCACCACCTCGCCTTCAGCAACGCGCCCGTCCTGAAGAACGCGCTCGAAGTCGGCGGCGAATATGCCTTCCGTTTCCGCGGTGAAGAACATGCATGGACGGCAGACTCGGTGCGCGACCTGCAACATGCCGTGCGCGGCAACAGCCAGGACAAGTATCGCGAGTTTGCAAAGCGCATCAACGAACAGGGCGAGCGCCTGCTGACGATCCGCGGCCTCTTCGACATCAAGACTGCGGAAGAAGACGGCCGCAAGCCTGTGTCGATTGACGAGGTGGAACCGGCTGTCGACATCGTCAAGCGTTTCGCAACCGGCGCCATGTCCTATGGCTCCATCAGCCGCGAAGCGCATACGACGCTCGCCATTGCGATGAACCGCATCGGCGGCCGTTCGAACACGGGCGAAGGCGGCGAGGAAGTGGACCGCTTCACGCCAATGGCCAATGGCGACTCGATGCGCTCGGCCATCAAACAGGTCGCTTCCGGGCGTTTCGGCGTGACGACGGAATATCTCGTCAACTCCGACATGATGCAGATCAAGATGGCGCAGGGCGCAAAGCCCGGCGAAGGCGGACAATTGCCCGGCCATAAGGTCGACGCGACCATCGCCAAGGTGCGCCACTCGACGCCGGGCGTGGGCCTCATCTCCCCGCCCCCGCATCACGACATCTATTCGATCGAAGACCTGGCCCAGTTGATCTTCGACCTGAAGAACACGAACCCCGACGGGCTCGTGAGCGTGAAGCTCGTCTCCGAAGTCGGCGTCGGCACGGTTGCCGCCGGCGTTTCGAAGGCGCGCGCCGATCACGTCACCATTTCAGGCTTTGAAGGCGGCACGGGTGCCTCCCCGCTTACCTCGATCAAGCATGCCGGCAGCCCCTGGGAAATCGGCCTTGCCGAAACGCACCAGACGCTGGTGATGAACCGGTTGCGCAGCCGCATCACCGTGCAGGTCGATGGCGGGTTGCGCACGGGTCGCGATGTCATCATCGGCGCCCTTCTCGGCGCTGACGAGTTCGGCTTTGCCACCGCGCCGCTGATCGCGGCAGGCTGCATCATGATGCGCAAGTGCC
>NZ_JBASBH010000065.1:0-28892 GCF_049651025.1 Parvibaculum sp. | reverse complement strand
GTCATGTCTTGTTCCGTTCACAGATTTATCAGGTGGAGGAGGCCGTTGAACTAGCCGGGGAACATGGCGAAATAGGGCTTGGCTTCGTCAAGCACGCGCGCAAATGATGGCCGCGCCATCAGCCGATCGAGATACCGCGCAGCATTTGGATGGTCTTGAGCGAGCGGCGCCACCTTGTCCGCATAAAACAGCGCAGGTGCGGCGGCACAATCGGCAAGACTGAAGGCATCGCCGACCGCCCAGATGCGCGTCGCCATATCGCGCTCAACAAGATCGCATGCCGTCCGCAGCAAGGCCCGCGCCTCCGCAACGCCGTGCGGATCGTTCGCGCCCGCCGGTCGGATATTGTCCGTGACGATCTTCTGCATGGGCTGCTGAACATAGAGATCGTAGAAGCGGTCGCTCAGACGTGTCTGCAGCGCAAGTTCGCGATCATCGGGGATAAATTTTATGCGACCGGGATAGTGGCTCTGCAGATATTCAATGATGATCGTCGTCTCGGGGATTGTTTGATTGCGCGCCTCGTCACGCAGCACCGGCATCTTGCCGATTGGCCATAGCGCCTTGAATGCCGTTGCCGACGCATCATCCCCCAGATCGATGAAACATATTTCGAATGGCGTGTCGTTTTCGTAAAGCGCGATCAGCGCCTTGTGACAAAACGAGGAGAGCGGATGCATATGCAGCGTCAGGGACATGGAAATTTCCTTGCGTTGAGGCTCATGCTTTCGGGCTCCGGCGCGTGCCGCCTTGACCGCACCTGTTGAATCTTGTATTAAACCATAAGGTTATTTAACCAATTGGTTTTTATAAATGTCATCCGATCATTTAAGTGTCAAGTTTTCAGCTCTTGCCGATCCGACGCGCCGTGCAATCCTTGCCCGGCTCGCACTTGGCGAAACCTCTGTTACGGAGCTTGCCGAGCCTTTTAAAATGAGTCTACCGGCCGTCTCGAAGCACCTGAAAGTGCTGGAGCGCGCAGGGCTGATTGCGCGTGGCCGCGAGGCGCAATGGCGGCCCTGCCGGATTGAGCCGGAGGCGCTCAAGGAGGTCGACGATTGGCTCGAAGAGTATCGTCGCCTCTGGAACGCGCGCCTCGATCGACTTGAGGAATATCTGCAAGAGCTGCAGGCGGCAGAGACACCGAAAAAGACGAAAGCAAAGGCCACGGAGAAGAAGCGTGTCCGCAAATCCTAGCGCGAGCGCCGAAGCCACCGGCGGTGAGATTTTTATCCGGCGCGTTCTCGCTGCGCCGCGCACTCTCGTCTTCAAGGCATGGACCGACCCGCAGCATCTTGCGCGCTGGTTCGGGCCGAACAACTTCACCGTGCCGCATGTTGCGCTTGATCTGCGTGTAGGCGGCAAATGGCGCATCGGTATTCGTTCGCCGGAAGGCAGGGATTACGCGATGCATGGCGTCTATCGCGAGATCGTCGCGCCGGAGCGACTGGTCTTCACCCATATCTGGGAAGAAGGCCATGACTCGCCCAATCATGAAACGCTGATAACGATCAAGCTTGCCGAAAGCGCAGGCAAGACCACGCTCACCTTCCATAAGGCGATCCTGAAAGATCTCACGGCACATGCATCGCAGACGACCGGCTGGAACCAGTGCCTCGACCGGCTTGGCGCCTACATGGCCGGATATGCCCAGAATATCCAGGGAGAGTGAGACAAGTGACCGAGATGAAAACCATCACCATCACTCGCACCTTCGACGCACCGCGCAAGCTGGTATTCGAGGCATGGCTCGACCCGAAGCATCTCATCAACTGGCACAGGGGATCGAGCGACTGGACGACGCCGTTTGCGGAAT
Source organism: Parvibaculum sp. (assembly GCF_049651025.1). Classification (GTDB taxonomy): domain Bacteria; phylum Pseudomonadota; class Alphaproteobacteria; order Parvibaculales; family Parvibaculaceae; genus Parvibaculum. The sequence continues at coordinate 27,076 of NZ_JBASBH010000065.1, read as the reverse complement.
CCGACGGGCGCAAGGGCGGCACGTTCCGCATCGGCTACGGCTCGCCTGACGGAAAGAACGATTTCACCTTCGAGGGTGTTTACGACGAAGTGACGCCCTATTCGCGGATTGTCTTCACCGTCGGCGACGGACGACCCGTCTCCATCGACCTCGCCGAGAGTGAGGGCAAGACCAGGCTGACACTGGTGCTGACGCTTGAGGATATGCACAGCGCCGAGCAGCAACGTGACGGCTGGACGCAGGTGCTCGTGCATCTTGGAGAATATCTCGCGCGCCTCTGACGCTTACCTGTCAATGCATTCACGGGAGGACATCATGCAATTCAGCGCTTATCTGCATTTCAACGGCAATTGCAAACAGGCCTTCGCCTATTACCAGAAGCATCTGGGCGGCAAGATTGCGATGTCGATGACCTATGGCGAAGCACCGGGCGAGATGAGCCTCACCGACGCGACGCGCGATCTCATTATCCATACGCGGCTCGCCATCGGCGATTTCACGCTTATGGGTTCGGACAATCCGCCTTCCGTGCAAACGCCCGTACCGATGCAGGGCTTCAACATCACGTTCAACGTTCCCAATACGGCGGAGGCTGAGCGTGTGTTCAAGGCACTGTCCGTCAATGGCGAAGTGCGGCAGCCGCTGACGGAGACCTTCTTCGCGCATCGCTTCGGCATGGTCACCGATCAGTTCGGCCTGCCGTGGATGGTGATTTACGAGAAGACCGCCTGAACCCACATTACCTCAATCAAAGCGAAGGGGCTGATCGTGCTGAAAACTATTTCCATCATCGTCGGCATTCTGATCGTCGCTGCCGTCGTGACCATCCTCATTCTGGCGGCGCTGAAGCCGGACACGTTTCGTGTCGAGCGCTCGGCGACGATCAATGCGGCGCCGGATAAAATCTATCCCCTCATTAACGACTTTCATGCCTTCGGTACCTGGTCGCCTTACGAGAAACTCGATCCGGCGATGAAGCGCAGCTATGAGGGACCGGCATCGGGTGCCGGCGCTGCCTATGCCTGGGAGGGCAACGGCAATGCCGGTATCGGGCGCATGGAGATCGTCGAGTCGATTCCGAACGAAAAAATCTCCATCAATCTCGATTTCAAGAAGCCCTTCGAAGCGCACAACATTGTGGAATTCACGCTTGTTCCACAAGGCGATGCGACGACAGTAACGTGGTCGATGCACGGGCCCGTATATTTCCAGCACAAGATCATGCATGTGATCTTCAACATGGACAAAATGGTCGGCGATCAGATGACGGAAGGGCTCGCAAACCTCAAGGCGATAGCCGAGAAGTAGGCAACTCGCGCAGCCTATTCAGGCAGCGGCACGAAATCGTCATGGTCGAGGTCGGGCAATTTCATGCGGCCTGCGCGCCAATCTGCCTTTGCCTGCTCGATGCGCTCTTTCGATGAGGAAACGAAGTTCCAGTCGATGAAACGCTGGCCGATGGGCTCGCCGCCCAGCACCATGACGATGGAGGATGCGAGCGCCTTGATGACCGGCGCGTCGCCGGACGAGAAAACCGCCATGCGCCCCGCCTCGATGCGCTGCCCTTCCGCCTCGACTGCACCTGTCACCACATAGGCAGCGCGTTCGGGAAAGTCGGCGGGGAGTTCGAGCGTTGCGCCGGGTTGCAGAAGGCAATGGGCATAAAACATCGGCGAATGGGTTTTGACGCTCGACGTCATTCCATATGCCCGGCCCGCAACAAGGCGCATCCAGATATTCTTATCCTCATGGATGGGCAGATCGGCCGCACCATAATGCGTGAAGGTGGGGTCGACCTCCTCCTCGCCATCGGGAAGCGCCACCCAGGACTGGATGCCGTGAATCGTGTCGCCGACTTCGCGCGCATGTTCAAGCCGCTCTGAATGCGTGATGCCGCGACCTGCAGTCATCCAGTTCACTTCGCCCGGACGGATCGCAATTTCCGAGCCGATGCTGTCGCGATGCATGATCTCGCCGTCAAAAAGATAAGTGACGGTCGAGAGACCGATATGGGGATGCGGTCGCACATCGAGGCTTTTGGGAATGCCGGGCTCGAACCTCATTGGGCCCATGTGATCGAAGAAGATGAACGGCCCGACCATGCGGCGCTGGGCGACCGGAAGCACGCGCCCGACTTCGAAGCCGCCGCCCAGATCGCGCCGTCTTTGCTCTATCACACGCTCAAGCATCGCAGCCTCCTCGTAGTGAGGGGATCAGTCTAGCTCGATTTCTGCCTTCGCATAGTGAGGTGCATGTCCGACAGGCGGACAAAACGCCAGCACATGGCAAAACCCGCAATGGCCAGCGAAATGACGAAAGCGATCCAGACGCCCATGCCCTGCAACTGGAAATGAAAGGCAAGGAGTAGCGCCAGCGGAAAGCCGATAAGCCAATAGCTGCCGCCCGCAATCCACATCGGGCCGTTCGCATCCTTCAATCCGCGCAAGCTCAGCGATGCGACGACCTGCATCGTATCGAATATCTGGAATGCGGCACCGATGCGCAGGAAGAGGACCGCATTGGCAATGACGCCCGCATTGTCCGGGTTATGCGGATCGACATAAAAGCCGATGATGCGCGGTGCGAAGACGAAGAGCACTATGCCCATCAGCAACATGAAGGCGAGGCTCATCGCCATGGCCGCGACGCCTGCACGGCGGACGCGCGGCCTGTCTTCCGCACCTGCCGCAAGGCCGATGCGCACGGTGGCGGCGGTTGCCACGCCCAAAGGCACCATGAAGCACAGCGCCACGACGTTGAGCGCCACCTGATGCGCGGCAACGCTGTCGGTGCCGAAATAGCCCATGATCATCGTGCCCGCATTGAAGAACATGGCCTCGAAAATGATCGTGAGGCTGATCGGCATGCCGAGCCGCAATACCTCCTTGCAGACCGCCCAGTCGAAATCCATGAAACGATGAAAGATGCGATAGCGCGCAAGATCCGGCGTCATGAAAATAATGGCGAGCATGGCAAAGAAGCTGAAGGCAAACGAAGCAGCACTGGCGATGCCGGCGCCAAGCAGTCCCATGCGCGGAAAGCCGAAATGGCCGAAGATGAGCGCATAGGCGAGCCCCGCATTGAAGAGGATCATGAGACCCATGACGATCAACGGCGCGTTGGGACGGCTGAGGGAGGTCGCGTAGCCGCGCAACACATTGAAGAGCGCGGTGAAGACGAAGCCCACCGCCAATGCGCGCACGAAAAGGCCCGCATCGGCAGCAAGCTTTTCGGGCTGACCGATGGCGGCCAGCATGTCGCCCGCGTACCACAGGAAGGCGATCTGGAAGGGCATCATCAACAAGATGACCCAGAAGGCCATGCGTACGCTCTTGCGGATACCGCTCGTGTCGGAATGCTGCGCACCCAGAATATGCGCAATCATCGGCGACACGGCGATGGCGGGCCCCATGGCGAGAACCCACATGGCGTAATAGAGGCTCAGGCCCAGCGCGGAGGCCGCCAGCGCGTCCTTGGAGTAAGCGCCGAGCAGCAGCACGTCGATGGTGCCGACGCCCATTTGCGCAAGCTGCGTGATAACGATGGGACCGGCAAGCCGCGCCAGTTCGCGCGCTTCCACAATGAAGTGGCGCACGGGTTCGGCGGGCGGCAGGGGAGCTTCCTCAAAGGGAACTTTTATGGATGTAGCGTCGAGAATTTCAGTCATGACCGGAGCTTTTTCTTGTCTCGAAGCCCGGGAACGGCAGCGGAGGAAAACGGGCACAAAAAACCCTCCGGAGCATTCGCCAGGCTCGGGAGGGTGGATCCATCGGATCTTTACGGACGTTTCTAGTCCGCGTTTTCCTCGCGAGCGATCGATACGCACGACATGCCGACAGCGCCTGTCGGCACGTGTCCTGCAATGTTCGAAGCGTCGGTCATGGAATCCACTCGCTCTGGTCGCAGCCTAAATGGCACGCGAAGGTCGAAATCGATACGCCTCGAAATAGCTCGAGTCAAGAATGAAGGGATAAGGCGTCAGCGAAGCTCGTCGGCGCCGACCCGTAAAGCGGGGACCGGCTCGCCATCCAATTTGGGTGCAGCAGGCTGGGCGAGCGTTGCCCGCACCGGCAGATGGCAGGTGACGCAGGTACCCAGATCGGGCGCGGATTCCAGCGTGACCCAGCCGCCATGCAACTCGACGAAGGAGCGCACAAGACTGAGGCCAAGACCGGCGCCGCGACGGCGATCCGTGTCGGGATGTGCTTCGAAGCGATCGAAAACGGTTGCCTGAAATTCCGGCTTAATACCAACGCCCGTATCGGCGACATAGAGCTGCACGGTGTTTTCAAGCAGGCGCGCGCCGATTGTGATCGTGTCGCCGGGACTCGTAAAGGCGAGCGCGTTCGACAGAAGATTGATCATGATCTGCTTGATGCGCTTTTCATCGGCTCGCACCGAACCCATGCCGTCGCGGCATTCGACCTTCAGCACGACACGATTTTTCTGCGACGGATAAAGCGCAAATTGTTCCGCCGAATGCACGACTTCGGAAATCTCGACATCGGAAAGATCAAGCGTCATGGCGCCCGCTTCGATGACGGCGAGATCGAGGATATCGTTGACGATTTCGAGCAGCGTGTCCGACGATTCCAGAATGCCTTGCGTATATTCGTGCTGCTTGGGGTTGAGATCGCCGAACATTTCGGTTTCAAGGATTTCGCCGAAGCCCAGAATATTCGTCAGCGGTGTGCGCAATTGATAGGAGACGTGGCTGATGAATTCAGACTTCAGACGATCCGCCGTTTCAAGCGCGTCATTGCGCTCACGCAGCGCAAATTCCATGCGGATCGAATCCGTCACATCGACATAAGTGATGAGGCTCGCACCATCAGGCAGCGGCACAATGGCATAGTCGATGACCGTCCCGTCGGGGCGGTCCAACCGTCCGGTCGATTGGGCGCGCGCACCGGCATCATTGGTGATGCGCGCCTTGAAGGCAGCAGCTTGCGCTTCGTCGCCATAAAGCGCCCGCGTCGCCTCGGCGATGGCATTCACATGCGGCTCGCCTTCAAGCGCATCAGGCGCGAGATTCCAGATGCGAGCGAAAGCCGGATTTGACAGTTTCAGACGGCCATCGGAGCCGAAGACCGCCACGCCTTCATAAAGATGATCGATCGTTTCGCGCTGCACGCGGGCAAGCGTGTTGTAGGAACTGGCAAGATTGAGCTGCTCGGTGACGTTCTCATAAAGATAGATCACGCCGCCGAACGGATGAGCCTGACCCAGAAGCTTGATGATGCGCCCGTCGGGCAAATGCCAATATTCCTCGACCGGCGTGGGCGAGGTGTAGAGTTCCATACGCCCCTGTTTCCAGAGCTGGAAATTCGATTGCTCGGGCAAACGGCGCTGGGCGCGCAACTGATCGAGAATTTCGCCGTCTGTCGGTTCCGTATCGAGCCATGACGGATCGAGGCCCCAGAGGATTTCAAAAGCGCGATTGCGGAATTTGAGCCTCTTGTCCGGCCCGCAAATCGCGACCGCCGTTGTCACGCGGTCAAGCGTTGCCGCATGGCTTTCGACATGGCGGTTCAGTTCCGCCTCTGCCGCATCCAGCGCCGAGACATCGACGGCGACGCCCGCAAGCCCGCCCGCAACGCGCTGCTCGAAAACCTCGATGGCGCGGCGTTCGCCCGCCATGATTGCATGTGTGCGCTCGTTCGCCCGCGCCCGGTCGAAAAGCCGGCGGCGCAGCGTCGACAGGACTTCCTCGTTCAAAAGCTCGAGGCCGCGCACAACGGCGTCTTCCGGAGAGATCGCATCGACGGCCCGCGCATAGGCCTCGTTGACCCAGGAAAGCCTGCCATCCTCATTGCGACGCCAGGCTGGAAAGGGCGCCGTCATCACATGTTCTTCAAAGCGGGCGCGACCGGCTTCCGCCTGACGCAAGCGCTCCATCAGGCGGCTCACTTCGGCGCGCTCACCCGTGACATCGCGCAGCCAGAGCACGGCAAGCGCCCCCGCCGGGCGGCCTTCGGCCTCAAAGGTGCGGCCATCGATCGATTGCACATGAAGGGAGAAGCGCGCGCCGCGTGTGCGCAGGCGCTGCACCGCCGTGTTGAGGCGTCCGGCATTTTCCGGCTCAAGGCGCGTCAGCAGATAGGCGAAGTCGAGATCGCCCGAGGCGGGGTCAACGAGTGTCGCCGTCGAGCCGACAATGCGCGGGCGCGACTGGAAGGTGCCGGGCGCGGCGCGCAAGCTTTCCGGCGTCCAGATGAAGACGGCATCGGGTTCGGCGGCGAGAATCGATTCCGCCGCATGAAGGCGGGCTTCGACACTTGAGAGATCGCGTTCGCGCTCAAGCGCCACATTGCGGGCACGACGCGCGGCACGCATGCCCATGGCGGCAAGGGTCACGCCGAAAGCGGCAACGCCGAGCGCGCCGAGCAGGTAAAGGCTGACTGTCGGCGCGGCGGCGGCAGGCGAAACGCCAAGCGTCGTCAGCGCCTTGGGGAGGCTTTCAGGAAGGGTTTGCCCAAGTCCGGAATCGGCGAAAGCGACGCGCGCGGAAAGGCCCAGCGCGAGCGCAGACATAGCGCTCACCCCCGGCAGACTCATCCCCCGCCTTCCGAGCTTTCGCTTCGGCGGCATCCACTTGTCGATCATATTCCCCTCGCCCCCGAGACGCGGCGGCGTCGCAAATCAGCCTCGCAACCACAGATACTACATGAAGTTTTACAGTGTCGTGAAAAAGGACCGATAGCGGCCATGAAAAAGGCCCGGATTGGACCGGGCCTTTTTGCACAGATGAGAGGTTTTTGACCGAAGACGGACCTCAGTAGCGGTACTGGTCGCCCTTGAACGGACCGTCCTGGCTCACGCCGATATAGGCCGCCTGCTTGTCGGAGAGCTTGGTCAGCTTGACGCCGATCTTGGCCAGATGAAGCATCGCGACCTTTTCGTCGAGGTGCTTGGGAAGCGTATAGACTTCCTTCTTGTACTCGCCGGGCTTCGTCCAAAGCTCGATCTGGGCAAGCGTCTGGTTGGTGAAGGATGCCGACATGACGAAGCTCGGATGGCCCGTGCCGCAGCCGAGATTGACGAGGCGGCCTTCGGCGAGCAGCAGGATGCGCTTGCCGTCGGTGAATTCGATCTCATCGACCTGCGGCTTCACATTGTGCCACTTCAGGTTCTTCAGGGCGCCGACCTGAATTTCGCTGTCAAAATGGCCGATGTTGCAGACGATGGCGCGATCTTTCATCGCGCGCATATGGTCGACGGTGATGACGTCGATGTTGCCTGTCGTCGTCACGAAGATGTCGCCACGCGGTGCGGCTTCTTCCATCGTCGTCACTTCATAACCTTCCATCGCGGCCTGCAGCGCGCAGATCGGATCGATTTCAGTAACGATGACGCGCGCACCTGCGTTGCGGAGCGAAGCGGCGGAGCCCTTGCCCACGTCGCCGAAGCCTGCAACGACGCCGACCTTGCCCGACATCATCACGTCGGTGGCGCGGCGGATGCCGTCGACCAGCGATTCACGGCAGCCATAGAGATTGTCGAACTTCGACTTCGTCACGCTGTCATTGACGTTGATTGCGGGCCAGAGAAGCGTGCCCTTCTTCTGCATTTCGTAAAGGCGATGCACGCCGGTCGTCGTTTCTTCGGTGACGCCGCGCACGCTTTTCGCGATCACGCCGTACCAGCCGGGTTTGTGCTTCAGGCGACGCTTGATCGACGCGTAAAGGATTTCTTCTTCTTCGTTCGAGGCCGTTTCGAGGAAGGCGACATCGCCGCCTTCAGCGCGCAGGCCAAGATGGATGAGCAGCGTCGCGTCGCCGCCATCGTCGAGAATCATGTTCGGTGCGCCGCCATCGGCCCATTCGAAAATGCGGTGGGTATATTCCCAATAATCTTCGAGGCTCTCGCCCTTGATGGCGAAAACGGGGATGCCGCGCGCAGCGATGGCAGCAGCGGCATGGTCCTGCGTCGAATAGATGTTGCAGGACGCCCAGCGAATATCGGCGCCAAGGTCGGCCAGCGTCTCGATCAGCACGGCGGTCTGGATGGTCATGTGGAGCGAACCGGCGATGCGCGCGCCCTTCAGCGGCTGCGCCTTGCCGAATTCGGCGCGGGTCGACATGAGGCCGGGCATTTCGGTCTCGGCGATGTCAATTTCCTTGCGGCCCCAATCCGCGAGGTTGATGTCTTTGATGACGTAATCATTGCTCATAAAACGGGGCTCCTTGTGGGATGGGCGCAAGGGCGCGTGCGCAAGGCGAGCGCGCCGAGTTTCGGGCCTTATACCAGCGGGCAGAGCCGCGAGCAAGGCAGATATAAAGAAATGTTTATATCGTTGTTTGGCAAAAGCCGGGCTGCAAAAGCGCCGCAACCGGATAAGGCTCAGTCCCGCTCGCCAAATCCATCGGAGACAAGGGCTTCCAGCGCATTCAGGGCGGCGTCCGCGTCTTCGCCCTGCGCTTCGATCAGAATGCAGCAGCCGGGCGCGGCGGCAAGCATCATCAGGCCCATAATCGAGGTGCCGGAAACGGAATTTCCGTCCTTCGACACTTTGACGTCGGCCTTGAATTTCTCCGCGCACTGAACGAATTTCGCCGAGGCGCGCGCGTGCAGGCCGCGACTATTGACGATATTCAGGAGACGACTTGGCGCCATTCAATCAGGCCCCGTCGCCCGCGAGCACGCGGCTTGCGATGGAGATGTATTTGCGGCCCGATTCCTGCGCGAGATCGACTGCCCTGCCGAGATCGACCGTGTCGCGAACGCTGGCAAGCTTGATGAGCATGGGCAGATTGACGCCCGCGATCACTTCAACCCTCGCCTTGTCCATGACGGAGATTGCGAGGTTCGAGGGCGTGCCGCCGAACATGTCGGTGAGCAGAATGACGCCATCGCCCTTGTCGACGCTGGCCACCGCGCCAAGGATATCCTTGCGGCGCTGTTCCATATCGTCATCGGGTCCGATGCAGATCGCGGAAACCTGAGCTTGCGCACCGACGACATGTTCCATGGCCGCGACAAACTGGCTGGCCAAGGCGCCGTGCGTTACGAGTACTAGTCCGATCATCCACTACCCTCTTGGCCGTCCCTATACATAACAAGACCGCCGATCCGCGCCCCCGCGGGAAGCGCCGTATGGTGCCTCCAAAGGCATACCGAAACAAGCACGCGGGAAACCATAATTCCGCCAGGGCTCAAGCGCCGTCGCCGAGGCGCCCATCATCGCCGGGGAAACCCCTGCCGGGGATCAAATCGAGCGCGAGACCTACCTTGTCCACGGCTGTCAGGTCAAACCCGTGCAGCGCCAGCAAAGGCAATTCAACGCCGCAAAGCCGTGCAAACTGAGGTTCCGGCAGGCGCGGCACGTCGTCGCGGGGGACGAGATCCACAATAATCGCCACTTCTATGTGGGAGACGGTCGGCATTGTGACAAGGCCGAGGCCACGCAGCTCCAGAAGCCCTGCCAGCGCCGCCGGCGCCCTGGCGACAAGCCGTCCGGCTTCATTGACGAGCCCCACCTGATCGTCGGCAACGAGGCGGGCGTCGCCACGGCCGCGGATCAGGCGAAAGGCGAGATCGGATTTCCCGGTGCCGGAGCGGCCGCGCAGCAGCACGCCCTTGCCACCAAGCGCAACGCAGGTGCCGTGAACGAAGGTCGGCGTGGTCATGTGTGAGCCGGTGCTGGCAATTCGACGGTGAAACGCGCGCCAAGAACGGTGCCATAAGCGTCCCGGTTTTCCGCCCGGATCCGGCCGCCATGCGCTTCGACAATCTGCTCGGAAATGGCGAGGCCGAGCCCGGAATGCTCGCCGAAGCTGTCGGGCCGATCCGTATGGAAGCGGTCGAAGATGCGCTCCATATTGTCGGGTGAAATGCCGGGGCCTTCGTCCTCAACCGTGATGACGATGCGGCCCGGTTCGCGCCGCGCCAGAACATAGACGGTGCCGCCGGGCGGGCTGAAGGATAAGGCATTGTCGATCAGGTTGCGCATGACCTGCCCGAGGCGCATGTCGAAACCCTTGACCACCATGCCCTCGCGACCGAGCGATCCCATATCGATCTCAAGCTTGACCTCGGCAGACCCCGAGACGCCCGTTTGCGTGAAGAGATCGCAGACGGTTTCGAGAAGCGTGGCGACGTTCACTTCTTCCATCTCTTCGCGCGACAGTTCCGCATCGAGGCGCGAGGCATTTGAAATATCGCTGATCAGGCGATCGATGCGGCGCACATCGTCCTGAATGATTTCCATCAGACGGGTCTTGGATTTCTCGTCCTTGGCCAGCGAAAAGGTTTCGATGGCGCTGCGCAGCGAGGTGAGCGGATTTTTCAGCTCATGCGAAACGTCGGCGGCAAAACTCTCGATGGCATCCATGCGACTGTAGAGCGCGTTGGTCATGTCGCGCAGAGCGCCGGACAATTCGCCGATCTCGTCGCGCCTTGTGGTGAAGTCCGGTATCTGCGCGCGGCGCGTTTTCCCACGACGGACAATTTCAGCGGATTCGGCAAGGCGGCGCACCGGCTCCGCGATGGTTCCGGCCAGCACGACCGACAGAAGGATCGTGACGCCGAGCGCAACGAGGAAGACCTGCACGATGGCGAGGCGTTCGGCGCGGACGATCGCGTCAATGTCGCCCCCTTGCGTCGATAGCATCAGCGTGCCGAGCACGGCGCGATAACGCTGGATCGGCACGGCAACCGACACGATCAACTCGCCGCGATCGTTCACGCGCTCCATGCTCGAGGGCAGCCCGGTCAAAGCGCGTGAGACTTCGCTGTAAATCGAGCCGTTCTGACTGCCCGCCTCACGATAGCGCTCAAGATCGCGACCGGGCAGAAGCCCCAGCAGGCTATCGGCAATTCGGCCAAGCGGGCCGCGCCTGTCCGTTCCTGCAGGCGGCGGCAATTCGAAGGCGACGATCTGGCTCGATGCCGTCAGCTGGCGCGAATCCAGAATGAGCCAGCCGTCCTTGTCATAGAGACGCGCGCGCGTCTGCGTCGGCAGAACGAGACGGCGCAAGATCGGCGCAGCGTTTTCAGGAATGATCGGCAGTTCGTTTTCGGCCGTTTCGTCGTCCATGTCGCCGCGCGCATCGCCGAGCATCGGGCGCAAGGGGCGAATATCCAGCGGCTTGCCGCGCCTGCGCTCCAGCGGATCGATGAGCTGGGCTTCCTGTGCCGATGTAGCGCTTTCGGCGATTGCACCGGCAATGATTTCCGCTTGCGTCAACAGGCTCTGGCGGCGCGCGTCGATCAGGCCTTCGCGGAACTGGTTGAGATAGAGAACGCCGCTGACGAGCACGCAAAGGCCGACAACGTTGAAAACGACAATGCGGCGCGTGAGACTTGAAAATCGACCACGCAGGAGAAAGCTGCGAAAGGCCGCAAAGAGACGCGCGATCAGCGCCTCGATCATGCGACGGGCTTGCGAGAGACGTATGGCGATGCTTTCAGGCGCGTGTCTTGCCATGCGCTCTTTGCCCGAAACGCCCTGCTCATGCAAAGCGCCCTGCTCGTCGCGCTCCGCGAACGGAGCGCTTGATGTCTCTTGCTCCGTCACACTCGCCATCGCTGCCTAGCTTTCGCGGTAGCGGTAACCGACGCCGTAAAGTGTCTCGATGGCGTCGAAATCGTCGTCGACTTCCTTGAACTTCTTGCGCAGGCGCTTGATGTGGCTATCGATGGTGCGATCGTCGACATAGACCTGATCGTCATAGGCCGCGTCCATCAGGCTGTCGCGGCTTTTGACATAGCCCGGACGCTGCGCCAGCGCCTGCAGGATCAGGAATTCGGTTACGGTCAGCACAACCGGCTTGCCGTTCCAGGTGCAGGAATGGCGCTCGGGATCGAGCACCAGCGGCCCGCGCTCCAGCACGATTTTCTCAGCGCCGCCTTCGGGCGATGCGCCTTCGACCTTCGGCGCGACGCGGCGCAGCACCGCCTTCACGCGCTCGACGAGGAGACGCTGGGAGAAGGGCTTCGTGATGTAATCGTCGGCGCCCATCTTCAGGCCGAAGAGTTCGTCGATCTCATCATCCTTGGAGGTCAGGAAAATCACCGGCAGATCGGACTTCTGCCGCAGACGCCGCAAAAGCTCCATGCCATCCATGCGCGGCATCTTGATGTCGAAAACGGCAACATCCGGCGGATTGATGGTGAGGCCGGCCAGAGCCGCCGCGCCATCAGTATATGTCTGCACATGATAGCCCTCGGCCTCGAGCGCCATGCTCACCGAAGTCAAAATATTGCGATCGTCGTCAACCAGCGCGATGGTTGGCATCTGCCCCCGACCCTTTTGAAGAGCGTTTTTTCCAGCCTCGTCCATCCGCAATCCCTCAAGCATTCACATGCTCCTGCCAATCGCCGCACGGCGGACAGGCTTAGGGTCGCTTTTGGCCTAAAATGTGGCGGTAGTATAAGCGCTTGGCGCAGACCACGCTATGCTTGGTGCCCATAATGCCGGGACGACCGGAAAGGGCAGGCTCCAAAGCGGGGCGCATGGCAGATTTTGGGCGGCCGGAATGGCGGCATAAGAGGGGGAGCGAAGATGAAGCGGACCGGATTGGCGATATTGGGGACTATCGGCGGCGCCCTTGTGGTGCTGACGGCCGTTGTGGTTGGCCGGGCGCTGATGCTTGACCTGCCGCCACCGGCAAGCACGGCCACCCGCAGCGCACCTGCCTCGGCGGAGGAGACGGCGCGCGCGGCCTCAAGTCTCAGCGAAGCGATCAGGCTTAAAACAATTTCCTACCAGCGCGGCCTCGATAGCGAGGAGACACGCGCCTCTGCCGCCGCATTGGTCGCCTTTCGCGAGTTCATCGCCTCGCGCTATCCCGCCTTCAGCCGCAGCACGACGCGCGAGATCGTCAGCGGGTACAGCCTGCTTTTCACATGGGAAGGCAGCGATCCGAAGCTCGAGCCGGTTCTGCTCATGTCTCACATGGATGTGGTGCCCGTGGTGCCGGGCACGGAGAGCCAATGGACACATGCGCCTTTCGCGGGCGAGGTTGCCGACGGCTTTGTCTGGGGGCGCGGCGCGATTGACTGCAAGGGATCGCTGATCGCCATGCTTGAAGCGGCGGAAAGCCTTGCGGCGCAGGGGTTCCGGCCAAAACGGACCATCATGTTCGCCTTCGGCCATGACGAGGAAATCAGCGGCCTTGAAGGCAACAAGAAGATTGCCGAGATGCTCGCCGCGCGCGGCGTCAAACTCGCCTTCGTCAGCGATGAGGGCGGCATGATGACGGAAGGCGTCGTGAGCGGCATCGCAACGCCCGTGGCGCTGATCGGGGTAGCGGAAAAGGGTTACCTCACGATCGAGCTTACCGCCCATGCGGCGGGCGGCCATTCCTCGATGCCGCCGCATCAGGAAGATACGGCTGTGGGCAAGCTCATCGGCGCAATGACGCGCGTCGGCGACGCGCCTTTCGACAGCGCCATTGATGGGCCGACGCGGGCCATGCTCGATGCCTTCGCCCCGGCCATGCCGTTCGGGCGCAAGCTCGTTTTCGCCAATCTCTGGCTTTTCAAGCCGCTGGTCACCCAGATCATGCAGACAAACCCCGGAACGGCAGCGCAGATCCAGACCACCATCGCGCCGACCATGCTGAAAGCGGGCGTGAAGGAAAACGTGCTGCCGCCCGAGGCCGAGGGGGTGATCAATTTCCGCCTTCATCCGCGCGACACCATGAAAGGTGTCGTGGAGCACGTGACCCATGCCGTCGACGACAAGGACGTCAAGATCGAGGTTCTGCCCGGCGCACGCGAGGCGTCGCGCGTCTCCAACATGAAGGGACCAGCCTATGAACTGCTGCACAAGATCGTGGCCGAAAGCTTCCCCGATGCCCTTATCGCCCCGAACCTGACCGTTGCGGGCACCGATTCCCGCCATTACCTGCCGCTTACCGACAATGTTTTCCGTTTCGTGCCCTTGCGGGTCACGGCGGACGAACTGGCCGGGTTTCACGCCACAAATGAGCGCGTCAGGGTCAAAGCCCTTGGGGAAGCCGTCGGATTTTACCGGGCGCTGATGCAAAATCTCGACGATCCGGCACTGGATAGCCACTCGCCGGGCTGATCCGCCCGCCCGGGGATCGGCCAGGGTGCGGCGAAGCGCCCTCCCCTGCGGAAAGACCCTCATCGCACCGTTGCGCTGCCAAGGACGCGCAACTAATGTGCCGGCCTTGGATAAAGAGGCCTCTCCCGGGAGGGCGGGGGTTGCGTTAAGATCGGCTCCAGACCGATAACGGGACGGACCCGAAACGGGAAGAATTCAGTCACACGAAGTGCGCGGCGAGCGGCGGCCACATAAAGGCCCCGAAGATGGGGAATTTTCCCACGCCAGACTGCCGACGAGTTCGGACAGTATGCGCTTCGAGCACAGGACCAAGGAGAGACGGTGTGAAACAGAGCGGGCCTATCATCAGCAAAAATGGCGTGGACAAAAGCGGCTTCAAACATCTGGCCGCCGCGCATTGGAACTACCGCCCCGCCGCGCTTTACGAAGAAGCGATCCGACGTGGTGAAGGCAACGTGGCCGCGAACGGCCCGTTCGTGGTCAAGACCGGCGTTCACACCGGCCGCTCCGCGAAGGACAAGTTCATCGTCCGCGACACCACCACCGAGAACACCGTGTGGTGGGATAACAACAAGTCGATGACGCCCGCAGCCTTCGATCTTCTTCACGCAGACATGCTCAAGCATGCCGAAGGCCGTGAGCTTTTCGTTCAGGATCTCTTTGGCGGCGCCGATCCGGTCCATCGTCTCGCCACCCGCGTCTTCAGCGAATATGCCTGGCACTCGCTCTTCATCCAGAACCTGCTCATCGAGCCCACGGCCGAAGAGCTTGAGAACTTCCTCCCGCAGTTCACGATCATCGACCTGCCGAGCTTCGAGGCAGACCCCGAGAAATACGGCGTGCGCACCGGCACCGTCATCGCCTGCAACTTCGACAAGCGCATCGTCCTGATCGGCGGCACCTCCTATGCCGGCGAAATCAAGAAATCCGTCTTCTCGATGCTGAACTACGACCTGCCCGGCAAGCGCGTCATGCCGATGCATTGCTCGGCAAACGTCGGCCCCGAAGGCGACACGGCAATTTTCTTCGGCCTTTCGGGCACCGGCAAGACGACGCTTTCGGCTGTTGCGAGCCGCACGCTGATCGGCGACGACGAGCACGGCTGGTCGGAAAACGGCGTCTTCAACTTCGAAGGCGGCTGTTATGCGAAGATGATCAAGCTCTCGGCCGAAGCCGAGCCTGAAATCTACGCCGTCACGAAGCGTTTCGGCACCGTGCTCGAAAACGTCGTGATGGACCCCGATACGCGCGAACTCGATCTCGACAGCGCGGCGCTTGCCGAAAACTCCCGCGGCGCCTATCCGCTTTCGTTCATTCCGAATGCGAGCGACACGGGCCGCGCGCCGCACCCCAAGAACATCATCATGCTGACGGCCGATGCCTTCGGCGTTCTGCCTCCCATCGCGAAGCTGACGCCGAGCCAGGCCATGTATCACTTCCTGTCGGGCTACACGGCGAAGGTTGCCGGTACCGAAAAGGGCGTGACCGAGCCGGAAGCGACCTTCTCGACCTGCTTTGGCGGACCGTTCATGTCGCGCCACCCCACGGATTACGGCAACCTGCTGCGTTCGCTCATCGCCGAGCACAAGGTCGATTGCTGGCTCGTGAACACGGGCTGGACGGGCGGCGCATATGGCACTGGCTCGCGCATGCCGATCAAGGCGACGCGCGCCCTGCTCGCCGCTGCACTCGATGGATCGCTTGCCGGTGTTGAATTCCGCCTCGACCCGAACTTCGGTTTCCAGGTTCCGATCAGCGCCCCGGGCGTCGATACGAAAATCCTGAACCCGCGCGACACCTGGGCCGACAAGGCCGCCTATGACGCGCAGGCACAGAAGCTGGTGAAGATGTTCATCGCGAACTTCGCCAAGTTCGAAGACAAGGTCGACCCCGATGTGCGCGCCGCGGCGCCCGCATCGAAGGCCGCCGCTGAATAATTTTCAGCGCAACACACAGCAAAGCCCGGACGGCAACGTCCGGGCTTTTTTGTTGGCGTCATTGCTTGCGGGGCTTGCCGGCGTGAGTGCTGACCCAGGCGGGCGGATCGCTGGCGGGGAATGAATCCCGCAATGTCTCGTCGATCGCCCGCTCTTCACGGTCGAGGCGATCGGATGCCTCTTCTGCTCGCCTTGCATCCGCAGCCGGAGAAGCGACTGTGCTGTTCAGGATCGGCGGATCGCTTGCAGGGAAAGTCCCCCTCAACTCCTCGTCGAGCTTTTTCGTCTTGGCATCAGCCTGTTTTGACATGGCGTACTCCTCTTCAGGTATTAAACGCCTGCACTACAGATAGGTTGCCTCCAGCCCTTTCAAAACGCGCGCGGCAAATAAGCGCGCAATCTCCCTACTCTCAGTGTGCTTCATCCCAGTTCATCGCTGCGCGGGCGTCAACTTCGAGCGGCACGGAAAGCTTCAAGGCCGGTTCCGGCGCGGCGATCATCACCTGCGAAACCAGCGCGCAGGTCTTTTCCGCCTCATTGTCGGGCACCTCGAAAATCAATTCGTCATGCACCTGCAGCAACATGCGCGCGGAGAGCTTCGCCTTTGCGAGCGCATCGGGCATGCGGATCATGGCGCGGCGAATGATATCCGCTGCCGAGCCCTGAATGGGCGCGTTGATCGCGGCGCGCTCCATGAAGCTGCGCTCTGCCGGGTTTTTCGAGTTGATGGCAGGCACATGGACACGGCGGCCGAAGATCGTCTCGATATAGCCCTTGGTATGCGCAACTTCCTTCGTCGCATCCATATAGGCGCGGATGCCGGGGAAGCGCTTGAAGTAGCGATCGATATATTCGCCAGCCTCGCTGCGCGGAATGCCAAGCTGATTGGCGAGGCCGAAGGCCGAAATGCCATAGATGATACCAAAATTGATCGCCTTGGCGCGGCGGCGAACCGCCGGGTCCATGCCATTGACCGGCACGCCGAACATTTCGGATGCCGTCATCGCATGAATGTCGAGGCCGTCGGCAAATGCCTGACGGAGCGAGGCTATGTCGGCAATGTGAGCCAGCAGACGCAATTCGATCTGGCTGTAGTCGGCGGAGATCAGCTTGTTGCCCTTGTCGGCGACGAAGGCCGTGCGAATCTTCCGCCCGTCTTCAGTGCGAACGGGGATGTTTTGCAGATTCGGATCGCTCGACGACAGACGTCCGGTCGTCGTCGAAGCCAGCGAATAGGAGGTGTGGACGCGGCCCGTCTCGGGATGGATGAAGGCAGGCAGCGCGTCGGTGTAAGTGCTTTTCAGCTTGGCAAGGCCGCGCCAATCCAGCACACGTTGCGGCAGATCATGGCCTTGCGCGGCGAGCGCCTCAAGCGCGTCGCTATCCGTCGACCATGCGCCGGTCTTGGTCTTGCGTCCGCCTTCATGACCCATCTTGTCATAGAGAATTTCGCCAAGCTGTTTGGGCGAAGCGATGTTGAAGCGGTGACCGGCGAGGCGATAAATGTCGTCTTCATATTCCGCCATCTTCTGCGCGAAGTCGCCGGAGAGACGCGCCAGCACATTGCGATCGACCTTGATGCCCGCACGCTCCATGTCCATCAGCACCGGCACGAGCGGACGTTCCAGCGTTTCATAGACGGTGGAGCGATGCTCGGCGGCAAGGCGCGGCTTCAGCACATGCCAGAGGCGCAGCGTCACATCGGCATCTTCCGCCGCATAAGCGATGGCTTTTTCCACGGGCACCTGATCGAAGGTGATCTGAGCCTTGCCTGTTCCCGCGACCTCGGAGAATGAAATGGGTTTATGCCCGAGATGCAGCTCGGACAATTCATCCATGCCATGACCGTGAAGGCCCGCATCGAGCGCATAGGACATGAGCATCGTGTCGTCATACGAGGTAAGCGTGAGGCCGTGTTGGGCAAAGACGGTCAGGTCGTATTTGATGTTCTGACCGATCTTCACAACTGACGCGTCCTCAAAGAGAGGCTTCAAGGCGGCCAGCGCATCTCTGGTGGAGAGTTGCGTCGCGCCTGCGCTGTTGTCGAGATCGAGACCGCCGCCGCTTCCATGCAGCAGAGGCACATAACAGGCTTCACCCGGCATCACGCTGAGCGAGAAACCAACGAGGCGCGCCTGCATCGGATCCAGGCTGTCCGTCTCCGTGTCGATTGCCACCACACCGGCCTCGCGCGCGCGCGCGACCCATGCATGAAGTTCCTCAAGCGTCGTCACGCCGATATGTCTGGCCTCATCGAATGGCGGGTTTACATCGGAGCGCGTCGCGCCCGGCACGCCACCGCGTTTGGGCGCCACGTCATTTGCGGGTGTGGATTTCTTCGCAGCCGCCGCTTTTACAGGATGCTCACCCGACGCCTCCACTGCATCGGCATCGATACCCGACTTCGATGCGACGCGTTTCGTCAGCGTCGAAAATTCCATGTCCTTCAGAAAGGCGATGAGGCGTTCGGGATCGGGTGCATGAATGCCCATCTCCTCGACCGGCACATCGATCGGGACATTCTCGTCGAGCGTGACGAGCCGCTTCGATATGCGCGCCTGCTCGGCGAAGTTGATGAGGTTTTCGCGGCGCTTGGGCTGCTTGATTTCAGGCGCGCGGGCGAGAAGCTCTTCGAGATTGCCATATTGGTTGATGAGTTCAGCCGCCGTCTTGAGGCCGATGCCGGGGACGCCGGGAACATTATCCACGCTGTCGCCCGCGAGCGCCTGCACCTCGATCACTTTTTCCGGCGGCACTCCGAATTTCTCGATCACGCCTGCGCGATCGATCGTCTTCATCTTCATCGTGTCGAGCATGTCGACTTCGTCGGTGACAAGCTGCATCAGGTCCTTGTCGGACGAGACGATGGTGACGCGCGCGCCTGCTTCGCGCGCAAGTCGGGCATAAGTCGCGATGAGATCGTCGGCCTCGTAGCCGATCATCTCGATCGAGGGGACGGTGAAAGCGCGCACCGCGTCGCGCACCAGCGAGAATTGCGGACGCAAATCCTCCGGCGGCTCGGGCCGATGGGCCTTGTATTGGGGATAGATGTCGTTGCGGAAGGTTTTGGACGAGGCGTCGAAAATGACGGCGAGATGGGTCGGCTCGAATTCGTCCTTCGTGTCTTCAATGAGCTTGTAGAGCATGTTGCAGAAGCCGGAGACGGCACCCACAGGCAGTCCGTCCGACTTGCGCGTCAATGGCGGAAGGGCATGATAGGCGCGGAAAATATAGCCCGAGCCGTCGACGAGGAAGAGATGATCGCCCTTGCGGAGCGGTCTTGTCCGCGCCGCCTCGGTCGCATTTTTTTCCGTTTCGCTCTTCGCCACGCCTTACGCCTTCCTATATTCACCCAGCAGGGCCCAAGTTTGACCCTGTTCCCCGCCTGATGCTACCAAACCTGCCAGCCTCTTGAGGCCCGCACTTTACAGAAGAGCCGCCGAATGGCCCATACACTTGCCGGCCGCCTGACCCCGGAAACGCCTATGCCATCCGATCCCCTGCCCGTGGCCGAGGGCCGCAACGCCATCGAAGCCCGTAACCTGCGCAAGATTTATCGTGCGGCAGGTGGCCAGCCGGAAAAGGAAGCGCTGAAGGGAATCGATCTTGCCGTTCCGCAAGGCTCGATCTTCGGTCTGCTGGGGCCCAACGGCGCCGGCAAATCGACTTTCATCAATATTCTCGCCGGACTCGTCATGAAGAGCACCGGCTCGGTTTCGGTCTGGGGTTTCGACATCGATGCCAATCCGCGCCAGGCCCGCGCATCCATCGGCGTCGTGCCGCAGGAACTGAGCGTCGATCCGTTTTTCACGCCTGCCGAAGTGCTCGACCTGCAAGCCGGGCTTTACGGCGTGCCAAAGCGCGAGCGCCGCACCATGGAAATCCTCGCCGCGATGGGGCTTGAGGATAAGGCGGACGCCTATGCCCGCACCTTGTCAGGCGGCATGAAGCGCCGCCTGCTTGTCGCCAAGGCAATGGTTCACAATCCGCCGGTGCTTGTGCTCGACGAGCCGACGGCTGGCGTCGACATCGAATTGCGCAAGCAGCTCTGGGACTATGTAAAGGATCTCAATGCGAAGGGCACGACGATTGTGCTGACCACGCATTATCTCGAAGAGGCGGAAGCCCTTTGCGACCGCATCGCGATTATCGACAAGGGCGATGTGGTCGCCTGCGAGCCGACGCCGAAGCTGCTCGCGCGCATCACGGACAAGAAACTCATTATACGGACGGTATCGCCCGTCTCGCCGGTCATGGCAACAATCGACGGTCTTCGCACCGAGATCACGCCGTCCGGCGCGCTCTCCATCCAATACAATCCGCTTGAGGCAAGCGTGATGGAGATTCTCGATCGTGTGCGCAGGTCCGGCGTCGAGATCGTCGATATTTCCACCGAGGAATCTGATCTCGAAGACGTGTTCCTGCAGCTTACCTCGTCACGCTGAGGCGCGCTTCACCAGCTCACCCATCGCCATTTCGACCTTCGTGCCCGCAATCGACAGCGGCAGAAACAGCGCCTCGATTTCGGTGGTCGCGCTATCGGCGGGGAATTCCACGGCGCCATGAAGCCTGAGCGGGCGGCGCAACTCGCAGACGATGCCGAGGACTTTGGCCAGCGCCGAAGCGCCTTTCTCCGACAGGCCGCGATCCAGCGTCCGGCCCGTGAAATCGCCGGCGAAAAGATCGTTCAGCGCCGTTCCCATGAGACGCACATGGAAATGCGCCGGGGAAACGGCAGGCGGCAGCGCGTCGATCAGGAAAACGGTCGGCAAGTGGCTGACAATATCGGCAGGGCTGACGTCGATACGGGCTGGCATGGGCCGTCCGGCGCGTTTACTCGTCCAATAAGCGTGGAGCGCACGCAGGCGGCTATCCTGGAGATTGAGGAGCGGATCGATAAAAAGATCGAAGGGCGAAAGCCTCAGAGGCTCCGACATGAAACGCTACTCTCGCGTGGGGCCTTCCGCCGCGAGGGGCCAGGCTCTTGAACACTTGCAATCTGCTATAGGCGAATTCGCGGTTTCCGCCAAGCTCAGTCCGCAAACCATCGCGGAGCGGCAGCGCGCGCGGGACGACGCCAAAGGACGGCCCCGGATATGACGGGGCGCGGCCCCTATCATCTGGATCGCGGCAAGCCGCCGCCCCGGATTGTCATAGCGAACTCTTTCCTCTAACTTGCGCCCGTTCGGCAGGGTGATCCAGATATCCCCTCCCCGGCACCCGTAGCTCAGCTGGATAGAGCGCTGCCCTCCGAAGGCTGCTGTCAACGGGTGATGGTCGGAAAGAGATGAATAAAAGGAGTTGATTTACAAGGGCTTGCAGGGGACGTCGGTAGAGCTTCCAACTCACAGATTTTCCGCGTAAGCACCGCGTAAGCAACAGGCACCCATAGCTCAGCTGGATAGAGCGCTACCCTCCGAAGGTAGAGGCCTCAGGTTCGAATCCTGATGGGTGCGCCATCTCCCTATGAGATGGCCTTCATCACCGCATCGCTTGCTTGGCAGGCCTCTCCGCCTCCGCCCGCGATCCGGAGTAGGTGGTCAGAAGCGCTAACGCCTACGGCGTTCGTCCAGCGAATGTGGAAGCGCCCTACCTCGATGCATCTGCACGCCGTTAGCAACGGTAGGCACGCCGTAGAATCGGACTTCAGGATTGCCGACCGAAGCCCCCGTCAGCCTGGAGCAGGTTACAGGAGAAATCTAAGGATTGCTCCCTGCGAGGTGGGTCGGCGTGTCGGAAGACCGTAGGTTGGCGCAGAGCCCGATGCGCGAATTCGAACGAGCCTCACAGGCGCAATCAGATAGTTCACTTCCAGAGCGTAAGTGGACTACGAAGGGATTCAACGCTACGGAGGTCAGGCAACATTGTCCACAGTTGGTCGGAGGGGCGACGTGTCAACACATACTCAAAGCGGTAGAACCACCGTACCTAGTATATTAGCCCGAAAGGGCTCTGAGAAGATCGTTTGCTTAACGGCCTACACAAAACCGGTCGCTGAGTTGCTCGACCATCATTGCGATATTCTGCTTGTAGGCGACACGGTTGGTATGGTCCTCCATGGGCTCCCAAGCACCGTCGGGGTTACGCTCGACATGATGGTGTTACATGGTCAGGCGGTGATGCGCGGCAGCCAGCACGCCCTCGTCGTCGTAGATCTTCCGTTTGGCAGCTACGAACGGGGACCAAGCCAAGCTTTCAAGACTGCATCCAAGGTCATGAGAAAAACGGGCTGCCAAGCTGTAAAGGTCGAGGCTGCAGATGGCGTTGCAGAGAGTATCGCCTTCCTGGTGTCGCGGGGTATACCGGTTATGGGCCATGTTGGCCTCCGTCCTCAAGCCACGAATATTGACGGGGGGTTCAAAGCGAAAGGGAAAACAGCCGATGAGAGGGAGCGAGTCTTGGCTGAAGCCCGCGCCGTTGATGAGGCGGGCGCATTCGCTATCGTCGTTGAGGGAGTCGCGCCCGATTTGGCGGATGAAATAACCGCCACCGTCAAAGCACCAACTATTGGAATTGGTGCCTCGCCCAAATGCGATGGGCAAGTTCTGGTGATCGACGACATGCTCGGGCTATTCGATTGGACGCCAAAGTTTGTCCGCAGGTACGCCGACCTAAGGACACTGATTGATCGAGCGGCATTTCAATATGCTGAAGATGTGAGGCTAGGCAAGTTTCCGGCGGAAGCCGAGGTTTATAAGTTGCGGAGTGTCAAGAGATCCTGATTTAGGAAGAGATTCTCGTTACCACAAAAGCGTGTTGCTAGCGGATATGCCTGACGTTCTTCTAGATCTTAGGTTCCTCAAGTATGCGATCTTGGCATCTGAGCAATCGAGTATCCGGCGAGCGTCCGAGCTCTTGGGTGTGTCCCAATCCACTGTGACGCGGCGGATTCAGATTCTGGAGCGAAAAATCGGGTTCCGCATTTTTGAACGCAGCTCACAAGGCGTAAAAGTCACACCAGCAGGATCGAGGTTTTTGCAAGATGCGAAGGTGAGCTCGGACAAGCTCCATGAAGTCGCGTCTTGCGTTAAACTCGACGGCGCTTTGCTATGGGAAATTAAGCTAGGGATCAGCTCTTCTTTGTCTCAAGGTGTGATTCCTGAGCTGATATCTAGATTTCGTTCGTTACGCCCTAACGCGATATTAGAAATTCACGAGGGAGATGAGAGCCAGAATATACGCGGAGTTATGTCTGGGCACTTAGATCTCGCGTTTGTTTCTGGACGGCCTGAGGTGGCGGGGTGCGGTACGTACACGATCTCCGAAGAACCTCTGTACATCGCGCTGCCAATAACACACCCCCTGGCATCTAGGGAAAGGCTGGAATGGAACGAAATAAAAGGTGAGACATATCTTATTGGCCGGAATGGCCGCGGTGAGGCAGCAACGGACCTGCTGACAAGAAAGCTATCCGAATTTGGCTTTCGCCCTACTTTTCAATTTCATAATGTTGGCAGAGAAAACCTTATTAACCTTGTTCGCTTGGGAATGGGTGTTGTTCCTACAGGGCAATCGACAACAGGCATAGAGTATCCTGACATCGCGTTTGTGAGGGTGGGTGATGGTAACGAAAAACTTCCGCTGAGCGCGATGTGGTCGAATATAAATACCAATCCTCTGCTTCGGGGATTTGTTAGCACGTTGAAGCAGACTTGTATAAGATGATCAATCGAGGCTGACGCTGGCGCCAAAGTCGATGCTGGGCGCAACCTACCCGGCTTTGCAGCTCGTCTCCGTCCAAACGGCGGACCGCTTCTGTTGGAGCGTGATCTGGTCCAACAGCAGCACCAACCCGGCTCTGGAGAACCTCACCCGACGCCGGCGACGACACGCGGCAGCCTAGCCCGCCGCCTGGCGGCGGAATTTGGCAAATCCACGGTCGGTAGAGATGAAGCGCTCGAGCATCGGGACGATCAAGCGAACCGGATCGACAGCCGGCTGACCCGCCTCTTGCGCCAGCGCCTGAGCATAAGTGGATAGGTCGCGGTGGAGCTGCGCGGGCAGTTCAACCGTCACCTTGATAGGCTTATCGTCGGTGATCGCGCTAAGCTTCAGGCTCGCCATTCTCATCCTCCGTAGGGTTCGAGTACGATGTCGCGAGTGACGATGACGCGGACGGGAAATCCTGGTCTGATCGTCAGTGTCGGCGCGATGTTGAGTTGGCGGCGGACAATGTCCTGCCCAGCTTGATTGAACGTGTCCTGACCGCCATTGCGAATGGCCCGCAAGAGCCGGTCTTCGTTGTTCACAGCCAGTTCTGCGCCGACGCTGAGCAGCGTCGAGAGGCCGGCCGCCTTGGCGAGATCCCACCAGTGATAGTCGACGCCGTCCTGCAAACCAGCGAAGCCCTCGGCATCGGCGCCGGGCTGACGCTCAAGCACGATCGAGCGTCCATTTGGGAGGATCAGCCGGTTCCAAACGAGCAGCACGCGACTTTGACCGAACTGCACATTGTTGTCGTACTGGCCGATGACACGCGTGCCCTGCGGAACGAGAAGGATGCGGCCGGTCGGGCTGTCGTAGATGTTCTCCGTGACTTGAGCTGTGATTTGGCCCGGAAGGTCGGAACGGATGCCGGTAATCAGTGCGGCGGAGATCACCGCACCGGCCTGCAGGATGTTCGGTGAGACCGGCGCTGCAACCCTATCCGGCGCTACGGTCCTGCGATCTGCCGCCGCGTTGAGAAAGGCGTTCTGGCGGTCCTGCGCGGAAGGTGTCGATGGCGATGGCGCGAGACCGAGGCTGGCAAGGTCGGGTGCTGGCGGCGGCGCGATGGTTGGGGCTGTCGCGCTCGCACCGGCGCGGGTCTCCGTGCCGGGGAACAGCCGACTGGTCCGGGCGGTCTCGATTTCTTGGAGACGCCGCTGTTCCTCCGCACTGACGCCAGGATTCGGCGTGTTGACGTTGGGCGTCGGTACAGGCTGTCCACGATCCTGAGCGCCAACGATCGGCCGGCCGAGATCGCCCGGCAGAGGCGGACCAAGGCGCGGCACGCCGCTGTAATCGCGTGGTAAGCCAGCCAGGCCGTCCGCGGTCGAGCGGTTCTCCGTCGAATACAATTCTTCGTTCGGCCGACCTCCATCGCGGGTCTGAAGGGCGTAGATCAGGGCGCCCCCAAGGCCGACACTGGCGACCAAACCCACGCCCGCGAGAACCTTGCGCGACAGCCGAGTGACACGCGGTGGTTCTGCGCGCAGCCGCATCGGCGCGGCGCTGGCCGGCTCGCCGGTCAGCGGCTGCGCGTCTTCGTCCGGCACTTCCTCTTTCCGGGGCGGGTTCTCGCTCACGAGGTTGGCCTCCCATCGGTACGGGTGATGCGGACGCGCCGCTGACGGTCGCCGGCGCCGAAGCGCAGTTCGGCGGCGGCGAAGAGGCGGTCGACGATCATGTGGTGCCCGCGCACGCGGTAGTTCACCAGTTCGGAGGTATTGCCCTCGGGGCCAACGACGAAGAGCGGCGGCATCTCGCCCTGGACGATGCCGCGCGGGAATTCGATGAAGACCTGACGGCCGTCGTCGAAGGCGCGCAGCGGCCGCCACGGCGCGCGGTCGCCTTCGATCGCATAGCGGAAGTTGACGTTGGCGAGGTCGACCCCGCTCGCCACCGGCTGGGCGGCTTGCGCCTCGGCGTTTTGCCGGCGCAGCGCGATAAGCTGGTCCTGCGGATACTGCCAGGAGACGGAGGCCATATAGGTCCGCTCCGTCGAGCGAAGCTCCATGTGATAGGTGCGCAGGTTGGTGTTGATGACGAGGTTCGTCATCAGGTCGGCCCGCGTGGGCTTCACCAGGATATGGATTTGCCGCGTCGGCCCCGATCCGCTTTCGGTGTCGCCGATGATCCAGCGCACCGTATCGCCGGCGGCGACGGGACCGGCGCCGACGAGCTGCTCGCCAGGCTGGAGCGCGATGTCGGTGATCTGACCGACAGCCGTATAGACCTGATAGAGAGCGCCTTGCGTGAACGGATAGACCTGCATCGAATTGATGAAACCGTCGCGCACCGGCTGGATGCGCGCGGCGGCATTGGCCTGGTTCACCCGCGCGGTCGGGTCAGCCGGCTCGGGTGCGCGCCGCGAAGGCTCCACGCGCTGCAACTGGCCGGGCAGCGGCAGCGGCCTCGGCAGTTCAACCACGGTGACGGGCGCTGGCGGATCGACGGTCTGCACAGCCGGCGCAGCATTGTCGTAGGAGATCTCGGGCGGTGGGTTCGTGGTGGCACAGCCGGCGAGCGCGGTTGTTGCCAGCAGGATCATCGGGATTGCGGCTCTGCGGAGACCCGAGAATACAAGTGTGTGTGAAGCCGGGCTTCCGGCTTTACGGAAAGACGGCTTCATTGCCCAAGCTCCCGTGACCAGTTGATGGCGTTGACGTAGATGCCGAGCGGATTCGCCCTCAGCCGATCGGCGTTGCGGGGAACCTGCACCACGATCGTCAGGATCGCGGTCCAGCGTGTTGTTTCTGCGAGCTGGCCGTTCTCGTAGCGGCGCTCGACCCAGGCGACGCGGAAACTGTCCGGAGAGGCGCGGATGACGCTGGAGACGTCGACGGCGACCTGCTGATGGCCGACCCGCGCGAACGGGTCGTTCGACCGGGCGTAGTCGTTCAGCGCCATTGCGCCGCGATCGGTCGTGAAGTCGTAGGCGCGTAGCCAGTTCTGGCGAACGATGATGGCATCGGCCGGGATGCTGCGGACCTGTTCGATGAAGCGCGCCAGGTGGAAAGCGATCTGCGGATCGGTAGGGCGATAGTCTGCATCAGCGGGTGCGACCGCCTGCGCCTGTCCGAGGCGATCGACCTGCACAACCCATGGCACGATCGTGCCGCGTGCCGACTGCACGACAAGCGCGGTGGCGAAGCCGGCCGACAGAATAAGCGAGCCGAAGGCCATGAGGCGCCAGTTCTTGGCTTGGACGCGCGAGGCGCCGATGCGCTCGTCCCAGACCTGAGCGGCACGCTGGTAGGGTGTCTCTGGTTCGGGGGCCTTGCCGTAATGGGTGGAGGGTCGTTTGAACATCAGCGGTCGCCTTCGGAAAGATTGACGGAAGAGCCGCCGCCATGGGCGTCGCCGGAGCGGACGGCGTGAGCCGTGGCCTGCACGGCGTGGG
>NZ_JBASBH010000064.1:0-30950 GCF_049651025.1 Parvibaculum sp. | reverse complement strand
GTTTTGATGCGTTCGTCCATGTGCGCTTCCTCCATAATGCTGTTTTGCCGTGACGTTATCGAGCCGGCTCGCGAATACAAGATCGAAACGCGATGTGGTCGCCGGGGCATGGAAGCTGACGCAGCGTCAGCTAGGGAGGTGACGAAAGGGGCTGAAAAACTGCTAAGCTGCCGCCCGCGAGGGTCGCCCTCGAAATCAATTCCTAGTCAGGACCTTATTATGATCGGCAGATTGAACCACGTCGGGGTCGCCACCCCTTCCATTGATGATTCCGTGAAGCTCTATCGCGATGTGATGGGCGTGACCGATATCACGGAAAAATGGGCGATGCCTGAGCAGGGCGTCTGGGTTTGCTTCGTCAATCTGCCGAATTCGCAGATCGAACTGATCGAGCCCTATGGCGAAGACTCGCCAATTCACGGTTTTCTGGCGAAGAATCCCAAGGGCGGCCAGCATCACGTCTGCTTCGAGGTCGACGATATCTATGCCGCGCGCGACTACATGAAGTCGAAGGGTGCAACGATCCTTGGCACAGGCGAGCCGCGCATCGGCGCGCATGGAACGCCGGTTCTCTTCGTACACCCCAAAGACATGGGCGGCGTTCTGGTTGAACTGATGCTGAAGCCCGAAGAGGCGCACTAGCCGCAAGCGGGGGAAAAAGGGGGGAAGATGCCGAAGTCATGGCGGCTATTTGTCGTCGGCTGGGTGTTGATTGTGGCGGGTGGGCTGCTCGCCTCGTTCATCCAGACGTCGGGCGGCATTGAGCTGCGCGATGTCCGTTTCGTCGGCGCCAGCGGCAGGCCGATGAGCGCTCTCCTTTATATCCCGGCGCAGGCGACGGCCTCGACGCCTGCGCCGGGGATACTTGCCGTGCATGGCTACATCAACTCGCGCGAAACCCAGAGCGGCTTCGCAATCGAGTTCGCCCGCCGCGGTTACGTTGTCCTTGCCCTGGATCAGACCGGGCATGGCTATAGCGCCGGTCCGGCCTTCTCGAATGGTTTTGGTGGGCCGGATGGGTTGCACTATCTCCGCAGCCTCGATTTCGTGGACAAGGACAATATCGGCCTTGAAGGGCACAGCATGGGCGGCTGGGCCGTGCTCGCCGCGGCTGCCGCCATGCCGGATGGCTATCGCGCCATGGTGCTTGAAGGCTCGGCGACCGGAAAGCCGTTCGCCGCCGATGGGACGCCGTCATGGCCGCGCAATCTTGCGCTCGTCTTCAGCCGCTACGACGAATTTTCAAAACTGATGTGGGATGTCGAGCGCGCGCGCGACGTTGTGCTCAGCCCGAAATTGCAAGGCGTGTTCGGAACCGGCACGGCTGTCGAGCCGGGCAAAATCTACGGCTCGGTTGCAGATGGCACGGCGCGTGTTCTCTTCACGCCCGCGACCACTCACCCCGGCGATCATTTTTCCAATGAGGCGATTGGCGCAAGCCTCGACTGGTTTGCGCAAACGCTGAAGGGCGGCACGCCGCGGCCTTCAAGCGATCAGATATGGGTGTGGAAAGAGATCGGTACGCTGATTGCCTTGATCGGCTTTGTCGCGCTGCTTCTCGGCACGTTCGATCTTCTGCTCGGATTGCCGTATTTCGCGCCCCTGAAGCGCGAAGCAAAGCCGGTGGTCGAGCAAAGAAATCGCCGCTGGTGGATTGCGCTGGCGCTGACCGCCTTCGTGCCGATCATCACCTATTTTCCGTTTTTCATTCTGGGCGCCGTCATTGCGCCGCCCTCGACTGTTCTGAAGCAGGGCATTACAAATCAGGTTCTCGTCTGGGCGCTGCTCAATGCGATCCTGACGCTTCTGATCGGTTTCGCATTTCGTAGCAATAAGGCGAAGTTCGATATCGACTGGCGGCTTTCGGTCCCGCTCGCGCTCGCAACTGTCGCTGTCGGTTACATTGCGGTCGTCTTTGCCGATCTCGTCTTCAAGATTGATTTCCGTATCTGGGTTGTCGCGCTGAAACATTTCAGCCTTGCCCAGTTTCAGGTGGCTCTCATCTACCTGTTGCCATTTACCGCATTCTTCCTCGTTCTCTTCCGCGCGCTGCATGGGCAACTCGCGGTCAAGGGCGAAAGTGCGACGGGGCAATATGTTTCCGCCATCGCGGCGCTTGCTTCGGGCTTTCTCGTTCTGCTCTGTATCGACTACGGAGCCTTGTTTCTCGACGGCAAATTGCTAACCGATTTCGACCCGCTGAGCACGGTTGTCGCGATCCAGTTCCTGCCGCTGATGGCGCTTGTCGCGCTGATCGGCGTCTTTACTTACAGGCGTACAAATAGTTACGTGCCGGGCGCCCTGATCTGCGGATTGTTCGTCACCTGGTACATCGTCGCGGGCACGGCAACGCAATCGGTATAGGTGCCGTCGCGTCCGCCGCGCCTGAGGCTTGCGCGTCTGCCGCGCGCTTGCTCGCGCGCCCATTGAAGGCCAAGATATTCTCACAAACCCGCCAGAAGACGGGACAGCGCAACTGCGCGAGCGGCTGACAAGAGCAGAGACATATCCGGCGGGGAGGCCGGTAGCGGATGACTGATGAATTCGATCTCATCGTCGTGGGTGGCGGCATTGGCGGTTCCGCGCTCGCAGTGGCGATGGCGCGGAGCGGCGCGAAGGTTTTGCTGCTCGAAAAATCGATGGCCTATGAAGATCATGTGCGCGGCGAATGGATCGCGCCCTGGGGCGTCGCCGAAACGCAGCGGCTCGGCCTTTATGATCTCCTGTGCAAGGCAGGCGGCCGCCATGTGAAGCAGCACATCACCTATGACGAAACGCTGGACCCTTCGATTGCCGAAGCAGCGCCCCTGCCGCTCGACGCATTTGTGCCCGGCATTCCCGGCCCGCTCTGCATCGGCCATCCGCATCATTGCCAGACGCTTTTCGATGAGGCGAAACGTGAAGGCGTCACGGCGCTGCGCGGTGTTGACGTAAGGGAGATTGTGCCCGGCGCGGCCCCTTCAGTGACCTATAGCGTGGACGGACAGACGCATAAGGCGACGGCGCGCCTCGTCATCGGCGCGGACGGGAGAGCGTCTGCCGTGCGCGCGGCTTGCAACATCACGCTTCACCAGAACAAGCCGCATCATATGTTCGGCGGCATGCTGGTCGAGAATGCAACGGGATGGAATGCCGACAGGCAGGCCATCGGCACGGAAGGCAACTTCGCCTTTCTCGCCTTTCCGCAAGGTGACGGGCGCATCCGCGTCTATGGCAGTTATGCGCTCGACGACAGACGCCGCTTTGCGGGTGAGGACGGGCCGCGTGCCTTCCTTGAAGCTTTCCGCATGCATTGCTGCCCCGACAACAAGTTCATTGCCGACAGCAGTCCAGCGGGTCCGCTACGCAGCTATTTCAACAATGATAGCTGGACGGACGAGCCTTTTGTCGAAGGCGTCGTGCTGATCGGCGATGCGGCGGGCTGGAACGATCCGATCATCGGCCTCGGCCTGTCGATCACCTATCGCGACGTGCGCATCGTGTCGGATTTGCTGAAGGGTGCGGCTGAGTGGAATGCCGCTCTCTTCGCGCCCTATGCGGAAGAACGCAGCGAGCGTCTGCGTCGCCTGCGCTTCGTTGCCGAGATCAAGGCGATCATCGATGCGGAATTCGACGACGCGGCGCGCGAACGCCGCCGCCGCTATTTTGAGCGCGCGGCAAGCGATCCGATGCTTGCGGCGCATGGCATGGCGGTCATGGCGGGGCCGGAGTCCCTGCCGGCCGAACTCTTCACGCCCGAGCACCGCGCTCACATACTCGAAGGCTGATCCCGGCAGCGGAGAAAATGAATGGCGCTCGACATTGTCGACTTCAATGCGCGTTGGCTGAAAGCCTGGTCGGACAAGAATGTGTCCGAGCTGGTGATGTTCTATGCGCAGGATACGGTCTATTGCGATCCACAGGTGCCCGACGGGCTGAAGGGGCGCGAAGCGCTGCGGGCCTATCTGACCAGGCTCTTCGCCGAAACGCCGCCCATGCGCTACGATCCGCATGAATCATGGGCCACGCATAATGGCTATTGCGGCAGATGGTATTGCACGATCAGCCTGCCCGATAGGGCCAGGAGCTATCTTCGCGGTTTTGATCTTGTCGTGCTTGAAGACGATCTCATCGCCCTGAACGAGGTTTACGTGCATCCCGTCGCCGCGCTGCCGCAAGGCTGACAAGGCGCAATAATAACGGACATTGAAGCCGGGGAGAGAAGATGAGCCAGGTTTTCGATTTGCCTATCATTCGGCCAGCAGCCGTCACACCGGAATGGCTGACAGGGGTGATGCGTCGCGCCGGTCACGAGGTGACGGTGGCGGGCATGACCGCAAAGAAGGTGGGTACCGGCCAGGTCGGCGAAAGCGTGCGCTTCACGCTCGACTACAAGGGCGATGCCAATGGCGCGCCACGCACTGTGGTCGGCAAGTTTCCGTCTCCCGACGAAGACAGCCGCGCGACGGGCGTCAATTTCGGCAACTACATTCGCGAGGTGAATTTTTATCATCAGCTCGCGCCCAATGCGGGCATCACGACGCCGATCTGCCTTTATGCCGATGTCGATGTGGCGACCAGCGAATTCGTATTGATCATGGAAGATCTGGCGCCGGCTGTGCAGGGCGATCAGATGAAAGGCGTTTCGCTGAAGCAGGCGGAACTTGCGCTGGATGAGGCCGCCAAGCTTCACGCTTCGCATTGGAACGATGCGAGCATGGATGAGCTGGACTGGCTGCATGAATCGAAAGCCAAGCCGCCGACAACGACGCCGGACCTTATGAAGACGCTCTGGGCCGGGTTTCGCGAGCGTTATGGCGATCGTATCCCTGAGCACTGCATCGAAATTGGCGATGCGATCACGCGCAACATGGATTTTTACCGCAATGGCTATGTCGGGCCGAAATGCCTGATCCATATGGATTTCCGCCCCGACAATATGATGTTCGGAACGGCCGAGGGCGGCTACCCGCTCGCGGTCGTCGACTGGCAGTCGATCGGCTATGGCTGCGGTATGTCCGATGTATCCTATTTCCTGAGTGGCGCACTGTCACGCGAGGAGCGGTGCGAACATGAAAAGGCGTTGTTGCAGCGCTATCACCGCAAGCTGATCGAGCTTGGCGTGAAGGATTACAGCTTCGACGACGTCTGGACGGGATATGCCCGCTACAGTTTCTCTCTTTTCATCATGGCCTTTGCGGCTTCGATGATTGTGGAGCGCACCGAGCGCGGCGATGATATGTTTTTTGCCATGTTGCGTGGCGGCGCCGATCATGTGCTCGACGTCGATGCGCTGTCTCTTTTGCCGGACTGACCTTCAAGAATAACACCGACGCCATGTATGCGGACTGTCGGATACTCATCACACGGGAGATGTTCAATGGGTGAATACAAACTTTTGATCGGCGGCAAGCTCGTCGCGGGCGATCAGACGATGGATGTTATCAATCCGGCAACGGAAGAAGTGCTGGCAAAATGCCCGCGCGCTTCGGTGGCGCAGCTCAACGAGGCCGTCGCCGCAGCTAAAGCCGCTTTCCCCGGCTGGGCGAAGACGCCGATTGCCGAACGCAAGAAGGCGCTGAACGCGATTGCCGATGCGATCGAAGCGAATGCCGGCGAGCTTGCGCGCTTGCTGACGCAGGAGCAGGGCAAGCCGCTCGGCGACGCGACGGGCGAAGTCTATGGCACGGCGGCTTTCTTCCGCTATTTCACGGCGCTCGATCTGCCGGTGAAGGTGATCGACGATAGCGAGGGCCGCAAGGTCGAGCTGCATCGCAAGCCGCTCGGCGTTGTCGGTGCAATTGTGCCGTGGAACTTCCCGCTGATCCTTATGTCCTTCAAGCTGCCGCCTGCGCTGCTGGCCGGCAATACGGTCGTGCTGAAGCCCGCGCCGACGACGCCGCTGACGACGTTGAGGCTCGGCGAGCTCATCAAGGACATTCTGCCTGCGGGTGTCGTCAACATCATCACCGATGCAAACGATCTCGGCGGCGCGCTGACGGCGCATCCGGATGTCCGCAAGATTTCCTTCACCGGCTCGACGGCGACCGGCTCGAAGGTGATGGCGGGTGCGGCGGCGACGCTGAAGCGCATCACGCTGGAGCTTGGCGGCAACGACGCAGGCATCGTGCTTGACGACGTGAACCCCAAGGAGATGGCACCGAAGCTTTTCCAGAGCGCCTTCCAGAATAACGGTCAGGTCTGCATCGCGATGAAGCGTCTCTATGTGCATGAGTCGATCTACGACGAAATGTGCGACGAGCTGGCGGCGCTTGCCAATGCGGCCATCGTCGGCGACGGCCTGAAGCAGGGCACGCAGCTTGGGCCGCTTCAGAACAAGATGCAGTTCGAGAAGGTGAAAGAGATCATCGCGGATGCGCGCAAGAGCGGAAACGTGATCGCGGGCGGCACGACGACGGAACAGGCGGGCTACTTCATCCAGCCGACCATCGTGCGCGACATCACGGACGGCTCGCGTCTCGTTGACGAAGAGCAGTTCGGCCCCGTCCTGCCGGTGATCAAATATTCCGACCCGGAAGACGCGGTCGCGCGCGCCAATGCCTCGCCCTATGGGCTTGGCGGCTCGATCTGGTCGTCCAATCCCGACCGTGCTTATGCGCTGGCGCTTCAGATGGAATCGGGTTCCGTCTGGGTGAACAAGCATGCCGAACTTGCGCCGAACATTCCCTTCGGCGGTTCCAAGACCTCGGGCCTCGGCACCGAGCTTGGCGAGGAAGGCCTGGCGGAATTCACGCAGCTTCAGGTCATCAACGTCGCGCGTTGAGTGTAATTTGAACGTATCTGGAACGGCCGCTCCGCAAGGGGCGGCCGTTTTCTTTGGGTAAAAGCCGTTCATCCGCCATTCAGCCAGCCCTCCCTATATATGAACCATCAAAAGGTGGCCCGACGCGTGATTTCCTCACTTGGCCGGTGCCGCAACGGAGTTGGTCAGATGAGCAAGAACCCCAGGGTTTTCGGTTTCAAGGCGACGGCAATCGCGCTCGTCGCAGCCACGTCGATGACGCTTGCAGCGCCTGCTTTCGCAGACGGCCGCTATCATGGCGGCGGCGGACCCGGCTGGGGCTGGAGCGGTGAACGCCACGGCGGCGGCTATGGTCGCCATGGCGGTGGTTACGGCTACGGCGGCGGGCATCGCGACCGTGGCGACGATGGCCTGGCAGCGGTTGCCGTGATCGGCGGCGTCCTGCTCGGCGCGGCGCTTCTTTCGCAGGCTCAGCAGCCGGTTTACAGCCAGCCGCCGCAGACGCTCTATGCGCCGCCGCCTGCCTCATATTATGGCCAGGCGCCTCTTCAGGCAGTTCCGGCGTCTGACGTCTATCAGACGCAGTCCGGCCAGTATTGCCGCGAGTACCAGTCCTCGGTGCGCGTTGGCGGCCAGATGCAGTATGGCTACGGCACGGCTTGCCAGGGCCCGGACGGCGACTGGCGCGTTGTGAACTAACACAGCGCGAGCCAGTGAATTACAGACGGGAGCGGCATCACGCCGCTCCCGTTTCCGTTTTTAGAGCTTCGTCGCGCGCAAGCGGAGTGCGTTGCCGATGACGCTGACCGATGAAAGCGCCATGGCCGCAGCAGCAATGACCGGCGATAGCAGGATGCCGAAGCTCGGATAGAGAATACCCGCCGCAATCGGTATGCCCGCGGCGTTGTAGATGAAGGCGAAGAACAGGTTCTGCCTGATGTTGCGCATCGTCGCTTCCGAGAGGTGACGCGCGCGGACAATGCCGGTGAGGTCGCCCTTCAGCAGCGTGACGCCGGCGCTTTCCATTGCCACATCCGTGCCCGTTCCCATCGCAATGCCGATATCGGCGGCGGCAAGAGCCGGTGCATCGTTGACGCCGTCGCCCGCCATCGCGACGACGTGCCCCTTCGCGCGCAATTCGGCAACGATGCGCGCCTTGTCTTCGGGCAGCACTTCCGCCTCGACATCGTCGATGCCGAGACGCCGCGCAACCGCGCGCGCCGTCGTTGCATTGTCGCCCGTCAGCATGACGATGCGCATGCCGTCCGCCTTGAGCGCGGCAAGAGCGGCTGGTGTCGTTTGCTTGATCGCATCGGCAATGGCGAAGACGCCCGCAAGCTTGCCGTCGATGCCCGCAAAGATTGCCGTGGCGCCTTCCTGCGCATGCGCCCTGGCTTCGCCCGCAAGCGCGTCCGACGCCACGCCATGTTCGGCGAGGAAAGCCGCATTGCCGAGAACGATATGCTTGCCCTCAACCGTGCCAAGCGCACCCTTGCCTGTCGGCGAGTCGAAATCGATCACGTCGCTGAGCGTGAGATTGCGTGCTTGCGCGGAAGCGACAATGGCGTCGGCCAGCGGATGCTCGCTCGCCCGCTCGACGCTGGCTGCAAGCCGCAGCAGCTCGTTTTCGTCAAAGCCGGGCGCAGGCATGATCGCCGTCACGGATGGCTTTCCCTCTGTCAGCGTGCCTGTCTTGTCGATGACCAGCGTGTCGGCTTTCTCCATGCGCTCCAGCGCGTCGGCACTCTTGATGAGAACGCCAAGTTCCGCGCCGCGCCCGACACCGACCATGATCGACATGGGGGTCGCAAGCCCAAGCGCGCAAGGGCAGGCGATGATGAGCACGGCGACGGCCGCGACGAGGCCATAGGCAAAGCGCGGCTCCGGCCCGAAGATCGCCCATGCGACAAAGGCAAGCACGGCGACGCCGATCACCAGCGGCACGAACCAGCTTGCAACCTGATCGGCAAGCCGCTGGATCGGCGCGCGCGAGCGCTGCGCATCGGCAACCATCTGCACGATGCGGGCGAGCATGGTGTCGCGCCCGACTTTTTGGGCCTTCATGATGAAGCCGCCGGAGCGGTTGAGCGTCGCCGCGATGACGCGCGCACCCGGCTCCTTCGTCACGGGCATCGCCTCGCCTGTGATCATGGATTCGTCGATCTGCACACGGCCTTCCGTGATGACGCCATCGACCGGCACCTTCTCGCCGGGCCGCACGCGCAAGCGGTCGCCGACGACGACAGTATCGAGCGCCACGTCTTCCTCGGTGCCATCGGCGCGGATGAGGCGTGCGCTTTTCGGTGCGAGATCGAGCAGCGCGCGAATGGCGCCGCTGGTGCGCTCACGCGCACGAAGTTCCAGCACCTGTCCCAGCAGAACGAGAACGGTGATGACGGCGGCGGCTTCGAAATAGACCGCGACGGAGCCATCCATGCCGCGGAACGCATCGGGGAATATGCCCGGCGCGAAGGTGGCGACGATGCTGTAGCCCCAGGCGACGCCCGTGCCCATGGCGATGAGCGTAAACATGTTGAGGTTGCGCGTGACGAGCGACGCCCATGCGCGCACGAAGAAGGGCCAGCCCGCCCAGAGCACGACAGGTGTCGAGAGCGCGAGCTGTATCCAGTTCGACCACGGCCCGAGCGTCATGGTGAGGCCGGTCATATGCCCGCCCATTTCGAGAACGAAAACGGGTGCCGCGAGGATAAGGCCGATGATGAAGCGGCGCTGCATGTCGACGAGTTCATGGCTCGGGCCGGTATCGGCCGTCACGACGAGCGGCTCAAGCGCCATGCCGCAGAT
This sequence comes from Parvibaculum sp., assembly GCF_049651025.1. GTDB lineage: Bacteria > Pseudomonadota > Alphaproteobacteria > Parvibaculales > Parvibaculaceae > Parvibaculum. The sequence goes on along the minus strand of NZ_JBASBH010000064.1, from coordinate 21,403 downwards.
CGGGCAGGCGCCGGGCCCCACTTGCCGGATTTCGGGATGCATCGGGCAGGTATAGATCGTGCCTTCCGGCGCGGGTTCTTCCTGTCGCGGCGCGAGATACTTTGCCGGATCGGCGACGAATTTTTTGTGGCAGGCGACCGAGCAGAAATAATAGCTCTGCCCGTCATGCTGCGCGGAATGCGGCGCCGTCGCCGGATCGACGCTCATGCCGCAAACCGGATCCGTGACAAGACCGGTTGCCGCCGCATGAGAATGCGCCGTGCCGTGATCGTGATGATGGCCGCCGCAGCAGTTCGTCTTTTCCATGCTCATGCCGGTCCCTTGCCTTCTCGAATGAATATCGATGCAGGCAACCTAGTCCTTCCAGTCGCTGGAAGGTCAAGGGCCCTCGGACTCTGTAATAACAATTAATAAATGTTATTTTTTGTAAACTCGTAGAATTTTTGATAATTATTCTTCTTTCCGGCATTGAGCTGTTGAATTAGCGTAACCATCTCAACTGGGCGCATGCAAAAGGAGACAGATCATGTCAGTGCAGCTTGGCGACATTGCCCCGGATTTCGAGGCCGATACGACGGAAGGCCATATCAAATTTCACGACTGGCTCGGCGACAAATGGGGCATTCTTTTCTCCCATCCCCGCGACTTCACGCCTGTTTGCACAACCGAGCTTGGCTATGTGGCGCGGCTGAAGCCCGAATTCGACAAACGCAATGTGAAGGTCATCGGCATCTCGATCGACCCGCTCGACAGCCACGCGAAATGGGCCGACGATATCACCGAAACGCAGGGCACGAAGGTCAACTTTCCGATCATCGCCGACCCTGACCGCAAGATTGCCGGACTCTACGGGATGATCCACCCCAAGCATGACGAGGTTTACACGGTCCGCACCGTCTTCGTGATCGACCCGCAGAAAAAGATTCGCCTGACCATTACCTATCCGCAAACGACGGGCCGCAACTTCGACGAGATCATCCGCGTCGTGGACAGCCTCCAGCTCACCGATGGCTACAAGGTGGCAACGCCCGTCAACTGGAAGTCGGGCGACGATGTGATCATCGTCAATTCGGTCGATGACGAAACCGCAAAGAAGACTTTCCCCAAAGGCTTCAAGACGGTGAAATCCTATCTGCGACTGACGCCCGATCCGCGGAAGTAGTTGCGGGCGATTTGAGACGAGAGGGCCGGTGTACGAGCCGGCCTTTTTCGTTTGTCGCGCGCGCAATGACAATGAACACGTCGCCATCTCATCATCCACAGATGTCATCCCGGCCTTGTGCCGGGATCCAGGGCGTCATCTGCTGAACTTGCGGCTCTGGACCCCGGGACAAGCCCGGGGTGACAACCGGAGTTTGAGCCAGCACCCGATCCCAATAAGGGGAAAGGGCGGATCGCTTCGCCGCGCTCGCCACAGCGGAGGATGTGATATTTAATGACCCGCGTTAGGCGAAAAGCCGGCGATGACCGGCGCAAAACGGGGGTGACCATGCAAGGACCGAAAGACGCAACAGAGGCCACCTGCCGCGCACATGCGCATTTGCGTGAGCACCTGCCGAAAGCATCCGATGAGGATTTCGAGCTTTCAAAGCGCGGCTTCATCGCCACCATCCCCGATGCGCGCATTCTGAACGATGCGGGCCACGCGGTCTGGGAAATGACCTCCTTCGCTTTCGAGGCTGAAGCGACGCCGCCCGATACCGTCAATCCAAGCCTCTGGCGCCAGGCCAAGCTCAACATGATCCACGGTCTCTTCAAGGTGACCGAGCGCATCTATCAGGTGCGCAATTTCGATCTGTCGAACATCACCTTCATTGAAGGGGACAAGGGCTACATCGTCATCGATCCGCTGATTTCGTCGGAGACGGCGCGCGCCTCGCTCGACCTGATGCGCAAGCATCGTGGCGACAAACCCGTCACCGCCGTCATCTACACGCATTCCCATGTCGATCATTATGGCGGCGTCAAAGGCGTGCTGAGTGACGAGGAAATCGCACGTGGCGACGTGCGCATCCTCGCGCCCGAAGGTTTCCTTGAAGAGGCGGTCAGCGAGAACGTGCTGGCGGGCAACGCCATGGGCAGACGCGCGACCTATATGTATGGCGCATTGCTGCCGCGTGGACCCAAGGGTCATGTCGATGCGGGCCTCGGCAAGACCGTGTCGCTCGGCCAGGTGAGCCTCGTGCCGCCAAACGAGATCATCAGCGAGACGGGGACAAAGCTCGTCGTCGATGGCGTCGAAATCATCTTCCAGATGACGCCGGACACTGAAGCGCCTGCGGAAATGAATTTCTATTTCCCGCAGATGAAGGCGCTCTGCATGGCGGAGAATTGCTCCTGCCACATGCATAACATCTATACGCCGCGTGGCGCGCAGGTGCGCGATGCGAAGTCCTGGAGCTATTACATCAACGAGGCGATCGATCTTTTCGGCGCTGACACAGAAGTGCTTTTCGCAAGCCATCACTGGCCGCGCTGGGGCAGCGATGTGGCGGTTGAGTTCCTGAAGAAGCAGCGCGACATGTACAAATATGTGCATGACCAGACGCTGCGTTTCGCAAATCACGGACTGACGCCGACCGAGATCGCCGAAGAAATCACGCTGCCGCCGTCGCTGGCGCGCGAATGGTATACGCGCGGCTATTACGGCACGCTCAATCACAATGCCAAGGCCGTCTATCAGCGCTATCTCGGCTGGTTCGACGGCAACCCGGCGAACCTGCACAAGCTGCCGCCGGTCGAAGCAGGCAAGCGCTATGTCGAACTTGCAGGCGGCGCGGACAATCTGCTGAAACACGCGCGTGCGGCATTCGACAAGGGCGAATATCGCTGGGTCGCCGAAATCGTGAACCATCTGGTCTTTGCCGATCCCTCGAACGCCGATGCCCGCCACCTGCAGGCCGACGCGCTGGAGCAGATGGGCTATCAGGCGGAAAGCGGTCCGTGGCGCGGCTTCTATCTCACAGCCGCGATGGAACTGCGCAATCCGCGCCCGCCATCGGCAACGCCGCGCACGGGCGCAGCCGGGCAACTTCGTGCATTGCCCGCCGAACAATTGCTGGATGCGCTATCCGTGCGCCTCAACGGGCCGAAGGCCGGTGAGCGGCGCATGGCGCTCAACCTCGAATTCACCGACACGAAGGAGCGCTATCTCCTCTCGCTCGAAAACGCCGTGCTTCATCACGTGAAGAACAAGACGGAAGCGAAACCCGACGCATCGATTGCGATCACGCGTGCGGGCTTCGTCGATCTGCTGCTCGGAGAAAAGACGCTCGACGCGCTCGTCGCCGCCAAATCGGCAAAGGTTGAGGGCAATGGCGGCGCGCTCACCGAGCTTGTCGGACTGCTCGATCAGTTCGACTTCTGGTTCGAAATTGTCATGCCGTAAATTGTGAGTGGAAACAAAATGAAGAATGATGTGAACCGCCAGTTCCGTTTGAAGTCGCGCCCCGTCGGTCGCATCAAGACCTCCGACTTCGATCTGGTGAAGGCTCCGATCCCTGAACCGGGCGCGGGCGAAGCGCTGGTGCGTGTGCTCTATCTGAGCCTCGACCCGACGAACCGCATCTGGATGAGCGACATGGACCAGTACATGCCGCCCGTCGAAATCGGCGCAGTGATGCGCGGCGGCGGCATCGGCGTCGTCGTGAAGTCGAACACGCCCGCCTATCAGGTCGGCGATCACGTGTCGGGCCTCACCGGCTGGCAGGACTACACCATTGCGGGCGAGAAGCCGGAATTGCGCATGGGCGTTATCCCCAAGGGTCTGCCCGTGCCGCTGCCCGCCATGCTCGGCGCTTGCGGCATGACGGGCCTCACTGCCTATTTCGGATTGCTCGAACTCGGTCAGCCGAAAGCAGGCGAAACGGTCGTCGTCTCGGCGGCTGCCGGTGCGGTCGGTTCCGTCGTCGGGCAGATCGCGAAGATCAAGGGCTGCCGCGTCGTCGGCATAGCGGGCGGGCCGGAGAAATGCCGCCATATCGTCGAGGATCTCGGCTTCGACGCCGCCGTTGACTACAAGAGCGCCGATTGGAAAAAGAAGCTCGCTGAAGCGACGCCCAACGGCATCGACGTCAATTTCGAGAATGTCGGCGGCGAGATCATGGAAGCCGTAATGGCGCGCATGAACCTCTTCGGCCGCATGCCTCTTTGCGGGATGATCTCGGGCTACAATACCGGCGAGCCGATGCGCGCGGACTTCTCGCCCATTCTCATGCGCCGCATCAATATTCGCGGTTTCATCGTCACGGATTTCTTCCCCAAATTCGCCGAAGGCGCGCGCCAGCTCGCCGAATGGGTGGCGCAAGGCAAGATCAAGCATGAGGAAACGATCGTGGACGGGCTTGAAGAAGCGCCGACCGCCGTTAACCGGCTTTTCGACGGCCAGAACGTCGGCAAGCTGATCGTTAAGGTTGCCGATCCCGAAAGTCAGTGATCCAACCCGGTAAATAACACCGAACTGTGCCGGTCAGGTCACGGTCTGCTCAATTTAGGACGCCCGCCCTCCGCGAAATCTTGTAAAAGAGAGAACTGTTCGGGGAGGGTCGGCGTTCCTATATGGGTGGAACGGACCTGTTTGATTTGAGGGTGCTGAGATGATGCGTGGCATTTTGAAGCCCTTGGCGGGCGTTGCTGTTGTGGCAATCATGTTGACGGGGCAAGCCCTGGCGGCTGAGCCTGAGACGACGGCTGCGCCAGCGGGAGCACCTGACCAGTCCTATGAAATCCACGATCCGGCAGATACGCCGCCCGTCAACTTCCGCTCGGGCGAAGATGCGCGCTACAACACCAAGCGCCAGCATGATGCCGAGATGTATGCCGAAGAATATGAGAAGAAGCGGGCCGAAAAGGCGTTCAAGGAGCGCCAGCTTCTCGACAATATGAACAAGCTCAGCTCACCCGGCGGCCCGATCAACGGCGATTTCGGCGCGCGCGATGCGGGCTTCCCGCCCAGAGCGCCCTACTAAAGAGCGCACTGCTAATAATCCCACTTCCAGTTGACGCCCACATCGCCGGACGCGTTCTGGCCGATGCGCGTGTCCACGCTGATCTGCGGCGTGATCTCGATCTCGACCTTGACCGAGCTGTCGCTTGCAAGCGCGCCTTGCTCCACGCCGACATAGACGCCTTTCTGGATATATTTTCCCGCCGACACGGTGGTCGCGCCCGACTGCGCGCTCTCGATCCGCAATACGTCGAGGTTGAGCGTCTCCTGTAGCCGGTCGAGAATACCGAGGCCGCCGCCGCCGAAACTGGTTCCGGACAGTTCGGCAAGCGTGCTCGCAAGCTGCACGGCTTCCATTGCCGAAAGCTCGCCCACGCCCTTGTTGAACAGGATGCGCGCGAGGATTTCGTCTTGCGGCAGCGTCGGCGTCGAGGACAGCGTCATCTGCGGCGAGGAGCTTAGCCCTGTCAGATCGATGGTCGCCTTGAGGTCACTGCGCGCATAGGTGAGCGTGACGTTGAAATCGGGATCAATCGGATAATTACGAGAAAATCGCACGACGCCCTGCGAGAGCGTGAATGTCTTGCCCGCAAAGTCGAGCGTTCCGCGTTCGCTTTCAAGCCTGCCCCCAACGCGCGGCTGCTGCACCGCGCCGGTGACGGCGAGATCGCCGGTCCAGAATGAATCGAGGCCGCGTCCGCTGACACGTGCGGGCATTCCCGTCTTCACCTTCACATCGAGCAGGATAGGCAGGGTGGGCGAGGCTTCCGGCACGGCGCGGCGCGAAGACGTTCCATTGATCTCGATGACATCGATCTGCGCGACGCTGGGCGGCAGCCGCTCGGGAATGCGGATATGCATGTTGCGCGTCGTCAGCTCGCCTTTCAGCGTCAACGGCGCGTCGATGCCCGGCGGGAAGCTCGGCCCCAGAAGTTCTATTTGCCCATCGGCGGTCAGATCGACATCGCTGCGCGCCACCAGATGCGCATTGGTGAACTTGGCGGAAATCGAGATCGCGGGAAAAGCGTTCTTGGCGAGTGCAATCGTGCCTTGTGCCGCGACGCGGCCTTTCCCTCCGTCGGTGCCGTCGAGTGTGAATGTCAGGCTCTGGCTTTGGCTGCCTTCGAGTTTCGCCGTGACATCCCTGAGCACCGTGCCCGTGTCGAAATTTTCAAATGAGCCATTGGCGAGCGTCGCGCTGCCGCTGACTTGCGGTGCGGATATATCCCCGCTGGCGGTGAGGCCGACGCGGGCATCGCCGCCGAGGCGCTGCCCCGACAGGTCGACGAAGGCGGCCAGCGAAGCGAGCGGTCCTTCCCATGTGAAGCTGCCCGATACAGGTCCGCGCGCGGCAAGCGAAGGCCATGCGCTTCCCGAGGCGCGAATGACGGGAAGGGATGCGCTCAGTTCGAAGGGGCGGGTCGATGCGCCTTGCGCTTCGGCAGTGAGATCGAACCGTCCCTTCGCCCATTGGCCTGAGAATTTGGCATCAAAGGCCGGGCGCTCGTCATCGGCGTCCTGCGCGATGCGGATCTTGTCGAAGCTGAAGGAAATCGAGGCCGTGCCGCGCGCCGTATCGAGATCGGCTGTGCCGCTCGCCAGTCCGCGCACGGAATCGACCGGGATGAGCAGCACGGCCAGATCGAGGGGGATACCATTGCCATCGATATGCAGGCGCACGGTTTGCTGTATCGTGAAATCGGCGCTGACCCGCCCTGCGCCCGACTGCCCCGCCATATCGAGGACGATGCCTTTCGCGTCGACGCCATTTGTGAGATCGACTTTGGCAGGCTCGGCGAGCGTCATCGACGCGTCGCCCACCGCGAGCTTCAACCGGGACAAGGTAAAGGCGCTTTTCTTGCCGGCTGAAAACAATGCCTCGCTCGCGAGCGAGAACGGCTGCGGCTTGAAGGTTTCCCGCGTGCCGTCCGCCTTCAGAGTGATCGCGAGCTTGTCGAGAGAGCCCCGCGCGTTTGCCGCAACGCCTGTGAGATGCGTGATGCCTGCCTGGCCGGAGCCGGCGACAAAATTCGCCTCGACCTGAGCCTTGCCGAAGAGATCGGACAGTCTGGCGTCGAGCGTCACTCGGTCGAGCGCAATGGATGAGAGGAGGTCCACATCGAGACGCGATGCGGAAAAAGTAATCGTCGCGTTCTGCTTGCCGTTCGCCGGAGTGGCCGCGATGGCCAGCGCGCCGGTGCCATCGAGCGGAACGCCGGTGAGCGTGGCAAAGGGTTTGAGGATCACGCGCTCGCCCTTGATCGAGGCGGTGATAAGCGCATTGCCGTCGACGGCGATGTCACCCGCGAGCTTCGAGCCGAAGAGATCGGCATCGATAGCGTCGAGGCGAACGCCGCCTGCCTGTGGCAGCGTGAGTTGCGCGTCGATTGCAGCCTTGCCGGGCGATCCATCGAACCGAAAGACGAGCGGCCCCGTGCCGCCCTGACGCGCCGTGACATCAAGGGTCACGAGACGCGCGGCGTTTCCGACAAGTGTGCCGTTGGAAAGCTGCGCGCTCAGCGTAATGCCCGGTGCGGCAAGCGTGCCGGTGAAGGTGGCCTTTGCGACCAGCGCGCCCGATGCTTCGCCATCCGGCAATATCTTCGCCGCATCGCGTGCGTTGAAACGCGCCTCGCCTGAAAGAATGTTTGCAGGCGAGGCGGCAATCGTCCCCTGAAAGGCGTAAGCGCCGGAAAGCGGCGTCACCATGATGGAGGGCAGGGCAAAGCCGCCCGCCTTGGGCAATAGCAGCGAGCCATCCGCCGTGAAGTTGGCAAAGAGCCGGTCGAGAACCGGATCGCTCATGCCGATGCCTTCGCCGCGGATCGTGAAATCGCCCGCCACGTCGCCGCCCGGTTCGAGAGCGAAGGGCGAGAGCTTGATCTCGGCGCGGCCCGTCATTTTCTGGCCGATGATCTGGCCGAGCGGCGCGACGTCGCTCATCGCAAGCGTCATGTCGCCTTTGGCTGCGCTGCCGTCGAGATGAGCCTCGCCGGTAAATGTCGCTGCGCCCGGTGGCGCATTGACGAGTACTTCGCTTATCTGCGCCATGCCGCTGCGCAGGTCGAGCGTCGCGGCGACGCGCCAGCCAAGCGACGAGAGCGCGGCATTGCCTTTATAGCCGAGCAGTTGGTCGAGCCCGTCAAGCGTGCCCTGCGCCTTGAAGGCATGCGGCGCGGCAACGGATGCCGTTCCGAGATCGGCATTGCCCTTGAGCGCCAATGCGCCAGCCTGCACGGTGAGATCGGCAATCGAAAACGTGTCGTCGCGACCCCAGCCGATCTTGCCTGCAAGGCTCACATCGCGCGGTCGTCCCAGATCGGCAAGGGCCTGCTGAACGAGATCGCCGCTTGCCTTAGCGGAGACATTGAGATCGAGCGCACTGCCCCAGCGCCCTTCGACCGTCGCATCGAGCATGGCCGTCTTGCCGCCATCGACCTTTGCGCTGGCGTTGACTGCGCCATTGAGCCCTTCTGCTTTCGCAGTGACCGTGAGCGGGCCGACATCGAGGCCGCCAAGCAGGGCGATGAGGCCGATCTTGCCCTTGGCGCGGCTTGCGGCATCGCCATCGACGGCATCAAGCGTGAGCGCAACGCGCTTGTCGCGGCGGTCGAACAGCGCCGCAAGATCGAGCTTCCCGGTCACGCCGTCGGTGCGCGCGCCATCAAGCGTCAGATCGACATGGTTGCGTGTGAGTGCAAGGCGCGCGCGAAGGTCGAGCGTCGCGAGCAGGCCCTTGGCGCCCGGCTCGGCAAGCGCGCGGCCAAGAGCGATGCCTGAAATCTGCGCCTCGTCGAGCTTCACCGCAAAGGGAAGCGTGGGCAGCGTGAAGCCCGTTTCATCGCTTGCAGGCACGCTGCTTTGCGGCGCGCGCGGAATGTCGAGACCCTGAGCGTCGAGACGCAGAACGTGAAGCTCGCCACGCAGAAGCGCCAGCGGCGACCATTCAAGCTCGGCTTCCTTCAGTGAAAGCCATTGGCCCTGCGCGTCGCTGACCGTGAGATTGTCGAGCCGGAGGCGGCGCGGCCATTCTCCGCTCATGTCGCCGATCGCGACTTTGGTTTCGCCCTTGTTGATCTGGGCAAGCGCGAATTCAAGCGCGGCGTGGCGCAGCGGCCCGACCTGAAGAGCAAGCAAAGTCAGCGCCACAAGCGCGATGACGACGCCCGCAACGCCGAGCAATAGCCCGCCAAAGGCGCGCATCAGGCCCGGTGCCGTTTTCAATGAGGGCTGTTCAGCGGTCATCAGAAGGCCTGCCCGAGCGAGAAGTAAACCTGGAACGAGTTGTCGATCCCCGGACGCGGATTGAGCGGCACGCCAATATCGGCGCGCACCGGCCCGATGGGCGTGTAGTAGCGAAGGCCGACGCCCGCGCCCAGTTGCAGCGGCTGGCTGAATTTCGGCGTCGCGGTCGAATAGGCATTGCCCGCATCGAGAAAGGCGACGACGCCGATGGTCTTTGTCACGCGGTAGCGCGCCTCGGCGCTTCCTTCGACAACGGAGCGCCCGCCAAGCGGTTCCCGCGCCGCATCGAGCGGACCGACAAGCTGATAGCCATAGCCGCGGATCGAGCCGCCGCCGCCCGCATAGAAACGAACCGAGCCCGGCACATCCAGCGTTTCCTTGGCGAGCATCAGGCCGTAGCGGCCGCGCAATGCGAGCGTCAGATCGGGGCGCTTGCCGAAGCTCCAATAGGTCGAGCCGGTGGCTTCGAATTTGGTGAAGGCCGTGGCGCTGCCATTGCTCGTGCCGCCATATGGCGTCAAATAGGCGCCGAGCCGCACGCCTTCGGTCGGATCGAGCAATTCGTTGCTGCCGTCATAGCGCACGGTGAGCGGCACGCCGAAAAGGCGATAGGCGTGATTGCCGCTGCTGTCGCGCGTCCGGTAGATCTCGAAGGAGACGCCTGCGCTTGCTTCGAGCGAGGCGAGAAGCTTGCGCGAAAGGGCCGTGCCGATTTTCATGCTGTCTTCGTTATAGGCGTCGGTATCTTCATGCGCGACTTCGAAGCTGCCGAGCAGGCTTTGGTCGTCGCGCAGGAAATGCGGCTTCATGAACTCGGCTTTCGCGTCTTGCTTCGTTTGCGCGATATTGAGTTCGAGGCGCAGCTTTTCCGCGCCGCCCAGAATATTGCGATGCTCCCAGAAGCCGCGAACGCCCGCGCCCTCATCCGACGACCAGCTTGCGCCGACACCGATGGAGCGGTGCGGCCGCTCGGCCAGCGTCAGTTGCGGTGCCACCCTGTCATCCGCCTCGTCCTGAAGGTCGATTGAAACCTGATCGAAAAGGCTCGTTTGCCGCAACGCCTTCACCGTGGCGTCCGCCTTGCGCCGGTCATAGAGTTCGCCGGGCTTGAACTTCGCCAATGAGCGAACGTATTCGGCGCTCGTGCGCCCCTCTATGTCTTTCGCATTTTTATTGCTGACGACAATCTCGCCGAACCGTTTCGGCTCGCCCGCTGTGATCGTCAGCGTCACATCGGCGAGATGCGTCGAGAGATCGACGATCACCTTGCGCTCATCGAGCTTGGGCCGCGGATGGCCGTGATTTTCCAGATAGGTCAGCGCATCCCGCGTAAGATCGATCACACGCTGAGCACGCACCGAGCGGTTCGGCTTCAGCCCGAGCGGCGTTGCATCGTGAGGCAGGGAGGCTGCGTCCGATGGATTGTCCGCGTAGATGATCGTGAAGCTGCGGATCATGGTGCGCGGGCCGAGCGTCACGCGATAGGTCAGGTCGAAGCGGCCGCCCTTGCCTTCCTCGATCACCGGCTCGACGCGGCCATTGTAATAGGCTTCCGAGCGCAGCACGTCGTTGAGCTTGTCGGCTTCTTCGACGGCGCGGCGGCGCAACTGGCCGAGCGTCGTCGGCTTGACGCTCGCTTGCTCCTTGCCGAGCGCCATCGTGTCGTCGAGAAGGGCGCGGATTTCATCCGGCAACTTCTCGCCCTCGATGCGGGTCGCAAACTGGAAATTGGCGGCGGGGCGCGATGCGGCGGTGTTCGCAGCCTCGGGGCTGGCGGCGCTGGACGGCGAAAATGCGGCTATGCCGACAATACTGACAAGCGCGAAAGCGGAAAATCCCGCCCATAAATTCCCGGCTCTTGCCCGCGCGGCAAAAATCAATCGTTCTTGCGCACGATTTTGTAAAATTCCGAAACGCAAGGCGGCGAAGAAAGCTGTAAATAGCATGGGTGAGATCATACAGAGATCGCTCTGCCTTCGAACCCCGCCTTGACCGCATTAATGGACAACATTAGACTGTGATGATGAAATCGAAAGAGAAAACGCAGAGCCCGCGCAACGATACGCGGCTGCGGCTCATCCTCGCCGCTGAAAAGCTTTTCGGCGAGCAGGGAATTCACGGCGTGACCCTGAAGGAAATCAACGCCGCTGCCGGCCAGCGCAATGAATCGGCGTTGCATTATCACTTTGGCTCAAAACCCTCTCTCGTTGAGGCGATCCTTCGTCACCGCGCGCTCGATATTGATGTCATTCGTGTCGAACGCCTTGATGCCCTGTCGCGCGAGGGCGGAGAAGACGACCTCCGCGCCTTGCTGCGCGCGACCTTCATGCCGCTTATGGAACTTCTTGCCACGGAAGAGGGCGTTCGCTTCATCCGCTTCATCGCGCAGGTGCTGAACGATCCCGATTTCGATCTGCCGACGGTCGCCTTGCGTGCAAATCTTCCGGGCATCATCCGCGCCAATGGGCTCGTCGTGGCCGCACTCGGCGACATGCCGCCCGAGATTGCCATTCAGCGCCAGCGCTTTCTGGTGGAGATGACGGTCAGCTCGCTCGCCATATGGAGCCGCCAGCACGACGCGGCAACCGAGGCCCCGGCGCGTGAACTCTTCATCGCCAATCTTCTCGACTCGATCCACGGCTTTCTCACCGCGCCGGTTTCGCCGGAGACGCTTGACGCTCTGAAGAAACTGACGCGGAAGAAAGAGAAGAAATAGCCGCAGACGACGAGACGCTATTTGTCGAGAAAGTCATTCGTCAGCTTGAGAAATTCATCGAGCTTGTCGTGATGCACCCAATGGCCCGCACCCTCGACGGCTGCAATCTCCGCATTCTTGAAATGCTGGGCGCGCCCGTCGGCAACGGGATCGCTCGCCCAGCTTTCCGTGCCGCGAATGAGAAGCGTCGGGCAGGTGATGCGCGACCAGAGATGCGTCGTCGCCCGCGCGTCGAAACCGTTCGGTGAAAAGGCGCGAACGTAATTGTCGAATTTCCAGCTGAACGTGCCGTCCTCGTTCTGATTGACGCCGTGAACCGTGAGGTGCCGCGCGCGCTCAGGCGAAAGATGCGGATTTTCACCCTGCATGCGCTTGTAGGCTTCCTCGATCGAGGCGTAGCGGCGCGGCAGGCGCGAGGATGTCTCGCGCAATTCGCCGATCCATTTGCGAAGGCGCTCGTCAGGCGTGTCCTTCATGCGCTCGGCGATCATCTTGGGCGACGGTCCGAGCCCTTCGATGACGACGAGCTTCTTCACCGTGTCGGGATAAAGCCCCGCATAGCGCAGCGAAATCGCGCCGCCCATCGAATGGGAGACGATCGTCAGCGGCGCGAGCTTCTTTTGATGAATGAGCTGCGCGATGTCATAGACGTAATCGTTGAATTCATATGTGCCGCCGACCAGCCACTGGCTGTCGCCATGCCCGCGCAAATCGGGCGCGATGATGTGGTAGCGGTCGCGGAGCGACTGGGCGACCCAGTCCCAGTTGCGGCAATGATCGCGCCCGCCATGTACGAGAAGCAGCGGCGGTTTGCCCTCATTGCCCCAGTCCACATAGTGGAGGCGAAGGCGCTGCGAGAAATAGAATTGCGAGGAGGGGCCGACGGGCTGGGACATGGGGGTCGCTTTGCGTTTTCTGAGTCTGTGTGGCGCAGACTACCGCATAGACGCAGCTCTTATCAGCCCTTTTCGGCTTTGAGGAAACGCCACACGCCCCAGATGGTGAGGCCGAGCATGATATGGACGGCGATGATGGGCGGCCAGCCGACAAGATAGATAATGTTGTTCGCCACGCCGCCCTTGAATGGACCGCCGCCAAAGGCGAGGCCGCGCGTGCCGAACAGCGCATTGAAGATCGTCGGCACGGTGAACAGCCAGCCGGTGACAATCGAGGTCCAGAAAAGCCAGACATATTGCTTCGGCGAGAGCCGCATGAACTGGCCGCCGAGCCCGATCGCCATCAGCAGCAGGCCTTGCGTGATCCCCTCCATATGCGCCATGCGCCAGGCACGTCCGTCATCGGGAATGGTGAGCGGAATGTCGATGGGAAGCGGCCAGAGCACGATGGCGTGCAGAAGCGCGACGAACCAGATCCAGCCGATGGATATGGCGAGGATGAAAAGCCCGACGCCGTTCGCAAACAGCAGGGCGCGCAGGCGTGTCGGCATCGTGTCCATGTCGGTCCTCAAATGTCAGGCGGAAAGGGCGGCGGGAAGCGGCTCGTGAAGGCGGGACGTGTCGAGCCGCGCACCGGCATCGGCACTGGTCTCGTAAAGTTTTACCCAGGCCGTCATCCATGACGGATCGGCGACCTTGCTCGGGTGATAGCCCGGATGAAGGATGCGCAGGAGCTTCGGCGCGAGCTTGCCGAAGATGCGCAGCAACACGCGCGCCAGGGCAAGGCGGGAGCGGAAGTCTTTCCACAACCCGTCTTCCTTCAGCAGCGCGTGATAGCCGCGACGCGTGCGGGCCATGATGTGAAACGTCGCATAGACAAGCCCGGCGATCCGCCAGACATGGCTGCCATAGAGATGTTTGAAGACATCGAAGGTGACATTCTTGTGCTCGATCTCTTCGACGAAATGCCAGAGCACCAGCGAGGTAACCGCGCTTTCCGCATCGCCGAAAAGAAATTCACGATCCTCGATCAGCATATGGCCGATGGCGAGCGCCATGGATTCAAAGCCTTCGGCATAGGCAAGATTGAAGCGCAGCGAGCGCTCGCGCCCGAGCCGCGCATAGTCTTCAGCCAGCACGCTTTCGTGTTCGGCGATGGTCTCAGGGCGGAGCGCCTTCAACTCGTCATTGAATTTGCGGTGCTGGCGGTAATGCGTCGATTCCTGCGCGCAATAGAGATCGAGATCGCGGACGAGATCTGCGTCGGTGATGAGCGGACGCGCCTCGCGCATCGTCTTGATGAGATAGGGCTCGAGATAGGGCATGGCGAGGGAGGCTGAATTGACGATCTGCGAAAATTCGGGCCGGGCCGCATTCCAGTGCGCCGCCGTCTCGCGCCTGTAAGCGAAAGGTACGCGCCTCACCGTCATCCGTGTCGCGTCCCCGGTGCCCAATGCCCATCTCCCGATTAGAGGAAATCCTCTAATTAGACTATTTCCTCTAATTTCCGCTCTTGTCAAGTCTGGTGCGCCGCGCCGAAGGCGGCTAAGAGAAAGGCGGAGGTCCCATGGGCAATCGCGAACGCATACTGGAATTGAGCCTGAAGCTCCTCAATGAGGAGGGCGCGCAGGCGGCTGGCACGACGCGCATCGCGCAGGTGCTCGGCATCAGCCCCGGCAATCTCTACTATCATTTCAAGAACCGCGAAGAGATCGTGCGCGCGCTCTTTGCCGAGCTTGATACCGAGTTCCGCGCCATGATGGTCGAGGATGTCACCACGCCCATTTCGCCCGCGCGCTTTGCGGCCTTTTATCTGCGCAGTTTCGACGTCGCCTGGAAATACCGCTTCTTCTTTGGCGGATTGCATCATCTGTTGCGGCAGGATGAGGAACTGGCGCTCGGCTATCGACGCTTGCAGGAATGGGCGCTCATCGAGCTTGAAGGCATCGTGCGCCAGCTCGCCAAAGACGGCAGCATGGCAAAGCCGAAAGGCCGGAACGGCTTCCGCTCGCTCGGCCTCAACACCTGGCTGATCTGGATGAACTGGATCCGCTTCGTGCAGATTTCAGGCAGGGAGCAGGTCACGCGCGACGACATGATCGAGGGCATCGGGCAGATATTCGATCTACTCGTGCCTTATCTCGATCCCGCCTTTGAAAAGGCGGCGCAGCGCGTGCTGGCGCGAGAACTGCGCGGCTGAGGCTTATTTGTCGCCGCCCATGGTACCAAGAAGGCCGCCCGTGCCGCCATTGCCTCGGAACATGAGCTTGCCGTAGGAGGCGGGAAGGAGGCGGATGATCCAGTCGAGGATGCGCGCGTCCATGCCGATGAGGATGCGGGGATTGTTGCGCTTGATGCCCTTGATGATCGTCTGTGCGGCCTGATCGGGCGTGGTGCGGGCGAGCTTGTCAAATCCTGACGCGGCGGTTTCGCGCTCCGTCGTCTGCACGCTTTGCAGGAACCGCGCATTGCGCAGGATGTTGGTCTTGATGCCGCCGGGATGGACGCACGAGACTTCAATGCCGCTGCCGCGCATTTCGTGACGCAAGGCTTCGGTAAATCCGCGAATGGCGAATTTGGCGGAGTTGTAGGCGGCCTGTGTCGGCACGGCGAAGAGTCCGAAAATCGAGGACACGTTGACGATATGGCCCGCGCCCTTTTTGCGAAGCTGCGGCAGGAAGGCTTTCGATCCGTAGACCATGCCCCAGAAGTCGATATTCATCACCCATTCGAAATCCTCGTAAGCGAGGTCTTCGATGGCGGCGACCTGTGCGACGCCTGCATTGTTGATGACGATATCGGCCCCGCCGAACTGCGCCTCGATCTCTTGTGCAAAGGCATAGACGGCCTCGCGCGAGGATACGTCCAGAAGATAGGTCGAGGCCTGACCGCCCGCGGCCACGACCTGCGCCGCCGTTTCGGCAAGTCCAGCCCGGTCGACATCGGCGATGGCGACGCGCGCGCCCTCCCGCGCCAGCGCCACTGCGGTCGCCCGGCCAATGCCGCTCGCAGCACCCGTCACGACCGCTACCTTGCCTCTGATCTCCGTCATATTCGTCCTCTGGCTTTGTCCGGCTTCGTCAACGCGGCTTAACCTATGACAAATTGATGAAATGTCACGAGGCGTTGGACCCCCGCCGCCGTCGCGTCCTATGCTGACGACATGGAAATCGGATCGGGGGAGACGGTGATGCAGGTTCAACCAATTGCAGGGCTCGATGACGGTGTGAACGACATTCGCCTGCTGACGGCGAAGATCGTATCGGAGGACATTATTCCGTCCGAACCCCTTCTCTATAAGGGCGGCGACGAGGCCAAGGCGCGGCGCAAGGCCATCTCCCAGAAGGTCAAGGATCAGGGCCTCTGGGCGCCGCACCTGCCGGAGGAATACGGCGGCATGGGCATCGGCTTTCTGAAGCATGCCTATATGAACGAGATCCTCGCCTGGTCGTCTTTCTCCGCCCGCCTCTTCGGCGTCGTCGCGCCCAATTCCGGCAACCAGAAAATCCTGCTGAAATACGGCACGCCCGCGCAGAAGAAGAAATGGCTGGAGCCGCTGGTCGCGGGCGAGATTGAAAGCTGCTTTTCGATGACGGAGCCGGACCAGCCGGGCTCGGACCCTTACGCAATCCAGACCCGCGCGGTGAAGGACGGCGACCATTGGGTGATCAACGGCCACAAATGGTTCACCTCGAACGGCCGCGCCGCCGACATCGCCATCGTCATGTGCCGCACCGAGCAGGCGGACGGGAAGGGCGGGGTCAAGGACAAGATGACCCAGATTATCGTGCCGATGGATACGCCCGGCGTGAACATCATCCGTTCGGTGCCCGTCTGGGGCCATACTGGCGGCGATCATTGCGAGATCAAATATGAGAATGTGCGCGTGCCTGCTGAAAACCAGCTTGGCCGCACCGGCACCGGGCATCAGGCGGCGCAGGACCGCCTCGGCGAGGGCCGGGTGTTTCATTGCATGAATTCGGTCGGCCAGATGTGGCGGGCCTTCGACCTGATGTGCAAGCGCGCCATTTCGCGCGATGTGCATGGCGGCAAGCTTGAAACCAAGCAGTTCATTCAGGGCTTCATAGCCGACAGCTATATGGACATTCAGGCCGCCCGCCTGATGACCATTCATTGCGCAAACAAGATGGAAGCGGGGCACGACCCGCGGGCCGACATTTCGGCGATCAAGGTTTTTGTGCCCGCCGCCTTTGAACGTGTCGTGGATCGGGCGATTCAGGTCCATGGTGCGCTGGGCGTTTCAGGCGATACGCCGCTTGCCGGCATGTATCTGGGCGCCCGTACGCTGCGTATCGCTGACGGTCCCGATGAAGTTCATCGTATTGTCATCGCGAAGAGCGTACTCAAATGCTACCACGACGGAATGAGCTGGGATTTTGGCGCGTAGGTGATACGTATACGGTGTTGTTTGGTAAAAGGGTCATGGCGTTAAACGAAAGAGAGAAAAGCCTGATGCGCGAGCGTGCCCGTGTTTTTGCCGACCGCTGGACGGGCGCTCGGACCTTTGTGATCTCTGCCGCAGTGATTTTTCTGGTGCTGACGCTCGCAGGCGCGGTGCATTTCTGGGCGGCATTCATCGCCTTTCTGGCGCTTTCCGGTGTCGTGATCCTGCGCGGCATGCTGACCGGCGAGACGCGCGGCATTGCCTTTGCGCCGATCTCGCAGCCCTCTTCGGGCATTACCTCGCTCAGCGCCGGTGCGGGCAGCGCCATTCTGAACGAATTGCCGGACCCCCTCATCGTGCTCGATGGCGGCGGCCGCATCCTCTTTTGCAACAAGGCGGCGGAAGGGCTGACCGGCCCCCAGCCCCTCGGCAAGCCGGTCGCCACGGTGGTCCGCACAGCCGCGCTCGTGACCGCGATCGACGAAGTGCTGAAAGGCGGCGCGGCCCGCTCGATCGAATACAGCCTGCCCGTGCCGGTCGAGCGCAATTTCAGCGCCTTTATCACCCCGATTGAGAGCAAGGCCTCGGTTGCCGGGAATGCCGCCTTGAGCGAGGCTTCGCGCCATCGCCGCACGCGCGCCGTTCTTGTCGTGCTGCGCGATGTCACCGAAGCGCGCCGGGTGGAGGATATGCGCGTCGATTTCGTCGCCTTCGCCAGCCACGAACTCAAAACGCCGCTGGCCTCGCTTTCGGGCTTCATCGATACGCTGCGCGGCCACGCCAAGGACGACCCCGTCGCGCAGGAACGGTTCCTCGGGATCATGGCCGAACAGGCCGACCGCATGCGCCGCCTGATCGACGACCTGCTTTCCCTTTCACGGATCGAGCTTCGCGAGCATGTGCGCCCCGACAGCGTCGTCGATCTCTCCGGCGTCGTGAACGATGTGACGGACGGACTGGCGCATCTGGCTGAGCAGAACGGCGTCG
This sequence comes from Parvibaculum sp., assembly GCF_049651025.1. GTDB lineage: Bacteria > Pseudomonadota > Alphaproteobacteria > Parvibaculales > Parvibaculaceae > Parvibaculum. Next base: position 3,209 of record NZ_JBASBH010000064.1, on the reverse strand, counting down.
AAATCACCGTTTCGGCACCTGAGGCGCTGCCAAATGTGCGCGGCGACCGCGACGAGCTTGGGCAGGTGGTCCAGAACCTCGTCGATAATGCTCTGCGCTATGGGCGTTCGGGCAAGCGCGTCGAGGTGACGCTTGGCACGGACACGCGGGGCGGCCGGCCCATGGTGCGCCTGAGCGTTCGCGATTTCGGCGACGGTATCGCGCGCGAGCACCTGCCGCGCCTCACCGAGCGGTTTTATCGGGCGGATGCCGCCGCCAGCCGTGCCAAGGGCGGAACGGGGCTTGGGCTTGCTATCGTCAAGCACATCGTCAACCGTCATCAGGGAATACTGACGATCGACAGCGAATTCGGTCGCGGCTCGACCTTCAGCGTTCTCATTCCGGCGGTTGTAGTCTGAAAAGTCCGCGAAAGCGCAGGCTTTCGGCGGGTGTCAAAAAAATGACACTTATCTGTCGTAAACCTTTTGCGAGCCGCAGATAGCTTGTGCCGCAAGTCAAAGGCAGTCGCGGCAGGGGAGGGTAATAGCCTCCAATCGGGCGTGCGCCCCAGCCAAACCGGCTTGTATACTGAACGTCGAGGCTCAAGGGCCGCCGAGTGCCAGAGGCCAAAAGGAGACACGAAGCGTGACCGACCACACAGTCAAGTCCTTCCAGGAAGAGCTCGACACCATTGCCGCCAGCATCGCCCAGATGGGCGGGCTGACCGAGGCGCAGCTTGCCAATGCCATTGAAAGCGTCTCGCGCCGCGACAGCGAGCTTGCGCAGCGCACGGTCGAGCAGGATCGCCGCATCGATACGCTGGAGCATGAGGTCGAAGCCCGCGCCATTCGCGTGATCGCGCTGCGCCAGCCCATGGCGACGGACCTGCGCGAAGTCATTTCGGCAATCAAGATCTCGACCGATCTTGAGCGCATCGGCGACCTTGCCAAGAACATCGCCAAGCGCGCGCTCGTCATCCAGGGCGATTTCGAAACGCCGGTGCGCCTCATTCAAGGCATCGCCCGCATGGGCCGCCTTGCACAGGGGCAACTCAAGTCGGTGCTCGATGCCTGCTCCAACCGCGACGCGCAAGCGGCGATGGAAGTCTGGCGCGGCGATGAAGAAATCGACGAGATGTACAACTCGGTCTTCCGCGAATTGCTCACCTATATGATGGAAGACCCGCGCACCATCGGCGTCTGCACCCATCTTCTCTTCATCGCGAAGAACATCGAGCGCATCGGCGACCATGCGACGAATATCGCCGAGACGGTCAGCTATGTGGTGACCGGTGAATATGTCTCCGATGATCGCCCGAAGGGCGACAAGACGAGTTCGACCACGGTCAATGCTCAATGAGGGCGATTAGAAATTCATGTCGATCACGCAGGAACGTGATGCGCCGGCGGTTTTCGAGCGCAGAATGAAACCAACGGTCATGATCGTCGAGGATGAAGAGGCGCTCTCGACGCTCCTTCAGTACAATCTCGACAAGGAAGGCTACAAGGTCGTTGCTGTGGCGGATGGCGAGGAAGCCGCCATGATGATCCGCGAAGTAACCCCCGACCTCGTTCTGCTCGACTGGATGCTGCCGGGTCTTTCCGGCATCGAGCTTTGCCGCCGCCTTCGCGGTCGTCCCGAAACGCGCAACCTGCCGATCATCATGATTACGGCGCGTGGCGAGGAGGCCGACCGTATTCGCGGCCTCGACATCGGCGCCGACGATTACGTGACGAAGCCTTTCTCGATGACCGAGCTGCTGGCGCGCATTCGTGCCGTCATGCGCCGCATTCGCCCCGCGCTCAGCGAAGATCTCGTGACCTTTGGCGACATCGTGATCGACCGCGCCGCCCATCGCGTGCGTCGTGGCGAGCGCGAGGTGCATCTGGGGCCGACCGAATATCGCCTTCTCGACCATCTGATCCAGCACCCCGGCCGTGTCTTCAGCCGCGAGCAACTGCTCGATGCCGTCTGGGGTTCGGATGTTTATGTCGAGGCGCGCACCGTGGACGTTCATGTCGGTCGCCTGCGCAAGGCGCTCAATGATCCGGGCGAACGCGATCCGATCCGCACTGTGCGCTCGGCGGGTTATTCGCTCGACGAACAGTTCCGAAGCTGAGGGCCGCGACCTTTCAAGCTGTCACTGCGGTCGGTGCAACAAAAAACCGGCGACCCGTGAAAACAGGCGCCGGTTCTTTATTGGCCTTCGCTACCCGCTCAGAGCGCGTAGCTGTCCTTGCGTGTCCGCTCGCGATTGCGGCGCGGCTGCACGGGCTGATAGGCGAGCCGTGAGTGTTCGCCGCAATAGGGCGAGCTATTATCCGCGCCCCGACCGCAAAAGTGGAAACCCGGACGGCCCGGATCGCCGATGGGCCATTTGCAGGTGTGCTCGGTCAGCGTCAGCACGGTGGCGCGCTGGGCCGGCAGTGTTTCCATTTCGACGCGGGTTGCTTCCACCCGTTCCGGGCTTGGCTCGGACGCGCGAACTTCCGCGTGCCGCTCCGCAACCAGCGGATCGGGGCGTCCCCGCACATGGGTCAAAGTCCGTGGCGTCGGCGCACGAGGCCGGGCCGGGCGGCTCGGCGTTGCGCGACCGGACAGGCCCAGACGATGCACCTTGCCGATCACCGCATTACGTGTGACCCCGCCAAGCTGCTTGGCGACCTGGCTTGCGCTCAAGCCTTCTGCCCAGAGCTTTTTCAATATCTCAATGCGTTCATCGGTCCACATGGATCACCTTCCCCTCGCCCCGATGCACGTCCACATCGCGCGGACGGCCGATCTAGGGCACCTTGCAGGCGCGCGACGGCCTCGAAAGAGGGGGGACGTCGCAAAGGCCCGGCGCAATCTCGATACACCAGATTTCGTAGGCCTTAACGCGAAATATACAATATGAGGGTGTGTGGCCGCAACTCCGCTACACTCCGAGTTGATCCCTTATCCACAGAAAACAGCCTGTTTCCGCGATTGCTACGAAGAAGCGCCCGGCGTAAAGCTCTGGGCGGCTTCATTTACGAAATCGAACGAGGGCCCATGAGTGTGACAACGCAATCCCGACAGGACTTTCCCGCTGCAGGCGTGCGCCGCTTCGGTGCGGTGAACTGGCTCGGCACATGGACTCTTTATACCAAGGAAGTGCGCCGCTTCACCAAGATCATGACGCAAACGATTTTTGCGCCTGTCTTTACGACACTTCTTTATCTCGCGGTCTTCGCGCTGTCGGTCGGAAG
>NZ_JBASBH010000063.1:0-15346 GCF_049651025.1 Parvibaculum sp. | reverse complement strand
CGACTAAAATACGAAAAGGCCCGGACGCGATCCGGGCCTTTTTTGTTTGGGCCATCCTTCGGGACGGGCCGCACCCGCTAGCTCACCTTCACCAGCCGCCGACCATGGTTCTCGCCTTCAAACAGGCCGATGAATGCCTTGGCTGAGCCTTCGATCCCTTCGGAAATATCTTCCGTGTAGACGAGCTTGCCTTCGTGGATCCAGCCCGCCATCTCGGCCTGCGCGGCGCGGAAGCCCTTGAAGTAGTCGAACACCACAAGCCCCTCCATGCGCAGCTTGTGCGTGATGAAGCGCGTCACATTGCGGATGCCGACAAGTTCGTTCTCGGCGCGATTATATTCGCTGACCTGCCCGGAAACGACGATGCGGCCATGATCCTTCATGTTGAGGATCGCGGCATCGAGCATCGCGCCGCCCACATTGTCGAAATATATGTCGACGCCTTCGGGGCAGGCTTGCGCAATCGCCGCCTTGATGTCGCTGCTCTCGCGATAATTGATTGCGCCGTCAAAGCCGAGGCTCTTGATGTAGTCGCATTTCGCTTTCGATCCCGCGATGCCGACGACCTTGCAGCCCTTCATCTTCGCGATCTGCCCGGCCGTCGCGCCGACAGGCCCGGCGGCTGAAGAGATCAGCACCGTATCGCCCGCCTGCGGCTTGCCGAGATCGAGCAGTCCGAAATAGGACGTAAGCCCCGGAATGCCGAGAACGCCGATTGCTGCCGTGGGGCGCACCTTGCCGTGATAAATATTCGGATCGAGTATCTGCACGCCGCGCCCGTTTGAAAGCGCGTGGCTCACCCAGCCAAAGCCGCCCGTCACGCGGTCGCCCGGCTTGAACTTTTCATTGTTCGACGCCTCGACGATGCCAACCATGGCGCTGTCCACCGTTTCGCCCAGCGGCAGCGCCGCCGTATAGCTGTCGCCGGAGAGCCGTCCGCGCATGCCTGGATCGACGGAATGATATTCCGTGCGGATCAGAATTTCGTGCTCGCCCGGATCGGCAAGCGTCACATCTTCAAGCCGGAAATTTTCGAGCTTCGGTTTTCCCTGTGGACGCGAGGCCAGAACCCAGCGCTTTGCTTTTGTCGGCATGCTGTTCTCTCACTTTTCTCCACCACGTCATTGCCGGGTTTGACCCGGCAATCCAGAGCCGCGCGTTCAGTCCCCGCCGCCCTGTCATCCCCGGGTCAAGCCCGGGGATGACAGAGTGGAAGAGAAGCGAAAGCCTTAAACGGCCTTGTCCGGCCCGACCTTCACCAGCATCTTGCCGACATTGGCGCCGGAGAAAAGATTGAGGAATGCCTTGGGCGCATTCTCAATGCCGTCTTCCACCGACTCCTGCCACTTCATCTTGCCCGCTTTGATGAGCTTGCCCATCTCCGCATAGAAAGACGGCACGATGTCGAGATGGTTCGATACGATGAAGCCCTGCAGCTTCAGGCTTTTGCCGACGGCCTGAATGATGTTCGACGGGCCGGGGCGGGGCGTCGTGTCGTTGTACTGCTCGATCATGCCGCAAAGCGCGAGACGGCCGAACGGCTTCATGTGATTGATCGCGGCTTCGAGATGCGCGCCGCCGACATTTTCAAAATAAACGTCGATGCCTTTGGGAAACGCTTCGCCGACCGCCTTGTTGAGATCGCCGCAGGTCTTGTAGTTGATCGCCTTGTCGATGCCCGCTTCCTTTTCGAGCCAACGGCACTTGTCGTCCGAGCCCGCCGAGCCCACGACATAGCAGCCATGCGCCTTTGCAAGCTGGCAGACGATCTGCCCCACCGCGCCGCTCGCCGCCGAGACGAACACCGTGTCGCCGTCCTTCAGCTCGCCGATCTTGAACAGGCCCGCATAGGCCGTCATGCCCGGCATGCCGAGCGCGCCGAGATAGGCCTCGATGGGCCCAAGCGTCGGATCGATCTTCTGGAAGTTCTCCGCCTTCGACGTTTCATATTCGCGCCAGCCGAACATGCTCTGCACGAAGTCGCCGACCTTCAGCTTGGGCGACTTGCTCTCGACCACCTGGCCGATAGCGCCGCCTTGCAGCACTTCGCCGATCTGGAAGGGCGGCACATAGCTTTCGCGGTCCATCATGCGGCCGCGCATATAGGGATCGACGGACATCCATATGTTGCGGACGAGCACGTCGCCCTCGCCGGGCTGGGCGACGGGCTTGCTTGCGACTTCAAAATCGCTCGCCTTGGGCATGCCCTGCGGCCGTGCCTTCAGACGAATTTCCTTGGATACCAGGTTCGACATGTTTATCTCCTGAAGTTGTTGTTAGGGAGAGTAAACACGGTTTCCGCTGCGGCAGGAAGGTCGGTGACTGAACAGCCCCTGTTCAGGACTCCCACCCGCCGCCAAGCGCGATGAAAAGATTGACCGCCGCCGTATATTGGGCGAGCCGCGCCTGTGCCTGCGCATCACGCGCCGAAAGCCAGCTTCGCTGGGCATCGAGCACCGATGTGAAGTCGCTCGCGCCCGCCTTGTAGCTTGCGAGCGAAAGATCATAGGCCTTGCGCGATTCCGTCGCTGCCACGGCAAGCGATGCCTCGCGCCGCGAATTGGCCTCGGCGCTCGACAGCGCATCCTCGACTTCGCCAAAGGAAGTCAGAACCGTCTTGCTGTAATTGGCCGCAAGTTCCGCCTTCTTTGCCTTCGTCGACTGCAGATTGCCCTCAAGCTGCCCGCCGGAAAAAATCGGCGCGAGCAACGATGCGGCGATCGAAGAGCCGTTTGTCGTGCCGACGCCTGCAAGCCAGTCGACCGTCTTCGAGGCAGAAAGGCTGAGGCTCGGAAAGAAGGCCGCGCGTGCCGCGCCGATATCGGCATTGGCCGCTTGAAGCTGCGCTTCCGCCCGGCGAATATCGGGGCGCCGTTCAAGCAGTGTTGAGGGTTGGCCCGTCGCGATGGCGGGAAGCGTGAGCGCCGCCGCCGTTTTGGTCGATATGTTGAAGCCCTCCGGCACGCGACCGAGCAGGATCGCCAGCGCATGCCGGTTTGCATTGAGCTGGTCTTCAAGCGAGGGAATGCCCGCTTCAATCGAGGCGACCGCCGCGCGCTGCTGCGCAAGGTCGAGCGCGGATACTGCGCCATATTTGTAGCGCGCCTCGACGAGCTTCAGCGTTTCCCGCGCGGCGACGAGAGACTCGTTTGCAATGTTCAGCCGGTCTTCAAGATTGAGCACGGTGAAATATGTCGTCGCGACCGAAGACTGAATGAGCAGCACCGTCGCTTCATGGTCGAACATGCTGGCCCGCAGGCTCGCTTCGGAGGCCTCACTTTGCGCCCTGTAAAGCCCCCAGAGATCGACCGCGTAGCTGATCGAAAGCGACCCACTCGCGCTTTTGGACACGGTGCCCTTGCTGTTGCCGTCGCTGCGCGATGCGCCGCCGCTCGCCTCGACCTGCGGCAGCAGCGAGGAATTCGTCGCACGCAAGGAGCCCTGCGCCTGAACGATGCGCGCCAGCGCCGCCATGATGTCGAGATTGTTGGTGAGCGCCTCGCCCATCAACTGTTGAAGTTCGAGATCGTTGAACGAAGTCCACCAATCGGCGGCAACCGCGATTGCGCCGGATTGCCCCTGCGGCCGGTCGAAATTCGAGGGCACTGCAATAGCCGGGCGCTCATAGGTCGGCACGAGCGAGCAAGCACCCAGTGCCGAAGACATCATGAGGAGCGAGGTGAAGCTGGCGAGAAAACGCCCACGGGTCTGCATGTAGAACAATCCTATTCCGAGGCGAGAGCGATGACAGGGTCGAGGCTCGCGGCTTTGCGAGCGGGAAGATAACCGAACAAAAGGCCGGTTGCGAAAGCGCAGAAAAAGGCAAAGAGCGGCGGCGCCAGCGAATAGGCGACGGGGAGGCCGAAGGCGCTGCAAATCGCCGCCGTCCCGATGCCGCCGATCACGCCGATAAGTCCCCCGACGCCGCATACGACAAGCGCCTCGGTGTTGAATTGCAGCATGATGTCCATCTGCCGCGCACCGGTCGCCATGCGTATGCCGATCTCGCGCGTCCGCTCCGTCACGCTGACCAGCATGATGTTCATCACGCCTATGCCGCCGACGATGAGCGAAATGGCGGCAACCGATCCGAGCAGGATCGTCAGCGTATTCTGCGTCTCTGTCGCCGTTTCGAGAATGGAGGCGGTGTTGCGCACCTGAAAGTCGGTCGCGCGATGGCGCGCCGTCAGAAGCGAGGTGATCTTGTCCTGCGTGTCGTCGATCGTCGCGGAATTCGTCACCTTCACCGAGACCGTGCTGACATATTGCTTTCCGAACAGCCGCATATAGCCGGTGGAGAGCGGCACAAAGGCGACATCGTCCTGATCGCCGCCGAATGAAGACGAGCCTTTCGTCTCCATCACGCCGACGACTTCGAACGGCACGTTCTGCACGAGAATATATTTACCGACTGGATCGTCGCCGTCAGGAAAAAGATTTCCGGCAATCGTCTGGCCGATCACGATGACCGGAGAATAGCCGTCGACATCCGCCTTGGTGAAAAAGCCGCCGCTGGCGATATTCCAGTCACGCACGATCGGATAGGCGGGCCAGGTGCCCGTGACCTGCGTGCGATAGTCGATATTGCCATAGCGCACCGTGACGCTGGTCGAGCGCTCCGGCACCGCGGCATCGACATTGTCGATTGAAATGATCGCCGCTGCATCGTCCGGCGTCAGCGTTGCAATATCGCCGCTGGAGCGCACGCCCGGCGCGCCGGGACGGATGGTCAGAAGATTGGTGCCCATCGCTGAAATGCGTTCGAGCACATTCGCCTTGCTGCCATTGCCGATGGCGAGCATGGCAACGACTGCGCCGACACCGATGACGACGCCGAGCAGCGTCAGCGCCGTGCGGAAAATATTCATGCGCAACGAGCGAAAGGCCATTTTCACCGCTTCGCCCAGATCGGCGCGCAGGAACGAGCCGGCTCCGGGAGCGGCCGAAGTCGCCGGAGCAGACGCGGCGGGCGAGGGCGCGCGTACCACATCGTCAACAATACGCCCGTCTGCAATGCGGATGAGCCGCCTTGCGTGATCGGCAACCGCCGCATCATGCGTGATGAGAATGACGGTGTGCCCGTCCTTGTTGAGTTGCGCGAGCAAGGCCAGCACTTCCGCGCCGCTTGCGCTGTCCAGCGCGCCGGTCGGCTCGTCGGCGAGAATGACGAGTGCGTTGTTTATAAGTGCTCGCGCAATGGAGACGCGCTGCTGCTGGCCGCCGGAAAGCTGCGTTGGCTTGTATTCGCCGCGGTCGCCAAGGCCGAGCCGCGTCAGCAGCATTTGTGCGCGCTCGATCCGCTCCGCATGGGGCTTGCCCGCATAGACGGCAGGCAGTTCGACATTCTCCGTCGCCGTCATCGTCGGCAGCAGATTGTAGCGCTGAAAGATAAAGCCGAACGTGTCGCGCCGCTGCGCGGCAAGTTCGTCGGACGAAAGCCCGGCCACATTGACGCCATTGACGAAATAGCTGCCGGTCGTGGGGCGGTCGAGACAACCCAGAATATTCATGAGTGTCGACTTGCCCGAGCCCGACTGGCCCATGATGGCGACAAACTCGCCCGCATCGATCGTCAAGGACACATCGTCCAGCGCGCGCACTTCGCTCTCGCCGGTGGCATATATCTTGGTGGCGTTGTTGATCTGTATCAGCGGCATGCCAGCTTTGCTCATAGTCTCGGCCCCCTGCCTCCGCCGAGACCGCCGCTATTGGCGCGTGATGAGCTTTGCGCAGTTGCGCTCGTCGTGCCGGTGACGACGACATCGCCGACTTCAAGCCCGGAGATAACCTGCGCCATCACGCGGTTCATCAAGCCGATTTTCACATCCGTCATCTTCACGCGATTGCCCGTCTTGACGAGCACGCGATAAGCGCCTTCCTCGCCGCTTTTCGAAGGCCGCAGCGCGGGCACGGGAACCAGCGGCACGTTTTCCGCTTCGCCCAGCACGAAGAAGACCTGCGCTGTCATGCTGGTCATCAGCGCCTGATCGGTATTCGCAACGTCGATCAGCGCGTTGTAGAGAATGACGTCGTTCACGGTTTCCGGCGTCGGCAATATCTGTCGGACCGTCGAGCGCCACTTGCGATCGGGCATGCCAAGCGTCGTGAAGTAAACCGGCATCCCGGCCCTGAGTTTGGTCACATCGGCTTCCGCTACCTGCGCCTTCACCGTCATGGTGGTGAGGTCGGCGATCTGCATGATCGTCGGCGCGGCCTGCTTGTTGTTAAGCGTCTGGCCTTGCAGCGTCGTCTGCGACGTCACGGTGCCTGCCATCGGCGCATAGATTTTCGTATAGCCGAGATTGGCCACGTCACCCGCAAGCGTTGACTGAGCCTGCTCCACCTGCGCCCGGAGCGAGGCGATGGAGGCCGTATATTGCTTCACCAGCGCGGCGCTGGTGTCGGCCAGGTCCTTGCTCACGGCATCGATCTTCAGCAAGGCCTGATTGCGGTCGTTCTGAATTTGCGCGAGCGCGAGTTGCGCTTGCTGGCCGGTGATCTGCGAGTCGAGGTCCTTCAGCTTCGCCTTGTCGGCAGCGACTGTGGATTCGTAAACGGTCGGGTCCACCTCGGCGAGAAGCTGCCCCTTTGTAACGATATCGCCGATCTGCACATGCACGGTTTCAAGCGTGCCCGAAACCTGCGCGCCGACATCGACATAGTCCTTGGGCTGAAGCGCGCCGAGCGCAGTCACCGTCTGTTCGATGTTTCCGTTTTCAATCGTCGCTGTCTTGTAGACGGGCTGGCCGTTCTCGACGGAGAAGGCATACCAGATGCCACCAAACACAATTGCCGCAACAATGACGGCGATGCCCCATCGCGGTGCTGCCGACATATTGCGATAAGAGGACGGAAGGGCAGTCCACGCCTTTTCCCTGATGCCACCGAAATTCATTGATAACCGTTCCCGTCGTGTTGGTCTCGACCGATCGTCTTGCTTATGGTTTTACGCGGTGGGCACAACTCTCCGTCGGCTGATATCAGAAAAAGGTGGGCCGATATTTTCACGGCCCACCTCGATTTCGCTCAAATATTCACGTCCCGTTCAGCCAAGCCGAACCATGCGCTTGCCGATATTGTCGCCCGCAAGCAGACCTATCAACGCCTGAGGGGTGTTTTCGATCCCGGTCATGATGTTCTCGCGAACCTTGATCTTGCCCGCCTTGACCCATGACTGGAGATCGGCGAGCGCCTTCTCGCGCTGATCGTTGAAGTCGGAAACGATGAAACCCTGCATGGTCAGGCGCTTCACGACGATGAGGCCGGGAATGCCGCGCGGTCCATGTGCCGGTGCTGCGCCATCATATTGCGACACCGCGCCGCAACAGGCGATGCGGCCGTAATTGTTCATGCCGAAGAGGCATGCTTCCAGAATATCGCCGCCGACATTGTCGAAATAGACGTCGATGCCTTTCGGCGCCGCCGCGCGCAGCGCCTTGCCCACGGCTTCCTTCTTGTAGTTGATCGCATGGTCGAAGCCGAGTTCGTCTTTCAGCAGCGCGCATTTCTCGTCGCCGCCTGCAATGCCGATGACCGTGCAGCCTTTCAGTTTTGCAATCTGCCCGACGATATTGCCGACCGAACCCGCCGCCGCCGAGACGACAACCGTGTCGCCCGCCTTCGGTTTGCCGACATCGAGAAGCCCGTGATAGGCGGTGAGGCCTGCAATCCCGTAAACGCTGAGAAGGTGGCTCATCGGTTCCATGGCGGGAAGCTTCTGCGCCGTCTTTGCGGGAATGGCGGCATATTCCTGCCAGCCCGTATCGGCGAAAACGAGATCGCCTGCGGCAAAGCCCGCTGCCTTTGCCTCGATCACTTCCGCGATAGCGCCACCCGCCATGATTGTCCCGGCTTCCACAGCCGAGCGATAGGTCGCGCCCTGCATCCAGGCCCGGTTGGCGGCGTCGAGCGAAATGAGCTTCACCTTGACCAGAAGCTCGCCGTCTTTCGCCGTCGGAATCTGCCCCGTGTTCAGTTTAAAATTATCGGGCGAGAGTTTGCCTTTCGGCGTCTCGACCAGAAGAATTTGACGATTGCTGCCCGTGGCCATCTGTATCCCTCCATCTGATTTCATTGCCTGAACCATATCGGCATTGGTCGCCTTGCGCACCTGATCGCGCCGGCACCGTCCCTGTTTGCCCCTGCCTATTGTTTGGAAGCCCTCCAAAGGCTAGAAACGCTTGGCCCGAAGCACCATTTTAATTGGCCAAATGACTGACAAGCTCCGCATTGCGCTCGCCCAGCTCAACCCGACCGTGGGTGATATCGCCGGCAACCTGAAAAAGGCTGTCGACGCCCGCCGTGAGGCTGCCCTTGCCGATGTCGATCTCATCGTCTTCAGCGAGATGTTTCTGGCGGGCTATCCGCCTGAAGACCTGGTGCTGAAACCGGCGTTCCAGCGCGCGGCGGCGGAAGCCGTGAGCGAGCTTGCGCGGCAAACGGCGGATGGCGGCCCCGGCGTCCTCATCGGCGCGCCATGGGTGGAGGAGGGCAGGCTGATGAACGCCGTCCTTTATCTCGATCAGGGCGAGATCAAGGGCCAGCGCTTCAAGGTGCATTTGCCGAATTACGGCGTCTTCGACGAGCCGCGCGTTTTCCAGCCGGGTCCAATGCCCGGCCCGCTGAATATTCGCGGCGTCCGCATCGGCGTTCCGATCTGCGAAGACATCTGGCTCACCGATGTTGTCGAATGTCTGGAAGAGACGGGCGCAGAGCTTTTGCTCGTGCCGAACGGTTCGCCTTATGACGCCTCGAAGTTCGATGCGCGCACGCAGCTTGTCGTCTCGCGCATTCGCGAAAGCGGATTGTCGCTCGCCTATGTGAACCAGATCGGCGGGCAGGACGAACTTGTTTTCGACGGCGCCTCCTTCGTCATCAACGCTGATTTCTCGCTCGCGGTGCAAATGCCCGCCTGGGTCGAAAAGGTCACGATCACCGACTGGGCGCGGGCGGGAACCGGCTGGGTTTGCGCGCCGGGCGAAAAGGCGCTGGTCGAGGAAGACCTGGAGTCCGTCTATCTCGCCGTCGTGCAGGGCCTTCGCGACTATGTGAATAAGAACCGTTTCCCCAGTGTCGTGCTCGGCATGTCCGGCGGCATAGACAGCGCACTCGTCGCGGCCATCGCCGCTGATGCGCTGGGTCCCGACAAGGTTCACTGCATCATGCTGCCCTATCGCTACACGTCGAGCGAAAGCCTGATGGATGCGGAAGCCTGCGCAAAGGCAATCGGCGCGCGCTACGACACGATCCCGATTGAAAAGCCGGTCGCCGGTTTCACCGAGGCGCTGGAAAAACTTTTCGAAGGCACGCAGTCGGACACGACGGAAGAAAACCTCCAGTCGCGCACGCGCGGCGTGATCCTGATGGCCGTGTCGAACAAGTTCGGCGCGCTGGTGCTGACGACAGGCAACAAGTCGGAAGTTTCCGCCGGCTATGCAACGCTCTATGGCGACATGAACGGCGGCTATAATCCGATCAAGGATCTTTACAAGATGAAGGTCTTCGCCCTGTCGCGCTGGCGCAACACGCATCGTCCCAAGGGTTGCCTCGGTGCAGAGGGCATCGTCATTCCAGAGCGCATCATCACGCGCCCGCCTTCCGCCGAGCTTCGCCCCGATCAGAAGGACGAGGATTCGCTGCCGCCTTATGAAGTGCTGGACGCGATCCTCGAAGGGCTCGTCGAAAAGGAAATGTCGATCCGCGACATCGTGGCCATGGGTTATGATCGCGCAGTCGTGAAGCGCATCGAGCATTTGCTTTATATCTCGGAATACAAGCGCCGTCAGGCCGCGCCGGGCGTCAAGATTTCGGCGCGCAACTTCGGCCGCGACCGCCGCTATCCCATCACCAATGGATTCCGCGATGCGGATTGAACCATAAGGCGCGCCATGAAAGTCACCGTCCGTTTCGCGCCAAGCCCGACCGGCCATCTCCATGTCGGCAATATTCGCGCGGCGCTTTTCAACTACCTCTTTGCCAGACGCGAAGGCGGCCGCTTCCTGCTGCGCCTCGACGATACCGATCAGGATCGCTCGACCGAGGAATATGCGCGCGGCATTGAAACCGATCTTGCCTGGCTCGGCCTGCATCACGATCTTTTCGCCAAACAGTCGGACCGTATTGCTGAATATGAAGCCGCCGCCGAAAAGCTGAAAGCGGCTGGCCGTCTCTACCCGTGCTACGAAACCGCAGGCGAACTTGATCGCAAGCGCAAGCGCCAGCTCGCGCAGAAAAAGCCGCCCGTTTATGACCGCGCCGCGCTCGATCTGACCGACGAGGAAAAACGCGCATTCGAAGCCGAAGGCCGTCGCCCCCATTGGCGTTTCAAGCTCGCCAATGAAGATACATCCTTCGACGATATCATTCACGGCCCGACGCGCATCGACCCGAACTCGCTTTCCGATCCGGTGCTCATCCGCGAAGACGGACGTTTTCTCTACACGCTGCCAAGCGTCGTCGACGATATCGACTTCGACATCAGCCATGTCATTCGCGGTTCGGATCACGTCACGAATACCGGCGTGCAGGTGCAGATCACCCGCGCTCTCGGCGCGACGCCACCGATCTATGCTCACTACTCGCTATTGCTGAGCGTCGAAGGCCGTCCGCTATCGAAGCGCGAGGACGCCGACTTCTCTCTCCGTGCGCTGCGCGATGCAGGCTATGAGCCGATGGCGCTGAATGCGCTGCTCGCGCGCCTCGGCACATCGGATGCGATCGAGCCGAAGCTGACGCTTGAAGAACTCGCCACCGGTTTCGATATCACCCATCTCGGCCGCGCCGATATCCGTTTCGATCCCGCCGATCTCGACAAGGCAAATGCCGCCTTCCTGCACATGTTGCCTTACGAGGCGGTGCAGCGCCGTCTTGCCGATGTAAATTGCGATCTCGGCGGGGCATTCTGGGAAACTGTAAAGCCGAACCTCGCGCGCTTCCGCGATGTCGAGCTCTGGGCGCGCGTCATCAACGGGCCGGTTGAGCCGGCGATTGAAGACGCCGCCTTTGCCGCCGAAGCGGCGAGCCTTCTGCCGCCTGAGCCCTGGGGGCCGGATACATGGTCCGTGTGGACCAACGCCGTGAAGGCCAGGACAGGCGCCAAGGGCAAGGCGCTTTTCATGCCGCTCCGCCTTGCGCTGACGGGGCTTGAGCATGGACCGGAGCTCAAAAACCTGTTACCTCTAATCGGCAGAAAACGGGCGGAAGCTCGTCTTTCGGGTTCAAGTCTTTGAAAAGACTTGGGTTTTTATAACGGCAAGACGCCAGGTAACAACGATGGCACCGATCATGGCGATAAAACGCCCGGCCATTATTTGGAACGTCATTATTCGCGGCTGACATCAGTCTGCCGCCGCCGTACAAGCTCGCTTTAAATATCATGTGAGATGACGGGTCCGGTCGCGGCAGGCGATGCCGCGCGCGCCAATCGGAACAAAGCATATGAGCAAGCCCACCAAAGACCGCCTCTATCTCTTCGACACCACGCTGCGCGACGGGGCGCAGACGCAGGGCGTCAATTTTTCGGTTGAGGACAAGCGGCTCATTACCGGCCTGCTGGACGAGCTTGGCATCGACTACATCGAAGGCGGTTATCCCGGCGCGAACCCGACGGACACATCTTTTTTCGGCGAACGCCCGCCGCTGAAACACGCGAAGTTTACCGCCTTTGGCATGACGAAGCGGACGGGCCGCAGCGCCGCCAACGATCCGGGCCTTGCCCCGGTGCTCGATGCGCAGACGGATGCCGTTTGCCTCGTCGCCAAGGCCTGGGACTTTCACGTCAAGGTCGCGCTCGGCATCACCAATGAAGAAAACCTCGAGGCCATTGTCGACAGCGTGAAGGCCATCGCCGCGCGTGGCCGCGAGCCGATGATCGACTGCGAGCATTTCTTCGACGGCTACAAGGCAAACCCGGCCTATGCGCTTGCTTGCGTGAAGACGGCGCTTGAATCCGGCGCGCGCTGGGCCGTGCTTTGCGACACCAATGGCGGCACATTGCCGAACGAAGTGACGCGCATCATCGGCGAAGTCATCGCCTCTGGCGTCCCCGGCGACAATCTCGGCATTCACGCGCATAACGACACTGAAAACGCCGTGGCCAATTCGCTCGCCGCGATCCGCGCAGGCGTGCGTCAGGTGCAGGGCACGCTGAACGGTCTGGGCGAGCGTTGCGGCAATGCCAACATGGTCTCGCTGATCCCGACGCTGCTGCTGAAGCCCGAATTCGCAGATGCCTATGAGATCGGCGTCAGCCTCGAGCGCCTGAAGAGCCTCACCCATGTTTCGCGCATGCTGGACGAGTTGCTGAACCGCGCGCCAAATCGCTACGCGCCCTATGTCGGCGACAGCGCCTTTGCGTCGAAGGCGGGCATCCACGTTTCGGCGATCCTGAAGGACCCCAAGACCTATGAGCATGTTCCGCCGGAAACGGTCGGCAATATGCGCAAGATCACCGTTTCCGATCAGGCGGGCCGCTCCAACATTCTGGCCACGCTTGAAGAGGCGGGCATCGACGTCGATCCGAAGGACAGCCGCGTCCACCGACTTCTCGAAGAGGTGAAGGAGCGCGAATTCCTCGGCTATTCCTATGACGGCGCGGGCGCATCGTTCGAGCTTCTGGCGCGTCGCCTTCTCGGTCAGGTGCCGGAATATTTCACGGTCGAGTCTTTCCGCGTCCTCGTCGAGCGCCGCTACAATGCGAGCGGCGATTTCATCACCGTCTCGGAAGCGACCGTGAAGGTGAATGTCGATGGCGAGCTTCTGATCTCGGCGGGCGAGGGCAACGGCCCGGTCAACGCCCTCGATCAGGCGCTGCGCAAGGACCTCGGCAAATATTCGCCCTATATTGAAGACCTGACGCTTGTGGATTTCAAGGTCCGTATCCTGACGAGTGGCACGGAAGCCGTGACGCGCGTTTTGATCGAGAGCATGGACGGCAAGGGCAACCGATGGTTCACCGTTGGCGTTTCGCCCAATATCGTCGATGCCTCTTTCCAGGCGCTGGTCGACAGCATCACCCACAAGCTCCTGCGCGACAATGCGCCCGCGCCGGTAAAACACGCCCGTAAAGCCGTCTGATTTGCAGAGCGCCGTTCCTCGCCCGCGCTCCGTGAATGGTGTGGGCGGGGAATTTCCGACTGAAAGCTCTGCGATATGACCGGCACCTCACACACCGAAACGGAACTCCGGCGGCAGGCGAGCCTCGGCGCCATCGCCGCGGGCGGCGGCTATGTCCTCTGGGGTCTGTCCGTCATTTTCTACAAGCAGCTCGACCATGTAGCGTCTCTGGAAATTCTGGCGCATCGCACGCTCTGGAGCGTCGCGCTGATTGCGGTGCTCATCATCGGCCTGCGCCGCAAGGCAGAGCTAGTCGCCATTTTCCGCGACAAGCGCACCTTGGCAACGCTCGTCCTGACTGCCTATATCCTCGCGTCGAACTGGTTCATTTTCATCTGGGCGGTGAATTCCGGCCGCGTGCTTGAAACGAGCCTCGGCTATTTCATCAATCCGCTGGTAAGCGTGCTGGCAGGCGTGCTGATCCTTGGTGAAAGGCTCACGCGCGCGCAAATGCTCGCCATGGCGCTGGCAACGATCGGCGTCGTCTACTTCACGATGTCGCTTGGTTTCGCGCCGTGGATTTCGCTCTATCTCGCGGTGAGCTTCGCCGCCTATGGCTATTTGCGAAAGGTCACGCGCGTCGGCGCATTGGAAGGTCTTTTCATCGAGGTGCTGGCGCTCATGCCCGCCGCCATCGCCTATCTCGCCTATCTGTCGTCGCATGGCGGCACCGGCTTTGCGCATGACGGCTGGTACACGATTTTCCTGCTGATGCTGACAGGACCGATGACGACGGTGCCCTTACTGCTCTTCACCTATGGCGCGCAGCGCATCCGCCTGACGACGCTGGGCCTGCTCCAGTATCTGGTGCCGACTACGTCATTTGCGATTGCAGTCTGGGTATATGGAGAACCGCTCGGCCAAGGCCAGATCGTCACCTTCGCGTTGATCTGGATCGGCCTCGCGATCTTCACCTTCGACACATGGCGGCGCGAACGCGAGCTGCGCCGCATGATCGTCGCATGAGGTTCAGGGCTCGATCGGCGTCATCCACGGCCCGGTGATGCCGGCCGGATATTCAAACCCAAGTCCCGTCGCCAGCCAGCCGCGCGGCGAGATGAGCGGCAGCTTTCGCCCGCAAAAATATCCGCCCCACCAGGAAAGCGTCGAATTCGAAATGATGCCGCCATCGCACAACGTCATCATGGCGAGATCTTCATAGACATTCTGTCCGCTGAAGACGTGCAGGCCGCTCAGTCCCAGCTCGGCAGTAGCCGCCTCCACCTCATCGCTGAGAAGAATGAACTGCGTGTCCGGCGCCGCTGCCTTGATGATCTCGATGCCGCGCAGGTAATAGCTCATCGGCAGCAGCGGCGAGCGATCGAAGATTTTCCAGTGCCGATAGTCGCCGCGCCGAACATGGATGAATGCGCGCGGTCCTGCTGGCAGCCGCGCAAGAAACGCGCGCGCCGCCGCCTTATGCTCATCCTTCAAGCGGAACGAGGGTTCGCCCGCAAACTCCGCGCTCTGAAAATAGCCTTTGTCCACATAGAGAAATCGCGAAAAAATTCCGCGCTTCTGCACCACATCGCTGCCGTGAAGCAGGTAATGGCGCTCGCCGCTCGCGAAATCTTGTTTCGTCTGGCCTATGCCATCAACGAGACGCAGCGCAACCGCCATGCGTCCGAGGCGGCGCAGCCATCGTTTGAAGCCGCGACGCTTATACGTGTCCTCACGATTGCGGACCGCCACGCGCTCCCAGTCGAAGCCGTTCAGAAATTCTTCCATGCCGGTCGCAAACAGCCGGTCTCCGGTTTGGAGAATGCCGTCGAGAAACGCCGCCTCGAACAACTGATTGCCAAGGCGGCCATCGCCGGTGAAGAGCGCGCAGCGTCTTCCCATTAAAGCGCCGCTTCGATACGCGGCAGAATATCTTCCACCTTGTCGACCACGCCGTAAAAACGCCGGACGCTTGAATGCGTGAACTGCCGTTTGATCATGTGGTCGAGCAGCTCGATCAACGGGTCCCAGAAGCCGTGCAGATTGGCAATGATGATCGGCTTGCTGTGTCGCCCAAGCTGCGCCCATGTCATGATTTCGATCAGCTCTTCCAGCGTGCCGATGCCGCCGGGCAGGGCGACGAAAGCATCGGAGCGCTGGAACATCTCCCATTTGCGCTCATGCATGCTGTCGGTAACGATGAGTTCGTTAACATCGCTGAGCTGTACTTCGACGCGCGTCAGAAAATCGGGAATGATCCCGACAACCTTGCCGCCTTCCGCCAGCACCGCTT
>NZ_JBASBH010000062.1:0-82800 GCF_049651025.1 Parvibaculum sp. | reverse complement strand
GCATAATGCTAGATCGCCTTCGTCTTCTGCCGACTGTGATGCTCGTTGCCGCGATGCTGCTCGGGCTCAAGGTCGTCCACCTCATCGGTGGCTTTGGCGATGTGCTGGCCGGACCCGCGCTGGCGAGTTCTGCCGAAGCGCCGGCTGCGCCCAAAGCGGCTGAAGGCGAACATGTGGCACCCGAGGGCGAGGGCGCTTCTCACGGCGCGGGCAAGGGCGCGGACAGCGCCGCCGCCAATGAGGCGGCGCTTGCGACACAGACGCAGCAATTGCACGAGACGAAATTGAGCCCGGCGGAGATTGCCGTTCTTGGCAGCCTCACGGCGCGGCGCGAAGATCTCGACAAGCGGGGCAAGGACCTCGATTTGCGCGAGCAGCTTTTATCGGCTGCGGAAAAGCGCGTCGAGGATCGTATTGCCGAGTTGAAGGCGATCGAGGCGAAGATCAATGGCCAGATCGCCGAGAATGACAAACGCAACGAAGCTCAGATGGCCGATGTCGTCAAAATGTACGAGACGATGAAACCGAAGGAAGCTGCCCGCATTTTCGAGCGGCTCGACATGGGCGTGTTGATCGATGTCGCCAAGCGCATGCAACCCCGCAAGATGTCGGCTGTGCTTGCCGTCATGGACCCGGTTGCGGCTCAGGAGCTGACGGTCGAGCTGGCGACGGGCGACAAATTGCCCGAAATGTCGGACGGGAAGATTGTCGCGCCGAAGGCCGCCAATGCTCCCGCAGCCGCACCGCAGGCCGCCGCGCCGGTCGGGGCCGGCCAGCCGGGCTGAAAACCGCGCATTCGTGGCAGATCGACCGGCTTTTCCGCCGGTGGCCTTAGACGTCTCTTAACCCCATCCACCTAGACTTGAGCGGCAAACCGCTTGCGATCGGGCAAGCGTCGCGGTGGCGCCTGTTTGCGCCCCCGCGCAAGAGATTTGAGCGAGTGACAAACGTGGTCGATGCCGGGCGGCATGATCTGGAACGGCGGGCGCCTGCGCGCCATGTCGACGGCTGGATGCTGCATTGCGTGCGCATGCTGGCCGCAGCATTTTTTCTCGTCGTTTCCATCGGCATCAGCGCCTTGCCCGCCAATGCGGCGACCAAGGTCGGGACCGCGCTTTCCGAGCAGGGCGGTTATGGCCGCATCGTCTTTACCTGGCCGGGTGGCGTGCCACGTCACACGCAGTCGATGGTCGCCGGTGTTCTGGTCGTCAAATTCGACGCGCCGTTTTCAATCGACCTCAACGAGTTCCTGCGTCAGATGCCCAATACGGTCGGGCTTGCGCGGCAGGATGCCGACGGAAAGACGCTCCGGCTTGGCCTCAAATTCGAATACTGGATGAATGTCCGCGAGGCGGAGAATTCGCTTTACGTCGATTTGTTGCCCTCGACCTGGGCCGGTGCGCCGCCGCCGCTGCCTGCCGATGTGCTTGCGCGCCTCGCCGCCGCCGCCGAAGCGAAGGCGAAAGCGGCTGCTGAAGCAAAGCTCGCCAAGGAAATGGGTGTCATCGATCCGACCGCGCCGCCGCCGGCGCTTGTCGTTCGGGTCGGGCGCCATGATGGCATCACGCGTCTCGTTTTCGACTGGAACCAGCCGGTTCTTTATTCGATTGCCCAGCAAGAGGGCAGCGCAACCATCACTTTCGACCGCAGCGCCAAAGTGGCACTCGCTCCTATTCGCGTCGATCCGCCGCCCTATCTGCAAACCATCAGCGCACGTGAACGCGATGGCCGCCTGTCTATTTTCATGAAGCTCAAATCCGGCGTCACTGTGTCGGACTTCCGCGAAGACCTCGGTGTCGTTCTCGATTTGAAACCAGCGCAAGCAGCCTTGACCGAAGTCGTGGAGCCGGAAAAGGCGGCCGCTACCGCACCGAAAGCCGAAGAGCCTGTGGCGCCGCCGAAAGAAACGGCTGCAGCGCAACCGCCGAGCGAGCACACCCCGAAGTCGATCACGCCTCCTGCTGCTGAACAGGCCCAAGTTGCACCCGAGCCGGTGCAGGCGGCAGAGAAAACGCCGGTCGCCCCGCAAGTGGCGCCGGAAACCAAGGTTGCCGAGGCAGTTGGCGCGCCGCTCAAGGTTGAAGCGCAGAACGCGAATGGACGTCTTGATCTTTTGTTTCCCTGGAGGGAGGCGACGGGCGCTGCGGTTTTCGTGCGCTCGAATACTTTGTGGATCGTCTTCGACCATCAGGCTCCGCTCGATCTCACCGCCATCGATCCCGCTGTGCTGAAAGAAATCGGCGCGCCCACAGTTGTGGATGTCGAGAAAGGCACGGCGCTTGCCATTCCTCTGAAGGGGGCTCGCTTGCTTGCCGGTGCGGCTGAAGATGGTACGGCATGGCGCATTTCACTTGCGGATACGTTGACCAGCACGGGGCGCTCCATCTCGCTGACGCGAAGCTGGAGCGAATCCGGCGAGGGCGTCGTCTCTCTCGATCTTTCAGGCGCGCGCGACATATTGAAAATTCGTGATCCGCTGGTTCGCGACACTCTGATGGTCGCCACGGCGCGCGGAACGATCCAGTCGGTGCAAGCGTCGCGCAGTTTCGTCGAGTTTCAGGCGCTGCAGACGACGCAAGGCGTGGCTATCGTGCGGATCGCCGACGATCTCAATGTCGCGGCTGCCCCCGATGCCGTCGTCATTTCGCGGCATGATGGATTGACCTTGTCCGCCGATAATGACGGCACACCGACGTCGTTGGTGCGGGGTGTGGCAGCCAGGTCGCCAGCCGCCACGGATTTTCCGGCATGGCGCGGTAGCGGCAGGTTCATTGTGAACCGGCAGGAGCATCTGAAGAACATTCTGGCGGCCACGGCCGACGAGCAGGCCGCAGCGCGGGTTGCTTATGCTCGATTTCTTCTGGCGAACGGGATCGGGCCTGAAGCGCTGACGCAGCTTGATATGGCCTCGAACGAAGAAAAGAAGCTTGAGAACGACCCGGCATTTCGTGCGCTGCGCGGAATAGGCGAGGTGATGGCGGATCGCCATGCGCAGGCCATTTCCGATCTCTCGACCAGTTCGCTTGAGATGGACCCGAATGCGGCGGTCTGGCGCGGTCTGGCGCGGGCGTCGCTTGGCCAGATGGATGCGGCGCTCAAGGATTTCAATTTCGGCAATACGGCGATAGATGCGCTCGATCCGGCTCTCGCTCAAAAAGTGCATCTGAAGGCAGCGGAAGCCGCGCTTGCAATGAAGGATGTCGCCAGTGCCCGCGGATATCTTGCGCATTTGCCTGCCGTGATCGCGGATCGGGGCACACGCGCGCAGTCGCTGGTCTTGCAGGCGGAATTGCTCGGCGCTCTCGACAAGCCAGCCGAGGCCGTCGCCCTTTATGATAAGGCGATTGCGGAAGGTGATCGTGGTGCCACGGTTCGCGCGCGATTTGAAAAGGCAGTGCTTCTCAACAAGACCGGCAAGCTCAGCAACGACAAGTTGATAGATGAGCTCAACCGGTTGCGCATGGCCTGGCGCGGCGACGATCTGGAGCGGCGTATTCTGTCCAAGCTGGCGGAGCTTCAGCTCGCGAAAGGCAATGTCGTCGAGGCGCTGGGCGCGATGCGTGTCGCGACCATCAATTTCCCCGATAGCGACGATGCGCGAGCGATGGGCGCGCAGATGCCGGATATTTTCGCGGATTATTTCATCGGACCGGGCGCCAAAAATCTTACGGCGGTGCAGGCGCTTGCCTTTTATTACAACTTCCAGGATCTGACGCCGATCGGGCAGAAGGGGGACGAGCTTATTCGTCATCTCGCTGAACGGCTGGTGTCGATCGATTTGCTTGCGCAGGCTGAAGTTCTTCTGCGCTATCAGGTCGAGCAGCGCCTTTATGGCAGCGTCGCCAAGGCGCAGGTGGCGGCACGTCTCGCTGGCGTTTATCTGCTGGATGAAAAGCCGAATGAAGCCTTGCAGATCATTCGTGCGACGGCGCAGAACCAGTTGCCCGAAGAGCTTGGCCGCCAGCGCCAGTTGATCGAAGCGCGCGCGCTGGCCTCGCTCAAGCAATATGACCTGTCTCTCGATCTTCTGTCGGAGATGACCGGAGAGCAGGCCGAAAGGCTTCGGGCCGATGTAATGTGGGAGGCGCAGCGCTGGGACGAAGCCGGTCAGGCGGCGCAAGCTCTCGCGGAGAAGGGCAATATCAGCGCGAAGCCTGACAAGGAACTGCCCGCGAATGTGCGTTTCGATGTGATGCGGGCTGCCATCGCCTATTCATTTGCGACGGATGAGGAAGGGCTTTCGCGTCTGCGCGCTACCTTTGGCGACCGCATGGCCCATACGCCCGATGCGAGCGCCTTTGCCGTCGTCAGCGATCCGATCGAGAGATCGGGCGTTGCCTTTCGCGAGTTGGCGAGCCGCATTGCTGCGGTCAATATGATAGAGCGTTTTGTTTCCACGCTGAAGACGGACGATGCACCGCCTGCCGCTCCGGCAAAGGCGGCCAATGCAAATGTCGCCTCGCCGGTTGCCGTCAACTGAGCAGCCTGACCTGATCGGGCAGGCCGCAGACGATACGCCTCGTCAGGTGCCGAAGCTTTGGACCAGACTGCCTGCGATCAAGCTCCAGCCATCGACCAGCACGAAGAAAATCAGCTTGAACGGTAGCGAGATCGTGACCGGCGGCAGCATCATCATGCCCATCGACATCAGAACGGATGCGACGACCATGTCGATGACGACGAAGGGCAGGAAGATCAGGAAGCCGATTTCAAAGGCGCGGCGCAATTCGCTCAGCATGAAGGCCGGCACGACAACCTGAAGCGGTAGGTCTTTGGCTTCTTGCGCTTTGGGCATCTTCGAAAGATCGACGAAGAGTTTCAGGTCCTGCTTGCGGACTTGCGTGAGCATGAAGCCCTTGAAGGGCTCTGCGGTTTTCGTGAAGGCCTCGCTCAGTTCGATCTGCTTGTTCATCAGCGGCTCGATGCCGTCGTGATAGGCCTTGGTGAAGGTCGGCGTCATTACGAAAGCAGTGAGGAAGAGCGCCAGGCTGATCAGCACGGAGTTCGGCGGCGATTGCTGCGTGCCGATGGCGGTGCGCAGGAGCGACAGCACGACGACGATGCGGACGAACGACGTCACCATGATGAAGATCGACGGCGCGAGGCTCAGCACCGTGATCAGCGCGACGAGCTGGACGACGTGATCGGTCAGGCCGAAATTATCGGCGAGGTCGACCTTGATGGTGTCGGCAAGGGCAGGGCCGGTGATGGCGAAGGCGACGAATGCGCCTGCGATTCCGGCCAGAAGCGGCAACCGGCGCAACATCATGTGGAGGGTACGGTTCACGCGCGGCGCTCCTTGATGAAGTCGACTATTTTCTGGAACTGAAGCGGGGGCGTGGCGCGTGCCACATTCGTCGCTTCCGTTGCGGGCTCGACAGCCGGCGCTTCAATGCCCGCTTCAATCAGCAAATCCCGTTCGCCGCCGAGCAGCACGAGGTGCTCGCGGTCGTCGCGCCGAATGAGAACGAGGCGATGTTTGGCGTCGACGACTTTTACTTCGACGATGGCGAGACGCTTCTGGCCGCCTGTCGATGTGATGCCGCCTGTCGCCAGGCCGAGGCGTTTGGCGACGTAAGCGCAAAGCCCGATCAGCCCGATGATGAAGGCCAGAGAGGCGATGAAGCGTAGAATTTCTGTGACTTCCATGCGTGTGCCCGAAACGCGCGGCGTCCCAAGACGGGGCGCCTATGGGGCATAATTTGCCGAGTCATGCTTAATGCCCGGTTAAGAGCCGCATAAAAGCTCGTTTTTGGTGGTTAGCCCTTTGTTACGTCACTAGGTCAATTTTGCCGCCGTTAGGATGATCTTAACCCTGCCTGCCGAATATCAGCCTGCCGCCAAGGAATGCGTGGCCCTGAACTGACTTCGTGAGACAGCCGCTCAGTACCCAGAAGGGACGGGCAGAGGTCTTCAAAATGGGCACATGACCATGTCGATCGGCGATCTCCCCATCTTCTCGATGATGAAGCAGCGCCTCCATTGGCTCACAGAGCGCCAACAGGTGCTTGCGCAGAATGTTGCCAACGCAAATACGCCCGGATACGAGGCAAAAGATCTCAAGGAACTGGATTTCGGCGCGATGGTCGATGCGAGCGGACCCAAGCTCGCGCCCGTCGCCACGAATGCCGGTCATATCGGCAGTCCGATTGCGGGCTCCGGCGCAGGGCTCGACTTCGGTCGTGCGCGTGGCGGCCAGATCGTCAAGACGCCGGATTTTGAAACATCGCCGAACGGTAACTCGGTGACGCTTGAAGACCAGATGGTCAAGGTTGCCCAAACGCAGATGGATTACGAGGCGGTCACGACGCTCTATTCGAAGGGCCTTGGCCTCGTTCGTATCGCCCTCGGCCGATAAGCGAAGGAAATCACAATGAGCGCCATGGATCTCGTCAAGTCGATGATGGTTGCCGCCTCGGGCCTGAAAGCCCAGAGCGGCCGTATGCGCATCATCGCCGAAAATATCGCCAATGCGGATTCGACCGGCAAGACGGCAGGGGCCGATCCCTATCGCCGCAAGATTCCGACATTTCAGGATCGCCTCGACCGCACGATTGGCGCCGACACGGTGCAGCTTGGGCGGCCCATGCTCGACCAGTCCGAGTTTCAGTTGAAATATATGCCCGGACATCCGGCGGCGGACGCCAATGGCTATGTCAAGACGCCGAACGTCAACGGCCTTGTCGAAGCGGTCGATATGCGCGAGGCGCAGCGCAGCTATGAAGCCAACCTCAATCTCATTCAGGCTTCGCGGCGCATGATCTCGCAGACCATCGAAATTTTGAAGAAATAACGGGCTCAGGGGTTAGACCATTATGGCCATTCCAGCAGTTGCATTGAATGCATATGCCCAGGCAGCGAGCATGGGCGGGGGAACAGGCGCGGCGCAGGCAAGTTCGCTCAAGGAAGGGGCGAGCGGCAGCTTCGGCGACTTCCTCCAGAAGGCGGTCAACGAGACGGTCAACTCCGGCAAGGCGAGCGAACACCAGATGGCCGCATCCGCCGCCAGCAAGGATGGAAGCATCGTCGACGTGGTGACGGCGGTTGCCGAGGCCGAGACGACGCTGCAGACGGTCGTCGCCGTTCGCGACAAGGTTATCGCTGCCTATCAGGACATTATCCGCATGCCGATCTGATCGGCGAGGCGTGCAGCAGCAAATAGATTTTTTGGGACAGAACGAAGATGACCGGACCTGAAGTGGTCGATGTGGCGCGGCAGAGCATCTATGTGATGCTCCAGATTTCCGCGCCTATGATGATTGTGGCGCTGGTCGTCGGCATCGTGATCGCGCTTTTGCAGGCGCTGACGCAGGTGCAGGAAATGACCTTGGTTTTCGTGCCGAAGATCGTTGCCATCTTCGTCGTCCTGCTTCTGGCTCTGCCTTTCATGGGGCAGGCCATGCAGGGCTACATGAACCTCATCGCGCAAAAGATCGTCGCGGGCTGACGCCGGGAAGATGGCAGGGAGGCGCGCATGATCAGTATCGAATTGCTACCGCAAACCGCCTTCGTGTTCATGCTCGTCTTTTCGCGACTTGGATCGATGGTCATGCTTATGCCCGCCATCGGCGAAGTGTCGGTGCCCGCACAGGTTCGCCTTCTCCTCGCGCTCGTTCTTTCCGCCGTGATGTTTCCGCTGGTCTCCGACAGCTATTCCGCGATCCCGCCGACCGTTCCCGGCCTCGCCATGGCCGTCATTTACGAGGTGCTGATCGGCATCTTCGTCGGCATGTCCGCCAAGCTCATCATGAGCGCGTTGCATGTCGCCGGTAATATCATCGCCCTGCAGACCGGGCTTGCCTTTGCGCAGAACGTCGATCCGACGCAAGGCACGCAAAGCGCCATTCTTGCGACATTTCTTTCGATGCTTGCCGTCACGCTCATATTCGCGACCGATATGCATCACCTGCTGATTGCCGCCATGCGCGACAGTTACGTGCTCTTCAAGCCCGGTGAAATTCTGCCGGTGGGCGACTTTCTGCAAATGGCCGTGAAGGTTACATCGGGCGCATTCACGCTCGGCGTGCAGCTTTCGGCTCCTTTCGTCGTCTTCGGCCTCGTCTTCTATATCGGGATCGGCCTGCTTTCGAAGCTCATGCCGCAGATCCAGATTTTCTTCATCGCCATGCCCGCCAATATCGGCCTTGGCTTCGCACTTCTGTTCCTGATCCTCGGCGCCATGATGACTTGGTTCCTGCAGGGCTTTGAGCAGACGATGTCGATGTTCGTTCAGTGACGCAGGAAAAATAGCGCCATGTCCGAACAGAACGACTCGGAAAAAACAGAAGAACCGACCGGGCGAAAACTAGAAAAGGCGCAGGAAGACGGCGACGTCGTCAAGAGTCAGGAAATCAATTACTGGTTCGTGATGATGGGCGGCGCCATGGCCGTCGGCCTTATGGGCCCTTCGCTTGCAACGACGATGATGGACACGCTGAAGGTGTTCCTCGCCTCGCCGCAGGATATCCCGATGGACCGCGATCATTTGCGCGGCGTCATCCTGCATGTGGGAATGGTCGTATTCGGCGCCATGGCGATGCCGCTTGGCGTGCTCGTCATTTCGGCCATCGTCGGTAATATCGTTCAGCACGCGCCGGTGTTCACGGCCAAGAACATGAAGCCATCCTTTTCGAAGCTGTCGCCGGTCAAAGGCCTGAAGCGACTGTTCGGCGCGAAGAGCTTGATGAATCTCTTCAAGAGCGTCGTCAAATTCGCCGTCGTCGGCGCCGTCGTTTTCTGGCTTGTCTGGCCGGAGCGCGACCGGCTTCCCATGATGATGACATGGGACGTCGCGCTGCTGCTGCCGCTCGTTCGTTCGCTTGCGCTGAAGATGTTTGGCGGCGTGATCGCGGTGATGACCGTGGTTGCCGCTCTCGACTATCTCTTCGAGCGCTTCCAGTGGATGAAGAAGCAGCGGATGTCGATCCAGGAAATCAAGGACGAACACAAGCAGATGGAAGGCGACCCGAAGGTCAAGGCGAAGCTGCGCCAGTTGCGCATCGAGCGTGGCCGTCGCCGCATGATGGCCGAAGTCCCCAAGGCTAGTGTCGTCATCATGAACCCGACCCATTATGCCGTCGCGCTGAAATACGAAAAAGGCATGGGTGCACCGGTCTGCGTTGCCAAAGGCGTCGATGCCGTGGCTCTGCGCATTCGTGGGCTGGCGGAGGAGAGCGGGGTGCCGGTCATCGTCAATCCGCCGCTCGCTCGCGCGCTTCATGCGTCGGTCGATCTCGATCAGGAAGTGCCGCCTGAGCACTACAAGGCGGTCGCCGAGGTCATTGGCTATGTCATGCGTCTTAAGGCTAAAATCGGTCGGCGCAGTCGAGCTTGATGATTCTCCCGTTATCGCAATCGAAAAACGTCATTCGGTGGGCGGAGCGGGTGACGGCGAGGCTGGCGCGGGACGGCTTTGGGGGCATTGCCGATGAGTGACATGCCGGTGGAATTGTTGGACACCCTTGAGCCAGAAAAACCGAAGGAACAGGCATCGCCCTTGTCGCGGCGGCGGGCGATCGTGCTTGCCAGCATTGCCATCGTGATCGGCGCGACGTTGCTGGATGCCTTTAATGTCCAGGCCTTCGGCACAAGCGGCGCGCTGACTGTTCTCGGCGTGCTGATCGCGGCCATCGTGATGCTTTTCGGTCTTAGCTCCACGCTGGGGCAGGATCTGTCGCGCACTCATGCGGCTGCGGGCGAGGCGCTCGATACACTTCCCGATCCTTGCTATGTGACCGACCGGCGCGGCGCCGTGCTTTTTGCCAATGCGGCTTACCGCAACCTGTTCGGCGTGGTGAATGCCGATCGTCCGGTGCCGCTCGAGCGGTTGCTGGCGGGGCATGAGAGTTTGGCTGAGGCCGTCTTCCGGCTGGCTCAGGCCGCGCGGACGGGATTTGCCTCTGAAGAAGATATCCGGTTTGCACCGCGCCCCGGCGTGCTTGAGCGCGTCTATAAAGTTGTCGTGCGGCCCCTGAGCGGGCAGGCGGGCGGGGCGGTCTGGTTGCTGCGCGACCTCACTGTCGAGCGCGAGCGTGTCGAAGTGGCCGAGCAGGGGTGGCAACGCGTGTTGTCGTTTCTATCGGCGACACCTTTCGGCTTTTACGCGACGAAGCCGAATGGTGAGATCTCTTTCGTCAATGCGAAGCTTGCCGGATGGCTCGGTATTGAATCCGGCCGCTCGCCCGGCGGACGCGGGTCGCTTTCCGATTTTGCGGTCGGCGACATTGGCGGGCTTGCCAGAGCTTCGGATTTCGAGGGCACGGTTATCGTCGATGCCGATCTGCGCAGTGCGGATGGGCGCATTTTTCCGGTTCGTATCGTGCAAACGCTGGTGCCGGGCGGGCCGGGGCGCGAATTGGCGAATTGGGGCATCGTTCTCGACCGCACAACGGGCGACAAGGCAGAAGAGACGGCGCGCGATGCCGAGATGCGTTTTGCGCGCTTCTTCAACAATGCGCCGATCGGCATTGCGACCGTGGATAGCGAAGGCCGCATCGACAATGCCAACAGCGCCTTTCTCGCCTATGTGGGCGAGCGCGTGGAGCGCGGCGTCAAGCTTGCCGATCTCGTGGTCGAAGATGATCGCGCCGGTGTCGTGGACATTCTGGCGAAGTCGCGTGCCGGGCGGCTTGCCGGCCCGGCGACCGAGGTGCGGCTCGTCAATCGTTCGGAGCGGGTGGGGCTTCTTTATGTCAGCCGCGTCGATATGGATGAGGGCGCAAGCTCGACCGTTGCCTATCTCATCGATGCGACGGAGCAGAAGTCGCTCGAGTTGCAATTTGCGCAATCCCAGAAGATGCAGGCGATCGGCCAGCTTGCTGGCGGCGTCGCGCATGACTTCAACAATCTGCTGACCGCCATTATCGGCTTTTGCGATCTGTTGCTTGCGCGCCATCAGGCGGGCGACCCGTCTTTTGCCGATGTCATGCAGATCAAGCAGAACGCCAACCGCGCGGCGAACCTGACGCGCCAGCTTCTCGCTTTCTCGCGTCGCCAGACCTTGCGGCCGAAGGTTCTCTCGCTCACCGATGCGCTCGCCGAGTTGCAGAACCTGCTGTCGCGTCTGCTGACTGAAAAGGTTGAGCTCAAGATCGTTCATGGCCGCGACCTTGGATTGGTCAAGGTCGATCAGAACCAACTTGAACAGGTCATCATGAATCTCGCCGTCAATGCGCGAGACGCGATGCCGGAAGGCGGCAAGCTGACGATCCGCACCGCCAATGTGTCTGAAGAGGACTCACGCGCGCTTGACCACGCCCTGATGCCGCCCGCCGATTATCTGCTTATCGAAGTCGCGGATACGGGCAGCGGCATTCCGAAGGAAAATCTCAGCAAGATTTTCGAACCCTTCTACACGACGAAAGATCCGAGCAAGGGCACGGGTCTTGGCCTCTCGACCGTTTACGGCATCGTCAAGCAGACGGGCGGCTTCATCTTCCCCTATTCGACGGTCGGCAAGGGCACGACCTTCCGCATCTATCTGCCGCGCTATTTCGAAACGCCTGCCGAGGCCAAGGCCGAAGCGGAAGCCGTGGCGGCTGCGACCGCTGCCGAGCCGACCGACCTTACCGGCAAGGGCACGATCCTGCTGGTCGAGGACGAGGACGCCGTGCGCACCTTCGCCGCCCGGGCGCTTGCCACGCGCGGCTATGATGTTCTGCAGGCTGAAAGCGGGGAGGCGGCGCTCGCCATTGTCGACAGCTTCAAGGGCCAGATCGACCTCATCGTTTCAGACGTCGTCATGCCGAACATGGACGGGCCGACGCTGATCAAGGAACTGGCGGGCCGTTTGCCGGGCGTCAAAATCATCTTCGTCTCGGGCTATGCGGAGGATGCTTTCGCCAAAAGCCTCGACCCCACGCAGGAATTCCACTTCCTGCCGAAGCCCTTCTCGCTGAAGCAGCTCGCCGCCGCGGTCAAGGAAGTGATGAACGCCGGTTAGCGATTCCCTGACCGGGGTGGCGTCAGGCGCGACTTTTGACGAACGTCAGTGGAACATGATTGGAATTGTCGTTTAAAATCAAATATTTAAGTTTTTTCTTGTCATAGAGAACAAAGCCGGTACATTGATGCTTAATTGCCTCGGCACAGCCAGCATGAAATAAGGGGAACCGGATGTCGAAGAACGTCGTACAGCTTTCAGATAAGGGCGATAAAGGCGATATGGACAAGCAGAAAGCCCTTGAAGCTGCGCTCAGCCAGATTGAGCGCTCGTTCGGTAAGGGCTCCATCATGCGGCTCGGCAAGAACGAGCAGATGGTTGAGATCGAGTCGATTTCGACCGGTTCTCTCGGCCTTGATATTGCACTTGGCATCGGCGGCTTGCCGCGCGGTCGCGTGATCGAAATTTACGGCCCAGAATCTTCCGGCAAGACGACGCTCGCCCTGCAGACCATTGCAGAAGCCCAGAAGAAGGGTGGCGTTTGCGCCTTCATCGATGCGGAACACGCACTCGACCCCATTTATGCCCGCAAGCTCGGCGTTGCGCTGGACGATCTGCTGATTTCCCAGCCCGATACCGGCGAGCAGGCGCTTGAGATCTGCGACACGCTGGTGCGTTCGGGCGCGGTTGACGTTCTGGTGGTGGACAGCGTCGCGGCGCTGACGCCCAAGGCCGAGCTTGATGGCGAGATGGGCGACAGCCTGCCGGGCCTTCAGGCGCGCCTGATGAGCCAGGCGCTGCGCAAGCTCACGGGTTCGATTTCGAAGTCGAACACGATGGTCATTTTCATCAACCAGATTCGCATGAAGATTGGCGTCATGTTCGGCAGCCCCGAAACGACGACGGGCGGCAATGCGCTGAAGTTCTATGCCTCCGTGCGTCTCGATATTCGCCGCATCGGCGCGATCAAGGATCGCGAAGAGGTTGTCGGCAACCAGACCCGCGTCAAAGTGGTCAAGAACAAGGTCGCGCCGCCCTTTAAGCAGGTTGAATTCGACATCATGTATGGCGAAGGCATCTCGAAGATGGGCGAGCTTGTGGACCTTGGCGTCAAGGCGGGCATTGTCGAGAAGTCCGGTTCCTGGTTCTCCTATAACAGCACGCGCATCGGTCAGGGCCGCGAGAATGCCAAGACGTTCCTGAGAGAGAATCCGGAAATGGCCGCGGAGATCGAAAAATCCATTCGCGCCAATGCGGGCCTTATTGCCGAGCAGATTCTTCAGGGTTCGCCTGAGCCCGATAGCGACGATGACGATATTGAAGCGACTGCCTGAACTTACTGATTTCTCAAGTTTCTCTACCTGAAGTGCAAGACGCGGCGCCGGGGACCCCACCGGCGCCGTTTTGCCGTTTGGGCCCTATCTTATGGCTTCCTAGACAGGGGGCGGGGCGAACGGTAAAAGCTGGAACGGTTTTAACTTTTCCGGGCATATCCCATCTAAAAACAGGGCTATGCGTCCCGGAAGTGCAGACGTGTTTTGAAGCGAGACGACGGAATGGCCGGCCTCAACGAGATCCGCAGCAAGTATCTGGAGTTCTTCGGGAAGAACGGACACGAGATCGTGCCTTCAGGCCCGCTCGTGCCGACCAACGACCCGACGCTGCTGTTCACCAATGCGGGGATGGTGCCGTTCAAGAATGTCTTCACCGGACAGGAAAAACGGCCATATGTGCGCGCGACCTCGGCGCAGAAATGCGTGCGCGCGGGCGGCAAGCATAACGACCTCGACAATGTCGGCTATACGGCGCGCCATCACACCTTCTTCGAGATGCTCGGCAATTTCTCCTTCGGCGATTATTTCAAGCCCGATGCGATCGAGTTTGCCTGGACGCTGATCACCAAGGAATTCGGCCTCCCGAAAGACCGGCTGCTTGCGACCGTCTATATCGACGATGACGAGGCGCATGGGCTGTGGAAGAAGATTGCCGGACTTTCGGACGATCGCATCATTCGCATTCCGACGGCGGATAACTTCTGGTCGATGGGCGAGACCGGTCCTTGCGGCCCGTGTTCGGAAATCTTCTTCGATCATGGACCGAAAATTCCGGGCGGCCCTCCCGGCAGCGCCGATCAGGATGGCGATCGTTTCATCGAGATCTGGAATCTCGTCTTCATGCAATATGAGCAGATCGCCGAAGGCGATCGCCGCGAGTTGCCGAAGCCGTCGATCGACACGGGCATGGGCCTTGAGCGCATGGCCGCCGTGCTTCAGGGCACGCATGACAATTACGCGACCGACGTCATGCGCGCGCTCATTGTGGCAAGCGCTGAAGCTTCGCGCACTGATCCCGATGGCGCGCATGCCGTCAGTCATCGTGTCATCGCCGATCACTTGCGCGCGAGCTGTTTCCTGATTGCCGATGGCGTCATGCCGTCGAATGAAGGGCGCGGCTATGTGCTGCGTCGTATCATGCGCCGCGCCATGCGCCACGCGCAGTTGCTCGGCGTTTCCGAGCCGCTGATGTGGAAGCTCGTGCCCGCGCTGGTGCGACAGATGGGCGATGCCTATCCCGAGCTTCGCCGCGCCGAGGCGCTTGTCACTGAAACACTGAAGCTTGAAGAGCGCCGCTTCCGCGAGACGCTGGTGCGCGGCCTCAAACTGCTTGATG
Source organism: Parvibaculum sp. (assembly GCF_049651025.1). Lineage (GTDB taxonomy): Bacteria > Pseudomonadota > Alphaproteobacteria > Parvibaculales > Parvibaculaceae > Parvibaculum. The sequence continues at coordinate 68,249 of NZ_JBASBH010000062.1, read as the reverse complement.
AAGAGCTCGACAGGATCGGCGATGCGAAGGTGCTCCCCGGCGATGTCGCCTTCCGTCTCTACGATACTTACGGCTTTCCTCTCGATCTGACGCAGGACGCGCTGCGCCCCAAGGGCATTCAGGTCGAGCAGGCGGGTTTCGATACTGCGATGGAGCGTCAGCGCGCGGATGCGCGCAAGGCGTGGTCGGGCTCTGGCCAGAAGGCGACGGAAACCGTCTGGTTCGAGCTGCGCGAAAAGCTCGGCGCGACCGAATTCCTCGGTTATGAAACCGAAAATGCCGAGGGCAAGATTGTCGGCATCATTGTCGATGGGGCATCGGTCGATAAGGCCGAGGCTGGCCAGGAAGCGGCCATCATCACCAACCAGACGCCTTTCTACGGCGAGTCCGGCGGTCAGGTCGGCGATTCGGGTGTGCTTTTTTCGGGCACCGGCGCGGAGTTCCCTGTTTCAGACACGCTGAAGAAGCTCGGCGACATGGTCGTGCATTTCGGCAAGCTTGCGCGCGGCTCGCTCAAGCTCGGCGATATTGTCGAGATGAAGGTCGATAGCGCCCGGCGTACAGCGACGCGCGCCAATCATTCGGCGACGCATTTGCTGCATGAGGCGCTGCGCCGCGTACTTGGACCGCATGTCACGCAGAAGGGCTCGATGGTTGCGCCCGAGCGTCTGCGTTTCGACTTCAGCCATCCAAAGCCGATGACGGCAGAGGAAATCTCCCGCGTTGAAGACATCGTCAATCGGATCATCCGCCAGAACCAGGATGTGATGACGCGGTTGATGACGCCCAATGAGGCGATCGAGGCGGGTGCTCTCGCGCTTTTCGGCGAGAAATATGGAGACGAAGTGCGCGTGCTCTCGATGGGTCTGAATGACGGCGACGACGGTGACGGCAAGACCTATTCGGTCGAGCTTTGCGGCGGCACGCATGTGCGCCGCGTCGGCGACATCGCGATTTTCAAGATCGTCAGCGAAAGCGCGGTCGCCTCGGGTGTCCGCCGCATCGAAGCGCTGACGGGCGAGGGCGCGCGGCGTTATCTGATTGAGCAGGACCGGTTGGTGAAAGAGGCGGCTGGTGCGCTTAAAATCGCGGCCGAGGATTTGCCCGAACGCGTTATCTCCCTGATGGAAGAGCGCAAGCGTCTTGAGCGCGAGTTGAACGACGCGAAGAAGAAACTCGCCATGGGCGGGGGATCTGCATCGGCGGAGGCCACGCCTGCGCAAAGCATTGGCGGCGTCAATATCGTTGCGCGCGTTCTCAATGGCGTGAACCCGAAAGACCTTCGCGGGCTCATCGATGAAGCAAAGCAGCAGATCGGCTCCGGCGTCGTAGCCCTTGTTGCAGTGAGCGAAGACGGCAAGGGCGCTATCGCCGTTGGCGTCACGGCTGATCTGACGGCGCGCTTCAATGCGGTCGATCTGGTCAAGGCCGGTTCAGGCGCGATGGGTGGGGCAGGCGGCGGCGGACGGCCCGATATGGCGCAAGCCGGCGGACCGGATGGCGTGAAGGCCGAAGCGGCGCTGGACGCGGTGAAGGCCGCACTGGCAGCGGTTGCCGCCTGAGGCAAGCCGTCTCGGGTTAACCGGGAGCGTGGCATGGCGTAGGGCGCGGGCGATCCCGCCATTCACGGCGTCGCGGAAGCATTGCCGCTTGATGATCGCTACTGGCTTTCCGATTACATGCCGGAGCTGATTGCCGTTGAGCGCCGCCGCTATCCATCTATGGAGGCGATTTGCGCGGGCACCGGCGGGCGCTGCGAGCGTCTATCCCCGAACGCCTGCTCAATCCGCAGGTGCGGGCTTTGCAATCCGCCTGAGGTTTTGTGGAGAAGGGCGTGCAGGAGCGTTTCGCAGCGACGCTCTCTGTCGATCTCAAGTCAGACGCATGGGATGCGCGATACGGTGCGTGGCGACAGATGCCTTCATTTGAAGGCTCTCTCTGCACCTCATCACCGGCTGGCCGTCAGAGGCTTAAATCAGCCCTGCTTTGCCAGCGCCTTTGCCAGATTTTCGGCGACCTTGTCGAGGAAGCCTTCCGTCGAAAGCCACTTCTGCTCGGAGCCGACGAGGAGCGCGAGGTCCTTCGTCATGTGGCCGCTCTCGACCGTCGAGACGCAGACCTTCTCCAGCGTATTGGCGAAGTTGGCGAGCGCGGGGTTGTCGTCGAGCTTGGCGCGATGGGTGAGGCCACGCGTCCAGGCGAAGATCGAAGCGATGGAATTCGTCGAGGTCTGCTCGCCGCGCTGGTGGGCGCGGTAGTGCCGTGTCACGGTGCCGTGTGCGGCTTCGGCTTCCATGATCTTGCCATCGGGCGTCAGCAGCACGCTGGTCATCAGGCCGAGCGAGCCGAAGCCCTGCGCGACGGAGTCCGACTGCACGTCGCCATCGTAGTTCTTGCAGGCCCAGACATATCCGCCCGACCATTTCAGCGAAGAGGCGACCATGTCGTCGATGAGGCGGTGCTCATAGACGAGCTTGTTCTTTTCGAAGTCGGCCTGGAATTCCTTCTCGTAGACGTCCTGGAAGATGTCCTTGAAGCGACCGTCATAGGCTTTGAGGATCGTGTTCTTCGTCGAGAGATAGACGGGATATTTCCGGTCGAGGCCGAATTTCAGGCAGGCACGTGCAAAGTCGCGAATCGAATCGTCGAGGTTGTACATGCCGAGCGTGACGCCAGCGCTGGGGAAATCGAAGACGTCATGCTCGATCGTCTCCTTGCCGTCTTCCGATACCCACTTCATCGTGAGCTTGCCCTTGCCGGGCACGAGGAAGTCGGTGGCGCGATACTGGTCGCCGTAGGCGTGGCGCGCGATGACGATGGGCTCGGTCCAGCCGGGCACGAGGCGCGGGATGTTGCGGCAGATGATGGGCTCGCGGAATACCGTGCCGTCCAGAATGTTGCGGATCGTGCCGTTGGGCGACTTCCACATCTTCTTGAGGCCGAATTCCTTAACGCGGGCTTCATCCGGCGTGATGGTCGCGCATTTGACGCCGACGCCGTGCTTCTTGATCGCTTCGGCGGCGTCGACCGTTACCTTGTCGTCGGTGGCGTCGCGATGCTCCATGCCGAGGTCGTAATATTCGATGTCGAGGTCGAGAAAGGGGAAGATCAGCTTGTCCTTGATCATCTTCCAGATGATGCGGGTCATCTCGTAGCCATCAAGATCGACGACAGGATTTTTGACTTTAATCTTGGACATGCAGCTTGGACCCTTCGAGGCGTGAGCAGACGGAAGGTGGGTGTCTCCCTGGCAAAGCAACGCCGGGCGGGAGGGGACATGATCGTATAACATCGCACGGCAATTGATTAAAGGCGGGCAATCGCTTATTCAGCGCGGCATACAATGCCGCAGCGGAAGTTTCCCCCTATGGCCGGAACCGATCAGACCAAAATCGATCCATCACTGACACTGCCGAGCCCGGCAGTGATTCTGGTGGCGCCGCAAATGGGCGAAAACATAGGCACGGCGGCTCGCGCCATGCTCAATTTCAGCCTGACCGAACTTCGCCTCGTCGCGCCACGCGATGGCTGGCCGAACGAGCGCGCGCGCGCCGTCTCGTCGGGCGCCGATGTGGTTATCGACCAGGCGGCGCTTTTCGCGCGCACTGAGGAGGCGGTGGCCGATCTCGACTATGTCATCGCGACGACGGCCCGGCCGCGCGACATGGTGAAGCCCATTTTCACCCCTGAAATGGCAGCGGCCAAGCTTCGCGAGGTGATTGCCGCCGGCGGCAAGGCGGGCATCCTTTTCGGGCCGGAGCGGACAGGCCTCACCAATGACGACGTGGTGCTCGCAGACGCCGTTATGATGGTTCCGGTCAATCCGGCCTTCGCATCGATCAATCTCGCCCAGGCGGTCCTGCTGGTCGGCTATGAGTGGTTCAAGGCGGGGGACGAGACGCCGCCGGAGCGGGTGGACTATCAGGCGACGCGGCCGGCGACCAAAGAGGAGCTTTTGGGCTTTTTCGGGCATCTGGAGGGGGAACTCGACCGTTTCGGCTTCCTGAAGCCGCCGGAAAAGCGCCCGTCGATGATCCGTAATATCCGCAACCTTTTCCAGCGGGCGGGGATGAGCGAGCAGGAGGTTCGCATCTTCCGCGGTATCGTTGCCTCGCTGACCCGCAGGGTGCCGAAGGGCGAGGGGCCGGAGAGCTAAGTCATTGATTTGACAGCCCGCGTCTGCCGGGGTAGAAACCGCCACGAAACCGGCCCTGAGGGGCCGTTTTTTACTTTTACGCACCCGTGGGGAATGGCAACGCTTGAGCCTCTTCCCCTGTCGGCCCGCAAGGGCAAGAGGAGGGCGCGTTTCCATTTTTGACAGGAAACCGCGATGACAAAGCGCATTGAAGCTAAATACAAAATTGACCGCCGGATGGGCGAAAACATCTGGGGTCGCCCGAAGAGCCCGGTTAACAAGCGCGAATATGGCCCCGGCCAGCACGGCCAGCGCCGCAAGGGCAAGCTTTCGGACTTCGGCGTGCAGCTGCGCGCGAAGCAGAAGCTGAAGGGCTATTACGGCAATATTTCCGAGAAGCAGTTCCACGGCATCTACAAGGAAGCTTCGCGCCTTCGCGGCGACACGAACGAGCTTCTGATCGGTCTACTGGAGCGTCGCCTCGATGCGATCGTCTATCGTGCGAAGTTCGTCGCCACGGTCTTCGCCGCGCGCCAGTTCGTCAATCACGGCCACGTGCTCGTCAATGGCAAGCGCGTCACCATCGGCAGCGTTCGTCTGCGTGAAGGCGACGTCGTTGAAGTTCGCGAGAAGTCGAAGCAGCTTGCAGTCGTTCTCGAAGCTTCGCAGAGCGCCGAGCGCGATACGCCGGACTATCTCGAAGTCGACCACAACAAGATGACTGTGAAGCTCATCCGCGTTCCGAGCCTGGCCGATGTGCCCTATCCGGTGCGCATGGAGCCGAATCTGGTCGTCGAATTCTACTCGCGCAGCTAGTTTCAGCGCGCATCGAACAAACGAAAGGCCGCTCGAAAGAGCGGCCTTTTTTGTTGGCCTGTGAGAAGGGTGGGGTCGCCAAATGAAAAGGGGAACGCAGCCAGATGCTGCATTCCCCTTGTTCGGATAGCGGATTGTTTCGGTCTGTTCGGGTCAGGCCTGTGCGGCTTCGGTCGCGATGCCTTTGGCGGCGAGATATTCGCGCAGCTCGCCTTGCTCGAACATTTCGCGGACGATGTCGCAGCCGCCGACGAATTCGCCTTTGACGTAAAGCTGCGGGATCGTCGGCCAGTCGGAGAACTGCTTGATGCCTTCGCGAATTTCGCCGTCTTCAAGAACGTTGATGCCTTTGAAGGGGACGTTCAGGTAGGTCAGCACTTGCACGACGGCGTTCGAGAAGCCGCATTGCGGGAAGACGGGGGTGCCCTTCATGAAGAGAACCACGTCGCTGCTCTGAACTTCCTGACGGATGCGGTCGAAGACCGGATTGTCGCTCATCTGATGTCCTTCCGCGCTTCGCAAGCGCTGATCGATTTGTTGATCTCAATCTTCCGGCGCGGATGTCTGCAATGCCAGCGCATGCAGCTCCGTGCCCATACCACCCTTTAGCGCGTTGTAGACCATCTGGTGCTGCTGAACGCGCGTCTTGCCCTTGAAGGCCGCCGAAACAATGTTTGCGGCATAGTGATCGCCGTCACCGGCAAGGTCGCGAATATCGATCTTCGCGTCGGGCAGAGCCTGCCTGATCAGTTTCTCGATATCCGAAGCACTCATAGCCATGTCGCGACGTACTCCTGTTTTATTTACGCGTCGAGAAGGTCGGGTGCTGCCATATAGGCGGGGAACCAGCCTTCATGCGCGGTCTTGAGTTCGCTCAATGATATGGGGTTGCTGCCGACCAGTGTCAATTCGCTCCCGCCCGTGGCGCCGATGCGCTGGGCCGGGACGCCTGCCCTGGCGGCGCGTTCCACAAGGGAATTTGCCATGGCTTCGGGCAGGGTGACGATGTAGCGCGCCTGATCCTCGCCGAAAGCCCAGGCATGGAGCGGGAGATCCCGCGGCGCTTCGACCGTTGCGCCGATCTGGCCCGCCATCGCCATTTCGGCGAGCGTGACGAAGATGCCGCCATCGGAGACGTCGTGAACGGCGGTCAGCGAGCCCGCGCGGATTTCATCGCGAATGAAGTCGCCATTGCGGCGCTCGACTGCGAGATCGACCGGAGGCGGCGCATCGGCGGCGCGGCGTCCGACGATGTCGCGTGCGTAGATGCTCTGGCCGAGATGGCCTTTCGTTGCGCCGATGGCGACGATGACTTCACCCTTCGCCTTGAAGGCGACCGTCATGCGCTTGGCAATGTCGGGCAGGAGGCCGACGGCGCCAATGGCCGGGGTCGGCAGGATGCCCTTGCCGTTCGTTTCGTTGTAGAGCGACACGTTGCCGGAGACGACGGGGAAGTCGAGCGCGCGGCAGGCGTCGCCGATGCCCTGAATGCAGCCGACGAGCTGGCCCATGATCTCGGGCTTCTCGGGATTGCCGAAGTTGAGGTTGTCGGTGATCGCCAGCGGTTCTGCGCCAACGGCGGTGAGGTTGCGCCAGCATTCGGCGACAGCCTGCTTGCCGCCTTCGCGCGGATCGGCAGCGCAATAGCGCGGGCTGACGTCGAGCGTGAAGGCAAGCGCCTTGGGGCCTTTGCCGATGCGGATGACGGCGGCGTCGCCGCCGGGTCCGATTGCCGTATTGCCCTGAATGAGGTGGTCGTATTGCTCCCAGACCCAGCGACGCGATGCCATGTCCGGCAGGCCGACGATCTTCACCAGCGTCTCCGAAATATTGTTCGGGGCGGGGAGGTCGTCGGTAGAAAGCGTGGCGGGTGTCGGTGTCGGCACCCAGGGGCGATCATATTCCGGGGCCTGATCGCCGAGATCCTTGATCGGCAGGTCGGCGACGACTTCGCCATGGCGTTTGATGCGGAAGCGCAGGTCGTCGGTCGTGTGGCCGATCACGGCGAAGTCGAGGCCCCATTTGCGGAAGACCGCTTCGGCTTCTTCTTCCTTCTTCGGATCGAGCACCATGAGCATGCGCTCCTGGCTTTCCGACAGCATCATTTCATAGGCGGTCATGCCTTCTTCGCGGCACGGCACCTTGTCGAGATCGAGCTCGACGCCGAGATCGCCCTTCGCGCCCATTTCAACGGCCGAGCAGGTGAGGCCCGCTGCGCCCATGTCCTGAATGGCGATGACGGCGCCCGTTGCCATCAGTTCGAGGCAGGCTTCAAGCAGAAGCTTTTCGGAAAACGGGTCGCCGATCTGTACGGTCGGGCGCTTTTCTTCGGTGTCCTTGTCGAATTCGGCAGAGGCCATTGTCGCGCCATGGATGCCGTCGCGACCGGTCTTCGAGCCGAGATAGACGATGGGCAGGCCGACGCCTTTGGCCTGCGAATAGAAAATCTTGTCCGTATCGGCAAGGCCCGCCGCGAAGGCGTTGACGAGGCAGTTGCCGTTATAGCTTTCGTCGAAATTCACTTCGCCGCCGATGGTCGGCACGCCGAAGGAATTGCCGTAACCGCCGACGCCTGCAACGACGCCCGCAACGATATGGCGTGTGCGCGGATGATCCGGCGCGCCGAAGCGAAGGGCGTTCAGCGCCGCGATGGGACGCGCGCCCATGGTGAAGACGTCACGCAGAATGCCGCCGACGCCCGTTGCCGCACCCTGATAAGGCTCGATGTAGGAAGGGTGGTTGTGGCTTTCCATCTTGAAGATGATTGCCTGTCCATCGCCGATATCGACGACGCCAGCATTTTCGCCCGGGCCGCAAATGACGCGCGGTCCCGTGGTCGGCAGCGTGCGCAACCACTTCTTCGACGACTTGTAGGAGCAATGCTCGTTCCACATGGCCGAGAAGATGCCGAGTTCGGTCAGCGTCGGCTCACGCTCGATGAGATCGAGGATGCGCTGATATTCGTCGGGCTTCAGGCCATGCTCTGCAACGAGCTTCGGCGTAATCTTAACGTCTTTCGCAGTCACGCCACGGCCTCCAGCAGGCTTTCGAACAAGGCGCGGCCTTCGGTGCCGCCGTTAAGCTGCTCGATTTCATTTTCAGGATGCGGCATCAGCCCCATGACATTGCCGCGCTCATTCATGATGCCTGCAATATCGTTCAGCGAGCCATTCGGGTTCGTGCCTTCGGCGTAGCGGAAGACGACGCGGTTCTCGCCTTCGATGCGGGCGAGGGTTTCGGCATCGGCGAAATAATTGCCGTCGCCATGCGCGACGGGGCAACGCCAGACTTCGCCCTGCCGATATTTGCGCGTGAAGTTCGTGTTCGCATTGGCGACTTCGAGCTTCACATGACGGCAGACGAATTTCAGATGGCTGTTGCGCATCAGAATGCCGGGAAGCATTCCGCTTTCGCAGAGAATTTGAAAGCCGTTGCAGACGCCCATCACGTGAACGCCTTGCTCGGCCTTTTTCTTCACATCGTCCATGATGTGAGCGCGGGCGGCGATTGCGCCGGTCCGCAGATAGTCGCCATAGGAGAAGCCGCCGGGAAGGACGACGAGGTCGACCTTCGGCAGTTCCTTTTCGGCGTGCCAGACGGCAATTGGTTTCGTGCCAGTGATCTTTTCAAGCGCGTAAAGCATGTCGCGCTCGCGGTTCGATCCCGGAAAGACGATGACGGCGGATTTCATGCTTACTTCTCGTCAAACTCGATCGTGTAATTCTCGATGACGGTATTGGCGAGCAGCTTCTTGCTCATTTCGTCAATCGCCGCGTGGGCCTTGCCCATGTCGCTTTCCGCGATCTCGACTTCAAAGAGTTTGCCCTGACGCACGCTTGCGACATTGGGGAAGCCCAGTGAACCGAGCGCGCCTTCGATGGCCTTGCCCTGGGGGTCAAGCACACCGTTCTTCAACATCACTTTGATGCGGGCCTTCATTGGTCAGCTTATCCTTCGTTTATTGTCTAGATGCCCGTATCAAGTCCGGGCATGACCCCCGCCTTGCGGCGCAGATCATTTGACGAGAGTTGGGCCACGGCGTTTGGGCTCGTTCTCGAAGAGAATGCCGAGGCGGCGGGCGACTTCCTGATAGGCTTCCATCAATCCGCCCATGTCCTGGCGGAAGCGGTCCTTGTCGAGTTTGTCGTTGGTGCGAATATCCCACAAACGGCAGCTGTCGGGGCTGATCTCGTCTGCAAGTACGACGCGGACCATGTCGCCTTCATATAGGCGTCCGAACTCGACTTTGAAGTCCACGAGACGAATGCCGATGCCGAGGAAGAGGCCGGAGAGGAAATCATTGATGCGAAGCGCGAGCGCCATCATGTCGTCGATTTCCTGGGGCGTCGCCCAGCCGAAGGCCGTGATGTGCTCTTCGGAAACCATCGGATCCTGGAGCTCGTCGTTCTTATAATAGAACTCGATGATGGAGCGGGGAAGGGCGGTGCCTTCCTCGATGCCAAGACGCTTCGAGAGCGAGCCGGCGGCGACGTTGCGCACGACGACTTCACACGGAATGATCTCAACCTCGCGGATGAGTTGCTCGCGCATGTTGATCGAACGGATGAAGTGCGTCGGCACGCCGATATCGTTCAGCTTCGTGAAGATGAACTCGGAAATCCGGTTGTTGAGGACGCCCTTGCCCTCGATCGTTGCGTGCTTCTGATTGTTGAAGGCGGTCGCGTCGTCCTTGAAGTGCTGGATGAGCGTGCCCGGCTCGGGTCCTTCATAAAGGACTTTGGCCTTGCCCTCGTAAACGCGTCTGCGACGGCTCATGTCATGATTCCAATCAGTTGGCCCGATATTGCGGAGAATTCGGGTCGGTGCCACGAGGCGTCGGGAACGGCGGAGAGCGTGGAATCGCCCCTCCGGCTCGCGCGGAAGTTACCTTAAGCCCCCCGGGGATACAATGCGACTGCGCGGATAGGTCTCAGGTGAATAATTCGGCTATAAAACAGTAACTTAGCTAATTCGTCGCACGAATAGGCTCAGCCGAGGATGACAGTTGATTTGGTGCGCGGGCGCGGTTATGCCTAAGCCTGCATCAAGTTCGTCGTTTGGAGTGCCCATGACCATCTTCGACAAGCGCGAAGACAGTTTCGAGAAGAAGTTTGTCCATGACCGCGATCTGCAATTCAAGGTTGCAGCGCGCCGGAACAAGCAGCTTGGCCTTTGGGCGGCTGGCCTTATGGGCCTGAGCGGCGACGCCGCCGAAGCCTATGCCAAGGAAGTCGTCGTTGCCGATCTTGCCGAAGCGGGCGACGAGGACGTGTTCCGCAAGATTCGCGGCGATCTGGACGCCAAAAGCGTCGCGCTGCCGGATGACCAAATTCGCAGCAAGATGGAAGAGCTCTTCGCTGCTGCGAAGGAACAGGTGCAAAACGAGGGCTAAGGCTCTCTTTCACTCCGCCTGTTGCATGTGAACTCGGCCTGTAGCCCGAGAGCGATGCCGCTTGCGCTGCAAAAGGCGCTCGGCTTCAACGTGGCCTGGCCGCTACTATGGCGGTTCAGTCAGCGTAGCGGGGGCATTATGGGCATGGCGCGAATTCGCAAGGGTCTTCTGGCGATTGCCGCTGGCCTCTTTCTCACTTTCTTTCTCGTCGGGCACGGCGCGTTTGCGGCAGAGGCCGGCTGGACGCATTACGGCGGAGATGCGGGCGGTGAGCGCTATGTCGCCGCAAGCGAGATAACACCTGCAAATGTTGCGGGGCTGACGGAAGCCTGGCGTGTCTCGACAGGCGCACTCAACGGCAAGTCCGAGGCGGTGCGCAAGCGCTATGCCTTTGAGGGAACGCCGATCCTCGCCGACGGCCATCTCGTTCTGTGCACGCCGTTCAACGAGGTCATGGCGCTCGATCCGGAAAGCGGCGCGGTGCGCTGGCGCTATGATCCGAAAATCTCTCTCGATAGCAAACCTGCCAACCAGTTCATCTGCCGCGGCGTGACCTATTGGAAAGATGCGGCGGCGCGCGCCGATGCCGTTTGCGCGGCGCGTATTTTCATGGGCACGAATGATGGCCGCCTCATCTCGCTCGACGCGAAGACAGGTGCGCCTTGCGCTGATTTCGGCAGCGATCCCAAACATCCGGGCCAGATCGATGCCGGTGCCGATCGACCTCTGATCTGGCCGGGTGAATTCCAGATCACGTCGCCGCCGGTTGTCTCCCAAGACACGCTGATTGTCGGCTCGGCCATCGGCGACAATGCGCGTGTCGATGCGCCCAAGGGCGCAGCGCGCGCATTCGATGCGCGGACGGGCAAGCTGAAGTGGAGTTTTGATCCTGTTGCGCGCGGCGCAAAGGAAAAGCCCGGCAGTTGGGTTCCCCAAGAGGCGGCGCATACGGGTCAGGCGAATGTCTGGGCGCCGATGTCGGTCGATGAGGCGCGCGGGCTCGTGTTCCTGCCGACGACGAGCCCGAGCCCGGATTTCTTTGGTGGATTGCGAAAGGGCGATAACGCCTATGCAAATTCCGTCGTCGCGCTGAAGGTGGCGACGGGTGACGTCGCCTGGTCGTTCCAGACGGTGCATCACGATGTTTGGGACTATGACCTTCCCGCGCAGCCGACGCTTGCGACGCTGACGCGCGAGAGCAAGCCGGTCGATGTTGTGGTGCAGGTGACGAAGACCGGTTTCATGTTCGTGCTGGAGCGCGATACGGGAAAGCCGTTCTTCGAAGTTGAGGAGCGACCCGTGCCGCAGGGTGGCGCGCCGGGCGAGGCGCTGTCGCCGACCCAGCCTTTTCCCGTGAAGCCGCCAGCACTTGTGCCGCAGAAACTTGAAAAGGGAGGTGCATGGGGCGTCGCGTTTTTCGACAAGCGGGCTTGCAATGCAAAGCTCGAAAAGGCGCGCTCGGAAGGCATTTTCACGCCGCCCTCGCTCCAGGGCACGGTCATCTATCCTTTCACGGGTGGTGGTGCAAATTGGGGCGGCATGGCGTTTGATCCCAAGCGCAAGATCGCTGTCGTCAACGTCAATATCGCCGCGCATATCGTGACGCTTTTTCCAGCGAGCGAATATAAGGGCCGCAAGGACGTGGACGGCCATGCCGAAATCTCACCGCAGATGGGCGCGCCTTTCGGCATGCGGCGCGATCTTTTCGTGTCGCCGCTCGGCCTGCCTTGCACGCCGCCGCCATGGGGCAAGCTCGTCGCCGTCGATCTCAATGACGGCACGATCAAGTGGAGCGAGCCGCTTGGCACGATCCGCGATCTGGCGCCTGTGCCTTTGCCGCTGAACTGGGGCGTGCCGAATTTCGGCGGGCCGCTCGTCACGGAAAGCGGGCTCATCTTCATCGGCGCGGCGATGGACAATTATCTGCGCGCCTTCAATGTCGAAACGGGCAAGGAACTCTGGAAGGGCCGTTTGCCGGCGGGCGGGCAGGCGACGCCAATGTCCTATGTCTGGAAGGGCAAGCAATATGTCGTCATCGCAGCGGGCGGCCATGCGCGTGCGGGAACGAAGATCGGCGACGAGGTGGTGGCTTACGCTTTGCCTGAGTGAAGAAGCCTCGTTAGTGTGCCCCGCGCATGGGGCTCTTGCGCTCTAGCCAGAGTTTGAGCACGAGAGTCACGAGGGCGAGCAGCGTCAGGATCGAGGCGGCGGCGAAAGCGCCGGTCGTGTTGTAGTCGTTGAAGAGCAGTTCGATCTGTAGCGGCAGCGTGTTCGTCTGGCCGCGAATGCTGCCCGAGACGACGGAGACGGCGCCGAACTCGCCCATGACGCGGGCATTGCAGAGGATGACGCCGTAGAGCAGGCCCCATCTGATATTCGGCAGCGTCACGCGCAGAAAAGTTTGCAGGCCCGTTGCGCCGAGCGAGACGGCCGCTTCCTCGTCTTCCGCGCCTTGCGTTTGCATGGTGGCGATCAGTTCGCGGGCAACGAAGGGGCTGGTGACGAAGAGGCTGACGAGGAAAATCGCCGGGATCGAGAACATGATCTGGATGTCATGCGCCTGCAGCCACGGCCCCCACAAGCCCTGCATGCCATAGAGGAAGAGATAGGCGACGCCTGCGACGATGGGCGAAACGGAATAGGGGATTTCGACCAGGGCGACGAGCAGCCCCTGTCCGCGAAAACTGTGGCGCGTCACGGCCCATGCCACGCAAATGCCGAAGACCGTATTGATCGGCACGACGACAATGGCCGTGAGGACGGTGAGCCAGACCGCATGCAGCGTTTCGGGCTCGATGATCTTTGCGGCAAAGATCGCGAGGCCCTCGCGCAGCGCCATCGTGAAAATAACGATGATTGGCAGGCCGAGCAGCAGCGCCGAGACGATTGCGCCGATGGTGATGAGGGTCCATTTGACGCGCGGCGATGCGCCGACGCGATTGCTTGGTTCTTGCCGCGTTCTGGTTTTCACCGTCATGCCTCGGCCTTTTTCGTGTAGCGAAGTTGCCAGACCTGAATGAGGTTTGTGAACAGCATCAGCGCGAAGGCCATGACGAGCAGCACGGTCGCGTAAGCGGCGGCGGCCTGATAATCGAATTCCTCGAGGCGGATGAAGATCAGCAGCGCCGTGATTTCGGTTTGCATCGGCAGATTGCCGGCGATGAATATCACCGCACCGAATTCACCGAGGCTGCGCGCGAAGCCGAGCGTACAGCCTGCAAGGAAGGCAGGCAGGATGGTGGGGAAAATTACGCGGGCGAATATCAGCAGATCGCTTGCGCCGAGCGAGCGGCCTGCTTCCTCCGTTTCGATGTCGATGTCTTCAAGCACGGGCTGCACGCTGCGCACGATGAAGGGGAGGCTCGTAAAGGCCATGGCGATGGCGATGCCCGCGGGCGCATAGGCGATCTTGATCCCCAAGGGTTCGAGATATTGTCCGAGCCAGCCATTGCGTGCGAACAGAGCGGTGAGCGCGATGCCTGCAACGGCGGTTGGCAGGGCGAAGGGCAGATCGACCAGCGCGTCGAGCAGGCGGCGGCCGGGGAATTCATATCGCACCAGAATCCATGCGAGCAGCAGGCCGAAGACGCCGTTGAAAAGCGTCGCGTAAAAAGCGGCGCTCAGCGTTACGCGAAATGATGCGAGCGCGCGGGGCGACGAGATGATGGCATAGAATTCGGCAGGGCTAAGGCTTGCGGCCTTCATCAGCAATGCGGCGACAGGCAACAGCACGATCAGCGCGAGATAGACGCCCGTGGTACCGAGTGTCAGGCCAAGGCCTGGCAGGGCGCGTTTTTGCCGTCGTGACATTGATCTATTTACTCAAGGATCGGAGAGCCCGAAGAGGACGAGGCCGCGCCGGTTGTGGCACGGCCTCCGGTCTTGCCGCCAATGCGTTTTAGCGGAGCGTGAAAAGCTGGTCGAGGATGCCGTCGCTTTTCAGATGTTCATCATTGACGCGCTTCCAGCCGCCGAAGACCTGATCCACGGTCAGAAGCTTCACTTGCGCGAACTGGCCAGCGTTCTTCTTCGCAATCGCTTCGTCGCGAACGCGGTAGAAGTGCCTTGCGATGATCTCCTGCGCGGCAGGCTCGTAAAGGAAGTTCAGATAGGCGGTTGCGACTTTGCGCGAGCCGCGCTTGTCCACGACCTTGTCGACGACGGCGACGGGGAATTCCGAGACGAGGCTCTGCGGCGGCGTCACGACTTCATAGCCGTCCTTCGCATATTGCCGGGCGATGCCATAGGCCTCTGCTTCGAAGGTGATGAGCACATCGCCGATGCCGCGCTCGGCAAATGTCGTCGTCGCGGCGCGTCCGCCCGTGTCGAAGACCTTCACGTTCTTGAAGAATTTGCGGATGAAGTCTTGCGTCTTCTTCACGTCGCCGCCATTCGAGTCCAGTTCCGAGGCATAGGCCGCGAGATAGGTGTAGCGGCCATTGCCGGAGGTCTTGGGGTTGGGGAAAACGATTTCCGTGCCGTCTTTGGCGAGATCGCTCCAGGTCTTGATGTTCTTCGGGTTGCCCTTGCGGACGAGGAAGACCTGCACCGAATAGAAGGGCGAGGCGTCATGCGGGAACTGCTTGCGCCAGTCGGCACTGACGAGGTTGCCCTTGTCATGCAGCACGTCGATATCGGTGACCTGATTGAAGGTAACGACGTCGGCCTGAAGGCCTTCGAGAATGGCGCGGGCCTGCTTCGACGAGCCGCCATGCGACTGGGTGATCGCAATGTCATGCCCGGATTTGGCTTTCCATTCTTTCTGGAAAACCGGGTTCAGCTCTGCGAACAGCTCGCGCGCCACGTCATAGGAGACGTTCAGGATGCTGTCGGCATCGGCGGCTTGTGCAGGCTGGGCCGAGAAGGCGGCGAGCCACATGGCAAGGGCGGCGGCGAGGGATTTCAGGATCATGCGGGGAGGTTGCGTCGAAATGGAGGTCATTAATACAAACTTTAAATGTTATTATGAGGTTAAACTATATCAAAATTGTAGAATATATAAACATCAAAAATTTAACGTGAAATAGACGCCGGACGCCATGCCTCACCCGGGGAAACCGACACGACCGGTTCGCGCCTTGCGGAGGCAAAGAGCGGTCAGTTCATTCTGGTGGACACGACGTAGCACCAATCATGCACAGCATGATTTGGCTTTTGTTCGGGTTTCACCGCTGCGGCTTGCTTTGCTTAATGTAGCATTTGAGCCGAACAAGAAGGGGAGGGCGTCTATGGCCAACTACAATAACGTATCGATTGAAAAGAACGGCGCGGTGGCGCTTGTGAGGTTTGACCGGAAGGGCGCGCGCAATGCGTTCAATCAGGAAACGATCCTTGAGCTGACCGATGTTGCCCGACAGTTTCAGGAGGACCTCACCGTCCAGGCCGTAGTTCTGACAGGAACGCGGGAAGCCTTTTCTGGCGGTATCGATCTAAAGGAGCGCGCTTCGCGGACGGTGACGGCGGGCTCCGATCTTGAATTGCGCCAGACCTATTATCGAGGCGTCAAACTTTGCCAGGCTTGGGAAGACATGCCGCAGATAACGGTGGCGGCGATCGAAGGCATGGCAGTCGGCGCAGGCGTCGCGCTGCCGCTGGCTCTTGACTGGCGCGTGATGGGGCGCGACGCGTTTCTTTATGTGCCGGAAGTGAAAATCGGCATCAATCTGCAATGGGGCGCGTTGCCACGCCTTGTGACACTGGTGGGGCCCGCACGCGCCAAGCGTATCTGCATCCTTTGTGAACGGATGGGATCTGCACATGCGCTTGACTGGGGGCTGGTCGATGAGCTGGCCGACGATGGCAAGGTCGTCGAGGCTGCTTTGGCGCTGGCGGGCAAGGCAGCGGCTATGCCCGCACCTGCGGTACGCATGGTGAAAGAGGCGGTCAATGCAACGGCGAACGCGTTGCACAAGGTGAGCGCTTATGCAGATGCGGACCAGAGCCAGTTGTCCACGAATTTCCGCTCGGCGCAGGCGGAGAGTGACAAGTTCGTGAACAAGAAGTGAGGGCAGGCGGATGGAAATTCATCCATCCGCCCTCATCAAGTTCAAATCACAAGGCAGGAACCGCTTTCCTCAACCGCATGGCGATCTGCTCCAGCGAGAGAAGGTGGTTGCCCTCCTTGGCGACGTCATAGACGGCGGTGTTCACGGAGCGGACGAGCTTGCGAACGATCGCGCCGGTTTCCGGATGCGTATCGACGTCGATGACGTTGAAGCAGCAGGTGTTCTGATCGATGGAGGCGAATGAGGCGAGGCCCGTGTCGAAGGCCCAGCCGAGCACGAGGCGATTGATGCCCCCATGCGCGACGAGGGCGAGCGTGTCCCATGTGTCTTCGGCCAGCAGCAATTCGAGGCCGGCGATGACGCGGGCATTTACTTCTTCAAAGCTGTCGCCGCCGACATAGCGGGCGCCGGGAATGGCGGCATCCTTGAAGGCATAGGCAAGCTGGTTGAGGTCGGTGACGGCATTGCGCGTCGAGCTGTCGCCCTGAAATTCGACGAAGGCATCGTTCTTTTCGACGTCGATGCCGCGGCCTTCGAGGATCAGCGTTGCCGTTTCAACCGAACGCGGGAAGCTTGAAGAGACGGCGCGATCGAAGGGGATGTTCGCCAGCGCCTTGCCGGTCATCGTCGCCTGCTCGCGGCCCCAGGGCGTCAGGGGGACAATGGTTGAATCCGCAACGCGGATGCCCTGATCGTTGATGTAGGAGACGTCGCCGTGGCGAAACAGATAGATGCGGCGGCGGCGCGAGCCGTCGAAAGCGGTGCGAAGCATGAATCAGGCCCTCGAATGAATGTCGATGGCTGCAGTATAGGGCGGAATGTGACGGGGACGTGAAGGAAGATGGGTCCCGGGACCAAGTCCCGGGACGACACCTGATTATTTGCCCGCCTTGCCGAACACGCGCGCGAAAATCGTGTCGACGTGCTTGGTGTGATAGCCAAGGTCGAAGAGGTCTTCGAGTTCCTTGTCGGAAAGCTTCGCGGAGACGTCCTTGTCTGCTTTCAGCAGTTCAAGGAAGTTTCCTTCACCGCGCCAGACGGGCATGGCGTTACGCTGGACGAGGCGGTAGCTGTCTTCGCGGCTGACGCCTTTTTGCGTGAGAGCGAGAAGCACGCGCTGCGAGTGGACGAGGCCGCCGAGCTTGTCGAGGTTCTTCTGCATGTTCTCGGGATAGACGAGAAGCTTGTCGATGACACCGGCAAGGCGCATCAGCGCGAAGTCGAGCGTCACGGTCGCGTCCGGGCCGATCATGCGTTCGACGGAGGAATGCGAGATGTCGCGCTCATGCCAGAGGGCGACGTTTTCCATTGCGGGGATCGCCATGCCGCGCACGAGACGGGCGAGGCCGGTCAGGTTTTCCGTCAGCACCGGATTGCGCTTGTGCGGCATGGCCGACGAGCCCTTCTGGCCTTCGGAGAAGAACTCCTCGGCTTCGAGCACTTCCGAGCGCTGCAGATGGCGGATTTCAGTGGCGACGCGTTCGACGCAGCTTGCGATGACGCCAAGCGTGGCGAAATACATGGCGTGGCGGTCGCGCGGGATCACCTGCGTCGAGACGGGTTCGGGCGCGAGACCCATTTTCTCGGCGACGTGTTCTTCAACGCGCGGGTCGATATTGGCGAAGGTGCCGACCGCGCCGGAGATGGCGCAGGTCGCGACTTCTTCGCGCGCGTGAACGAGGCGCGTGCGGCAACGCTCGAACTCGGCATAGGCTTGCGCGAGCTTCAGACCGAAGGTCGTCGGCTCGGCATGAATGCCGTGGCTGCGGCCGATGGTTGGCGTGTCCTTGTATTCATAGGCGCGGCGCTTCAGGGCGGCGAGCACGGCGTCGATATCCGACAGCAGAAGATCGGCGGCGCGGACAAGCTGCACGTTGAGGCAGGTGTCGAGCACGTCGGATGAGGTCATGCCCTGATGGATGAAGCGGCTTTCGTCGCCGACGAATTCCGACAGATGCGTCAGGAAGGCGATGACGTCATGCTTCACTTCGCGTTCGATCTCGTCGATGCGCTCGACGTTGAACTCGGCCTTGCCGCCCAGTTCCCAGATCTTCTTTGCCGCATCCTTGGGGATGACGCCAAGTTCCGCCAGCGCATCGCAGGCATGGGCTTCAATCTCGAACCAGATGCGGAATTTCGTTTCCGGGGTCCAGATCGAAACCATTTCGGGCCGCGAATAGCGGGGGATCATGGGCAAAGCCTTACGGTAAGTGCAGGGAATGACGAGGGTTTAGCAGATGGGGGGAGGGGGCTCAAGGGCGGCTCCGGTTCAGGCCATTTTGGGGCTGAACCCGGCCATTTCCCGGGTATGCTCAAGCCCTAAAAGGGAGCCGACTCAAAAACAGGGGGAGATAATGACCGTTCGTCTCAATCGCCGCACGTTTCTGGGCACTGCGGCTGCGAGCGCCATTGTTGCGGGCGCTGCGAGCCTCAGGCCGCCATTTGCCTATGCCAAGGAAAACTTCGGCAAGCTTGACGCAATGGCGCAGGCCGAACTCGTGCGTAAGAAGGAAGTGACGGCGCTCGAACTCGTCGACGCAGCAATCGCGCGCATCGAGGCCGTCAACCCCAAGGTCAATGCGGTGGTGACGGAGTTTTTCGACAAGGCGCGGGCGGCGGCCAAGGGCAAGCTGCCGGACAGTCCCCTGTCGGGCGTTCCCTATCTCATCAAGGATCTCGACGATGTGAAGGGCACGCGGCACACAAGCGGCTCGCGGCTTTTTGCAAACATGATTTCGGACAAGACCTCGCCTGTGCCGGAAAGCGCGATCAAGGCGGGGATGGTCATTCTCGGCAAAACCAATACGCCGGAATTCGGGCTGCTCGGCACGACGGAATCGCTGCTGCTCGGGCCGTGTCACAATCCGTGGAATCTCGAACATTCAAGCGGCGGCTCGTCGGGCGGTGCTGCGGCGGCCGTGGCATCGGGCATGTTGCCGGTCGCTCATGCATCGGATGGCGGCGGATCGATCCGTATTCCCGCATCGACGTGCGGTGTTTTCGGCATGAAGCCGAGCCGGGGGCGGATGAATATCGGATTGAAGATGGCCGCCGATATTGGCGTCGAGAACTGTGTCAGCCGCACGGTGCGCGACAATGCCATGGTGTTTTCGCTGTCGGAGGATCGTTCGCCGCTGAAGCCGGTGGGCTTTATCTCCGGCCCGTCAAAGAAGCGCCTCAAGATCGCTTTCAACACGGTCAATTATTACGGCAAGGAGCCGCATGAAGATGTGAAGGCGGCGGTGGAGGCGACTGCAAAGCTATGCGCCGGACTTGGACATGAAATCATCGAGGTGCAAAATCCGGTAAATGGTGAGGAGATGATCGACGCTTTCCTTACCGTCTGGGCGTCTGGCCCGGCCGATCTTCTACAGCTTGCAAAGAGCAAGGGGCTGAAGCCGGAAGACGTGCTGGAGCCCTGGACCATCGGTCTCGCCGAATTCTTTGCAAGGAAGCCGAAGGACGCGCTGCAAAAGTCGCTCGCCTATTTTGCGGAGGCCGAAAAGAAGGTGAATGCCTTCATGGCGAATTACGACACGTGGCTGACGCCGGTGTTGCAGACGCCTGCGCCGAAGCTCGGCGACCAAGCGCCGACGGTTCCCTTCGATACGCTTTACAAGCGCACAATCGAATATGTCACCTACACGCCCATCCACAATATCGCGGGAACGCCCGCCATGTCGGTGCCGCTCGGCATGAGCAAGGACGGCTTGCCGATCGGCAGCCAGTTCGCGGCGGCGATGGGTGGCGAAGGGCTTCTCTACGCGCTCGCATACGAACTTGAGCAGGCACAGCCCTGGGCGGACAAGCACGCGCCGACTTACGCGAGCTGAATTCGCACTCGTAAGCTTCAGATCAACCCAAGCGATCTGAAGCTTGCGTGGCGGCCTTTGCCGATGACGAGGTGGTCGTGAATGGCGATGCCGAGCGGCTTTGCCGTTTCGATGATCTTCTTCGTCATCTCGATGTCGGCGGTCGACGGCGTCGGGTCGCCGGATGGATGATTGTGGACAAGGATGATCGACGATGCATTGAGCGCGAGCGCGCGCTTGACCACTTCGCGCGGATAGACGGGCGTATGGTCGATTGTGCCGGTCTGTTGCACCTCGTCGGCGATCAGCACGTTCTGGCGATCGAGAAAGAGAATGCGGAATTGCTCGAGCGCATTGTGGGCCATCGATACCGAGCAATAGTCGATGAGCGCCGTCCATGACGAAATGACTTCGCGCTTCATCACCTTGGCTTGCGTCAGCCGCAGGCTCGTTTCGCGCGCGATGTGGAAATCGATAATCGTCGCATCCTTAATGCCTTTGACTTCGCGCAGACGAGCGGGGTCGGCGTGAAGCACGGAGCCGAAGCTGCCGAAAAGGGCGATCAGCTCTTTGGCA
Organism: Parvibaculum sp.; assembly: GCF_049651025.1. Lineage (GTDB taxonomy): Bacteria > Pseudomonadota > Alphaproteobacteria > Parvibaculales > Parvibaculaceae > Parvibaculum. The sequence goes on along the minus strand of NZ_JBASBH010000062.1, from coordinate 47,513 downwards.
AGCGGCTTCACGTCGCGGCGCGGAATGGTGCGGAAGAGAATGAGTTCAAGAAGTTCGTAGTCGGGAACGGCATTAGGCGCGGCCATGAAGCGCGCGCGCAGTCGCTCGCGATGGCCTGCGTGATGATCCACAAGTTGAGGGGCAGGCGTCGACGCGTCAGGCATAGGGAGGGAGGTCTAGTCCTGCAGGCGATTTGGTGAAGATTTCGCAGCCGTCAGCCGTAACGCCGATGGAGTGCTCGAACTGGGCCGAGAGCGAGCGGTCGCGCGTGACCGCCGTCCAGCCGTCGGCGAGGATTTTCACGCCCGGTTTGCCGAGATTGATCATCGGCTCGATGGTGAAGATCATGCCTTGCTTCAGCTTTGCGCCTTCGCCGCGTCGGCCGTAGTGCAGAATGTTGGGCATGTCGTGAAAGACGAGGCCGACGCCGTGGCCGCAGAATTCGCGCACAACGGAGCAGCGTTCGCTTTCGGCATATTCCTGGATCGCCGCGCCAATGTCGCCAAGGCTCGCGCCGGGCTTCACAGCTGCGATGCCGCGCATCATCGATTCATATGTAACTTCGCAAAGGCGCGCGGCTTTGCGCGGCACATCGCCGACGTAATACATGCGGTTGGTGTCGCCGTGCCATCCATCCAGAATATAGGTGACGTCGACATTGACGATGTCGCCTTCGCGCAAGGTGCGGTCGCTGGGGATGCCGTGGCAGACGACGTGATTGATCGACGTGCAGCAGGAATGGCGATAGCCGCGATAGCCGAGCGTCGCGGGGAGCGCGCCATTGTCGAGGCCGAACTCATAAACCGCACGATCGATATCGTCGGTCGTGACGCCCGGCTTGATGAAGGGCACGAGCATGTCGAGCGCGGCGCCCGCGAGGCGGCCAACCTTGCGCATGCCTTCGAAAGCTTCCGGGCCGTAGAGCTTGATCTGGCCGGTGTTACGCACCGGGGCGTCGAAAGCGTCGATGTAGTTCATGGACTTGTCCGCGAAATGTAGATTTCTACCAGCATAGGGCTTTGGCGGCCTCCGGCCTAGTGTCTTAAGTTTTACGATGGATTGGCGGTCAGGATTTGTCCGTTGGACCTTCGCGGCGCTATTGTGGCGGGATAATAATTCTTGAGGACAGGTCATGCCGGAAGCTGCGGTGCCATCGCGCCAGAAACTCGTTACAGCCTGTGTGCTGCTGATCGGCGACGAGGTGCTTTCCGGGCGGACGCGCGATTCAAATCTTCCCTATATCGCAAAGCATTTAAACCAGATCGGCGTTCAGGTGCGCGAGGCGCGCATCATTCCCGATATCGAGGCGGAGATCGTCGCCGCGGTCAACGAGGTGCGCGCGCGCTACGATTATGTGTTCACGACCGGCGGCATTGGGCCGACGCATGACGACATAACGGCGGATTCGGTCGCCAAGGCTTTCGGCGTGCCCATAGGCCACCATCCGGAGGCGCTTGCCATTCTGGACGCGCATTACAAGGAAACGGGCGGCGAATTTACCGACGCGCGCAAGCGCATGGCGCGCATCCCTGAGGGCGCGTCCCTGATCGCCAATCCCTTGAGCAAAGCGCCGGGCTTTCAGATCGGCAATGTCTTCGTCATGGCCGGCGTGCCAATGGTCATGCAGGTCATGCTGGACAGTTTGACGGCGCGGCTGGAAGGCGGGGCGACGATGCAAAGCCGCACGGTGAGCGCGCAAGTAGGCGAAGGGCAGATTGCCGAGAAGCTCGGTCAGTTGCAGCAGCGCTACCCGGAGATTGGAATCGGCTCCTATCCCTACTACCGGGGCAAAATATTCGGGACGAGTCTCGTCATGCGCGGCACGGACCCGGCAACGCTCGACCGCGTCGTCGAAGAAGCATCGGAATTGCTGCGAGGCTTCGGTGCGGAACCCATCAGCGGCGATCCGGTCTGACGTCCCCCGGATTGTCGCCATTTTGCAACAGATTCACCCCGACATTACGAAAGATTCAGCTTTCAAACCGTGACTAGGGGATACAATCTAGGCAGAGTCAGTTACAGTTTCCGCCTGACAGGATCTAAAGTTCGCCGAAAAATGTCCCGCAAGGGGCGCCGCTGGGGGGCATCTTAGATCTTGAAAAAATAAGGCTTGAGAACGAGTTTTGGGTCAGCGATACCCGGAGGGAGAGACGCTAATGAAGAAGATGGTTGGAATTTTGGGTCTTGCAGTCGGCGCGACCATGATGCTGTCCAGTTCGGCCTTTGCGCTGGACTCAAGCTTCGACGCCATGTCGAAGGCTGGCAAGCACAGCTTCTACGTCTGGTGCACCGGCGGCAAGAGCAAGGTCGAGAGCGCCGATGGCGCGAACGCCAAGGAAGCTCAGGCGAAGCTCGCCGCTTCCGCCGGCAATAGCTGCTGGCCGGTTTGGCAGGGCCTTGAGGGCTAATTGCCTCTCAACCTGCGAAATTCAACGGCGGTCCCTCGGGGCCGCCGTTTTCTTTTGTGCCAAACAGACGCCGCTGCTGCGTTGCGCGGATCAATTCAAGCGGGCATATGTGGGGGCATTACTAGGCGGGCCCCTTGGCGAAACTGGTATACGCAGCAGACTTAAAATCTGCTTCTCGTAAGGGAGTGCGGGTTCGAGTCCCGCAGGGGCCACCAGTTCGATCGGTTCGTGGCGACAACTTGCGCGCGGGTCTTCATGACAGACAAAGAGACCGTCGACGAAGCCACGGAATCACGCACGCAGCGCATGCTTTCGATTCTGGGGCCGGGGCTTACGACGGGGGCGTCTGACGACGATCCAAGCGGCATCGCCACTTATTCGCAGGTCGGTGCGCAGTTCGGCTATGGGCTTGCCTGGACGCTGGTGTTCAGCATGCCGCTGATGATTGCGATACAGGAAATCAGCGGGCGCATCGGGCGCGTTTCGGGGCGCGGGATCGCAGGCAATCTTCGTCTGTATTACCCACCATCCGTTCTTTACGCCATCGTTTTCCTGCTTGTCGTTGCAAACACAATCAATATCGGCGCGGATCTCGGCGCGATGGCGGCAGCGTTGAAGTTGCTGATAGGCGGGCCGGTGCTTGTCTACGTGGTGCTGTTTGGAACCTTGAGCGTGATAGCAGAGGTTTTCATCAGCTATGCGCGCTACGAGCCAATTCTGAAATGGCTGACGATTTCATTGCTTGCTTATGTGGCAACGGTTTTTGTTGTCGATGTGCCATGGGGGCATGTCGTTCAACTGATCGTCTTGCCGTCCGTTGTTTTCGATGCGAGCTATTTCACAGCCATTGTCGCGATCTTCGGCACGACGATAAGCCCCTATCTTTTCTTCTGGCAGGCGGAGCAGGAGGTGGAGGAGACAGAAGAAAAGCCCGATGAGCGGCCGCTTTTCGACGATCCTGCCTCGGCGCCTCGCGAGTTCCGGCGTATCGACATCGACACCATGGTCGGCATGGTACTTTCCAATGTGATTGCGCTGTGCATCGTCATCACGACGGCGGCGACGCTGCATCTTCACGGCATTACCGATATCCAGACTGCCGAGCAGGCAGCGCAGGCGCTGAAACCGATTGCGGGGCATTTTGCCTTCGCAATTTTCGCCATCGGCATTATCGGCACGGGGCTGCTGGCTGTGCCTGTGCTTGCGGGGTCTGCTGCCTATGCAGTTGGCGAGGCGATGCGCTGGCCGTCAGGTCTTGCGCGCAAGCCGGGCGAGGCCAAGGCCTTTTACGGTGTCGTGGCCGTCGCGACTTTTGTCGGCGTGGCGATGAATTTTTCGACGGCGATCAGCCCGTTCAAGGCACTATTCTGGAGCGCCGTCATTAACGGGCTCGTCGCTGTACCGGTCATGGTGATGATGATGCTGATGACGAGCCGTGAGCAGATCATGGGCGAGTTCACGCTGCCGCGCGGACTGCAGATCATGGGCTGGCTCTCCACCTTCGTCATGGCGCTGACGGCGGCGGGGCTTTTTCTGACGATGTGAAAGGCTGGAGGTCGCCTCGCCTCAGGCGTGCGCCTTGGCGTGGTAGAAAGCGCTTGCGGGCACCGCCTCGCTGGCTTTCAGCGTCGCGTCGAACTTGTAGAGCGTCGAGCAATAGGGGCAGATGCTTTCGACCCCACGACCCATATCGAGAAAAATATGCGGATGGTCGAAGGGCGGGTTCGCGCCGATGCATTCGAACTCCTTGACGCCGATGCGGATTTCAACCGCGCCTGCGTCATTGGTGAACTTCGGTGTGCCTTCGCCGTGCATTGGATCATCCTCGTCGTCTGGATTGGGCGCTAAGCTAGTCTGCCACGCCGGGCTTTTCCAGCCGAAACTCGACTCGGGCCTAAGGCATATGGACGCTGCGTAATGAGGGCTTGGCCCTCGTTTCGGCGTTCGGCATACTCAATGCGGCGGAGCGAGGGGGGCGCGAAGACCTTTCCGGAGCCGCGAGATTTTCGGGAGGATTCATGTCGGCTGGAATGGCGGGGCGCGAAGCGCCCCTATCGCGTTGGACTTTGCTGGCGTTCGCGTTTCCTGCGGCGCCAATTTCAGCCATGGGCTTGCCGCTCGTTGTGCATCTGCCGCCGTTCTATGCCGGGTCGCTCGGGCTCGGGCTGACCGTTGTCGGCGCGATCTTCATGCTGGCGCGCTTCTGGGACGTGATCACGGATCCGGTGCTGGGCGTCGTCTCCGACCGGTTTGAAACAAGATGGGGCAGGCGGCGGCACTGGATCGTGCTGTCTGTGCCGATCATGATGCTGTCGGTCTATATGATCTTCATGCCCCAGGGGCCGGTGACGGCGGGCTATCTCGTCTTCTGGCTATTCGTTCTCTATGTGGGCTGGACGCTGCTCACCATCTCGCATATCTCCTGGGGTGCCGAGCTGACGCCCGACTATCATGACCGGTCGCGTGTGCAGGGCGCGCGTGAATTGCTGTTGATCATCGGCATGGTCTGCGTGCTGGCGCTGCCCGCTGTGATCGAACTCGCCAACCCCGAAAATCTGGCTGCTGCGCGCGTCGCCTCGATGGGATGGTTCGTTCTCATTCTGCTGCCGATTTCCGTCGCCGTCGCGGTCTGGAAAGTGCCGGAGCGCAAGGCGCCGCGGCCCGAGCATGTGCCGTTCGGGCAGGCGGTGAAAGTTCTGATCGAGAACCGCCCGCTGCGTTTCGTGCTGCTCGCCGATCTCATCTCCGGTGTCTCCGGCGGCATTGTCGCAAGCTTGTTTCTCTTTCTCGCCGAGGACGTGTTGAGGCTCGGCAAGTTTTCCAGCGCGCTGCTGCTTTGCTATTTCATATCCGGCGTGATGTTCATTCCGCTCGTTCTCTGGATCAGCCGCCGTTTCGGCAAGCACAGGACGGCAGCGGGTTCGGCGCTTTTCAACGCGATCACAGTGCCGCTCATTTTGCTGATCCCTGCCGGCCATCCGGAGTTGGCGCTTGGCGCCTTCCTGTTGTTTGGCGTCAACATGGCGGCGGGCCCGTTCCTCTTCCGCTCGATCATGGCGGATGTTGCCGATCATGACTCCGTGCAAACGAAGCAGACGCGTACCGGGCTTTTCTTTGCGATGCTGACATCGACGAACAAGGTGGGCGCCGCTGTTGCGATTGGCCTTTCCTACATGATGCTCGACGTGGTCGGCTTTGTTCCCGGCGGTGAAAACAGCGCAGCCGCTCTGGACGGGCTTCGCGCCGTTTACGTCTGGCCGGCGACGATCATCAGCGCGGCCGTTGCGCTGATCCTGTGGCGCTTCCCGCTCGACGAGGCGCAACAAAAGGCCAATCGCGAAATTCTCGACCGACGGATGCTCGATGCCGCTGCGGCGGCTGTCGAGACGCGCACGCTGCACCCCGGCGATGCGCAATCATCCGGCGCACCTGCCGACTGATACTTCAACGGGACATTCGTCGCCGTTGCTCTCACTCCAGGAGCTAACCGGCTATGGCCGACCCTAAACTTTCCGCGATGAGGCTGCTCGCATTCTCCGGGCCGTCCATACCCATCGCTGCGCTTGGACTGCCACTAGCTGTTTATCTACCGCCTTTTTATGCGGGATCCATGGGGCTTGGTCTTGCGGCGGTCGGCACGATCTTCATGCTGGCGCGGCTTTGGGACGTGGTTGTCGATCCGGTACTTGGAATTTTATCCGACAGATTTATCACCCGCTGGGGACGGCGTCGGGTCTGGGTCGTGCTCTCCGTGCCGATCATCATGGTGTCGAGCTATTACATCTTCATCCCCACTGCGCCGGTGACTGCGGAATATCTGCTCTTTGGCCTCCTGGGACTTTATCTCGGTTTCACGATGATCCTGCTTGCCCATATGTCGTGGGGCGCGGAACTCAGCGACGAATATAACGAGCGCTCGCGCATTCAGGCCTGGCGGGAAGGGCTGACGACGCTTGGTGTGCCGCTGGTTCTGATGCTGCCTGCGATCATTGAAAAAGTCGGCGGCGAGAATGTTGAAACCGACCGCGTTGCCGTCATGGGCTGGTTCATCATTATTGCGCTGCCGCTGACGGTGCTGCTCGCCATCTTCAGCATGGGGGAGCGTGAGGTCAGGCCGCAGCCGAAAATTTCATTGGCCAAGGCGATCGGGCCGCTGTTTTCAAATCATGCCTTGCAGCGTCTCGTCGTATCCGATCTGGCAAGCGGCTTCTCCGGCTCGGCGCTTGGCGCGATGTTCATCTATGAAGCGACCTATGTCTGGCAGGTCGGAAATTATGCGAGCCTGTTGCTGCTGCTTTATTTTTTCGCGGGCGTCGGCTTCATTCCGGTGGTGCTGAAACTCAGCTATCGCTTTGGCAAGCATCGCACCGTGATCGGAGCGTCGCTCTTCAACGTCATTTTTGTGCCGACGCTGTTTCTCATTCCGCCGGGGAATATTCTTGTCGCCTCGCTTGTGCTGGTATTTCTCGGCGTCAATGTCGCCAGCCTGACGGTGCTTTATCGTTCGATCATGGCCGACATCGGCGACTATGACGAAGTGCATACGGGGCAGCGGCGCACCGGGTTGTTCTATGCGCTGCTCACCTTCACCGCGAAGGTCGGCAGCGCCATTGCCATCGGCGTTGTCTATTGGGCGCTCGATTTCATCGGGTTCAATCCGACAGGCACGAACAGCGCGGAGACGCTTCAGCACGTCAATATTCTTTATGTGGCTGTGCCGTTCTTCTGCAATCTCTTCGTGATGGCGGTGATGTGGAATTTCCCCATCGGCCTCAAGGAGCAGCAGGAACTCCGCAAGATCCTCGACGAGCGCGTCGTCGAGGAAATTGAGAGCATGGAGATGCCGCCGCTGCAGTAGGCCTAGTGGCCGCCGCAGCCGCACCCGCCGATAAGCGCGTTTCCATGGGCGTCATAGGCGCTGGCAACGGAGCGCGCTGAGGCGTCGGCGCTTGCGGCGAACTCGTCTCGAGCCGCTTGGCGCAAGCTTGCGTCCGTCATGAAGTCGAGTGCCGTCATGGCAAGCGCTTTCGCGCCATCGATGCATGCTTTGTCGCCAAGTTCGCCGCCCGCCCAGCGTGCGAATTCGGGATTGTGAATGACGACATTCGGCGGCGCGCAGGAGATCATCGGATGGATCGAGGGCACGCGATGGCTGACATTGCCCATATCCGTGCTGCCCGCCGACCCGCCCGGCAGTTTTTCAAGCGGGAAGAATTTGCGACCCACGGTATTCATGTTCGCTTCGTATGAACGCGCGATCGGCATACTGGTCTTGAGGTCGAGGTAGTCGGCCATGGCCCATTTGATTTCGACCGTGCAGCCGGTTGCCAATGCGCCCGCCTCGAAGCAGGCCTGCACGCGCTTCTTCAGTGCCGCGAGTTCTTCGGCTTGTGCCGCGCGCACATAGAAGAAACCCTCCGTCTCGTCCGGCACGATGTTCGGCGCATTGCCGCCCTTGGTGATGATGCCGTGAATGCGCTCGGTCGATTTGATGTGCTGGCGAAGCTGGGCGATGGATTGGTAGGCGGTGATGAGAGCGTCAAGCGCATTGAGACCGGCATGCGGAATGGCGGAGGCATGGGCGCTCTTGCCCTTGTAAACGACGACGACTTCCGAAACGCAGATGCAGGGCATGGTGATGAGGTCGATGCCTGCTGGATGCACCATCATGGCGGCGTCGAGGCGGTCGAACGCGCCTTTCTGCGCCATCAATTCCTTGCCGCCGCCACGCTCTTCGGCGGGCGTGCCGAGATAGCGAACGCGGCCGGGAAGGTTTTGCCCGAGCTTTGCAAGCGCCAGCGAAGCGCCGAGGCCCGTCGTTGCAATGATGTTGTGGCCGCAGGAGTGGCCGATGCCGGGCAGGGCGTCATATTCCGAAAGGATTGCGACTTCGGGCTTGCCCTCGGGGCCAAAGCTCGACGCATAGGCGGTCGGCAGGCCGAAGGCGCCGCGCGTTACGGAGAGGCCCGCGGCTTCGATACGCGATGTCAGGAGTTTGGCGGCCTCGAATTCCTGAAAGGCGAGTTCGGGTTTTGCGTGAATTGCGTGGCTCACCTCGATGAGCGCGGGTGCCATCGCGTCGATCGCATCACAAACTTCACGTTTCAAAGTTGCAACTGTCATTGTTCATCCTCCCGATTTTGGTGAATTCTAGCCCCGCGCCGCGCATCTTTCCACCTGTCGTTCCTGTCCCTAGACTGGAGCGATTGTTTGAGAGGTGTCCCATGAAATATTTCGACTCCGACGGATTGAAACTTGCCTATCGCATGGTGGGTGAAGGCTCGCCGATTGTGCTCGTTCACGGGTTTGCCTCGACGCATGAGGTGAACTGGGTGGCGACCGGCTGGTCGCGTGCGCTGGTCGATGCGGGGCGACGCGTCATCATGCCGGACGGGCGCGGACATGGTGCGAGCGACAAGCCGCATGACGCTGCCGACTATACGCTTGAGGCGATGGCAGGCGATGTCATCGCATTGATGGATCATCTGGGTGAGCCGGGCGTCGACCTCATGGGATATTCCATGGGGGGTATGGTGTCACTGGTGGCGGCTGCGACGTGGCCGGAGCGTTTTGACAGGGTGATCGCGGCGGGCGTCGGTGAGCGGCTGCTCGACAAGGACAAGGAATCCGCTTCGGTTGTCGATGCTTTGCTGACTGACGATCCGTCGTCGATCCATAGCCCCGGCGCGAAGCTGTTCCGCACCTTTGCCGATCAGAACAAGCAGGACCACCTCGCGCTTGCCGCTTGTTTTGAGGCGGTTCGCGATGATTTTCCGGCAGACAGCCTTGCGCGCATTACGCGGCCCGTGCTGATCGTTGCGGGGGAAACCGACGATCAGGCCGGACCAGCCGCGCCGCTTGCCGCGCGCATACCCGGCGCGACGAGCTTCACGGTGCCCAAACGCGATCACATGCGAACCGTCGGCGATCACGCCTATAAGGACGCGGTGCTGAAGTTTCTGGAGGAGTGAGGGGAAAATATTTCTGCTGTCATCCCGGGCTCGTTCCGGGATCCAGAGCCACAAACGCAGCGTGCGCGGCCCCTGGACCCCGGGACAAGCCCGGGGTGACAAATAATTGAAACTACCTCGCCACCAGCGGCGCGAAGCCCAGATGCATTCCTGCGTCGGTGATGAGCGTTTCGCCGGTGATGTGGTCCGAGCCTTCGCCGGCAAAGAACACGACGGATGTCGCGATGTCGTGCGGCGTGCCAGCGCGGGCGAGCGGGGTGGAGGCTTCCTGCTGCTTGATGATTTTCTTGTACTGCTCCTCGCCGAAGCGGTCGGAGAACCAGCGCGTGCCGATGAAGCCGGGGCAGACGGCGTTGACGCGGATCACGGGTGCGAGCGAACGGGCGAGCGAGAGCGTCATGGTATTGAGCGCGCCCTTGGACGCTGCATAGGCGACGGAGGAACCGATGCCGGTGACGCCCGCGATTGACGAGATGTTGACGACGGAGCCCTTGCCCGTCTTTTTCATTTCGGGCGCGCAGGCGCGGATCATCTGATAGGCACCGACGACATTCACCTTGTAGATCCAGAGGAAATCCTCCGCCGTCAGTGCGTCGAGATCGGAGTGGCTTGCGAACTGCGTGGTGCCAGCATTGTTGACGAGAATGTCGATGCGGCCCCATGCGTCGACGGCAGCCTGCGCGATTTTCTTGCAGTCGTCGTCATTGCCGACATCGCCCTGGGCGAGAATGGCGTCAACGCCCTTGGCCTTGCAGAGGGCGAGCGTTTCTTTCGCTTCCTTTTCGCTCTTTGTGTAGTTGATGACGACCTTGCTGCCGCGTTCGGCCAGCATGATGGCAACGGCAGCGCCGAGGCCGGTGGCCGAGCCGGTAACGATCGAAACCTTGTCCTTGAGTGTCATGTGAGCTCCCCGGAGGTATGAGTTTTGCGGAGAGTGTAGCGGCTCGGGCGGCTCAGGCCCACAAGCGAGATGCGCCTCTGACTACTCGTCAGGCGGGAAATGGAAGGCGGCCAGGATCAGCTTGTCGGCGAGGCGGTCGCGTTTTTCCGGCGCGGTCGTCAGTTCGATGCAGACGAGGTTGTCTTCGTGACGGACCGCGCGGCCAAGGGCGCAGCCGACATTCGGCACATCAAGCGCGAGCTGCGCGCCAAGCGCGGGGAGGGGCAGGCATTCGACAAGGGCCCCGGTCGCCGACATTTCATGGACGATGCAATCGCTGTCGACGCCCGCAAAGACGATGCGGCCCTCAATGCGTGTACCAATACGTCGAAAGCCGCGGCGGTCGCGGGCTTCATCGGTGCTGACAGGGGGCAATTCGGAGTGTTTCGGCATGGGCATCGTCCCGGACCGGAGCGGTCCGGGAGCGAGCCTAGGCGCGGATGGTTGCCAAAACGTTTCCGGCTTCAGGCGCCTTGTTTCGGCAGGTCCGCCAGGAAGTCGCCGATGACTTTTTCGAAGTCGATCCGCTTGCCGAGCGTGGCCATCGGGCCCGCCGTCAAGCCGCCATCGACGGCGATGGTCTGGCCGGTGACGAAGCTCGATGCGTCGCTTGCGAGGAACAGGGCCGTTTCGGCGATGTCGCTGGGCAGGCCGGAGCGCGGCGTCGGCTGGATTTTGGCGAGGTGGATTTTCATCACTTCGGCGAGCTGGTCGGCAACCTGCGTGCCGAGGCCCAACCCCGAGCCGAAGATCGAGGTGGCGATGCCGCCGGGGCAGATCGCATTCGAGCGGACGAAATGCGGCGCGAGTTGCAGCGCGGCGCAACGCGAGAAGTGATGCACGGCGGCCTTGCAGGCGCTGTAGACGAGGGGGCCGTAGCCCGCCTGCAATCCGGCGACAGAGGCCGTCGAGATGATGCTGCCCGACTGCTGCTTCGTCATATGCGGCACGGCGTATTTATAGCCGAGCACGACGCCTTTCAGCAGTACGCCGACGGTTTCGTCAAAGCCGTTCATGTCGATCTCGTGCAACTCGCCGCCGACGCCGCCATAACCGGCATTGTTGAAGAGTACGTCGAGGCGACCGAACTTGCCGACCGTGTGGTCGACCAGATTTTTTACTTCGGCTTCGATGGCGACATTGGCGCGGCAATAGGAGAAGTTTTCTCCCAGCTCGCGCTCCATCGCTTCGCCCTTGTGATCCTGAAGATCGCCGGCGACAACTTTCGCGCCTTCCTTCAGGAACAGATCGACCGTGCCGCGACCGATGCCGCTGGTGCCGCCTGTGATGATTGCAACTTTGCCTTCTAGTCTTCCTGCCATGATTTTCTCCCTGTGGTGTTTTCTGGTTTTTTGTCAGCGGCCCTTGAAGACGGGCTTTCTCTTTTCCATGAAAGCCGTGCGGCCTTCTGCATAGTCTTCGCTCGCAAAACAGCGGGCGATCAGTTGGTCGCAATAGTTGGCATCGAAATTTTCGGGTGCCTTGCGCGTTTCGTCGACGATCTTTTTCGCCGTCATGACCGTCAGCGGCGCGTTGTCGCCGATGATGGCGCAGGTCGCTCGCGTCTCGGCCTCGAGCGCCTCGCGCTTGAAGACGCGATTGATGAGGCCCATGCCATGCGCTTCCTCATGCGTGAAGCGTCGCGCGGTGAAGAAGATTTCTTTCGCGTAGGCGGGGCCGACGACATCGACAAGACGGCGCGTGCCGGAGGATGCATATGCGAGGCCGAGTTTTGCGGCGGGTATGCCGAAGGTCGATCCTTCGGCGGCGAAACGCAGGTCGCAGGAGAGCGCGATGCCAAGGCCGCCGCCGATGCAGTAGCCGTCGATCATGGCGATGGTCGGGCGCTCGGCACGGGCGATGGTTTCAAAGGCGATCATGGTTGCGTCTTCATAAGTGATGACGCTAGCCGGATCGCCGCGCTGGGCCTCGAACTGGGAAATATCCGCGCCTGCGACGAACGCTTTCCCGCCTGCGCCGGTCAGCACGATCACCTTGATTTCAGGGTCGGCCTCGAAGTCGGCGATGATTTTCGGCACCGCCTCCCACATGTCGAGGCTGACGGCGTTGAGGCGCTCGGGATTGTTGAAAATCATCCAGCCGATCGCGCCGTCTTTTTTCGCGATCATGCGAGGGGTGGGAGAGGGCATGGGGGCTCCGGTCAGTTCACGCTTTTCACTTCTTCGTCATACGCGGGCTTGCCCCGCGTATCCACGTCTTCCTTGCTTCATCACATAAAGAAAGACGTGGATGGCCGGGTCAAGTCCGGCCATGACGATAAGAAAAAGCGTGGGCACTATACCGACGCGACGCATTCCAATCTGGGCTCGCGGACCTCCGGCAGATTGTCCTTCAGGTCCGCAAGCAGGTCGGACTTGAGAGACGCATAGGCCGGGTCGTTCCAGAGATTCCGCCATTGCTGCGGATCGTTCTTGTGGTCGTATAGCTCGCCTTCGCTGCCGTCATAAAGCGTGCCGGGCAGATAGGCGGTGATGGTGTAGCCGTCGCGATAGATGGTGCGAAGGCCGACCGTCGTGCCATCGACATGCGTGCAATCCCATTCGGTGAAGACACGCTCGCGACCCTGTGCTGCGGCTTCCGTTTCCGTTTGCGGCATGGGTTTGCCTTGCATCCAGTCCGGTACGGGCAGGCCCGCGATCTGGCAAAATGTCGGCGCGAGATCGACCTGGCCGACGGGGGCTTCGACGCTGCCGGATGCGACGCCCGCCGACTTCGCCGGACGCCAGATCATCGGCAAGCGCATCAACGCATCGACGTGATAGGGCCCCTTGAAGAGCAGGCCGAACTCGCCCTGAAACTCGCCATGGTCGGTTGTGAAGATCACGTCCACATCATCGCCCCAGCCGCGCTTTGCAATCGCTGCCATGACTTTCGCCACCGCCTCGTCGATCAATTCATTTTCGACATGGGTGAAGGCGTTGATCTCGCGCACCTGATCGGCGGTCATGTCGCAAGCGCGGAACTCGGGCGGTGCTTCGAAGTTCGTCACGCGCTCGCCCTTGTACCACTCCATCCAGTGGCGCGGCTTGCCCGCCAGCACTTCCTCGATCTTGGCTTTCGAGCCGGGATAGAATTCCGGCATCGGTGTTTCTTTCCACGGGTGGCGGCCAAGCTCGCTCGCGGGCGGATCCCACGGGTGATGCGGATCGGGAAAGCTCATCCAGCAGAACCAGTCGTCATCGGCCTTGATGCTGTCGAGCCAGGCGATGGTGCGGTCGGCGACCCAGTCGGTGTGATAGTGCTCGCGCGCAACCTGATTGAAGTGCAACTGGCAGCCGCCCGTTTCGCCGCCGCCTGCTGCGTTCACTTGAAATTTCGCATCGAGGTTTGGATAGAACTTTATGAAAGCATCCGGGTCGTGCGTCTTCAACCATTCGGCGTAATGCAGGATCAGCGGCGAATGGCTTGCAAGCTCCATATGCTCGAAGCCACGATGGGGCCCGTACTCGCCGAGCCGCGCCATCTGGGTCTCATAGAATTGCTGCTTGAAATCCAGCATCGGCTCGAAATGCGCCTTGCCGATCAGCGCCGTGCGATAGCCGCCCTTTTCGTGGAGATATTGCGCGACACTCGGCGCATCGACGGGAAGGGGCACGCCGTTCATCCAGACGCCATGCGTCGAGACATACTGGCCGGTGATCATGGTTGAGCGCGCGGGCATGCAGACGACGTTCTGATTATGCGCGCGCGTATAATTGATGCCGTTCGCGGCAAGTGCATCGATCGCCGGTGTTCGCGCCACCTTGCCGCCATTCGCGCCGATCGCGTCGAAGCGCATCTGGTCGGTGGTGATGAAAAGGATTTTCCGGGCCATCGTGTTTCCTTTATCCGGCTTGGCGACCAATGGATTAATGAAATCAATTAATTTTTAGATGGTGGAGGACGCGGCGGCAAGCCCGATTTGATCTCAGGCCTCGCCTTTGAGGAAGTGGATCATCGCCGGCAGCGCTTCGCGATCCTGAAGCATGAACAGATGCCCACCATTGAAGAAGCGGAGTTCGGCGCCCGGAATGCGGCTCGCCATTTTCTCCTGTGTCTCGGGTAGGGCAATGCCGTCCGTTCGTCCGGCGCAGATCAAGGTCGGGCAGTGGATCTGGTCGAGGCGGTCCCACGCATCATGGGCGGCGCGGGCTTCGAGTTGGCGGCGTTGGCCCATGGCGTGGCCGGGTTCGTCGGCATAGGGATCGGCGGCGGCGAAGGCGACGAATTGTTCGTAGAGGGCGGGATTGGCTTTGGCCCAGGCCGCATCGCGCGTCGTGTCGGAGATGCCGATCATGTGGCGGGCGCGGTCTTCGCGGCTCATGTGCTGGAGCGTGTGGAGGGGATAAGACGCGCCGCCTTCTCCGCCGGGTGAGGTGCAGGCGAGCACGAGCCCTTCGACCATATGAGGATGGCGGATGGCGAGTTCCTGCGCGACCATGCCGCCGAAGGAGACGCCGACGACAAGGGCGGAACCCCAGCCTATGGCGGCCATGAGGCCCACGGCGTCGTCGGCATATTCGGCCATTGTGTAGGGGCGGTCGGGCTTGGACGTGCGGCCCAGCCCCCGCTGGTCATAGGCGAGGGTGTCGAAATGCTTGGGGAAGGGGCCATCCATGACGTTCGGCTTTGCCCTGAGGTCGCTGCCTGTGCCGGAAATAAAGAGCAGGCGCGGGCCGTTTCCGGCGCGTTCATAGTAAATTTCGATGTCGCGGACGTTCGCGGTCGGCATCGGATTTTCCCTTACAAATTTTGTCGGAGGCGACCATATCATCTGAGCCGGGCGGCGAAACGGCACGGTTGCTTGCCAGATTTTTTTAGTTCTCTTTCAGAACTTGGTGTAAATCTGTTTTTGCGCTCGTTATAAAGGTCGCCATGATGCATTGGCTCGCCGGCCCACGCGGTGGGGCGGTTTTGAGGTCAGTAGGGAGCATCGCATGTCGAAGTCTGTGGAAAGAAGCCGCGCCTCGGAAGCGCTCACAGTGTGCGATCCCGTTTGGGAGCGTTTGCGGGCCGAGACACAGGAAATGGCGCTGAGCGAGCCCGCGCTTGCGAGCTTCCTGCACGTCACCGTGCTTCATCACCGCAATTTCAATGCATCGCTTAGTTATCAGCTGGCGCAGAAGCTCGGCACGACCGAGGTTCGGGCGATGCAGCTTCGCGAGATTTTCGAGGAAGCGCTGAAGGAAGATCCCTCCATCGGCGAAGCGGCGCGTGCGGATATCGTCGCCTATTACGAGCGCGATCCGGCATGCCATTCCTATGCGCAGCCGCTGCTGTTCTTCAAAGGCTATGTGGCGTTGCAGAGCTATCGCATTGCCCATTGGCTCTGGATGAAGGGCCGCCGCGCCATGGCGCTTTATCTGCAAAGCCGCGTTTCCGATCTCTTTGCCGTGGATATTCATCCGGCGGCGCGGATTGGCAAGGCCGTGTTCATCGACCATGCGACAGGCATCGTCATCGGCGAGACGGCGGTGGTTGAGGATGAAGTGTCGATGCTGCATGGCGTGACGCTGGGTGGCACGGGCAAGGAAAGCGGCGACCGGCATCCCAAGATTCGTCGCGGCGTTCTTATCAGCGTCGGCGCGAAGGTGCTGGGCAATATCGAGGTCGGCGAATATAGCCGCATCGGCGCGGGTAGCGTCGTGCTGCATGACGTGCCGCCGCATTGCACGGCGGTCGGTGTGCCGGCAAAGCTCGTCGGTTGCGCGGGCTGCGACAAGCCGAGCCATGAGATGGATCAGATGATTCAGAACTCGGATGCCGGCAGCGGGATTTGAGTTCCGGTTGGCAATAGGGGCCTCGTCCTTCGAGACGCGACGCGTTCCGCATCGCTCCTCAGGATGAGGGTTTATTTCAGAGTTTCGAGCGCCTTAAATCCTCATCCTGAGGAGCGGCGAAGCCGCGTCTCGAAGGACGAGGCCCGTACGCCTTACGGCAATCGATCTTTCAGCGTGTACCAGAGAACGCCGAGCATCAGCCCCGGATAGCGCAGCCATGTGCCGCCGGGGAAGTTCGGCACCTTGATTTCGGCCATGCAGTCGAAGCGTTCGGCCTGGCCTGCAACGGCTTCGGCGATGAGCTTGCCGGCAAGTGTTGCGATGTTGATGCCCTGACCTGAATAGCCCTGCGCATAGATGATGTTCGGTGTGAGGCGGCCGAAGTCTGGGATGCGGGGCATGGTGATCGCCAATGTGCCGCCCCAGGCGTAGTCGATTTTCACATCCACCAGTTGCGGGAAGACGCGCAGCATCGGCTTGCGCACAAAGGCGGCGATGTCATTGGGGAAATGCGCTGAATAATTTTCGCCGCCGCCGAAGAGCAATCGGTTGTCGGCGGAGAGGCGATAATAGTCGATGACGAATTTTGTATCCTGCACGCCGACGTCGTCGCGGATGAGCGCGCGGGCGCGGCTTTCGCCCAAGGGTTCGGTGGCGATGATGAAGTTGTTGACGGGCATGATGCGCCCGGCGATGCGCGGCTCCAGCTTTTCAAGATAGGCGTTGCAGGCGAGCACGACATGGCGCGCGGTGACGGTGCCGTTCGCGGTGCGGATATGTGCGGGGTCGGTATGTGTGATGTCGGTCGCGCGCGTGTTCTCGTAGATGCGCACGCCTTTTGACGTGCAGACGCGCGCAAGGCCGAGACAAAAATTCAGCGGGTGGAGGTGTGCCGCGCCGCTGTCGAGCAATCCGCCGTGATAGCGGGGCGAACCCACCATTTCGTGGATTTCTTCCGGCGGCACATAGCGCAATTTTTCGTAGCCATATTCGCGCGCCATATGCGCTGCTTCGGCTTCGAGCCATGGAGCGTCGCCGCGTTTCCATGCGGCATGGAGAATGCCCGGCTTCAGGTCGCAGTCGATCTCGTATCGCGCGATCAGCTCCTTGACCGTTGCGATGCCGTCTTCCGCCAGTGCCCAGAGACGATGCGCCCATTCGCGGCCGAGCTTTTCTTCGAGCGTGCGCTGGTCCTTGCGATGGCCGGAGCCCAGCTGTCCGCCATTGCGTCCCGATGCGCCAAAGCCGACGCGTTCGGCTTCGAGTACGGTCACCGAAAATCCCCGCTCGGCAAGATGGAGCGCGGCGGAGAGGCCGGTATAGCCGGCACCGATAATGCAGACATCCGCCGTTTCGTCGCCACGCAGGGGCTCACGCCGCGGCATGTCCTTGGCTGTGGCGACGTAGTAGGAGGCGGGGTGTCCGCTCATGCGTGCGCTCAGGCTATTTCGTAGGTCGCTTCGTCATGGCTGTCGGCATGAATGTCGTTCAAATCCATGCAGGCTTCCCACGGCGCACTGTCACGCGTGTCGTCCAGCGCTTCGGCGTCGTTCCATTCGGTATAGAAGGCGACGGACTTGCCATCTTTCCCGGCGAGGACGCGCGAGGAGATGAAGCCCTTGGGCGGGTTGCGGTCCAGCTCGCGTTCAACGTAGCCGCGGAGCTGCATCTGGATATCTTTGGGCTTTGCGGTCTTGTAGCGAATGAGATGTGCGACAGGCATTGAGGTTTCCGTAATCAAGGTGTTTCGACTGTCTATAGCACGGTCCGCTGCCGCTTTCCTCCTTTGCGGAAAGGCTGGCGAGCGGTCACAATGCAAAAAAATATAAACAAGGGAGACGTGCTATGGGGCGGGTAACAGGCAAGGTTGCAATCGTGACGGGCGCAGCCAAGGGCATCGGTGCGGCAAGCGCGAAGGCGCTGGCGCGCGAAGGTGCCAAGGTCATTTGCAGCGATTTTGACGAAGCGGGCGGCGAGGCCCTGGCGGCTGAAATTCAGCGTTCAGGCGGCGAAGCCATATTCGCGGCGCATGACGTCACAGATGAAACGCAGTGGGAGCGCGTGGCGAAGCTTGCGGAGGATCGCTTTGGCGGCCTTCACATCGTCGTCAACAATGCGGGCATTGCGCCCGCGGGCGGGCCCATCGAGGAAAAGTCGCTCGAGGACTGGCGGCATACGATTTCGGTCGACCTCGACAGCGTGTTTCTCGGTTGCAAGCATGCGATCCGCACGATCAAGAAGACGACGGCCAAGGGCGCGACCGGCTCCATCATCAATATTTCATCGATCATGGGCTTGGTCGGCTGGACGAATTCGTCGGACTATAATGCGGCGAAGGGCGGCGTGCGCCTTCTCACGAAATGCGCAGCACTGGAATGCGCGGAAGCGGGCTACGGCATCCGCGTCAATTCGATCCATCCGGGCTATATCGACACGCCGCTTGTGCGCAACGTCATCGATCGTGGTGCAGCCGCTCCCGACGGCGTCGGGGCAAATGAGATGATGCAGATGCTTGTGTCGCTGCATCCGATCGGGCGGCTCGGTGTCGCCGATGAAATCGCTAACATGGTGCTGTTCCTCGCATCCGACGAAGCGTCATTCGTCACGGGCGCCGAATTCGTCGTCGATGGCGGCTATACGGCGCGGTGAGAAACACGAAAGCTTGTTTGCGCCGGGACGTGCAAGCCGTTAAAACCTCGGTCGAAGGGACTTTTCCCTCAACCGAAAGATCATTGGAGACAGACTTTGGATAAGGACGAAATCAAGCGCGTTGAAGCGTATCTGCGTCAGAAGTTTCGCCTGCCGTCCATCTCCGTGTTTAAGCGGCCGAACAAGGATGACTCGGCGGAAGTGAACATCGGTGACGAGTTTATCGGCGTTATCTTCAAGGACGAGGAAGACGGCGAGACGTCTTATGCATTCCAGATGGCAATTCTGGATATCGATCTTCCTGAATAAACGCTTCAGTCTGTGATCGTGCCTTCGAGGTCGTTCGGCAAGCCGGGCGCTTCGAAGGACGTGACGATGCGGATCATCAATTCGTCGATCCGTTGCCACTCGACAAGATGCGCGCGCTTATAGCGATAGGTGAGTGCAAGATTCTGCGTCAGCAGCAGGGTGCGCGTGCAGTTCGGGCTTTCGACGATTTTCGTCGTGTGCTGGCAGAGCAGAAGGACGAGGCGCCCGTCGGTATCCGTACCGACCAGCAGGTCCTGATCCTTGTAGCCGGAGTTGGCTCGGAAGCTGAATTTTTCCAGCCCGGTCGGGCCTTTCTCCGGCTTCGAAGACACAAAAAATTTCGAATAGATTTCCCGTAGCCGACGTTCGGCCGGCAGGATCGATGTGGCCTGATGCAGCTGGAAATAGATGACCTCCGCGTCGGGTGAATTGTCGGTGAATTCGGCCTGACGCTCAGGTGAAAAAGGCGCGAAATCCGGCAGCAGCGCGTGCATGGCAATTTCGGGCTGCGCGCCGCCGCTGCGCTGCGAGGGGTAGCGCGTGTAATTTTCAGGGATCAGGAAGCGCGTGCCGCCAACGACCGCCTCGACCTTGCGTCGTTCGGCGCTGGCGCGTGGGGCATGGCCGAGCAGTTCGCCGGGCGTCGGACCGAAATAGTGATAAAGGAAAAAGCCCGAAAAGGTCGTGACCGCCAGGACGACCAAAGCGGGAAGTATCCAGGCCGGGCGTTCGTGAACGAGCTCGCCGCTTCCCTGCTTCTGTCTCGCCACTGGATGTCGCTCCCTCAATCCTTGCCGGTGCGCTTATAGCAGCCGGAATATTAACGTTGCATACCGTGAGGACAATGCGCTGTTTCGCGATGGCACAGATCGCGCGACGCAATCCGGCACGTGTGGCGCCGGTTTGGAGTGTGTCGACCCAGGTCGACTCCCAACCCATTGATTTTCAAAGAATATTTTTTATCGGCGATGGCTGGCGCGAGTGGTACGGGCTTTGCGGATAAGGACGCATGGCAATGTTCATCGTCAAATCGCTCGTCAGCCTCGCCGTCGTCGCAACCCTCTGGGGACCGACGGAAGCATGGCTTGGTTCTCAGCAGCGGGCAGGTTTAGCCTGTAGTTCGGATTTCGCGGCCTGCCGGGTGGCGGGCACCGTGATACCGCTGGTCGACAGATCGTCCGTTCTCGGACGGATTGCCGAGCAAGCGCGCAACGAACCTGCGGAGGATCTGAAGATCGCGATGCGCGATGTGACGATTGCAGCGATCAAAGGCGTTCGAGGAGCGGCTTTGCCGAAAGAATAATCATGGGCGGGTTCAATCCGATGTCTGAATGGGCAGCATTTCTCTTCTCGACGGCGACAGGCTTCGTCGCGGCTGGTCTGACCGGCAGTTTTTATCGGCTGGTGACGAAGAAGCCGCCGAGTTTTCAGGTGTGGTCGGGATCGATGGCGACGCAGGTTGCCGGGATCATGACATTGGTATTTGCCGGGCCGAATGTCATTTTGCGCAATGCACTCAGGGCGCAGGTTTTCGAGAACAGGCCTCCGGCATGGCTTCTGCTCTCATTTTTCATCGCGCTGATGTGGAGCTTCCTCTCGGGTATCTTTCTGCTCAGTCTTTTTCTGGCCGCTTGACGCCTAGGCGGTGCGGCGGCCACGGAAGCGACGGCCAAGCGTGCCGACGAAACCAGCGCCGATCGCCGCGATGATGGCCCAGCCCCAACCCAGCGCCCATAGAACGAGATTGGCGACGGTCTTGAATGCACGAAGGCTGGTCTTGCCGGTAATGTCGATGATACCGCGCGTTTTCGTTCCGAGTTTGCCGCTCATTTTCGTGATGCGCGCGAGATCTTCTCCGTTATCGACATATTTCAGCAGCCGCACGGATTCAGCGGGTCCAACACTTTTTTCAAGGGCGGCGATATTGCCAAGGACGGGCGCGAGCTTTGCGGTCGAGATGCTTCCGGCATAGTCGGTGATCGCGTGGCGCGTCGCCGAGCTGTCGGCGAGATCGACGCTTCGCAGCGTGCCTTTCAGTTTCTCGAAATTCACGGCTTCGTTCAGAATGCGCGTCATGTCGCGGGCAAAGCTTGTGGTGAGCGTTCCAGCTTTCTTTGCAACCTTGAGCAGCGATACGCCGATGCGGGCAGGGAGTGCGCTTCCGCCCGTTGCTATTGTTGCTGTCGTGGCGGCAAGGCCGACGACCGAGAGGCCGAGGATGAGCTGGGAATATTCCTCGCCCTTCAGCATCTTCGTGCCTTCCTGGCCGATGTCGCGCACGTCGCCGACGACCGTCAGATCGGACGTCACAACGCCGACGAAGGAGGCTGTGTCGTTGCCCTCGCCGGTGACGAAACCTTCAAAGAAACTTCCCGTGTTGCGGGCGACGCGGCGGCCAATGCTCTTTTCGTTTTCGAGGCGCTTTGCCGTGCCTGCTTCGATGGGCATATCGGCATAGGTGGCGATGTCGGCATACATCACCGCATCGTCATAGTCGCCAGCCTCCAGCGCCTTGTCGATGCGGCGGCTGAGTTCGGTGCCGCTCGTCGTCTGCGCAAGCTCGGCGCGGATGAAGGGATCGGCGGGGATGCTATCGTCAGGCACGAAGCGGTCGAGAAGGCCGTTCTGGTAGGCCAGTATGAAGACCACCGGCACCAGAAGAATGAAAATCACCGCGTCGAGAAAGAATTTCATGGATGCCCCGCTGCCGTCCGGGCCAAATAGACCCGCAACCCAAGCTTGCGGCATAGGGCGGCGCTGCGCAACCGGCCTCGCGCCTTTCACTCGTCTGGGCGGGGCGCTCGTGGCATAGTCCGTCCCAAACGTAACTCGATAAAGGAATGATCCGATGGCTATTTTCGCCCTTGGCGAGCGCTCTCCCATCCTCCCGCCCGAGGGAGAATACTGGATCGCACCCAGCGCTCAGGTGATGGGCAATGTGAAGCTCGAGCGCAATGCAAGCATCTGGTTCAACGCTGTGATACGCGGCGATAATGAGCTCATCACCATCGGTGAAAATTCAAACGTGCAGGACGGGTCGGTGCTGCACACAGACCCCGGCTCGCCCATCACCATCGAGGCGAATGTGACCATCGGCCATATGGTGATGCTGCATGGCTGCACCATCGGCGCCGGCAGCCTCATCGGCATCGGCAGCATCATTCTCAATGGAACGCGGATCGGGAAGAACTGTCTCATCGGCGCGAATACGCTGATCGCGGAAGGCAAGGATATTCCGGACAACTCGATGGTGCTTGGTGCGCCGGGCAAGGTGATCCGCACATTGACCGAGGAGCAGGGCGCGGCGTTGCAGCTTTCGTCGGACCACTATGTCCAGAACTGGAAGCGCTATATGCGCGAGCTGAAGCAGATCGATTGAACAGATCAGAAAAAGCCACAGGGAGAAGATGATGAGCAAAGCACAGGAAGCCTCTGCCGCAGCGCCCGTTGAGGTGCTCTATGAAGTGTCGGAACATATTGCGACGATCACCTTCAACGCGCCGGAGCGGATGAACACGATTTCGGGGCCGATGCTCGATCAGCTTACGAAGCGTCTGCTCGATGCAAATCAGGACAAGGATGTGCGTTGCGTCATCCTGACCGGCAAGGGCCGTGCTTTCTGCGCCGGGCTCGACCTGCGTCCGCAATCGGGCGGCGTTGCGGGGCTTGCCGGGAGCAGTGGGGCGGTGTCGACATCGCTCGATTTGCGCAATACGCCGCCGACAGTGCTGTTCGAAATGGAAAAGCCGGTGATTGCAGCCATCAATGGCGGTGCGGCGGGCTATGGCATGGATACGGCGCTCGGTTGCGACATTCGCCTCATGGGCAAGTCCGGCAAGCTCGCGGCGGCGTTTTGCAAGCGCGGGCTGGTGCCTGAATCAGGGGGCACCTGGTTCTTGCCGCGGCTGATCGGTTGGTCGAAGGCGGCGGAGCTTGTCTTTACGGGCCGCACGCTCAATGCCGAAGAATGCGTCGAATGGGGCCTCGCCACTGAAGTCGTGGCGGATGACGAGTTGCAGGCCCGCGCCCGTGCGCTTGCCAGGGAGATCGCCGCCAATGCGCCTCTCGCCGTGCAGGCGGCAAAGCGCATGATGCGGATGGGTCTTAACGAGCCGTTTCCAGAACATGTGCATCATGTCTATCTGCAGCTTCTGCCGCTGATGCGGACGGAGGACGTCAAAGAGGGCATGCTTTCCTTCATGGAAAAGCGGACGCCAAACTTCAAGGGACGGTAAGCCGCTTCACGGCGCCGGATGGGGCATGATCGAGACCATGAGGGGGGCGCCGTCCAATCGGCTTTCGGCTGCGCCCTTCATGGCGTTCGCCGCGATGCTCGCCATGCTCCTGGTGGCAGGCATCGCGCAGGCGGCGAGCTTTACCGGCAATTTTCACGGTATCGCGGCGGCCGCAGGCATGACGCTCAATCTGCAGGAGGTGGACGGGCGCGTCGTCGGCCGCTTGTCGGCGGCTGACGGCAAGAAATATGCGCTCAATGGCGAGCGGTCTGCGGACCAGAGCAAGGGCGCGCAAGGCTCGTTGCGGTTTGGCTCATCCGCTGATGCGGTCGGTTTCTTTCGTCTTGAGGAGCGGCCGCTCGGCATTCAGTTTCTCTTCATGCCGGTGAGGGCTGACGGCAAGCCCAATATGGATTTGGCGCGGGATTATTCGTTCCTCGCGCAAGGCGTCGCGGTGGCGGCGAAGAGCCATTTCATGGCCGCTCCGCCAGCGGGTACAAAAATCGACGTGCTGCGTTTCATTGACGAGTATCGGCAATGGGATCCGCGTGACGTCGCGCGCATTTATGCCGGGCTCGACAATCGCGATCAGGCTCTTGTCCAGCTTTACGATCATGCGAGTGCGGATGTTCTCTGGCGCGTCTGCTCGACCAATCCGCCGAACGATGTCGTTTCGCAGGCGATGGTCGACGATCTGCTGGACAGGCAGCGCACATCTTGCGCCGACCTCATGCCGATTGTGCTTGGCGCCCAGTCGGGCGGATTGTTCCCGGAGTTTTTGCGCCGCGCGCGGTTTCAGTTTGAAATCATCCGCGAGACCGTGCTCTGCAATCGCGGGCAATCCTCCACATCCAAATGCGCCGATGTGAGCGCGCTTGGTGCGCCGCTGATCGTGCGTTGGCGCGATGCGGCGTCGATCATGCGCGAATTGTCGAGGATGCCGGAACCGGAGCGCGATATGCCGCCGCAATCGGTTGCCGAACCCGGTGCGATGGCGCCTTATGCGGCAGCGCCTGAGGCGCCTGCGGAAACGGTGAAGACGCCGCCGCTCAGGGCGACCATTGCCGATGTGCCGGCAGAAATGCGCCCCACGAAGCATATACTTCGCGAGGCGCGCAAGGTGGTGAAATCGCGGCGGCTCGGCATACGCCTGCCGCTCGCCGATCCCCGTGTCTAGTTGATGCCGACAAGCTCGATGGCGAAGGTGAGGTCTTTGCCTGCCAGCGGGTGGTTGGCATCGAGGCGGACCGAGTTGTCGTTGATTTCGGTTACGACCAGCGCGATTTCGCGGCCATCGCTGCCGCTCGCGGTCAGGCTCATGCCGAGGAAAATTTCAAGGTCGTCGGGAAGTTCAGTGCGCGGGACATCTTGCGCAAGGCGCGGATCGTGCTCGCCATAGGCTTCTGCGCTCGGGATCGTGAAGGTCTTTTTTTCGCCGATCTCCATGCCGATGACGGCATTGTCAAAACCGGGAATGACCTGACCCGTGCCGACCGTAAAGCCGATCGGCTCGCTGTCGCGGCTCGAGTCGAACACGCTGCCATCGCTCAACGTGCCTGTGTAATGCACCTGCACTGTATTGCCGGATGCTGCTGCCAAGATTGCCGCCTTTCGAAATAAAAAAGGTCTTCAGAAATGTCCTGAAGACCTGATTGCCAATGTCGTGAAGTTTATCATCGGAATTAACGAGGCGTAACCCCGTGTTTGGCCGCGTTCAGAATGCGCGGCGCCAGACGCGACGGATCTTCGCATCGGTTTCCGGGCCGAGATTATGCCAGGCGGTTCTGTCTCGCGTCGCATCGACGATGAACATGCTGTCGGTCTTGCCGATGTGAATGCTGAGTTCATTCAGCAGTCCGGCGGCCGTGGCATTCGTGTTCACGCACCAGATATTCGGCGCCAGCTTGTAGGCAGGCCCGAGAGACATGATCGCCTGCTCAAGCGGGCCGGTGAAGCGGGCCTTGATGTCCATGATGATGATAAAGTTCGCCGTTTCGGCCTGGCGACGACGATCGGTTTGGCCCTTGCCTGCGCCATAGACGGGACGCGGGCTGGAAGCCTGTTCCACGGGTTCGCTGCGCTGCGGTGCTTGCGTCCCTTCCGTTCGGGCAGGTTCCGCGTGTGCCGGTTCGGCTTCGAGTGCGGTTGCAGGAACGGCGCGCCGCGCCGCGTCGAAAAGATCGCTGAAGAATGCAACCGAGGCGGCAGACTGCCATGTCTCGGCGCCGGGGAGGGTGCCTTCAGGCGCAATGAGGCTCTGCGGCACGATGCGGCCTTCGGCGATATAGGCCTGCATCGCCTCCGGGGAATAGGGGCCATAAACGCGGTCGCCGTATTTCAACAGCCACCGTCCGGCATCCTGAGCACGCCACATAGGGGTTCCGGATATTTTCTCGGGTTCAGCCATCGCCATCTTTTATTCGCAAATCGCCTAATAGGGCCGTGAACGCCGAATCGTGCCGTTCGCAGCCAAATCATGGTGCAGCATTTGTAATAAGACGTTCTCGTTACCGTTGCGTCAACGCCGCGATGCTTGCAGGCGAGGCCCCAACCGGGCAGATTTTCGCCAACAAGCGCCTATAAGGCGCGGCCACACACCATTTTAACGACCGGGGAAGCGCTATGACCACTGAACATTGCACCGCCATACGCGAGGGGCATCTGCTCATCGTCACAATCAACCGGCCGGAGCGCATGAATGCGCTGCATCCGCCGGCGAATTTCGAATTGGCGAAGATTTTCGATGATTTCGCCGCCGATCCCGAACTCTGGGTGGCCATCATCACCGGTGCGGGCGAGCGGGCTTTCAGCGCGGGCAACGATCTGCGCTATCAGGCCGAGGGCAACAAGATCGAGGTTCCGCCGTCCGGCTTCGCCGGATTGACGGCGCGTTACGACCTCAACAAGCCGGTCATTGCCGCCGTCAATGGCGTCGCGATGGGCGGCGGTTTTGAAATCGCACTTGCCTGCGATCTCATCGTCGCGTCGGAAAATGCGGTTTTCGCGCTGCCCGAGCCGCGCGTCGGCCTTGCGGCGCTTGCGGGCGGGCTTCATCGCTTGCCGCGCCAGATCGGCACCAAGCAGGCCATGGGCATGATCCTTACGGGCCGTCAGGTGAAAGCGTCTGAGGGCAAGGAACTCGGCTTCGTCAATGAAGTGGTTCCGGCGGCCGATCTGATGGCGGCGGCGAAGCGCTGGGCGGGGCTCATCATGGAATGTTCGCCCATGTCGATCCGCGCTTCGAAGGAGTCCGTTTACAAGGGCCTCGATGAAGCCAATCTCGAAAAGGCAGTCACCGGGAAATATCCCGCCGTTGCGGCGCTTTTCCGCAGCCAAGATCTGATCGAGGGACCGCGCGCATTCGCCGAGAAGCGCAAGCCGAACTGGACCGGCAAGTAACCGTCGAAAGAATACCGCTCCTGTCATGTGGGGATGACAGGAGCGGCCTCGACAGGACCGGACACTTGGGGGGTTAAGGGTCCGGCCGGAGATTAATCATCAGTAGACGGCGAGTGCCGCCGTTGGGGCTTGCGGCAGTTCGGCTGCAAGGCTCGGCCGCAAGTCTTGATCCGTCTTTGCTGGTTCCGTTGCAGCCGTTGCCGTGTGCTTTGTCGCCTCAATAAAGGGAATGGGCGAGCCGAGCGGCGGCAGGGTGTCGTTCGACGCGAGCCGGAACGAGCGCTGATCGAGATTGACCCAGATATAGGGCCGCTCGCGCGATTGACGCTTCACCCATGTGTAGGGCGCGTCCGCCCAGGCGACGATTGCCCAGTTCTTGTTGTCGAGAACATATTCGCCCTTGTCCGTATCGACGACGAGCACCGCATGGCCATCGCCATTCCATTCGCGCACCACGGTCACAAGCACATCCGATGGCGACCAGCCGCGTTCGATCAGCATCTTGCGCTTCAGCAGCGCCAGGTCTTCGCAGTCGCCGCCGCGCTCATTGGGATATGACCAGAGCTCGTTGACGCCGTAATTCGCGACGTCTTCGACCTGCGGGATATTGGTGTTCACGTAGTCGTTGATCTGATTGAGTTCCGCCCAACGCGCCGGGGTCATGGTCATGGCTTTCGGCGCGTCCGTTCCGCCTTCGCATTCCTTCGGGTTGCGTATGCAGAATGCGACATAGCCAAAGGGCGGAACGACCTGTTGCCCCACCGGCATATAGGCACCGACCTTGATGATCGCGCCTTCGTTCACGTTGCCATGCGCAGCGCCGATGCTGCCTGTCGTCTGGCATCCGCTCAGCCAGATGGCGGCACCGGCCACCATCGCAAGCATAAAGAACCGCCCCACTTCAACCACCCCACCTAGCCCGTAGATCGGGATTTCCTGTCCCGGCAAAACTTCCTGTCTTGCGTGCATAAGGTGGCATCAGGAACTTTTTCCCGATTTAAATTGGAAAGTCAGTTTTGAGCCAAGTTCGACACGTTTTTGAATCGAGGTTTCATAAAATTGTATCGAGCGCTTGTCGCTTGGCTGCGCTGAAGCGAAGCGCGTGGATTATTCGTTGCTATTCAAGCAACTAACGCACTTTTGTTTGATGCGGTCGGACACGAGTTGCGGGGCGCAGCGCGTTCGGCCAAAGAAAAATGCCCCGGAAAATTTTCCGGGGCATGGTTAGCAAATTCTGAAAATGCAGGCCGTTCAGCCGTCAGCTGACGATTTTCCAGCTTCCGTCGGGCTGGCGGCAGGCTGTGCCGTAGCCATTTTCCTTTTTACCGCCGACATAAATCGTCTGCTGGTATTCGCGGCAATATTGGCCACTGTCGGAGTTGTAGCTGCGCACCGGCGTAACGTCGCCATAGGTGCCGCTATCGGGATTGCGCCAGCTGACCGGTTGGCCGCTGTCGAGGCTGCGCTGCGTGCTGTTGCCAAGATAGCCCTGGTCTTCGCAGTTCAGCTTTGCGAGGAGGTTGTTGCCGACAAGGCCGCCAGCCAGCGCGCCGCCGATTGTTGCGATCGTCTTGCCCGAACCGCCGCCGATCGTGGAGCCGAGCAGGCCGCCGACCACCGCGCCGCCCAGACCGCCGAGGATGCCGTTGGTGCTTGTTGGGCTGCAATCAGCCTTTGCTGCGCCCGGCAGCGCGATAAATCCGATGGCGAGCATCAGGGACAGGGGAATAAGCCCAAAGCGCTTGAGCGTCTGGAACGGCATTTGACACCTCTGAAGGTCGTGAATCGTTGAATTCGCTAAGTTTACGGTCCGGCCCCGGTTGGAGCCAGAACGTAAACGGGTACTTAACGCGCCGCGCCGTCGAAAGTTCGGCTATCGCTCTTCAATGTTGCACGGATGAGGGCAACGGTGGCCTCACGTTCCTTGCGTTTGGTGTTGCGGAAGGCGGGCTGGGGCAGGGCGCCAAGCTCGCGGGCGCGGGCAAGCGCCGTCTCGAAAAGGGCCTCTGCAGGCGCCGTCTGGTCGAGATAGCCGGCCTTGGCGGCTTCTACCGGATTATAGATGCGCGCTTGCGTGACGGCGGCTGTCAGATGATTTGGCAGAATGCGGTCGCGGGCGAGTTCGAGACCGAAGACCGGCATGGTCATGCCGATGGCGACTTCGGGCAGGCCGATCTTGAAATCCCCTTCAACGCCGACGCGCGTATCGGCGGCGAGCAGCAGCAGCCCGCCAGCGGCGAGCGCATGGCCGGTGCAGCCGATGACGATCGGGAGCGCGTGGGTATAGATGTCCATCAGGAGTTCAGCGCCAGCCGTCACGAGCGGGGCCACATGCTCGGGGCCGGCGGCCATGACTTCGAGGTCGAAACCTGCGCAGAAGCGCTTTTCGCGACCAAGCAGCAGGACGGCCTTGGCTTCGCCCTCGGCGCGGGTGAGGGCGGCCTTGAGGGCGCCGATCATGTCGTGGCCGAGCGCATTGGCGCGACCGTCGTCCATGGTGAGAACGGCGACGCCGTCATTGAGCGTGTAGTTGAGAATCGACGCGGCCATCTTCTTGCCCCCGGAGTTGAAATTCGAGGGCAGTCTAAAGAGGCCTAATCGCAACGCAATGGCGTTGGATCAGCCAAAGGGGCGGGAGAGTGCGCTGGCGCGTTCGGGGATATCGCTGAAGGAGATCGCGATGCCTTCTTCCGTATGCCGGACGACGCGACCTTTCATGCGGCCGATCGAGACATTGGTGCCGATGGGCGCGCGAAGTTCGGTGGCGACGTTGGCGCCGCCAAGCGACATATCGACAATGCGGCAGGGGGATGAGCGGCCATCGGCCAGCGTGAGGATCGAACCTTCTTCGATTCCCGCGTCGGTTGGCGCATAGCGCGGAAAAGCGCGGGCGCCGGAACCGTTGCCGCCCTTGGCAAAGGCAGCGAGGCGTTCGGCGACGCGGTCGCGACGCGCGCCGCTCAGGGCGGTTTCAATGGCAAAGCCGCCGTCGAAGGTCCGCACCACGGGGCCCTCGAAACGGCCGAAATCGTCGAGGTAAACGATCAGATGGGCATCCATGGGGACGGTGGCGTCGGACATCAGAGCGATGCCCGAAAGGGACATGTCGCGAATTTCGCAGGCATGTTCAGACCCGTCGGGGGCGAGGAAGCGGCCTTTCACAGTCACGGGCACACGCGGGTGGCGGCGCCGTTCGTGGCCTGTTTGCTGGTCAGTCTTCATTGCTCAAGCTCTTCTTTAGCACCCTGAATCTACGGGGGCTCCGGGGAACAGGATAGCCTTGCAGGGTTAATGAAAATTTATCGTCAACCCTACGGGAAAGGGGGAATTTCACCTATTTGCTCCCTTTTGACAGGTTTCCAGAGAAATGACGCTTGCGTCAGCTTTCATCATTGCTGACAATTCGGTCAAATCCGACCATTCGGGGGAATCGGGGCCGCTGGCTGCAGCGATCAGGGGCGCGTAGAACGCCCGTTCCGCATTCTTTGCGAGACGAGTAACGAGAAAGTCCAGGAAACACCATGAGTGACTTCGATTACATCATCATCGGCGCAGGCAGTGCCGGTTGCGTTCTAGCCAACCGTTTGTCGGAAAATCCGGCGAACAAGGTTTTGCTGCTGGAGGCAGGCGCGAAGGACACTAATTTCCTCATCCATATGCCGGCAGGCGTGGGTGGCTTGATCGGCACCGACACCGTCAACTGGTACTACTACACCGAGGGCCAGCCGCATCTGAACAACCGCAAGCTTTTCTGGCCGCGCGGCAAGGTGCTTGGCGGATCGTCCTCGATCAACGGCATGATCTATATTCGCGGCCATGCGCGCGATTACGACCTGTGGCGTCAGCAGGGCCTTGATGGTTGGGGCTTTGCCGATGTGTTGCCCTATTTCCGCCGGTCGGAAGGCAATCAGAACGGCAGCAGCGCGTTTCATGGCGGCGACGGCCCGCTCGGCGTTTCGAACGCCATGAAGAGCAACGTGCTTTTCGATGCTTTCGTCGAGGCGGGCAAGCAGGCAGGCCATCCCTATACGGACGACTTCAACGGCCCGCAGCAAGAGGGCATGGGCCCGTATCAGACGACAATCAAGAACAACAAGCGTTGCAGCGCGGCGACGGCCTATCTCGTCCCGGCGCTCGGCCGCCCGAACCTCAAGGTCGAGGTCAAGGCGCTGACGCATCGCATTCTGTTCGAAGGCAAGCGCGCCGTCGGCGTCGAGTATATGCAAGACGGCCAGCTCAAGACCGTCAAGGCGGCAAAGGAAGTCATTCTGTCGGGCGGCGCGGTGAACTCGCCGCAGGTTCTGCTGTTGTCGGGTATCGGCGAGGGCGAATATCTGCGCAAGTTCGGCATCGACGTCGTTGCCGATCTGCCGGGCGTCGGCCAGAACCTGCAGGATCACCTGGACAGCACGGTGATCTATGAATGCAAATTGCCGATCACGCTGCACAGCCAGACGAAGCTGGTGCGCCAGCTTCTCACCGGCATGCAATATACCTTCTTCAAGACCGGCGTTGCCGCTTCGCAGGGGCTTGAATCCGGCGCTTTCCTGAAGACGCGCCCCGAGCTTGAAATCCCCGACATCCAGATCCATTTCGTGGCCGCGATGATGCGCGACCATGCGCGTACGAAGTCTGATCGACATGGCTTTACGGTGCATGTCTGCCAGCTTCGCCCTGAAAGCCGCGGCTATGTGGCATTGAAGTCGCTCGATCCCGCCGATCACGCGCTCATTCAGCCGAACTATCTCGCGACCGAAACCGACCGCCGCACCATGCGTGACGGCGTGCGGATGGTGCGTGAGATCGTTGAGCAGCGCGCGATGGACGCCTATCGCGGGCCGGAGTTCTGGCCGGGTGCCGACAAGCAGTCCGACGCCGAGATCGACGCCTGGGTCCGCGAAAGCGCCGAGACGATCTATCACCCGGTCGGCACAGCCAAGATGGGCAATGACCCGATGGCCGTTGTCGATACGAAGTGCAGGGTGCGTGGCATTGAAGGGCTGCGCGTCGTTGACGCTTCGGTCATGCCGACGCTTGTTGGCGGCAACACCAATGCGCCGACGATCATGATCGCCGAAAAGATTTCGGACGATATTCTTGGCAAGGCAGCACTTGCACCCGAGCATGTCACCATCGCTGAAGATCGTCGCGGCGCCGCAGCTTGAGCTTCAGCGAAGCAGACTGACTAAAAGGGCCGGTATCCTTGATGGATACCGGCCCTTTCGTTTGCGGGGTGCAGCCGCATGGAAAACTTGTATCACTCGCCCGTTATATGAGCCTGCTTGACGAGCCGCAGATAGGCACGCTCGCTGCGAAGCGGTGCGCGACGATTGGCGAGGCTCGGAATATGTGCGGAAATGAGGGGCGGCCTTTCGCGAATGATGCGGCGGGCGGCTTCGGCGGCGCGTTCGCGCTTGGGCATGCGTTCGGGATCGAGAATCTGCAGGCGGTCGATCCATTGGCGGGCGAGGAGACGGTCGCCGATCCAGGGAAATTCGTCGACGGGTACGGCGGCGCCCAGAATGCGGGTGATGGCGCCATTTTCCTGCGCAAGCGGCAGCAGGAGCATTTCGAACGTCGCCTCACGATGATCGTTTGTCGTGGCCGTGTATTCGACGAGACTGATGTTTGCGTTTTCGGTGACGTCGGTCAGAGCATGACGGAGCCTCTCGTGGCAGTCCTCTTGCCACATTGAGAGCAGGTTGTGGTTGCGGAACTCCATTCCGTAAATGCTGCAAAGGCCGGTGCCTGCAAGACGGAAGCGATAAGTCTGCGCATCCTCGCGCTCGAGGATGAAGACATGCGGCAGGCAGCGCTTGATGTCGCCCGGCTGGATTTCACTGCGCAGCGGCGCGGGACGCCCGGCGCGCATGGTGTTCCAGTAGTCGAAAAGCGCGTTTATCGTCTTGTGCTTCATTTTGCTTCAACCCCTGCCCAGGCGTTTTTCGCTTGGCGGGGGATCCCCCGTGGCGCCTTCTTTTCGGAAGGCGCGCCCCATCGCGAAAACCTTAACTCAATCAAATCGGAACGTCCCCTTTTGGGGCGATCTTTTTTGAACTCCTTCCGCCGGGGCCGTCTGTTTCGATGCGAAACAGGATGCGGGACACCGCCGGGTTATGAGGGGGTAAGAGCAGAAAGCGTGCCAGCGCGGTGCGCGAGGCGCTATTGCGCGCGCATCATGGCGGAAAGCCGGGATTTTCCGTGTCTGGAGCAATCGTCGTTAATGAATATTAACGACGCGAGAGGCGGGCGACCTGTCGGCATTCGGCACGAGCCCTGCGAGGCGACGTTTGTCATTCCCGTTGTGGTTCGGTTCCTTAAAGCGGCACGGCTTCTGCAATGGGAGGGCATGCGCGTCAGGTGGCGCACCAGAATGGGCCCATTTGGCCCGGGAGAATGAAGATGAAACATAAAGCCCCCCAGATCTCCACACTCGCGCTCACCTTCGCGATTGGCCTCGGCGCCTTCGTGTTCATGGAAGCCACCCCCGCTGAAGCGGGCGCCGGTCATACGCCTCCGCCACAGGAAGACTGCGGCTGCACCGAGACGCCTCCTCCCCCTCCGCCGCCGCCGGAAGATTGCGGATGCGACGAAGATGGCGGTGGTGGCGGCAAGCATGGCGGCAAGAATTTCAACTGGAACAAGAACTCCAATTGGAACAGCAACAGCAATACGAACACCAACACCAACACCAACACCAACACCAACACGAACACCAATACGAACACCAATACGAACACGAATACCAACAATGTGATCGTCAACGTGAACACGAATGCGAATGCCACGGCGTCTTCCATCGCCACGGCGAATTCGAACCTTGCGAGCACCGTCGCCAACGGCGCAAGCAGCCGCAGTTCCAGCCGTTCCGGCGGTTCGGGCTTTGGCATCGGCAACGGCAATGGCAGCGGCGGCGGTGGCGGCAGCTACTATGTTGCAGCACCGGCTCCGATGTCGATGGGCGCGCTCAATGTCGTAGTTCGTGAGCAGACGGTTATGAAGCCGGTCAAGGGTGTCTGCGTCAGCGCCAAGGGGCTCGAGGAAACGGCGCGTTATTCAACACCGGTTCGCGAATTTTCGCCGCGGGATGAGGTGGAAGTGTTTCACTGCCTTTCCGGTGACATGCTGGTCGCGACGATCGGCCGTATGATCGGCTCCGACGATCAGCGGAACGCCAATTACGATGGCGGCTATGTGATCGAGTGCCATGAAGGCGAGGCGCTTCGCTATGGCGCGAATGGTTTGGCCTGCGCTCCTGCGCAAAGCCGCTCGGCCCGTGCCGAAGTTGGTGGTGAAGGCCGTCCGGGCTATGCGGAAATCTTCATTCGCAAAGCGGATCGGGCTGAGTCCACGGCAAGCGCGGCTGGTGCAGGCATGGCGACCTTCAGCGGCGGTGTCGGGTACTGACGCCAGGCACATCGAGATGAGCAATGACGGGGAGCGCGAAAGCCTCCCCGTTTTGCTATCCGGTGCCGCGACATCTGCTTGATAGGTTGGTCAACTGGCCCTATTTAGTAAGCACGCCGGGACGACCCGGCTCAGATCCCCAAAATACAGGACGAGGACGACCTCGTCGCATTTCCGATGGAGTGCGATATGGCATGGCTCATTCTGGCGGTTGCCGCCGTAATTGAGGTGATCTGGGCGTGGAGCTTGAAGGCCAGTGAGGGCTTCACCAACAAGCCCGTGATCGCCGTGATGCTGGTGGCGATGCTCGCCACGACCTGGCTTCTTTCCATGGCGACGAAGACGCTGCCGCTCGGCACGACCTATGCGGTCTGGACGGGCATGGGCATTATCGGATCCGTCGTCATCGGCATTCTGGTCTATGGCGAGCAGGCGAGCCTGACACGGCTCGGCGCAATTGCGCTCATTATCTGCGGCATAGGCTTGCTCAAGCTGGCGGAAGGGTGAGTTGCTTTTGAGCATCGCGTCTGAAAATAGTCATCCGCATAGTGAATATGCATTTGGCAAGACGGCGACTCGGATGTATGAGACGCCCATGAGCAACGCACTCCATCAATCGACCAAGCGCTTTGGTACTTACTCGCCCTCGGGGCCGGGTCGTATTCGCTTGCGCTGATTGCGTTTTGCGAGATTGACCAAGAGCCCCACCAAACCGGTTGGGGCTCTTGTCGTTTCAGGACTCCCGCCGGTGGTTTCACTCGCGAAATCACGGAGTCCCCATGTTGCCTTTCCATTTCCAGATACCAGAAGACGGTGGACGACTGTCAGTGGGCGGCGAAATCCGTGCGCCGCCGGTCGTCTGATCCAGCACCACTGACGCCATAGAACGATCACTTGCGGAGACCAACGGACGCGAAAACGCGCGGCACCGAACGGCGATCTGCGACCTGGAGGGAGATAGCCATGATTACCTTATCGATCCGCACTTTCAGATGGAGCATCGAGAACGCTCGCAGCGTCGGCGTGGCAGCCGCGTTCGTTTCACTTCTCTATCTGAGGGCGGTGACCAATCCGCCGCGCGATGCATTCGAAGCTCTGGCAGTCGTGCTGCCGGCACTCGAAGTGTCGATGTTTGCGGCGTTCCTCTCCATTTATCGCGACAGCATGCGCGCCGCGAGCGGAGGGATGAGGGAGCTTGGCGCTTTCGCGTTCTGGTTCGCGACCTGCTTTGCGATCATGTGGCTCAACGTTATCTTTGTGCGTGCCGGGATCGACGCCTATGTGCGGCTCGGCGTGCCGCCCGCTATCACCTTTGCCCCGTGAACGACAAAAAGGGGGAGGGCAAAAGCCCTCCCCTGAAGTTTGTCTCGCCGAACCGCTTCGGGTGCCCCCCGTGGGCGGTTCGGTTCTGTCCGATGAAGCCCGGACAGCAGCTCTCAAGACCCGGCCTTGGCCGGAGGCAACCTGAGGGATGGAGCCGGTGGCGTGGCGCGATTTGCAGCGCCATCGGCGAATGGGGTGGATCAGTTCACGCCGCCGCGGAGGCCGCTATTGTCGACTTCGCTGTAATAGGCGTAGGGCGTGTTGTCGGCTTTGGCTGTTTTCGATGCAGCCGGGACGGTGCGCGGTGCGTCGGTCGTGCGAGGTTCGGCCACGGGCGGCATGCGGGCGCCTTCCGGGTTCGACTGACGGTAGTCGATCTTGCCCATCGGGTCGCTGTTGCCCGCGAAGCGCGCGCATTCGGTCGGATTGACGTGGTAGAGCGGCACAAGCATTTTCAGAACGGCGCGTTCGATGACGGAGCGCACGGCGAGCTGGATCGGCTCCTGGGCGCTTTCGCCGCCGCCGATCTCGAAGAGATTGCCGCCGAGGAAGTCGAAGACGCCTGCGCTGACTTCGCGGCCGACGATCTGCTTCTGGTACGAGACGAAATCGATGACTTCGAGCGTGCGGCTGTTCACGAGGCGCAGGTCGAGGCCGATATTCATCACATACATCTTGCCGCCAGCGGCCGCGCCCCAGCCTGTTGCCGAGGAGCTTGCGACAGAGGCGTCGATGCCGCCTGACCGGATGTTGAAGTTCAGTTCGGTGATGCCGCCGACGAGGTAATAGTCGCTGCCACGGATTTCGCCCGCGAAGATCTTGCGATAGTCGCCGCCTTCCGCGTCGCCGATGAGCTTGTTGTTGGTGTATTTGAGTTCGAGTTCGGTGATCGAGGTGTCGTAGCGCTCGACCAGCGGCACGCCAGCCTTGCCGAGAGCCGACATGGCCATGAGCGATGCGCCTTGCGTGATCTTGCGGCCAGAACCGTCGGCTTCTTCCTTGCCGGTATAGTCGCGGATATTGCCGACTGCGATGCGCATGGTTTGCGCGTCGCTGTTCACATGGGTGGCGACGCAGCGCAGTGCGCTTGAATAGGGCGTTTCGTTATTGATGACCGGTGCGTTTCCGACCGGCGATGTGTAGCGACCGTCCGAGCCCGCGTTGGCGCTGATGCAGCCGGTAAGTGCAAAGGCGACGGAGAGCACGCCCAGCGTCCGCGTGGGCAGCTTCCTGTTGGTCAGTATCGTCTTTGCGCTCTTGAACACGGGATCGTCTCCTGGTTGCCATTTGTCGGCGCTTCAGTACTGGCGATCATCGTTGAGTGATGTGATCTGGCTCAGTGCCGTGCGACGTCCAAGTCAGGTCTTTGAGTGCAACCGGTATGCCAGCGGTCATGATTTGTTGGGATTTGCGGAAAGGCGCCGTTTTCTGCGGCTTTGCGAAGCAGGATCGGCGGCGTTTCGATTTTCGCCGCTTGCCTGCCGCCGCATTGGAGGGTTTCGAATGTCCCGCATCGATACGGGGCAAGAATTTCATGGAGCGGCGTCCTTGTGTGGGACGGCCGGGTTGCGGGGCCGCGCGGCGCAGGCGACACTCGCGCCCCGTTAACCCCATCGAGAAGGGAGGTAGTCCTTGGCCACTCTTGAGTTCTTTTTCGATTGCTCCAGCCCCTGGACCTATCTCGCCTTCAGCCGTATCGAGGCTGTGGCGGCGCGCACGGGCGCGACGATCGAATGGCGGCCGATCCTGGTGGGCGGCATTTTCAACGAAGTTAACCAGACGGTTTACGAAACGCGCGCCAATCCGCATCCGGTGAAGGGGCGCTATTACGTCAAGGATCTGCGCGACTGGGCGAAGTTCTGCGGCATCGAGATCGGCCAGCCGCCGGTTTTCCCGGTGCGTGCGGTCGATGCGATGCGCGCAGCCATCGTCGCGGACGAGGAGGGTAAACTGCCCGCTTTCGCCTGGGCGACCTTCCGTGCCTATTGGGGCGAGCTGAAGGATATCAGCCAGCCGGATGTGCTCGCCGAGATATGCCGCAATGTCGGCCTCGACTGGGACGTGGTGAGCAAGCGCATCAAGGACGACGACATCAAGGCGAAGCTGCGCGCCAATACGGAAGAAGTGATCGCGCGGGGCGGGTTTGGTTCGCCGACCATGTTCGTGAACAAGACAGATATGTATTTCGGTAACGACCGGTTGCCGCTCGTGGAGGCGGCTCTCTCTCATGGTTAATTTCGATAACGGGACGTTCCGCGCAAAAGAGCCGCCAGCCTTTAATGCGCCCGCCATCGTGCTTGTGCTCATTGCGGCGATTGCCGGGGCCTATGCGCTTTTTTCATGGTTGCCGAATGAGGCGCAGGAGGAGCTGCTTATCCTCTTCGCGTTGTTTCCTGCGCGCTTCATTCCTCCGGCGGCGCATCCCGACATGGTGTTCCCCGGCGGGCTTGCCGGCGATCTGTGGACGCTGATCAGCTACACCTTCATGCATGGAAGCTGGACGCATGTGATCGTCAACAGCATCTGGCTTCTGGCGTTTGGAAGCCCGGTCGCGCGACGGATCGGCCCGCTGCGGTTCACGCTCTTCTATTTCCTTTGCGGCATTATCGGCGGCCTTACGCATGTCGCGCTCAATGGCGGATCGCTGATGCCCGTCGTCGGTGCGTCGGCGGCGATATCCGGCCTCATGGGCGGCGCGGCGCGATTTGTGTTTCTTGCCGATGGACCCTTGGGCGGCCTTGGCGGCAATGTGGGGCCGAGTTCCGCGCCGCGCGCGCAGGCAAGCATTGGCCGCGCGCTGACTGACCGGCGCGTGCTGATTTTTGCGGGCGTCTGGATCGGTCTCAATTTTCTCTTCGGGCCGACCGGCATCACCATGACGGGCGAAACCGCCAATGTCGCCTGGGAGGCGCATCTTGGCGGGTTCCTTGCCGGACTTTTTCTCTTTGGCTTCTTCGACCCTTACCAGATGTCGCCATCTGGCGGGCCGGGCAATGTCGGCTATGGCGAATGGAGCGGTCGCGACAGGGGTTGAGCGGGCTTATTGAATCGCTGTGTGGAGTAACCACATAGCGAACAGGCCCAAATTGATGGGTGTCACTGGAGGAGGAGAGAGACGATGAGCGACACTTCGACATCTTCCGGCGCGCCTTCGGAACCGGCTGCCGATGTAAGCGTGCAGGAGCCGCTGTGGCTGCGTTTCGTCTATATGCTTGTCTTCGGGTTTTTCGCGCATATCGCCTTTTCTCTGGCGCTCTTTCTGGGCGTGGTGCAGATCGTTCTGCTCGCTATCCAGAAAGAGAAGAACGAGGAGCTGCTGCAGTTCAGCCGCAACCTCGTTCAATATGTCGGCGAGTGCCTGACCTTCATCATCTTTGCACGTGAAGACAAGCCGTTTCCGCTCGGCAAGTTTCCGAATGTCGGCGACTAGGCTCCGGCAAGGGCCTGAAGTTTTGCGAGGCCTTTCTCGGTGAGAAGGCCGCGCATCACCGCAAAGCAGGTGAAGCTGAAGCGCGCCTGTGCAATTTCCGCGCTCGGGTAAAAGCCGGCAAGCTCAAGGCTGCACAGTCCGTGCACGGTTGCCCAGAAGGCATCTGCGATCATCATCGGATCGCCGTCAGGCGCGAAACTTCCATCCGCGACGCAGGCTTCCACCGCGTCGAACAGGTTCTGATACGAAGGGTAGCGTGAGATGCCCCGTGCAGGCGGGTTGGTGATGGAGAGCTCTTCATGGCGCAAGGCTTCGCTCACCGGCATGGTGACGCTGATCATCAGCGCGTAATAGGAGGGATTGGCGAGCGTGAATTGCCGATAGG
Source organism: Parvibaculum sp. (assembly GCF_049651025.1). Taxonomy (GTDB): domain Bacteria; phylum Pseudomonadota; class Alphaproteobacteria; order Parvibaculales; family Parvibaculaceae; genus Parvibaculum. Next base: position 8,277 of record NZ_JBASBH010000062.1, on the reverse strand, counting down.
CGCGTCCCAGCCCTTCAAGCCAGAGCAATGGCTCAGGCGATCTCGGCACGGCGTTTTGCGCATCCGCCAGCCGGTCGAAAGCTTCCTCGAACAACGCCGTAATCAGGCCTTCCTTGCCGCCAAACGCCGTATAGACGGCCATGGTCGACGTGCCGACCCTGGCGGCGAGTTTGCGCAACGAAATAGCGTCAGGCCCGCCGCGCATCAGCATTTCACTGGCGGCATCAAGCAGTGCAGCGCGCTGCGCGTTGCGCCGCTGGTCGGCCGTGCTGGTGTCGGGGGTGTCGTCGAGACTCATTACTTTTTTCTCCGTTCCTCTCTATCGGGCAGGCTTGACGGGCTGTCCAGCCTTTGTTTATAACATCGTTATAACAATGTTCTAATGAAGAGGCGTGCTATGTCGAAACCTTTTCCAAAAGATCCGCTCCTTCAGGAAAACTTCGCTCCTGTCATGGCTGAGTGCGACGCGCCCGACCTGGTGGTCGTGGAGGGGGAGATTCCACAAGGGTTGGCAGGCACGCTCTATAGGAACGGACCAAACCCCATGTTTCCGCCGCTCGGAAATGAACATCATTGGTTTTTAGGCGAGGGGATGATCCACGCGATCCATGTTGAAGGTGGAAAAGCGAGCTATCGCAACCGCTGGGTACATACCGAGCAATATGAGGTGCAGCGCAAGGCGGGGCGTCGCCTCGTCTCGACGGGTTTCGGCGCGCCGTCATTGCCGGAAGCCGATGGCGTCAAGCGCAACGTCGCCAATACCAATATCGTCTGGCATGGCGGCAAGCTGTTTGCCATCGACGAGGGAAATCAGCCTGTCGCCATGGACGGCGACACGCTGGAGACAAAGGGCGCGTGGGACTTTGGCGGCAAATATCAGGGCCCGATGACGGCGCATCCCAAGCTCGATCCGAAGACCGGCGAAATGCTTTTCTTCGGCTATATGGCGGCAGGGCCGGGAACGCCGGATATTTCCTATCAGGTTGTCGATGCGAGCGGAAAGCTGACGCGGTCGGAGATGTTCAAGGCGCCCTATGCGAGCATGGTGCATGACTTCATCACGACCGACGAGCATGTGATCTTCCCGATCTTCCCGGCAACGATCGATGTCGAGCGCATCATGAAGGGCGGGCCGACAATTGCGTGGGACCCCTCGGTTGGAACGCGCATCGGCGTCATGGCGCGCGATGCGAGCGTCGACACGATCCGCTGGTTCGAAGGCGACGCCTGCTACGTCTATCACCCGATGAATGCCTATACGAGCCATGCGGGCGGCAAGACGCGCGTGATCGCCGATGTCATGAAATATGACCGCGTGCCGCTTTTCCCCAATGCCGATGGCAGCAGGGCGGCGTCAGGATTGTCGGATGAGCCCGCAAAGCTCGTGCGCTGGACCTTCGATCTCGACGGCAACAGCAACACCTATACGGAAGAGCCGCTGAACGATCTCGCCGGTGAATTTCCCAGGCTCGACGAGCGCTTCACGGGCCATGATTACCGACACGGATTTTATGCCGCGATGACGGGCGAGCCTGCGCAAGGCAAGCCTTTCGATACGCTGGTCCATGCCGATCTGAAAACCGGACGGCGCACGCAATATGTGCCCGGCGCGGGCAAATATGTGATGGAGCCGGTTTTCGTGCCGCGCAAGGAAGGCGCGGCGGAGGGCGATGGCTGGATCGTTTCGCTTCTCTACGATCGGGCGCGCAACCTCAGCGACTTCATCGTGCTCGACGTCGATGACATTTCAAAAGGCCCGGTGGCGCGGGTCGAGTTGCCGACGCGGGTGCCCTTCGGTTTCCATGGTAACTGGCGCGGTGCGGTCTGATCGTCAGAACAGGGGCTCTTGATAGACGGGTTCACCGTCGATCCGGAGCCCCTTGATCGCCGCTTCGCCATCCGATGCAAGCGCCACATCGACGGAGAGCGCGCTCGCGTTGCGTTCTTCTTCGAGTGTGCGGCCTTCGCCCTCGGGCACGAAATAGCTTTCAATGCCATAGGCGACGCGGATCGAGATGCAGTCCGCGCAGGGGATTTCTTCCATCTGGTTGTTGCGAAGCGGGCGGACGCGCGGCGTACCGCGGGTCAGTTCGACAATGCGGCCACGGATGACCTTGTGGCCTTCGCCCGCCTTCGGGTAGGTGCGATAGACAGCGCCCGCGCGCCATGTATCGCGGGCGGGCACAAGCTCCACATAGATCGTATCGCCCATGTCGAAATCCGTATCGCCGGGCATTCCGTCGAGCGAGAGGCGCGAGACGCCATAGGCCAGCGTTACGTAGTCGCCGCGAAAGAGATCGCGCGGATCGACAGGCTCGCTCTTCAGCGTGACCACATCGCTGGAGCGCAGGATCGAGACACGATCGCCGACCATCCACACCAGAATGAGCGTTTGCACGATGATGAGCGCGAGGACGGCGGCACCAAAGCGTCCGAAACGCGAAATGAGACGCGCGATCATGATGATTTTCCTTCATCGACGGAAGCAACGACGCGACGGCGTATGCGCGCCATCAGGAGGCTGCCCGCAATGAGGATGATGCCGCCCAGTGCGAAGAAAGCGGCGGTGCCGAGAAGCGTGCCGAGCGTCTGGAAATAGAGATAGAGCACCTCGATTGCGAAGGCGACGAAGCCCGCATTGAGCGCGAAGCGATTGTTGCGTCCGGTGCCGAAGGCGACCAGCCAGACGGATAGCGCGATAAAGAGGGCGGCATAGACCCATGCGACTGTACCGGCGCTGGCGGCAAAAAGCGGGTAGAGCGCAGCGCCCAGCGCAAGAGCGCCGATGCCGACGAGATCGCGCACGGACAGGCGGCCCGCATTCAACTCCCGATAGGCGATTGCCGCGATGGCGGCGAGACCGACCAGCGTCAGCACGAGCCAGAAGAGGCCCTCATGACTTTCAGCAGGCGCGGCCTGCAGGATCCAGATGAGTGCGAAGGAAATGACGATGCCATAGCCTTCAAGCACCGATCCGAAACGCAAGGACCGCTCCGAAACGCGCATGCCGACAAGCCAGAGCAGCAGGGCGGCGAGGACAAAGATCACAGCAAGATCGCCGCGTCCGCATCCGATGCTTGCTGCAAGCGGCTCGGCGTTCAGCCCCGCCCAGACCCAGGCGGTGAGGATGGCGAGGTGGAAGCCGGGGAGCCAGCTAAAGCGGATGGTCAGGATGAGGGCGAGCGCCCAGGGCAGGAAGAAAGCCCAATGGGGATGGCTCAGGGCGGGCGGCGACCAGGCCGACCATATGATCGCCAGCAATATGCTGATGGCGAGTGCGGCGCGCGAGGGGAGCGCCCAGGCGGCGGCGAGCGATATGACGCTCCAGAGCAGAACCCAGCCCGGCGCGCCCGCATCGACATGATAGATCTGCGCGATCAGCATGATGTTGCCGCCGAAAAGCGCGAGGCCTGCGACGACGGCGGCTTCTGCGAAAGCGGGGTGACCACGCCGTTCAAGCAGGAAGGCCGCGCCCCATGCCGTCCACAAGGCGGCGAAAAGCAGAGCGAGCTTCACGAGCTTGGGGATTTCGCTCCAGTTCGCAGCGACGAAGCTCATGGCGGCAAAGCCGATCAGCACGGCACCCAGAAGCGCCAGCATTTGCGGAATGCGGCGGATCGTTGCGTCGCCGCTTGACGAAGCGAGGATCGCCTGGGCATTGGCGGGCGTTACCCATCCGCGTTCGATCCAAAGCTCCATGTCGCGCTTCAAGCGCTGAAGGTAGACGCGTTGCCACATGTGAATGCCGCCGAATCGTTAAAGAACTGAAGGGAAATGATAACGAAGCGAATTGCGAACTGGTCGCCGGGGGTGAGTGGAGTGTAGCGCACTTGCACGCTGCGGCGGAATGCCGCATCATCACAAACAGGTAGTTGCCGGCGCAGCCTTAGCGAGCGGTGTTAGCGGTTCGCGCGCCAACGCTTCGTCTGCTGATCCCGAGACAAGGGAGGAGATGCCATGAACGTTGCCACAATCCTGAAGGCCAAAGGCTCCGACGTCGCCAGGGTCGATCCAGACGTGACGCTTGCGGAAGTGGCAAAAATGCTCAGCGAGCGTCGCATCGGCGCGTTGGTTGTCATGCACGGCCGTCAGTTGCTCGGCATCATTTCGGAGCGCGACATTGTAAAGTCTGTCGCACATTCAGGTGCCGAAGCGCTCGAGCGGCCGGTCCGCGATGTCATGACATCGCGCATCGTGACCTGCGAACTCAACGATTCCATCAATGAGCTGATGGATGTGATGACGGAAGGGCGCTTCCGCCATCTTCCGGTCATCGATCGCGGAGAGCTGGTCGGCATTGTTTCCATCGGTGACGTGGTGAAGCATCGCATTGCAGAAACCGTGATGGAGACGGAAGCGATGCGCCTTTACATCACCAATAGCTGACACGCCTTACCGAAGCAGGCTTATCGTTTCACGGATGAGGGGAAGCGCTTCTTCCGTCGCCTCTTCGCCGAGACGGATAAGCTCGTCCGCATGGTCGAAATCCAGCAGTGTCAGGTGGCCGATTTTCGGCGCGATTACGACATCGGGTGGATCACTGGCAAGCCGCGCGCGGGCGAGGCGGTCCTGCACGATATTGAGCGAGGCGAGCAGGACGCTCGCAAATCCCGGTCCGCGATTTCTGCTGCCGATGGCGCGCTTGACGATTTCGCGTTCGGGTTCGCGCGTGCCGCCGCGCAAGCGGCTGAGCGTGCCGCGAATGCCGGCCATGATTGTCGAGTTTTCATCGGCGTCGGCTGCTGCGAGTTCGGCGCTCGCTTCTTCCTCCACCATCTCCGCGATTTCTTCGCTGAGTTCAGAAACGACGGCGACGGGCGGAAAGCTCGACACGTAAAACGGGTTCTGTCCCTGCTCGAAATTGCGGCGCGTCGAGGGATCGAAGGGATCGGTGTTGAGGTTGACCGCGATGACGAGGCGCGCGCCGAGCGCACGGGCGACGGATACCGGCACCGGATTGACGATGGCGCCGTCGATCAGCCAGCGATTGTCGATTGGCACGGGCGCGAAAACGCCGGGCAGGGCGTAGGAAGCGCGGATCGCCTGCACGAGCGTGCCGTCGCGCAGCCAGACTTCGTGGCCGGTCGCCAGTTCGGTTGCGACGCCGACAAAGGTGCGGTCGAGGTTTTCGATAGAGAGGTCGCCGAGGTGTTCGTGCATCAGCGCTTCGAGTTTTGAATCGCCGATGAGGCCGGAGGAGCGAAAGCGAAAGTCGATGAGGCCGAGCAAGCGGCGGCGGTTCAGGCTGCGCGCGAATGCCTCCAGCGGATCGAGCTTGCCAGCAATGTGGCAGCCGCCGACAAGCGCGCCGATCGATGTGCCTGAAATAATGTCGGGGTCGATGCCTGCGCGGGTCAGCGCTTTCAGCACACCGATGTGAGCCCAGCCGCGGGCGACGCCGCTGCCGAGTGCGATGCCGATTTTAGGTCGTGTCATTCGCTGTTGCTTCATTGCCTACGCATTACTCAACGCATCATGCTCCTTCGCCGTTCCGCTTTACAGTGTGTCGCGGGCGGCCGAAGGGCGGAAATGTGTCGGAATGGCGTTTCAGGGATGCTTGTGGCCGTTGCCGGGCAGTTTTGCGTCTTCGATGCGAAGCGTTAACGGACCATCCGCCGGGCCCACAGGCACCGAGCGGAAGAAGCAGGACCGATAGCCGACATGGCAGGCGCCGCCATCACCGCCGACTTCGACCTTGATGACCAGCGCGTCCTGATCGCAGTCGATGCGGATGTCGCGCACGCTCTGCGTCTGGCCGCTGGTCTCACCCTTGCGCCAGAGCGCCTTGCGCGAGCGGCTCCAGTACCAGACATCGCCTGTCCTGATCGTCTTTTCGAGAGCTTCCGCGTTCATCCAGGCAAACATCAGCACGTCGCCCGTATTGGCGTCGGTGGCGACCACGGGGATCAGGCCGTCGGCGTCGAACTTCGGCGCGAAGACCGTGCCTTCTTCGATCTCGGCTTCAGTGCCGCGCGGGCCGAAGAGGGGGGAGGTGGTGCTCATGATCGCTTATACCCTTCAGCGTGATCACCCGATCAGGTCGGGTAATCCATCTTACGACTGAAGACAAAAAGAAATGGCCCGGTCAAGCCGGGCCATGATGATTTTTGCAGAGATGAGCCGTCGATCTTCAGCTGCGGATCATCTGCATGAAGCGGGCTTCCATGCGCGGGTCGTCGCGGAACACGCCGGTGAACTGCGTCGTGATCGTCGCCACGTCAGGCTTCTTGATGCCGCGCGTGGTCATGCACTGATGCTTTGCTTCGATCAGGATGGCGACGCCTGCAGGCTTCAGGGCGCTGGTGATCGTTTCGGCGATCTGGGCGGTCATCGTTTCCTGCGTCTGCAAACGCTTCGCATAAATCTCGATGACGCGGGCCAGCTTTGAAATGCCGACGACCTTGTTGGTCGGGACATAGGCGACATGCGCCTTGCCGAGGATGGCGACCATGTGATGTTCGCAATGCGATTCGACACTGATATCCCGCAGCATCACCATGTCGTTATAGCCTTCGACTTCCTCGAAGGTGCGCGTCAGTTCCTTGTAGGGGTCTTCGTTGTAGCCCTCGAAGAACTCCTCATAGGCGCGGACGACACGGCCGGGGGTGTCGATCAATCCTTCGCGGGCAGGGTTGTCACCCGCCCATGCGATCAGCGTGCGTACAGCCGCTTCCGCTTCTTCGCGGCTCGGCTTCTGCGGGGCTTCGAACTGATCTTTACTCACGCGGGCGCGCAAACCGTCAACTGCGTTCATGTCCATATGACCACTCTCTCCAGGGGTTTCCCAACAGCTCCCCGTTTCAGGCGGGCGATGCAAGCTGCCGGTTCAAGTCACGCGCGGGGGCCTCGCGGCTCCGCCCGTTTTGCCCATCAAGCACGGGGTCTTATGCCATGCTGCCGTTGATGTGACATTGTCTGAAAGTTGCATATAGCCTTGCAGAAAGCCGCTATCAAGACCGGTCAGTCCATTAAACGGCGCAAAATGGGGCGCCGCGAGCCAACCCATATCCTTCTAGACGAGCCGAATCCGCCAACGGTTCTCCGATGTGGCGATCTATTTTTGGCTTGTTAAGCCTTGCCGATGAGGATCAAGGCGATTAACAAATGACGGTCGCTCCTATTTTGCGGGGTGATCTTGGGAAATTGGCCATGACGACCTGTCGCACCTGCGGACGAGTGACTACCGCCGCCTGAGGTCCCTTCGGTGGGACCGAGGCGATTTCCGCATGCTGTTCCAGACATCAGGCCCGTGACATGACTTCGACGCTCCCCAAACTCGCCTTCTACAACACGCTGACGCGCAGCAAGGATATTTTCGAGCCGGCCGATCCCGCTCGCGTGACGATGTATGTCTGCGGACCGACCGTTTACAATTATGCGCATATCGGCAATGCGCGGCCTGCCGTCGTCTTCGACGTGCTGGCGCGCTTGCTGCGGCGGCTTTATCCCAAAGTCGTCTATGCGCGGAACATCACCGACATTGAAGACAAGATCATCGCCGTCGCCAAAGAGCAGGGCGTCGAGATCGGCGTCATCACGGAGAAATACGCGCAGATTTATCGCGACGACATGGGTACGCTCGGCGTGCTCGCGCCCGACATCGAGCCGAAGGCGACGGATGCCATTGGCAGCATGATTTCGATGATGGAGCGGCTTGTCGCGAGCGGACACGCCTATGCGGCGGAAGGCCATGTGCTTTTCAATGTCGCGGCCTATCCAGACTATGGCCATCTTTCGCGTCGCGACATGGACGACATGATCGCGGGCGCGCGCGTCGAGGTTGCGCCATACAAGAAAGACCCGGCGGACTTTGTGCTCTGGAAGCCTTCGACGCCGGAACAGCCGGGCTGGGACAGCCCGTGGGGCCGCGGGCGTCCGGGCTGGCACATTGAATGCTCGGCGATGATCGAGCAGCATCTCGGCGAGACCATCGACATTCACGCGGGCGGCATCGATCTTCAGTTCCCGCATCATGAAAACGAAATTGCGCAGTCGACATGCGCGCATGGCGGCAAGCTCTTCTCGCGCTTCTGGTTGCATAACGGCTTCGTGAACATCGAAAAGGAAAAGATGTCGAAGTCGATCGGCAATGTGTTGCTGGTTCACGACCTGATCAAAGAAGCGCCCGGCGAAGCGATCCGGCTCGCGCTGCTGAACGGGCATTATCGTCAGCCTCTGGATTGGACGGCGGATGGGCTTGCCCAGTCGCGCCGTATGCTCGACCGTCTTTACGGCGCGTTGCGGACGCTTGGCGACGTCAGGGCCGATGGCAATGGC
>NZ_JBASBH010000061.1:0-120310 GCF_049651025.1 Parvibaculum sp. | reverse complement strand
GAGCAGGATGGTCTCGGCGCGTTCCGCGGGCTGGTTGCCGCGGATGCGCGGCCGCCCGCGCCGACCGGCGAGCCAGATCAGAACGCCGGTCGCCCCCATGGCCGGGACGCCGAGCGCCATGAGCCCGAGCACGAGGCTGAGCGTCGCCGCACCATGTCCGGTGTGCAGCATGTATATGGTTTCGGAGACGCGCTCCCATCCGGTCAGATCTCCCCAGGCCAGGAGTGCTCCGGTGCCCTGGTCGAGGTATCCGGTTCCCCGATCGGTCTTGAGCGAGAAGACGTCCGTCGCGTCGCCGGGATAGGGAAAGCTCAGCTCGCGCAGCTCAGCGACGGGCGTCTGCCGCAACGTGGCCATCTGATCGACAGCGAACCCCGTCTCCCCGCTCACCTCGGCAGGCAAGCCCGGTGAGGCGCCGCCCTCAGGTAGAAGATCGAAGGTGGACGCAGTCATCCACAGTGCGGTTGTGGAGGACAAAACAAGGCCGATCAAAGCAATGCGGGCGATCTCGACGTGCAGCCGGCCCGCGAGCGGACCGCGCAGGGGTCCGAACCAGTGCCGCCAACCGCCCGCCCGCCGCGCGACCAGCGCCGCGCCGGAGAGCGAAAGGATCAGCATCGCCGCGGCCCCCGCGGCCATGGCGATGCGTCCTCCGTCGCCAAGGAAGAGCGAGCGGTGGAGGTTCGTCAGCCAGCGTTCGACCTGGTTGGGATCGGCAGAGACCACGCCTTGACCCGTCACCGGGTCAATCACGGCCGCACCCGGCGCGCCCTGATCAAACCAGTAGGCGGTGATCCGGCCCGAGGGCGACTGGCGGATCTGCTCGACGCCCGGATAGGTCGCTTGGATACGGTCCGCGAGGGTAGCGACCGTCAGGCCAGCGTCCGCCTGCGGCGCAGCAAGCCGCTCAGCCGCAGGAAAGACAGACAGCGCCGCGCCACTCAGGGCGAGGACGGTGACGAGCGCGAGGGCTAGAAGCCCCGGCCAGCGATGGAGCGCACGCATCATGGCCCCGCCCCTCACATGTCGTAGGCGAAGCGGGCGATGTAGCGGCGCCCTGTCACGGGCGAGCCCGCGCCATCAGTCGTGAGCGCCACCGCCACCTCGTTCGGGCTGTCGCGCATGTCCTCGACGGCGGCGTCGATGTGGAGCGTGTAGCCCGCATCGAAGAGTGCATCGGCCAGATCGAGTGTGATCTCGAGCGCGCGGCCTGCACCGACGCTGGCGCCGGTGATGCCGTTCACCTGCGCGGTGTCGCCGCCGGTGGCGCGGTACCAGTCGCTCAGATGCTCGTAGTATTTCGACTTGCCGCCAGCCATCCAGAGACTGCCGGCATAGGCGCCCGAGGCGTCCGTGACGTAGAGCGCAAGATAAGCTCCGTTGCCGCCGTAGTTGTTGAGGGTCGTGGTGAAAGTCACCGGCCGTGCCATGGCGAGGCCGGGAAGCGTCAGCGCGGTGGTGAGCGCGAGCGTTGCGAGAAGCGATTTCATCGGATGAATCCTTATTCGGGATGGTACTCAGGAGCGGCTCAGTTCACTTGGACCTGCGGAGGAACGCCGTTCCCGAAGAGACCGTTCTGCGGCGGCGCGACCGTGCCGGCGGGCGCGGGATTGCGGGCGCCGCCGCAGTCGCCGTCACCGTCGTCGCAGTCGTCATTATCGTCGTCGTCGTCATCATCATCGCTTGCGAGAACGAGCGGCATCGTTTGCAGGGCGTCTTCGAAGAACGCGGCGAACGGCCGAAGGCCACCATCGGTCGGGGCCTGCATCGCGCTCCAGGCCGGGACGCCGATGGTGGCGGTCAGCGCCGTGGACGCGACGAGAAGCGTCAGGGTCTTTTTCATGGCAGGGTCTCCTTTTGTCTGCTGACGACAATCTGGAGCGCCGACCTGAGGGCTTCCTGACGCGTTGACGATTCCCGCTTCAGCTAGTCGTCAGGAAAAAAGCGTCACTGGAAAGAAAAGAGCCCCGCTTGTGAGGGCGGGGCTAGGTGCGGCCGAAGGGACGCTCGATCTTGGGATTCAAGGCGGTCAGACGATGTCGCCGGGACCGGGTCCGCGCTTGTCGCCGGTAACCATGGCGCGAGTGAGGTTTTCGTGGTGCCGGAAGGATGCCAGCACGACGCCGCCCACATGCAGCGCGGCGAGCAGCAGCATCAGGTTGGCCAGCGTCTCGTGGACCTCCTTCAGCGGGCCCTCGACCTCGCCCCGCTCGCCGTATTCGAACTCGTCGCCATCGCCATCGGCCCATGCGGGTGCCACGATGGCGGGCATGGCCGGCAGCATCGCCACGCGGGTCTTGTCCTCCATAAGCCAGCCGGTGAAGACTGTGCCCGAGAGCGTCACAAGGAGCGCGACGACCATGGCGGCGCCCGCCGGATTATGACCCAAGTAGCGCCGCTCGCGCCCGCGGGCCATGTCCCCGAGATAGGCAAGCGTTTCGCCGGGTCCCTTCAGGAACTGGGCGAAGCGGGCATAGCGGCTGCCCACAAGTCCCCAGACCAGCCGGAACGCCACCAGGCCCGCGACGGTATAGCCTGCGAACTCGTGGACAGGCTGCAGCTCGTCCGCGGTGAGCCAGGCCGTTGCGAAGGCGGCGACCAGAGCCCAATGGAACACCCGGAGCAGATGATCCCAGACACGGACCGTGCCGGTCGGCTGAGTGTTCATCTCCGGCGCGTCCTGGGCGGTTACGTCAGTCATCGTCGCCTCGTTCGCGATCCCGGCGGGGGCGAGCGTGGTCGTCCTTGTATTCGAGCTCGATCACCTGGAGCGTGGCCGGATGAACTGTCACCTCGATCCGGCGTCCCTCGGCGTCCCTGCCGTCGATCTCATAGCAGCCGCCATCTATCTTGATGCGGCGCACCGCCCAGCCGTTCTCCTCGGCCAGCCGGGCGACAGCATCGCGCGGCTGCCAATCGGCCATCGGCACGAAGCAGTCGTCGCCCGCCAACGCGACACCGGCCGGGAAGACCGCGAGAAAGCCGAGAATTGTCAATATCTTCTTCATGGGCCAAACTCCTCGCTGCGGCCATCTTGATGCAAATCATGCGCGGCGAAGCTGACGACAGCCTGAAGGGGCTTGGCCCAGCCGCTTCAGCTTCGTGTCAGCCAGACGGATTATGGAGGGTCATCAGGAAAGGAAGGGGCTAGGATGCGCATCCTGCTGATCGAGGACGACACGACTCTCGGCGCCGCGGTGCGCGACCAGATCGCAGCCGATGGCCAGTCGGTGGACTGGGTCACGCGCCTCGATGCGGCGGGTGACGCAGTGAACGCCACCTCCTATGACCTGATCCTGCTCGACCTCATGCTGCCGGACGGTCGCGGGATCGGCTTTCTCAAAGTCTTGCGCGCGCGGGGTGAGGCAACGCCGGTCATCATCCTGACCGCGCTCGACCAGGTGTCGGACCGGATCGAGGGGCTGAACGCGGGCGCCGACGACTACCTCGTAAAGCCCTTCGACCTTGCCGAGCTCTCTGCCAGAATCGGGTCAGTCGCCCGACGCTACAGCGGCAACCCCAACCCCATCGTCACCCATGGCCCGCTCGACATCGACCTCGCCGCGCGCAGCGTTCACCGCAACGGCAAGCACGTCCAGCTGACGGCGCGCGAATGGGCGCTGTTTGAGGCCTTCCTCGCGCGCCCGGGGCAACTCCTGTCTAAGACGCAGTTGGAAGAGAAGCTTTACGCCTTCGACGCCGAGGTGGAGAGCAACACCATCGAAGTCCACGTAAGCCGGCTGCGCAAGAAGCTCGGGCCAGCCGTCATCGAGACCGAGCGCGGCATGGGCTACAGGCTGGGCAAACCATGAGGCTGCCGCGCAGCCTTCAGGCGCGGCTCGGTCTGTCCCTCGGCCTCGTGCTGACGGTCCTGTGGCTTCTGGCCGCAACGGCCACCGCCGTGATCGTGCGGGGCGAAATGGACGAGGTCTTTGATAGCGCTCTGCGCGAAACCGCGGAGCGCATCCTGCCGCTGGCCGTGACCGACATCGTCGGGCGGGAAGATCAGGAGGTGACGCAACGACTTGCACCAATCCGGGAGCACGACGAACTCTTCACCTATCTCGTACGCGATGCCGAGGGTCGGATCCTTCTGCAGTCGCACGCGGCCGATTCCGCGGTGTTCCCTCCATGGGACGGGCCGGGGTTTCGGGAGACCGCAACCCACCGGCTCTACAGCGACGCGGCGCTCCAGGACACGATCCGCATCACTGTCGCAGAACCGCTGGCCCATCGCGCATCGGTCGCACGAGAAATCCAGATGGGCCTCGGTTTACCCTTGCTGATCGTGCTGCCGGTTGCGTTGACGGCGATCATCCTGGCCGTCCGCTTCAGCCTCGACCCGTTGCGCCGGTTCCGCGCGCGGCTCGAGGCGCGCGGCGCCCGAGACCTTTCGGAGGTTCCCGCGGAGGGCCTGCCGACGGAGATCGGCCCGCTGGCCGAAACGCTGAACAGCCTTCTGGCGAGGCTGCGCGAGGCATTTGAGGCCGAACGCAGCTTTGCCGCGAACGCTGCACACGAATTGCGTACGCCGCTGGCGGGCGCCATCGCGCAGGCGCAGCGGCTGAGAACGGAGACGCGTGACCTGGCCGCCGGAGCTCGCGCAACCGAGATCGAAGCGACGCTCAAGCGGCTGACCCGGCTTTCGGAACGACTCATGCAACTCGCACGGGCGGAAGGCGGGCGCCTGCGGATAGACCAGAGCGCGGACCTGAGGATCGTCGCTCGTGTCGTGGTGGAGGATCTCGGGCGCTCGAGCACGCCGGGCCGCATCGCGCTGAACGTGCCCGACACCGCCGTCATGTCGGACATCGACCCCGACGCTTTCGCCATCCTTTGCCGGAACCTGGTGGAAAATGCCCTCCGCCACGGGACGGAGAATGCGCCAGTCGAGGTGACCCTGACGGCGGATGGCCACCTTTTCGTCGCGAACGATGGTCCCGTCCTGCCGCGCGAGACGCTCGACCGCCTGACAGCACGATTCGAGCGGGCAAGCGCAAGCACCGATGGCAGCGGGCTCGGCCTCGCGATCGTCGCTGCCATCGCGGACCGGATCGGAAGCCCGCTAATTCTGGAGTCGCCGCGCCGCGGCACCTCTTCCGGTTTCGAGGCGTCCCTCAGGTTGCCAACAGGTACTCCGGACCCTCGCGCGAGGAGCGATGCGTAGTCCGTGGCAAGTGCTGAAATACCGGCAGCTCGCGCCCGTCCACGCATCAAGGCGCAGTCGGCCGGCATCTCCGCGATCGCCGAGCCTTCCGTCAATAGGACCAGCTCCTCGGCCGCATGCCCCTGGAACTCCTGGCTGTACTCGCCCACGGTCGGACACGCCCCATGCTCACCGCCATCAGAACTGACTGTCGTGCAGCCGCTCAGCCAGATCTTCGCGAGAACGAGGGCGACGCGCCGGCGCCGCCCCTCTAAGGCCATCGGGTCGTGGTTCGCTATGACGATATCGAAGGCGGCCAATAAAGGGCATCTTTGTCGCCCTAATCGTCATGAACTGAACATTCGTCTCAAGGGGGCAGGCTCGCCGTATAGAGAACCCAACTGACGACATGCCGACATCCATTGCTGGTTTGGAGCGGATCGAACCGTCAGCTTGTTCGATACCCTCGACGAAGTCCTCAACCATTTTGGTGTCGGCGTTCCCGATGTCGATTTGTCCGCAAGCAATGTCGTATTTTTGTCCATCATGCAAAGCTGCTTTCGTTAACCCCGTCATTGCATGCTTGGATACCGAATACGGCGTCGAGTTGGGGCGAGGCGCTGTCGCAGAGATCGATCCGGTGTTGATGATGCACTCCCCACGCGGACTTTGCACCTTCATGAGGCGGAAGACTTTCTGTATCCAAAGAAAGGCTCCAGTCACGTTCGTTTTCGATAGCGACCTTCCATTGGTCGGAAGATATGTCTTCCCTAGATATAGGGCGCGTTGCCGTCCCCATTATTGGTGTCGGCAAACCTTCAATGAAACGAATGGTCCAGGGTTGGGCGCAGGGCCACAAGTCCGATGATCCTTATCGTGTGCGAGAGATGATCAGAGGACAGACCGCGTGAGGCCTGAACTCGCCGCCTCCACCATGTCCCTGATGAGGATTGCAGTGGACCTGACATCCGCAATCCGCCCGACACCGGCACCCGCATAGAGCGCCATGCCTTCGCAATCGCCGGTCATCTGCTTTGTTGGCGCAGCTGCGTTGTAGCGCGGAATATCCATCCCACCCGGTGCATGCATGATGATGTCTCCTTCACCGGTGCGTGAACCAGGCGCAGGAAAACCGGCCTCGCGCCACATCCGATAGGTGGAGTTCATCAGGGTGCGATGTGGCGCATTCGGCCAGAAGCCGTCGAAACACATGGAGAGCACGGTGTCACCCGCCTTCGCATCCAGAAGGGCTTTCCTGTAACCCGGATGTGCTTCGGCTTCGTCTGTCACGATGAGGCAGGAGCCGAGTACGACAGCTGATGCCCCCATATTGAATGCGTGGATCATGTCTCTGGCTTCGACGATACCGCCCGCTGCGGCCACAGGAACGCCGCCGGCTAGTTCAACGATGGCGGGGACGAGATCCTGCAAGGGAGTGATACCAAATACATGGCCGCCTGCTTCGACTCCCTGCGCAATCAATGCTACCGCGCCCGCATCCAGCGCCGCCTTGGCCGTATCTGAATCGCTGACCGTGGCGATCAGCCGCCCGCCTCTCTGACGAATAGCCCGCATGGAGATCGCGGGGTCGCCCCAGAACAGGTTGAACAGCAGGACACCCTCGTCCACAGCCATTGAAATCAGTTCGGTTTGGTTGAGGTCCGCCCGAAGATTAACCGCGAATGGCTTCCTGGT
The DNA here is from genome assembly GCF_049651025.1 of Parvibaculum sp. Classification (GTDB taxonomy): domain Bacteria; phylum Pseudomonadota; class Alphaproteobacteria; order Parvibaculales; family Parvibaculaceae; genus Parvibaculum. The sequence continues at coordinate 113,469 of NZ_JBASBH010000061.1, read as the reverse complement.
CAGAGCGCGTGTCTGACGGATCATCTCCCGCCCGGCCTCCATCGGAAGAAACCAGATTGGCAGGTTTCCGAATGCTCCGGCATTCGCGGCGGCGGCAACCATCCGTGCACCCGCTATGCTGGCCATCGGCGCTTGTATGATCGGAACGCTCAGATCAAATGTTCTGGTAAAGCTGGTGCCAGGTGTCGCAATTTCTTTCATGGCGTTCCTCCCGTTCCTATTCTCATGCTGCCAGTTTATCGGTTGCTTATTCGAGTTTCGAACGGCCCGCCCGCGACATGCGGTTCTGATAGCTGTGTCACATAACTCTCACGTCTCTGAGCCATGGGCCTCTCAGTATCGACAGGCCTAGATCCCATGGCGGAGTATTCCGTGTCAGGATAAAAACGCTGATACCGCACAAAACCAGCGCCTGAAGTCCGACGATAGCGAGATCAACTGCAAGAGCGAGAGATATGGCCAGCGATGATGCCATGGCAAATACGCTCACCACTTTACCTTTGCGACTGATGGCGCGGTCCATATGCCAATCGCGAATTATCTCGCCAAACACACGGTTGCTCAGCAGCCGGTCATGCAGGCTTGGCGATGATCTGGCAAAACAGAAAGCCGCCAGTAGAACAAAAGGCGCAGTCGGCAGCAATGGAAGTGCGACGCCAAGCAGAGCCAAACCCACGCAGAGCAGACCTGCGGCTTGCCAAACGACACGCATATAGTCTCTCCCATTGTCATTTTCAGGCGATTGAGCCGCGCCCGACCACCGCTACCCTGTTACAGCCCCCTCGTTAGCCGGCCGGGCCAGCACGGCAAATTTAAACAACACACCCTGCTTGTAGCGTAACTCGGGTTGTTTCCAGGCAGCGCGCCGGCGCGCTAGTTCTGCTTCATCAATCTCCAGCTGCAGAAGCAGTCTGCGTACGTCGATAGTAATGGCGTCGCCCTCCTCAACCAGGGCAATCGTACCGCCGACAAACGCCTCCGGAGCAACATGCCCTACGACCATGCCCCAAGTACCGCCAGAGAACCGCCCGTCGGTGATGAGTCCCACACTTTCCCCGAGCCCTCGACCGACCAGCGCCGAAGTGGGCGCCAACATTTCCGGCATGCCTGGGCCGCCCTTCGGTCCGAGATAACGCAGCACCAGAACATCGCCCGGCCTGATCCTGTCGGCCAAGATAGCCTCCATCGCCGACTGCTCGTCGTTGAACACGCGCGCCGACCCGGTGATCACCAGGCTCTTCAGTCCAGTTATCTTGGCCACAGCACCATCCTCGGCGAGATTACCCTTGAGGATGGCCAGATGGCCCTCGCGATAGAGTGCTCTTTCGATCGGCATGATGACATCCTGGTCGGCGCGTGGCGTGTCAGGCACGTCGGCCAATTCTTCAGCCAGTGTCTTGCCCGTGATGGTGATACAATCCCCGTGCAGCAGATCGGCGTTGAATAGAATTTTCAGCACCTGCGGAATACCGCCAGCCTGATGCAGATCGACAGCCATATACTTGCCTGACGGCTTGAGGTCGCAGATCACCGGTACCTTGCGGCGCACCCGCTCGAAGTCCTCCAGCGTCCATTCCACCTCGGCCGCATGGGCGATGGCAAGATAGTGCAGCACTGCATTGGTGGAGCCCCCAACCGCCATGATGAGTGCCACCGCGTTCTCAATCGATTTCCGCGTAACGACGTCGCGCGGCTTGATATTCTTTTTGACTGCCTCGATCAGGACGCGACCCGATTCAGCGGCGCTACCGACCTTTTCTGGATCCGTGCTGGCCATGGTTGAAGAATACATGAGCGACATACCGAGCGCCTCGAAGGAAGAGCTCATGGTGTTGGCTGTGTACATACCGCCGCATGAACCATTACACGGGCATGCATTCCGTTCGATACCCTCGAAATCCTCCTCGCTCATAGTGCCCGCCATGAACGCACCGACCGCTTCGAAAGCTGAAACGATGGAGAGGTCCTGCCCTTTCCACTGTCCCGGCTTGATGGTGCCGCCATAGACGAAGATCGCCGGCGCGTTGGCGCGCAAAATACCGATCATGCCGCCGGGCATGTTCTTGTCGCATCCGCCCAGCGCCAGGATGCCATCCATCCATTGCCCCTGCACACAAGTCTCTATGCAGTCGGCGATCACCTCGCGTGAAATCAGCGAGTATTTCATGCCCTCGGTACCCATCGACATACCGTCAGAAATCGTTGGTATACCGAACATCTGTGGATTGGCGCCAGCTAACTTGATGGCTGCGGCAGCGGCATCCGCCAGCGGCTGTAGGCCTGCGTTGCAGGGCGTTATGGTGGAGTGGCCGTTGGCGATGCCGATCATCGGCTTGTCGAAATCAGCTTTCTCATAGCCGAGGGCGTAGTACATGGCGCGATTAGGCGAACGGGCGACGCCTTGCGTGATATGCTTGGAGCGTTCGTTAAAGGGCATGCGAAACCTCAATATGGTTTTACTGGAAACCCGCCTCGTTCAGGCGACAAATCGCCAAGCTTCCCAGTCTCGATAATCCGCACCGCCAGAAGAACGACATGTGCGCAATGTGTCTTAGTGCGCGGTGGCTACCAACCGCGGTCCAAGGGAGCTGATGTCGCACACCCAACTCTCCCCCGCTTAGAATCGTCGCCTAATTGTCCCCACCCGAGACGCTCGCCGCAGTGTCGACGGGCAGCTCAACGAGCAGATGACCTAGTCGGCATGTCTGGCGCCGTCGCTATTTTGAACATTGCGCCGCCTTGCCTTTTACATACAAGCCGATCAGCAGCGTAGTCGGATAGGTGACCTGTTCCTCATTCTGTGCATGCGCGGTTAGCATCTCTGCAAAGCGGGTGCCGTCGGGTTTGCTTTCCGCTTTGGCCGCCGTAGCAAGCTTTTGCAATGCCCCCACTATCTCCTTGTGCTCTGCAAGCATAGTCGGCATCTCCGCTTGAAGCTTGTCCGTCATGTTCAGTACGCCCATCATACTGCAAGAGAATTTGCCCTCGGACAGCGGGACGAGGATGCCGAGCGGAGGCAGCGCATATGCATTCTCGTTGGCGAAATGTTTCTCCATAAGCGCCGCGACATCCTTTGCGGCTTCGCCCGTGCGTCCGCCAGCCATCGTCAGGCGTTCGAGATCGGCGTGAAGTTCCTTATGCTCGCTTTCCATGGCCTTCGGAGTTTCGAAGTCAGCCGCGGACGTTTGGGCGCCGGCATGCGCGGAGCTGAACAGCAGCGCCGCGGCAAAAACACAGAGCGTTCTAAGTTTGATAGGGCTCATACGAAACCTCCCTGTTCTCGGTCCGAACCGACACTTCCCAGATAGGCGGACGATCGGGCGCCTGGACAAGAAGAGTAGGCTCGTTAGCCGCAAACGAAGAAACATAAAAAGCGTTTCTTCGCACCGATTTCATCTTCGACCCATGATTGCGATATTGGAATGCGGCATTTCAGTCCGTCCAGAGAGTTATCGAGCGCAGTTCCTCAATGGAAGGGCTCTTGTGCGGCGCGACGTGGTATTGATGATAGACTCATGCTTGGTCTCCCTACCCGATCACGCGACATCTCAGGCGCTCATTACCTTGGACACCGTGACGAAAACCTATTTTACCATCGGTCACTCGACCAGAAGCGTCGACGTCTTCGTCGATCTCCTTCGAGAGTCGCGTGTCGATCTCGTGGTCGACGTCAGATCCATGCCCCGCTCGCATACCAATCCGCAGTTCAATCTGGAAACCTTTCCGAGCGAGCTGGCCGATCGGCAGATTGGCTATGAACACATCGCTGAACTCGGCGGGTTGCGCGGCAAGTCGCGCAATACTGCGTCATCTGAAAACGCCTATTGGCGGGTACAGAGCTTTCACAACTACGCGGATTATGCGCTGACCGCGCCGTTCGCCGCAGGTTTGGCGCGATTGCAAAAATTGGGCAATCAGCATCGCTGCGCGATCATGTGCGCGGAGGTCGTCTGGTGGCGTTGCCACCGACGCATCATCACCGACTATCTGCTGGCTGCAGGCGAGCATGTAATGCACATTCTCGATGCAGGGCATGTCGATGAGGCGAGCCTGACGCCCGGCGCGAGCGTGCGCGCCGACAGAACGGTCATCTACCCGGTGGCAGATTCGTTATCAAAATGAGGAGTCGTATCATTCTCGAGGCCGATGTTTTGCTCACCCGCCAAATGCGATCCGCAAAGCAGCGATGATCCCGACCGCGGCAACGCCGTAGCAGCCGAGCTGAACCGCGATCACTGCAGCATACTTCATAGTAGAATGGACGTAGTCTTCGATCATCACCTGCAGGCCGAGTGCTGTGTGATGAAAAAGCATGATTAGCAACAAGATCATGCAGCCCGTCGTGAGCGATGTCCTAAGCCAAGCAATGACAGCCGTATAATCGCTTCCGGCATGCGCGACTATCGAGGCGGCGAACCATAATGTCAGCGGTACGAGCGCCACCGCCGTAACTCTTGCCGCCCACCAATGCTGCGAGCCCTTCCTTGCTGAGCCTAGTCCGATGGCGCGCGCCAGCGGCGAGCGGAAGGAGCGGCGTTCCATCAGCGTCCCCCGCCAATAAAGAGACTAAACACCCATGTTGCGACCGTCAGCCCTATGCTCGCGGCCACCACGATCCAACCGGAAAGATAGATCGACCTGAGATCAAAGCCATGCACCGTATCCCAGATGAGATGGCGCAGGCCTCCGCATAGATGCAGGAAGAAGGCAAAGGTGCAGGCAAATAGCGTGATCTGACCAAGCCACGACGCAAGCGCGCGCTGAACAATAGCGTAAGCGTCCGGCCCGACGGCCGCCGCGCTCAACCAGATCACCAGGCCGACAGCAGCGAAACTCAGAACAACACCGGTGACGCGGTTGGCGATCGACAACACCGAGGTGAGTTGCGGTCGATAAATCTGGATATTGGGCGACAGCGGTCGGGGTCGCGTCTTCGTCGAGTTCGAGCTTTTCGACGTCCTTTCCATGATCAGCTTTCGCGTTCGAGGATCATCTTCTTGATCTCGGCGATCGCCTTGCCGGGATTCAATCCCTTTGGACAGGTGCGTGTGCAATTGAGGATAGTGTGGCAACGGTAAAGACGAAAGGGATCTTCAAGACTGTCGAGCCGTTCCTCTTTCGCTTCGTCACGACTATCAACGAGCCAGCGCCAGGCCTGTAGCAGCACGGCCGGGCCCAGAAAACGATCGCCATTCCACCAGTGGCTCGGACAGCCGGAGGTGCAGCAGAAGCATAGGATGCACTCATAATACCCGTCTATCTGTCCACGCTCTTCCGGAGATTGCAGCCGTTCCTTCTCCGGCTCGGGCGTCTTTGAACGGAGCCAGGGCTCAATTGAGGCATATTGCGCAATGACATGGGTCAGGTCGGGGACCAGATCCTTGATGATCAGCATGTTGGCGAGCGGATAGATCGTTGCAGGCGAAGCAGTATCCGAGATGAATCGCGTACAGGCGAGCCAGTTGGTGCCATCCATATTCATGGCGCAGGAACCGCAAACGCCTTCGCGACATGAGCGCCGGAAGGTGAGCGTCGAATCCACCTTGTTCTTGATCCAGATCAGCGCATCCAGAACCATCGGTCCGCAATCATCAAGATCGACATGAAAGGTATCGACACGAGGATGACCATCCGAGTCCGGGTCGTAGCGATAGACCTCAAACGCCTTCACGCGCGTCGCGCCGACAGGCGCCGGCCATATCTGCCCCTTTACGATGCGGGACTCCGGCGTCACCTTGAAATTCCGCGGCACCGGAAACCGTTTGAACAAAGTGTGGCGCGGCACCTGATCGGAAGATTTAATAATCATGCTCTTCTCTGTGTTGGCCGCACACACGCGGCGAAAGCTTCAACAAGGCGAAGCAAAGGTTGGCGGAGAAGGCTGGTTGAGCAAAAAATAGGCCGCATTCCTCATCCCGTAAACGACGAATGGGCAATGAGGTCGTTTTTCGTTTCAGGCCGAGCTTGTTGAAGAAATCGACGGGGTCAATGACAAGACTGAAACTATTCGCCGCCGGACTTAATCGGAATCTCCATCGAGCTCGGCCAGCGCAATTGTAGAATGGGCCACTGCCCCACCCGCCCGCATCTCGGCTGCGACCCAGATAGCTTCCATGATCTCTTGAGGCGTTGCACCTTCCCTGGTCGCACCCTTGGTATGACCTTGAATGCAATACGGACACTGCGTCACATGGGCGACCGCGACAGCGATCAGCTGCTTGGTCTTTCGAGAGAGAGCGCCGTCCTTGAACACGGCCTGACTGAACGCGCGAAAGGCCGCTTCGGCGTCCGGTGCCAGTTCGTGGCGCTTGTCTGCCAGCGCCTTCGTCACTTTAGGATACAGGGATTCACTCATGATCTCGATGCCTCCTCGTAGCGCGGGAATAAAATATTATTCTCGAGATGAATGTGCTGGATCAGATCATCCGCAAGCTTTGCCGAGCCAACATATAGTGCCTGCCAGGTTCGGCATGCGCCCTCGGGCAGCGTGAACGCACCGGTCATGTGTTCAAGTTGCTCCAGTTGCGCTCCGTGGTCGACATGCTCGTGACGAAGTTGCGCGATCGGCGTATCAAGCCCACCGGCGGCGCGCTTGCGCATCGCCGGAAACAAAATAAGTTCTTCCTTTTTCATGTGCACTTCGACTTCGCCCAACATCTGTCGAAGAATATCCGCCATCCCATGCGGGACCTGAGGATGACGGGCGTGAACCGCTTCCACTTTGTCGGCCATTGCGATGAGCTCCGGCAGTTCGCGGCGCAGGGTTTCGTGATAGCGGGTCAGAATGTGGTCGATGAGCTCGCCGGTTTCGCGCGGCGCCGGCTTGGTGCCCTCTGATACGTCGAGAGCAAGGAGCGCCTTCTCCAGTTCGGCGACATCTATGCCACGTTCGCGCGCCGCCTCGCCCAGCGCCACCTCGCCGTGACAACAGAAATCCACTTTAAATGAACGAAAGATGGCTGTTGCACCGGGCATCGTCGCAGCAATTTCGCCGACGGTCCGATTGCGCAGAGGCGTGGTGCTGATCTGGGTGGACATCAGGGTTCCCTCTCATGCGGTTACATGAAACTTGAACGCAAGAGCGCCGAAAAAACGCACTTTCGCCGCTTCCATAACCATATCTAAGGCGACATAAGAAGCATTGTATATACCTTTTTTAAAGCGCGACGATGCACCTCACCTCGACATCGACGCTCTCAAAGGGTCACAACCTTTGGAGCAGCGAATTGCCTTCATCGTGGAGCAATGCGAGGTTGCAGCATCGCGACGATTACACAGGGAGACGAGCATGACCGAGTGGGACCAGAGAGGTCTTGTATCGACCGATTGGCTGACGAAGCATCTCCGCGATCCGGACCTGCGGATCTTCGACACAACCGTTCATCTGCGACCAGCGACGCCGGGGCCATATACGGTCGAGAGCGGGCGTGCCGATTACGACGCCGCCCATATTCCCGGTGCGGCGTTCGTCGATCTGGCCCGCGAGCTATCCGACACGTCCGCACCACTTCCTTTTACGATGCCCCCCATCGACCGGTTAGCTCATGCGCTTGGAGCGGCCGGTATTGGACGCGGAACGCGCGTCGTCGCCTACTCAACGACGTCGCCCATGTGGGCGACACGGTTCTGGTGGATGTTGCGCGCTTCCGGCTTTGACGACGTTGCTGTTCTTGACGGCGGTTTCGACAAATGGAAAGCCGAGGGCCGTCCGGTGGAAGCAACTCCGCAGCATTATCCGCCGGCGGAACTCTCCCTTGCCGCTCGTCCAGATGCATGGGCTGACAAGCGGGCTGTTCTGGCGGCGATTGACGACAGCGCGGTCTGCACGATCAACGCACTTTCCCCGAGTGTCCATAGTGGCGAGGCGCCCATGAGCTATGGCCGCAAGGGCCATATAAAAGGAAGCCGCAACGTGCCCTATGCGTCGTTGCTCAACACTGACGGAACGTATCGCAATGAGGCCGAACTACGTGCGCTTTTTGCAACCACCGGCGCACTGGAGAAGCCCCGCGTGATCTGCTACTGCGGCGGCGGCATCTCGGCGACCATGGACGCACTTGCCCTCACACGGCTCGGCCATCCGTCGGTCGCGGTATATGACGGTTCGATGGCGGAATGGTCGCGGGACCCCGACATGCCGATGGAGACTGGCGCGTAGTTACGGGTTCGAACTGGTGACACCGGAGATCAGGATCGGCACACCATCGGGAAGTATCGGGCACGTCGCCTGGCCGAACTGGATTGGGCTTCCCAATTCATTTGCACTGATATGCGCATAGCGCAGCGTAACCGTGTCGCGCGCCGACAGGCTAACCTGCAAGCTGAGCAGATGGGCATTGACGTCGGAATTGATGAAGATCATTCCCATGATTGAGACGGGAATTGGAACGACGCCTTATTGATTCCAAAGTTCTGGACCCATAGAGGCTCAGGCAATGCGCTCAGCCACCCCTTAAGCCCGAAAGCCCCTCTCGCAATCAGCCGCCCAATGGGCGGCGTCTTCGTCTCCGCGAGCGCCGATGGCGACAATTCGAGTGGTCGGCTGGTCGTCTCCCCAGACAGGCCCGGCGTCGATACTGACCTGGCGTCCGACCACCTGTAATGTTTGACGACGCGTCGGCTCGCCAGCCAATAACAGAATGCCCTTAACGCGATAGACGCCGCGCGGCCTTGCTTCAATCATCGAAAGCAGCCACTCGCGGTCCAGCGGCACGTCGCTTGTGAAGCACCATTGCGCAAACTGGTTTCCATGCGTGTGATCGTGCGGGCTTTCGTTTTCGGCCTCTATCGTTGCATGCCGCCGATCATCGCTTCCGACCAGAATGGTTTCCTGCAGCGCTGCATCGTGGCTCGCAATGATCCTAGCAGCGGAGATTTTCGCGACCTCATGTCTGATCTCATCTCCCGAACTCGGCGTGAGCAGATCGAGCTTGCTCATCACGATAAGGTTGGCTGATGCAATCTGACGCGTAACAAGGCCGCCGACGAACTTGTCCTTCGAACGCTTGCGGATGGTTTCCGCATCGACGACGACAACGACGGCCTGAAGCTGAAATGCAGGCAAGGCGTCTGCATAAGTCGCGATCTTCTGAGGCTCGGCGACGCCGCTGGTCTCGATCAATATATGATCGGGCGGCGTCTCCCTTTCGCTCAAGGCGATCAACGTCGTCGCCAGATCATCCGTCATGCTGCAGCAGATGCAGCCATTGGTGAGGCTCATCGTCTCCCCGTCCCTGTTCGCAATAAGCTCCGCATCGATATTGACGCTGCCGAAATCATTGACGATGACCGCGAGGCGCTTCCCATGATTGCCTCGCAGCAACATGTTAAGCAGCGTGGTTTTTCCCGCGCCGAGATATCCCCCGATGATCGTCAGCGGAATAGCGGCCGTCATGGACGCACAACCTGATGGACAACACCCTCGAACACCGTGCCCCACACCGGAATGTCCTTGAGCTTTTCTGCTCCCACCTCATAGGGGTCTTCGTCGAGCACGGCAAAATCAGCCATTTTCCCGCCGCGAATGCTGCCGATCTCACTCTCCATACCAAGAATGAAAGCAGCGTCGATGGTGATAGCGCGCAACGCCTGATCGAGCGTGAGCCGCTCCGACGGCGCCATGACCTCCCCCTCCACATTGATGCGATTGGCGGCAACCCATGCACTATTGAGCGGCAATGCGGGCGCCATCGTGTAATCGGAATGAAGCGCAGTGACGACACCCGCACGCGCAAGCGATCCAAGCCTCGCCATTTGCGAGGCGCGCTCATAGCCGAGCCCTTCTTTCGCGTAGATGTGGCTGAGTTCATAGACGTAGTAGACGTTCGCCGACACCAGCCCGCCGAGTTCGGCCAGTCGCCGAACCTGTTCCGGAGTCGAGACTCCAAAATGCTCTATCGTGAAGCGATGCCCGAAGCGCGGCCTCTCCCACTGCAATTTTTCAAGAACATCCAGAGCAAGCTCAACGCCGAGATCGCCCGTGCAATGAACGTGGATCTTGTATCCCTCATTCCAATAGAGGCGCGCTGCCGCTTCGAATTGTTCGGGCACCATGATCCACTCACCGTGATGCCCATCCATATATCCTGGCTCACCGAGTTGCATGAGCTGTGAAAAAAAGGCTCCGTCCGTAAAGAGCTTCACGTGATCGCGGAACTGAAGCCGATGCGTGTTTCGCTCCGGGAGCGACTTGATCAAATCCAGTGCAGCGGCATTGTTGCGATCATGCCCGGCAAGTGCATTTCCATCAGGGATAAGCTGAATGCGGAACGGCGTCTGGTCATTATCCAACACCGCCTTCGTCGCCTCCCACTCCATGCCCATGTTGAAAAGGCCCGTCGCCATATCGCCGATGGTGGTGTGGCCGCCGGAATGAACGACGCTGCGAAGGCGCTGCAACCCATCCCGGTAACGCTCCTTGCCAAGAAGATATGGCATGAACTTATCAACGATGACGCGCAGTCCCATTTCATAGAAACGACCGTTTGCGAAATCGACTTGCGGGTTATTCCCCACCTTTTCCTTGGTCAGCCCGATCCAGTTCAAGGTCGCGTCGTTAACCACGACTTCATGAAACGAGCGATGCCAGGCGATGACGGGCCGCGTCGCGGAAATTTCATTCAGATCGCTACGCGTGATGATTCCATGCCAGTTGCGGTGATAACCCCAAGCAAAAAGAGGCTCTGCTGCATCGCTCATGGAAGCGTCAATGTCGCGAAGCCGCGACAGGAATGCTTCCTTCGTGCGTACCGGCGCCACGGTTGCCCATGGCAGCTTCCACTCCATGGCCGTCACGAAATGCATCGGCAGCAGGACGGCGGCCATCGTCGGATGCAGATGCGGATCGATAAATCCCGGGAGTAAAACCTTGCTCGCCAGGCTGTCATCAATTTCGTGAGGGTGGCGATCAAGCCAGGGCTTGAGCGTCTCTAGCGTCCCGACTTCGAGAATGCGTCCATCGCGCACGGCGACGGCATTCGCCTCAGGCATCGAAGGTTCCATCGTATGGATTTTGCGGGCCGTGAAGACCGTGATCTTGCTCATTATCCTGTCCTGCAAATGCGTTGTCGTTACTGGATGTCAGTAAGAAGGCGGCGTCATGATCCAGAGCACGCGCGTGTCGACCTGGCCCGGGTTGTGGCAACGGTGCGGACCTGAGCGACGAAAGGTGAAACTGTCACCCGGCGAGAGCAGGAAGTGCTGCCCCTCAACCCAGAGTTCCAGAACGCCTTCAAGAACGAGGCCGGCCTCTTCGCCTTTACGAATGCGGTCTTCTTCACCCGTCCAGCTACCGGGCTTGAAGGTCGTCATGATGAGTTCCAGAGCGCCGGACAAATTCGGCGAAAGCAGTTCCTCGTGAACGCCGGTATCGCCAAAGGTCAACGAACGCCGATTGTCGCGACGGACGATGAAATCGCGCTCCCCTTCGGGAACTTCGCGACCGCCGTGGAAAAACCAGCTCACTTGAACGCCAAGCGCATCGGCAATTTTCTGAAGCGTCGGAATCGACACCGATGAGATGTTCCGCTCGACCTGACTGAGATAGCCGACCGAGCGGCCTATCCTGTCGGCGAGTTCCACAATCGTGCAGCCCCGCGCCTTCCGAAGATCCCTGATCTGGTCGCCAATTTTGGATTCGCCGGACGTCCGGGGTTCCGGAACCGGGCTTGGTTGGGTCGGCTGGGCCACGAAACCTCACATGAAAGAAATTTCACTGAAATGAAATTCTGATTGAATAATTTCATATGGAGGTATAGCTGTCACCCCCGAAAAACATGCGGGAGCCAAAAATGTTGTCTTTTGGTGTGGTCGAGCTGACGGCGAGCATGGCGATCGTGCTTATCGCGGGAATCGTCCGCGGCTGGTCCGGATTCGCCTTCGCCATCGTCTCGGGAGCCGGCCTCACCTTCGTTCTTCCACCTCAGGCGTTCGTTCCCATCGTGCTCGTCATTGAGCTTGTGCTCGGGTTGAAACTGGTTCCGAAGGAAATGAAGAACTGCGCCTGGCCGACCATCAACCCGATGGTTCTCGGTGCTGCGGCGGGCACCGTCATCGGGGTCATCTTGCTGCACGACCTGCCCGTGCTGCTTTGCAAGGTTCTTCTTGGCGTCGCCATTCTGGGGTCGACGCTCACAATGTTGCGGGCGCCCCAACTCAGTCTGGGTCCGGCACGCTGGATGCCTGTAGCAGCCGGCTCTTTGTCAGGCTTCATGAATGGCGCTTTCGCCATGGGCGGGCCACCTGCGGTCCTCTTTCTGTCCGCGCGCCTGCCCGATGCGCCTCGCTTGCGCGGCTCGATCATCCTGTATTTCTTTGTGATCGATATCGTCGCCATCGCCTATCTCGCAGCGACGGACGGGCTCAACACGCAAATCTTCCTGCATGCGGCAATGCTTATCCCCGCATCGCTGGTCGGTGTTGAAATTGGAAAACGCGTCTATGATCGCGTCCCGCCGGAACGCTTCCGCCCGACATTGTTGGCAGGCCTCTCGCTCATCGGGCTGATGCTCATCGCGAGTGGCGGCATAGGGCTTATGGGTTGACGCCCCCAAAATGCCTGGAGCGCTTTCCTCAATAAAATCCGTATACGAATGATCTACTCCATGCGCCGCCTCGAAATGAGGACGCATGGAGTTAGGTCGATCAGATCGCCGCTGTGACCTGCACTTCGACCTTCCATTCAGGTCGCACCAGCGGCGACTGAATGCAGGCGCGTGCAGGCGGGTTTGCCGGATCGATCCAGCTGTCCCACACTTCGTTGAAGGGCGCATAGTCGGCCATATCGGCAAGGAAGATTTGCGCGAAGAGCAGCTTGGACTTGTCCGTGCCTGCGGCAGCCAGCAATTCGTCGATCTGTTTCAGGACTTGTTCCGACTGGCCCTTGATCGACGCCGGACCGTCAACCGCAACCTGACCGGCCAGAATGACCCGATCGCCATGCACGACGCCTTCGCTCATCCGCTTGCCGGGGCTCAGCCGCTTGATCGCCATTTTTGAAATCCCTGTTTGCAGGCCCGCGAGCAACTGCGCCCCAAGGCCAGAAGGTCGTTTTGATAGCAGCCCCGCCAAGCGTACCGCAACGACAAAACAAAAAGGCGGTTCCGAAGAACCGCCTTTCGCGACAACCGTAAAGCTGTCGTGTCTTTCAGACTATCCGGCGAGCGGATCAGAAAGCGATCAGATCGCTTCCTTCAGATCCTTCGCGACGCGGAAGGCGACTTTCTTCGACGCCTTGATCTTGATGGCTTCGCCCGTGGCAGGGTTGCGGCCCATGCGCGCGGCGCGCTTGCGAACTGCGAGAATGCCAAGGCCGGTGATGCGAACCTTGTTCCCCTTCTTCAGGTTTTTGACCGTCAGCGCGACAAAGTCCTCGAACAAGGCGGCGGTCGCCTTTTTCGACATTTCATGGGTCTCAGCCAGCTCTGCGATGATCTTCGAGAGCGGGATGGTGACTTGAGCGGCAGCTTTTGCAGCAGGCTTTGCAGCGGGAGCGGCAGCCTTTGCGGCAGTTTTTGCGGCAGGTTTTGTGGCCATGATTGATGATTCGTCCTTGGTGGAAGCTGCAGCTATCTTTCACAAGTTTGTGCAAAACACCAAGAGTTTGCTGTGCCCCAAGGCTTCTTTCGTTCGTGTAATGCCCTTTTATGCACAGATTTCGGGGCAAAAACGCGAAAAAGCCCGTCAACATTGGACATCCGCGATGCGGCTGCCTAGTTTGCTTCACCCCGAAATTGAACATGCGCGGCACGAATGAGTCTCAAGGCAGCGATTCTTCCAGTCACTCCGTTCCAGCAAAACTGCACCTTGCTGTGGAACGACGAGACCATGCGCGGCGCGGTGAGCGACCCCGGCGGCGACCTCGACCGCATCATGCAGACCGTCAGCGAGCTGGGTATAACGCTCGAAAAGATACTGCTCACGCACGGCCATCTCGACCATGCCGCCGCCGCGGGAGAGCTTGCCGCGCGCCTCGATATTCCGATTGAGGGGCCGCACAGAGACGACTTGTTCCTGATCTCCGAATTGCCCGCGCAGAGCGAAAAATATGGCTTTCCGCCCGTCCCCGGGTTCGAGCCGAACCGCTGGCTCGAGAATGGCGATACGGTTGAAGTCGCCGGTCTCACCTTCGACGTGCGCCATTGCCCCGGACACACGCCCGGCCACATCGTCTTTTTTCACGAGCCCTCCCGCCTCGCCATCGTCGGCGACGTGCTCTTCAACGGCTCGATCGGTCGCACGGATTTGCCGCGCGGCGACTATCAGGCACTCATCTCGTCCATTCGCGAAAGGCTCTGGCCGCTCGGCGACGACGTGACATTTGTACCCGGCCACGGGCCGCTCTCGACCTTCGGCGCGGAGCGACGCGGCAATCCTTATGTAGCCGATGAATTATTCGCCTGACGCAGCGGCGCCTTTGCCGGTATGGGCCGTTTGAACGATAGACAAATTTCTCGCGATCGGTTCCTTTAGCGCATACAAAGAGCAAAAGCCGGCATAGACCGGCGCCAATGAGGATGCGCCTGGTATGAATGACAATCGCGTTTCGAAGCTGCAAATCGGGGCTTTCAGCCTGCCATCGATTCCAATTTCGGCTTTGGGCCTACCCCTTGTCGTCTACCTGCCGGCCTTCTATTCGCAAGATGTGGGACTGAGCCTCACCCTCGTCGGCATGATCTTCATGCTGGTGCGCCTGGGCGACGTGCTCGTCGATCCGCTTGTCGGCGTCTTCACCGATAAGTTCCCGGCACGCTGGGGCCGCAGACGTCACTGGCTCGTCATCTCCGTGCCTCTGCTGATGATCTCCTGCTATCTACTTTTCATGCCGCTTCCCGGCGCTGGCCCCATCTATCTGACGATCGTCCTCTTCATCGTCTATTGCGGCTATTCGCTGAGTTCGATCACCCACATGTCATGGGGCGCCGAGCTTTCCAACGATTACAACGAGCGCTCGACCATTCAGGGCGCGCGCGAATTCGCGCTGATCTTCGGCATGTTCACCGTGCTCACCCTGCCCGCCATTATCGAGAACTCGGCGGGCGGACATGGCGACGGCTTCATGAAAATGTCGGCCATGGGCTGGTTCATCATCATCCTTCTGCCTGTGACAATCGGCATTGCCGTGCGCATGGTGGGCGAGCGGACGCATGTCAAACCGGCGCATCACGTCCCCTTTGCGGAAGCATGGGGCGTCATCATCCGCGACAAGATCCTTCAGCGCATGCTGATCGCCGACCTCTTCGTCGCCATAGCGCCGAGCATCACCGGCGCGCTCTACATCTTCTTCACAGCGCATGTCTTTGGCCTCGCCAAATCCGCGAGCCTGCTGCTGCTCATCTATTTCGTCGCCGGCTTTGTCGGCGTGCCCTTCTGGATCAAGATCGCGCACAGGATCGGCAAGCATCGCGCCTTGTCGATTGCCATGATCTATGGCGCCGTGGTCCTGCCGATCGTGCTGCTGTTCCCGCGCGGCGAATTCTGGTGGCTCTTTCTGGGCTTTACGCTTTACGGGCTGGCCTATGGCGCGGGCTCATTCCTGCTGCGCTCGGTCATGGCGGACGTCACCGACTACGACAATCTGCAAACGGGCCAGCAGCGCACGGGGCTTTATTTCTCGCTGTTGAGCCTCACCGGCAAAGTCGGCAGCGCGCTCGCCGTCGGCATCACCTATCCGATCCTCGATCTCATCGGCTTCGACGCCAAGGGCGTGAATACGCCTGAGACGCTGAACCAGCTCGCTGCCCTCTATGTCGTGCTGCCGTCGCTCTTCATGCTCGCAGCCGCTGCCGTCATGTGGAAATTCCCGCTCGATCGGGCCGCACAGGAAGATATTCGCCGCAAGCTCACCGAGCGCGACGCCGCACATGCCGAGAATCCCCTGACCGAAGCTGCGGCGGCAGTCGTGGACGTCGGCACGGCAGGCGGTCTCGTAGACAAGCCGGCAGACTGACGCCATTCAGGAGGCTCCGCTGAGCGCCGACACAGCCGACAAACCGATGCAGATCGACGCTCTGCTGGCGATCATGGCGAAGTTGCGCTCGCCCGACGGCGGTTGCCCCTGGGACCTTGAGCAAAACTTCGCGACCATCGCGCCCTATACGATCGAGGAGGCTTACGAAGTCGCCGATGCGATCGAGAGCGGCGACATGGATGAGCTTCGCGACGAGCTGGGCGATCTGCTTTTGCAGGTCGTCTTCCACGCGCAAATGGCGCGCGAGGCTGGCGTATTCACGTTTGAGGATGTCGTCCGGGCGATCTGCGAGAAAATGATCCGTCGCCACCCGCATGTTTTTGGCGATGAGAGCGCACGTTCCGCAGGAACCGTTGCGGGTCGATGGGAAGAAATCAAGGCCGAGGAAAAGGCCATGAAGGGCAAGCCTGCGCGTGCCAGCATTCTCGACGATGTGCCGCTCGCCCTGCCCGCGCTTTCACGCGCGCTGAAGCTTCAGAAACGCGCAGCGCAAGTCGGTTTCGACTGGCCGGGCACCGCGGAAGTCCTCGACAAGCTCAATGAGGAGATGCTGGAGCTTTCCCACGAGGTCGCCAAGGGCGGCGAGCACGACCGGCTGGAAGACGAACTGGGCGACATGCTTTTCGTTTACGCAAATCTTGCACGCCATCTCAAGGTCGATCCCGAGGCTGCCTTGCGCCGCGCCAACGCAAAGTTCCGCCGCCGCTTCGGGCGGATCGAGGAAATGCTTGCAGCACAAGGCCGCGAGCCTTCGCAATCAAGCCTGGATGAAATGGATGCAATGTGGAACGAGGCTAAACGCGAAGAGCGCGAATAGCTGCATCAGACTGCGTTGCGGATGGCCGCAGCAAATCGCTGCCAACCCTCTTCGTCACGAGCGGCCAGATGCGGCGCGGCGAGTGTCGCGGGCATATAGTCGGCACCCGCATCCAGACTGCGCAACACGCCGCCCGCTTCGCGCAGGATCAGCGATCCCGGCGCATGATCCCATGGCATCATGCGGTTATAAGTGACGAGATCATGCGCGCCGCGCGCCAAGCTCACATAGTCCCATGCCGAACAGAGATAGGTCGATTTACGCGGCACCGTATCTGCGAAAAGCTCGACCCGGTCGCGCCACTCCTCGGCCATGAACCGAACGTTGAAGGCGCCCGAAATCCTCGATACATCGTTTGCGGAACGTCCGGCAAAAAGCCGTTGGACAGTGTCGCCGGAATGCCAGAAGGCACCTGCCCCTTCTTCCGCCACGGCAAG
This sequence comes from Parvibaculum sp., assembly GCF_049651025.1. Classification (GTDB taxonomy): domain Bacteria; phylum Pseudomonadota; class Alphaproteobacteria; order Parvibaculales; family Parvibaculaceae; genus Parvibaculum. The sequence continues at coordinate 96,248 of NZ_JBASBH010000061.1, read as the reverse complement.
ATCGCCCGAGAGCGGAAAATAGATCCAGGCGCTGCGCACCCGGCCCTTGTTCACCAGCGCAATCATCACGCCGAAGGTCTCCCGGCCCGCCACGAAATTGCCCGTTCCGTCGATGGGGTCGACAGTCCAGAACGGCGCATCGCTTTGCGCCAGTGACAGTTTCTTTGGGTCGGCAGCGGCGGCCTCCTCGCCAAGCACCATGGAGCCCGGCAGAAGCGCCTCAAGACGCGGGCTCAACCACAGCTCCGCGTCACGGTCGGCGATAGTCACATAGTCGCCCTTGGATTTTTCCTCGATATCCCCATCCGTCAGCAGACGGAAGCGCGGCAGGATTTCCCGCGCGGCAACCTCCCGCATCAGATCGGCAACCTCATCAACCAGAGCAGACATCATTCCGCTGCCTTTACGGCGGCGATAGACATGCGGGCCTGCAAGCCGGGAAAGCGCTTCTCCAGCCGTCCAAGTTCGGCCTCAGGCAAGCTCACATCAAGCGTCGTGGACCCGTCCTCGCCGACATCGCGACGACGCACCTGCCCATGCTCATGGAACCATGCCAGCGCCTCGCCTTCGCCCGCCTGCAAGGTGATGTGAACGGGCACACCCTTGTCGATGATGAGAGTATCGATCAATGCCAGCAGCGCATCGACGCCTTCGCCGGTCAGTGCAGACACGGCAACCGTCAGAGGCGCCCGCTCCGCACTATTGACGACGGCATCGTGGCGAGCCTCATCGAGGCTGTCGATCTTGTTCAGCACTTCGACGAGAGGGCGCGGCACGCCCTCCACCTTTTCGCCCACGAGGCCGAGCGACGCGAGAACCGCTTCTACGTCCGCTTTCTGAATATCGCTTTCTTCATGCGCAGCATCGCGCACATGCAGAACGACCTCGGCTTCGAGAACCTCTTCAAGCGTGGCTCGGAATGCGGCGACCAGATGCGTCGGCAGATCCGAAATGAAGCCGACCGTATCCGACAGGATGATCTTGCGTCCGCTCGGCAGCGCGACCGCACGCATTGTCGGATCAAGCGTCGCAAATAGAAGGTTTTCCGCAAAGACACCCGCCGCCGTCAGACGATTGAACAGCGTCGACTTGCCCGCATTCGTGTAGCCCACAAGAGCAACAATCGGATACGGCACCTCGCGGCGTGTCTTGCGATGAAGTTCGCGCGTGCGCTTCACCTGATCGAGCTGGTTCTCGATCTTGGCGATGCGTTCCTGAATGACGCGCCTGTCGGCTTCGATCTGGGTTTCGCCCGGGCCGCCAAGAAAGCCGAAGCCGCCGCGCTGGCGCTCCAGATGTGTCCAACTGCGGACAAGGCGGCTTTTCTGGTAATTCAGATGAGCAAGCTCGACCTGCAGTGAGCCTTCGCGCGTATTTGCGCGCTCCCCGAAAATTTCGAGGATGAGGCCCGTGCGGTCGAGGATTTTGAGGTTCCAGGCTTTTTCGAGGTTGCGCTGCTGCACAGGCGAAAGATGCCCGTCCACAATGACAAGCTCGACTTGCAGCTCTTCGAAAAGCCCCTTCAGCTCATCAACCTTGCCTTCGCCGATCAGCGTCGCAGGCCGCGCGCCTACGATCGGCGCCACGGCCGTGCCGACAATGTCCAGATGAATGGCGGCGGCAAGGCCCACAGCCTCCTCGAGACGCGCCTCCTGCGAACGCAAGGGTCTACCGCGCTTTCGTGCATCATGCTCGGCTGACTTCAACCAAGGAACGAGCACGAAAGCGCGCGTCGCGTCGCGCGATGGGCCGACTAAGGTCTCATTACTCAAAAGCTGGTCTCACGACTCCGGAAAAGAGGTTCAAGCCTCTTCGCCGCTTCCACCCGGCTCGAAGAGCTGGACTGGCGAAGCTGGCATAATTGTCGATATGGCGTGCTTGTACACGAGTTGCGAGTGGCCATCTCGACGCAGCAGCACACAAAAATTGTCGAACCACGTCACGACGCCCTGAAGCTTCACGCCATTGACCAGAAAAATCGTCAGCGTGACCTTATGCTTCCGCACATGGTTCAGGAACGTATCCTGCAAGTTATGAGTCTTCTCACTCATGGGTAAACCCCATTGTCGCATTGGGTTGGGCCAGCTCAACCGCACCGGCTGGCCTCATCATATATTGTCTTTGCCCCGGCGGGGCGAAAGGTGCGGCCTAAGTACAATCTGGGCTAATTAAGAATTGCTGCAAGTGCGAATTCGCTTCAACAGGTCGTTATGGTCATTTTTTCTTCTGTCGGCGGGCGGACGACCGTCCAAACTCAGCTTAATACGCCACTGGCGGCATAGGCCCGGCGCAGGCGCATGGTAGTCGAGCCCGGCGCGCCATTGCCGATCACCATGTCGTCGACGCGAATGACGGGAATGATGATAGCCGTCGAAGCGCTGACAAAGGCCTCGCGAGCGGTCCGCGCCTCATCCACCGTGAAGGGTCGCTCGACAATCTCGATACCCTCCCGGGCTGCCGCTTCAAGGAGCACATGCCGGGTAATTCCGCCCAGAATGTCCGCGCTCAACGGCCTCGTGACGACGCGCCCGTCCTTGTCCACGATCCAGGCATTGGTCGAAGAGCCCTCAGTAATGAAACCGTCCGGATCGACAAGCCATGCCTCATAAGCACCCGCCTCGCGGGCGGTTTGCTTGGCCAGAATATTGGCAAGCAGCGATACGGATTTGATGTCGCGCCGCGCCCAACGCTGGTCGGGCATTGTCATGACGGCAACGCCCTTCTCCACCGCCGCCGCGACACGCGCCTCATTCAGGCGTTTCGCGGTGATGACGATGGCGGGCTTTATCCCCGCGGGCGGAAACGGATGATCGCGAGGCGCGACGCCGCGCGTCACCTGACAATAGATCATGCCGTTGGCAACCTCGTTTCGCTTCACGACCTCGCGCAAGACAATGCGGAGCGCGGCAAGGCTCATGGGCATCGGGATGCGAAGCTCGCTCAAGGAGCGCTGGAGACGCCCCAGATGCAGCTCCTCATCCATGAGCATGCCGCCGCGCACGCCGCAAACTTCGTAAACGCCATCGGAGAACTGGTAGCCACGATCCTCGATATGGACGCCCGCCTCGGCATGACGAACATATCGACCATTCACATAAGCGATGCGAGACAAGATGGCTCCCCGGTTCACATTCAGGCGATGATATCTGCGCGGCTCGTCGTTGCGACACCAAGCGACTTCAGCTTGCGATGCAGCGCCGAACGCTCCATGCCGATAAAGGCAGCGGTGCGCGAGATATTGCCGCCGAAGCGGCTGATCTGCGCCATCAGATATTCACGCTCGAACGTCTCGCGTGCTTCGCGCAGCGGCAGCGCCATGATGTGTTCCCCGCCTGCGCCATTGACGGTGATCTGCGCAGACGAACCAACCTCGGCGGGCAACATGTCCGCCGTGACGATGCCCGCAGGATCGCCGGAGCTAAGGATAAGGAGGCGCTCCACATTGTTGCGAAGCTGGCGGATATTGCCCGGCCAATCATGCGCCTGAAGCGCCGCCATCGCATCTTCCGAAATGATGCGAGCAGGAAGGCCCGTCGTCTTGGAAATCAGCCCCATGAAATAATCGACGAGCAGCGGGATATCTTCGCGCCGCGTCGAAAGCGGCGGCACCTGGATCGGCACGACATTCAGGCGATGAAACAGATCTTCGCGGAAACGGCCCTTGGCGATCTCCTCGGTGAGATCGCGGCTCGAAGATGAGACGACGCGAACATCAACCTTCACCTTCGGCCCGCCGCCAACGCGCTCAAAAGTCTGATCCACCAGAACGCGCAAAATCTTGCTCTGCGTTTCGATGGGCATTTCAGCGACTTCATCGAGGAAGAGCGTGCCGCCATGCGCCTGTTCGAAGACGCCGACCTTGCGCGGTCCGGCCGCCGACGCCTCGGTGCCGAAGAGTTCGCTCTCCATACGCTCAGGCGCCATGGTGGCCGTGTTGATGGCAACGAATGAATGCGCGGCACGGCGTGAGCGCGAATGCAGCAGCCGCGCCACGACCTCCTTGCCAGCACCCGACGGTCCCGTGATGAGCACGCGGCTGCCGGTCGGTGCGACCTTGTCGATGATCTGGCGCACATGGGCGACAGCGGCCGAAACGCCGATCAGCGTCGTGTCGTCGCCGACGCGAACGCGCAATTCGTCATTCTCGCGGCGCAGACGATAAGCCTCGAGAGCGCGGCGAACGATGAGAATGAGGCGATCGGCCTTGAACGGCTTTTCGATAAAGTCGTAAGCGCCCTTCTTGATCGCCGAAACCGCCGTCTCGACGTTGCCATGCCCGCTGATGATCACGACCGGCAGATCGGGATGCCGCTCGTGGATGACATCAAGAAGCTCCAGCCCGTCAAGGCGGCTCCCCTGAAGCCAGATGTCGAGCACCAGAAGACCTGGCCTCCGCGCCTCGATGGCTGCCAACGCACCGTCGCTGTCACCGGCGACGCGCGTGTCGTAACCCTCGTCGTTCAGAATGCCGGCAACGAGTTCGCGAATATCCGCTTCATCGTCGACGATCAGAATCTCAGATGTCATGCACTGCCTCGTTCAGCTCGTTCGTCTCGGTCGTCTCGGTCGTCTCTTGATGCAGGCGCGGGAAAGAAAGACGCACGCGCGCGCCGCTCTCCCAGCCTTCTGACGCTGGCGCGTCTTCCAGCCACAATGTGCCGCCATGGTCTTCCATCACCTTGTTGACGATGGCCAACCCAAGCCCGGTGCCTTTGATACGGGTCGTCATATAGGGTTCGGTCAAACGCGTGCGGTTGGCCTGCGGCAAGCCACAGCCTGAATCCGTGACGACGATGGAAACAAGATCCGGCGCTTCCGTCAGTTGAACGAGAATGCGGCCGAGCTCGCCTTCCTCGACATCCTGATCGCCATGCTCCGCTGCGTTGTGGCCGCGAATGGCCTCCGCCGCATTCTTCAGAATATTGGTCAGCGCCTGACTGACCAGCCGCCCGTCGCAATCGAGCCATACGGATGTCAGCGGCAGATCGAGGACATATTCGATCTCGGGATGCCCCACGCGCTGAAGAAACGCCGCCTGACGGACGACTTCATTCAGCTCGACAGGTTTCATGACGGCAGATGGCATGCGCGCGAACGAGGAAAACTCGTCCACCATGCGGCCAATGTCACCCACCTGACGAATGATCGTGTCGGTGCATTGCTGGAAAACTTCCGGGTCGGTCAGAATTTCCTTGCTGTATTTGCGCCTCAGGCGCTCCGCCGATAGCTGAATCGGCGTCAGCGGATTTTTGATTTCATGCGCGATACGCCGCGCCACATCGGCCCAGGCGGAGGTCCGCTGCGCGCTGACAAGCTCCGTGATGTCGTCAAATGTCAGCACGAAGCCGCCAAGACCCGAATCCGTTACTTCGCTCGTCACGCGAATGCTGAGCATGCGCTCGCGGCCTTCACGCTGAATCGCTATCTGGGTTTGCGCACGGCGCTCGGGATGCGCCTGCGCTTCGCTCACAACCTCGGCCATCTCGGGGACTGCAACGGCGATATCGCGGCCCACAAGATCGGCATCCACGCTGCCGAAGAAGCGCGATGCGGCCCTGTTCGCGTGATTGATGCGGCCTTCATTATCGAGGCCCAACACGCCCGCGCTGACGCCGGAAAGCACGGCTTCGGTGAATTGCCGCCGCTGGTCGAGCTGGTGATTTGCCTCGATCAGATCGTTGCGCTGACTTTCAAGCTGGCTCGTCATGCGATTGAAGGCGCTGCTCAGCACGTCAAGCTCATCGCCCGTCTCGCCAGGCTCGACGCGCGCACCCAGATCACCACTTGAAACGCGCTCCGCGGCCTCGACCAGCTTGCCTATGGGGTCGACAATCCGGTTCGACGCCCACAGACCCAGCCAGACAGCCGCAAGCAGCGTCACCAGCGCGACGGCAACGTAGATAAGCGCAAATGTGACCTGAAATGTTATTCGCCGCTGCTCAAGGCTCTTATATTCGCTCATCGCCTCGCGCGTCTGGGCAAGATGCTCGAGAACGCGGGAATCGACGGGCCGGGCCACGTAGAGAAACGTGTCGTCAAGGGATGGCAGCTTGACCAGCGCCCGGATCTGATCGACCGCGTCGACGGTGAAGAGCACCGCCTCCCCCTTGCTGGCAGCCGCAAACTGCTCCGGCGATGGAATGCCGATGGCGGGCAGCCCGGCGATGCTCGCCCGCGCCAACACACGGCCCTTGGAGTTGATGAGATAGGCGGCGGGCAGCGAACGAAGTGCCGCCTGTGTCCCGACAAGCTCCTGAAAACGCTCGGGCGTTGAAGCCAGATATGGCGCCGCGCGATCGAGGTCGGTCGCCATGGCCAGCGTATCGCCACGCAGGACGTGCTGATGCTCGCTCAGATAGGCCTCGGCGACCGTCTGGGCGTTGGAGATGATGACCTGTGTGCGCTGGCTGAACCAGGCGTCCAGTCCCCGGTTGAGCGTCACAGCCGCAAAGACCGCGACGATGATGGCGGGCATTACGGCAACGATGGAGAACATGGCGACGAGGCGCGCATGGAGCTTTGCCCCCGCCGCGCCGCTCACCCGTGCAATGATGATCCGAACCACGCGCCAGCAAATGAGCGCGAAGAGGGTCAGAACAATCGCGAGGTTTCCGAGCAACAGCGCAATGACGAGGCCGCGGCTCGGCGGCAATGGCGCAAGCCCGGTCAGCGTCATGTAGGTGAACGAGCCAAGCAGAATCGCGACGATCGCCAGACCGATCGCCAGCGTGCCCGAAAACCCTCTGCGGGAAAAAAGTCGCCAGAGCCGGTTGTCCCAGCTTGTCCTGTCGACGCGTTCTACTGTCGTCATTTCCCGTCCTGGACCCGGTCATAGTTCCGGCGGCGGGCACGAAACAGCATGATCGACGGTGACCAAGCCCAAATTTCCCGTGCCAAATGCGCCACATGCCACTAACGGCAAGGGCCATTGTGGCCTACAGAACACGCCCGATCAACAGGAATGTGACAAGTTTACCACGCCTTATGTGGATTGCCCCCGTTATTGGGTGAGTTTGACAATGATCCGGGTGCGTCCCGTCAGATCGACGGTCAATGCTGCTTTCCCTTCCCCGCTCGCGGTGAAGCGCCCGGGTTCGGCACCTTCGACCAGATAATCCGCACCCGCCCGAAGGCGTTCGAGCGTGATTTGTTGGGGGCCAGGCACGGCACCGGGATGGAGGACAAGGTCCAGATCGTCGCCATTGCTGAACGCCCGGGCGACAAGAACGTCAGGATATCTGGCCCGTGCGAGAACGGGACCGGCCAGCGTTGCAGCCGATGGGCCTTCGACGAAGGAGCGGCGGAAATCGCCTGTCCGCATCAATCGTCCCATTACGGCATTGGTATTGGCGAGGTTCGAACCCTTGAGATAGGCCCGCACCCCGCCCTCTGTGCTCAAGCCGCAATCAAGGTCGAGGGAGCGCTGGGCGGCGTCGGCAAGTTCGTTATCCCCGAACTCGCGCGCACCGGCGAGGATCGAGGAATAGGCGGCCGTGTGGCCGGTGCTGTAATTCCCGGCGTCGATGCCCTTGCCGGGCAGACTTATCCGCAACCGCCCTTCGGCATCTCTCGTCAAGGCCGGTTCGATCTCCTTGCGCGCGATGGCCCAGAGACGCCGGGCGCGTTCGGGCGAGAAGCAATTGGCGAAATTCGCATAGCCCGCCTCGCCCACCGGAAACGGCAATTCAAAGCCGGTATGCTGCGACCGCAAACCGATAATCGAACCGCTCTCGTCGGTGAATTCCGTGTCGAGCTTGTCGAGCCAGGTGGGGAGAAATCGCGCCGTGTGTTGCGTGCCGAAGAGGCTGTCATGCACGACGAGCGAAGTCATGCCGTAGTGATTGCAGATCGGGTATATCCAGTTCGGCTCGCAGGGGAACAAACAGAACTGTGACTGATAGTGCTCATAATTCTGCACAACCGAGCCAATGATTGAGTGAAAATCATGCACATAGGCTGTGCGCTCGTTGAGCTTGAATGTGAGGCTGCCTTTTTCCGCGTAACGCCGATCGCCGCTGTTCAGCATGTACTGGCCGACATGCATTCCGAACCATCCGGTGAGCATAATGTTGTCGCGATTGGCGGGGTCGAAGTTCGTGAAATTAAGATGTCCCCAGCAAGATTCGTAAACCCAATATCCCCAGACTTTGCGCAGCAGATATTTCGAGATGAGGTTGCGCTGCGCCTCGCCCATATAGCCGGTGAAATTCGGCGTGTAGCTGCCCTGCGCAATACCGAGGGTAAAACCCATATGGTTGATCTGATAGCGCAACGCGGCGGGCTGGAACTGGTCGATGATGTTGAAGCCGTTGAACTCCTCGACGGGCTGCAGGGCGCGGTCGAGCACATAGCGCAGCGCGGCAAGATCATCGGCTGACATTTCGCGCGCGGCGGCGTCCGGCACGGCGGCGGTCCGCGCCTCGACCTCGGCAAGCGAGGCCGGAAGGAAACCCGTGCGGGCGACGAATTTCTGCCTGTCTTTTTCACGCCGCTTCTCGCCGCGACTGCGGAAATAAAATGCCGTGCCTGCCATGCAGAGCGCGACGACCACATGCGCGCCCGGCCAAGCCGTCTCAGAGGCCATGGCACCCGCGAGAAGTGCAGCACCCGCCCAAACCGTCACGGGCGCGAGCACAAGACCCGCCCAAAACCAGGCGATGAGCGAGACGACAAAAAGCATGATCGTCAGTGGAAAGAGCAATATCGCCCAGCCGCCGACGGCCGCAAAACCTGCACCCGGCATCCAGAGCCCGAGGCCGAAAGCCTGCCAGCCGGCAGACGCGCCGATGAGGACGGGCAGCAATCCGGCAAACCAGACTGCGGCATAGATCATCGCCGTGCGGCGCAGACGCGCGCTCGTCACCGGACCGTTGCCGCCTGCCCGCTTGCGCGAGAACAACGCTTCGCCGCTATGTTCGATGGTCGTCATGACGCGATCCCTCAAGTCTTATTGTTGTATGGCATGGAAATTCAGAGCGGCAGGATCTGACCGCCACGGCAGATATAGGCCATGGCGAAATCGAGACTGGCGGACTGCCCGGCGTAGGCGGACCAGCCCACGACACCGCCCGTCGCGACGACAAGCTCAAGACAGACCGCGGCAACGGCAAGACGCGGCGCGCTGAAGCGCCGCAAATGCCACGGCCGGTCAGCCACTACAGTCATCGCGCAGCCCGGTCTCCAGGAAGCGGCAAGGTCATGCGTGTCCGGCCTCGCTGCCGACACGCCGAAGACGCCGAAAACAAAGTCGCGGGCGCGGTCAAACGCGAAAACGATCTGGCCGAGCAGAAACACCGCAAATGCGCAGCACGCCATCCGACGCTCCTCCCTCACTTCTCCTCGAGCATCGTGGGCGTCATGCCGCCGCCGGTCCAATTGGAAGATTTCTCTGATTTATAAAGATCGTCTATAAATGACGGTGAGGAAGAAAGTTTTCTATGGGAGGAAAACTAACCGATGGATTTCGAAAGCAGACCGCTTCGCTGCTTCGTCGCCGTGGCTGAAGAACATTCATTCACAAAGGCGGCAGAGCGGCTGCATGTCACGCAGCCGACGCTATCCATGCAGGTGCGTGAACTTGAAAAACATCTAGGCTTCAATCTCTTCATTCGCACGACGCGGCGCATCGAGCTGACGCGCGAGGGCCGCGCCTTTCTGAGCGACGCGCGACGCATGATCGAGGAAAGCGAACGGATAAAGAGTGCGATCAAGAACCTCCGGCTTGAAAGCGCACGTCGCCTGAGCATCGGCGCTGCATTTTATACGATCGATATTCCGCAACGTGTGCAGCTCATCGAAAGCTTCATGGCGGCGCATCCTGAAATTTCCCTCGACATCGACAATCGCTGGCAAGGCGAACTCGTCGACGACCTGACGCGCAACAAACTCGATCTCGCGCTTATTATCGGCATGCCGATCTCGCGACAGGATTTCGACGCGGTGCCGACAAAACGCGACAGCAGCGAAGTGCTCTATCCAGACGATCTGAAACAGGTTGTGTTGCGACGCGAGCCGGTGGGCCTGCTCGTTCCGGTGGAATCGTCGCTCGCCACGCAGGGTGCAATCAAGCCGCACGATATTGCTGGCATGAAGATCGCCATGCTCTCGCCCGCTCATGGCGCACAGTTCTACGATCCGATTGCCGAGTTTCTTCAGCGCGCAGGCGCGGAGCTTTTCATCCCGCCAGAGGGAAACGGCATCGGCGTCGAGCGCTATGGACGCCAGTTCCGCATTCCCGCCGTTACGCTTGGATGGTTCGCCGAGCACAATACCGGACCCTCCGATATGGTGCGGCTGCCGCTGAAAGGGCTGGAGATGACGACCGCGCTGGTGCTACTCGGCGCAGCGGAGGGAATGCGCGCGCCCGCGGAAATGTTTTTCGATTTTGCGGGCGAGAAGAAGGCGGCGAGGAACAGCGTGCGACGTTCGAACTAGTCGTTGCTATACGTTCCGCTGTCATCCCGGGCTTGTGCCGGGATCCAGAGCGTCATATGCGGAGCGTGCGGCTCCTGGACCTCGGCACGAGGCCGGGGTGACATTGGTTTGTCGGATGAAGGTGCCCCGGGCCTTTACTTCAACCCGCGCACAACCTGCACCTCGAGATCGCGGAGCTTCTTGCGGAGCGTGTTGCGATTGATACCCAGCAGATGCGCGGCCTTGATCTGGTTGCCGCGCGTGGCGGCCAGCGTCATGCCGAATAGCGGCTTTTCGACTTCGCGCAATATGCGGTCGTAAAGGCCGGGCGGCGGCAATGTATCGCCAGCGCTGGCAAACAGGCGGTTCAGCGCCCGCTCGACGGATGAGGTCAGCGGCTCGTCGGTCGGCACCTGCTCGGATGGCCTTCCGAAATCAGGCTCGGCCAACTCGCCCGCAAGCACCGAAGCGCCTATCGTCTCTTCCGTATAGAGAGCAGCGAGACGGCGAACGAGGTTTTCAAGTTCGCGCACATTACCCGGCCAGCGATAGTGCTTGATGAGTTCCATGCCTTCCGCATCGATGGTCTTGGGCGGCAAGCCATCGGCTTCCGCCTGCGCCAGAAAATGCCGGACCAGATCGGGAATGTCTTCCGTCCGCTCGCGCAATGGGGGCAGACGGATCGGCACGACATTCAGGCGGAAAAACAGGTCTTCGCGAAAGAGGCCGAGATTGATGAGCTGGCGCAAATCGCGATTGGTCGCGGCGACGATGCGCACATCGGTCTTGATCGGCGTGCGCCCGCCAACGGTCGTATATTCGCCCTGCTGAAGCACGCGCAAAAGCCGCGTCTGCGCCTCCATCGGCATGTCGCCGATTTCGTCGAGAAAGAGCGTGCCGCTTTCGGCCTGCTCGAAACGCCCCGTGGCGCGCTGGCTCGCACCGGTGAAAGCGCCCTTCTCATGGCCGAACAATTCGCTTTCGATCAACTCGCGCGGGATGGCCGCCATATTGATCGCGACGAAAGGACCGTTGCGGCGCTTGCCATAATCATGCAGTGCGCGAGCGACAAGCTCCTTGCCGGTGCCACTTTCGCCCGAGATCATCACCGTGAGGTCGGTCTGCATCAACCGCGCGAGAACGCGGTAGATGTCCTGCATCGCGGGCGAGCGGCCGATGAGCGGAATCTTGTCGTCTTCGGGCAATGTCGAGCGCGGCACTCCCCTGTCGCGCGGCGCGGTGAGCGCGCGGTCGACGACGCGGATCAGCTCATTGAGATCGAAGGGTTTGGGGAGATATTCATATGCGCCGCGTTCGGCGGCCATGATCGCGGTCTTCAACGTATTCTGCGCGCTCATCACGATGATCGGAAGTTCCGGTCGCGCGCGCTTGATGCGCGGAATGAGATCGAAGGCGTTTTCATCGGGCATCACGACATCGGTGATGATGAGATCGCCATCGCCCTGCGCAACCCAGCGCCACAGCGTCGCCGCATTGCTCGTCGCGCGCACATCATAACCAACGCGGCCGAGCGCCTGATTGAGCACGGTGCGAATTGCCGCGTCGTCGTCTGCCAGGAGAATTGTGCCGCTCGCCATATAAAACCTGTTCCTGTTACAGCTTGCTCGAAGTGAATGTTTCGCCCGTATGCATGGGCAGAAGGACGCGGAAAATCGTCCGCCGCGGCTGGCTTTCGCATTCGACGATGCCGCCATGATCGCCGATGATCTTTGCGACAAGGGCAAGGCCAAGACCGGTGCCGGACGACTTCGTCGTCACGAAGGGATCGAAGAGATGCGGCATCAGATCGTTTGGAACACCTGCGCCATCGTCGATGACGCAGATTTCAAGCGGCAGGCTCACGCGATCCCGGCTGCCCGGCATGGAAAGGCGAACGCCCGGCCTGTAGGCGGTCGTCAGAATGATCTCGCCCTCCGGCCCGCCGATTGCTTCAGCTGCATTCTTGACGAGATTGAGAAACACCTGAATCAACTGATCCTTGTCGCCCAGAACCGCTGGCAGAGAAGGATCGTATTCCTCATGAATTTTGATGCCATGCGCAAAGCCCGTCGCGGCAAGCTGCTTCACATGGCCGAGTACGAGATGGATGTTGACCGGCTCGCGCGGCACGGGGCGCTCGTCGGAGAAAACCTCCATGCGGTCGACCAGTTTGCAAATGCGATCCGTCTCGTCGCAGATCAGCCGTGTCAATGTGCGGTCATCGCTACTGGCATTCAGCTCAAGCAACTGTGCTGCGCCGCGAATGCCCGATAGCGGGTTCTTGATTTCATGCGCAAGAATTGCCGCCATGCCGGTGACGGAACGCGCCGCGCCTCTATGCGTGAGCTGACGATCCATCTTATGCGCCATGGTGCGCACCTGAAGGATCAGCAGAACGCGGCCGGGATATTCGTTGACCGGCGTGACCTGAATATCGACGGCGCGCTCGCCGGATTTCGGCGTGCCGATTTCGACGCCATATTCATTGACTGAAACGCCATGCTCCAGAACCTGCTCGATCAGCGAGAGGACCGGACTGCCGAAGGCGACGACCTCGCGCAACGGGTGATGCAGAAGAACGGCGGCGCTGGCTGCAAAAAACTGCTCGGCGCTGTCATTCACATATTCGATGCGCAGATCGCGATCGACCATGATGACAGGATGAGGCATGGCGTTGAGGATCGCTGCCGCTTCCGGCAAGGCTTGCGTCGATGCGGGCCTGGCGATCCGGGCCATCACGCAGCCTCGCTCGCGACGGTTGCGGCGGCGTCTTCCGCGCGCTCATAGAAGCGGGAAAGCCTGGCGAGAACGGCAAGCGGCTCGCGCATCCGCACGACTTCGTTTTTCACCGCCATCGCATCGTCGGGGAAAGCGCGCGAGGCTTCTTCGAGGTACCAGACGAGATGCTTGCGCGCCATGCGCATGCCAAGCTCATGCCCGTAATGGGAAAGCATGTCACGATAATGCGCGGCGACGATACGCCCCTGCTCCGCCCATGACGGCGCGGCAAGATGCTCGCCCGTTGCGAGGTAATGCGCGACCTGCGCGAGGAACCACGGACGGCCCTGCGCGCCGCGCCCGATCATCACGCCGTCAGCGCCGGACTCTGCGAGAATTTGTTTTGCGTCTTCGCAACTCGTCACGTCGCCATTGGCGATGACGGGGATGGAGACGGCTTCCTTGACGCGAGCGATGAAGCCCCAATCGGCGCGGCCTTTGTAAAACTGGCAGCGCGTGCGCCCATGCACCGTCACCATCTTGACGCCTGCGGCCTCGGCGCGGCGAGCAAGCTCCGGCGCGTTGCGCGTCTCGTGGTCCCAGCCTGTACGCATCTTCAGCGTCACCGGGACCGAGACGGCGCCGACGGTCGCCTCGACAAGGGTGAGCGCGTGATCGAGATTTCGCATGAGGGCCGAGCCGGAAAGGCCCGATGTCACGGTCTTGGCCGGGCAGCCCATATTGATGTCGATGATCTGCGCGCCCGCCGCCTGCGCCAGCCGCGCGCCTTCCGCCATCCAGTGAGGCTCACGGCCTGCGAGTTGGATCACCAGCGGATCGACCTCGCCTGCCCCGGCAGCGCGGCGAACCACATCGGGCCGCGCGCGAACGAGTTCATCGCTCGCGACCATTTCGGAAACGACCAGTCCGGCCCCGAGGTTATTCGCGCAGCGCCGGAACGGCAGGTCGGTGATGCCTGCCATGGGTGCGAGCAAAACCGGCGTTGCAAGCGTGTGGGGGCCGATGGATATGGTCAAAATATAGGCACCAATGGGGGCTGCACAAATTTTCAACAATCTACCGCAAGTGCGAAGAGCGCACAAGTGGATCAGTCTCTTATCCCCGGATAGCGCTAAGGAACTACAATCCTTTGATCTGTTTTAGATCGACGCGGCGGATGTAGCGAAGGCGGGGCCTGATGAGCGACATATTGTTTTCTTCCGGCCTGATCGAGCCGAGGTCAACCCCCGTCATTTGCGACGGCGTGGATGAAGCCAAGGCCCGGATGAGCGCCATCATCGCCCGGCAATTTGGAAACAGGCGAGGGATCTCCGTTCTCGAAGCGGGCGGCGGGTCGCTGAGCCGGGTCGACCTCGATGATGATGCCGTTGTGACCGTGATCGACATTTCGCGCGAGCAGCTTGAGCGGAACACCTATGCGGCGCACAAGATTTTGGGCGATTTGCATACCGAGAAACTGCCCGCGCGAGGCTACGACCTCATCATTTGCTGGGATGTGCTCGAGCATCTCGACGATCCGGCGCTGGTCTTCGCCAATTTCCTCAATGCGATCAAACCGGGCGGATTGATTGTCGTGGCGGCGCCCAATCCGAATTCCCTGTCCGGCATGATTACGAAGTTCACGCCGCATTGGTTCCACGTTCTGGTGTTGCGGCACCTGTTCAAGCTGACAATGGCAGGACAGCCGGGCTATCCGCCCTTCCCGACTTTCATGCGCTATTCGATGTACCCTGAGCAGCTTCGGCGCGTGGCCATATCGGAAAGCGGCGATGCGACCGCGCTCATCTATTACGAGTCGTCGCGCCGGGCGGCGCTGCGGAGGAAAAGCCCCTTTGTCGGCAGGCTTTATGATCTGACGATTGCCGCCTGCCGCATCGCCAGCTTCGGCAGGATCAGGCTCGAACTCAGCGACTATATTTTTCTGGTTTCTCCCACCGGCCAGCGCTGATTTAACCCCGCCCGCAGCCGTTTCGGCTTGCGCCCGCCCGCTCCGAATGCGACAGACCTTTATATGACTGTCGCGGCACTCATAGTCGCCGCCGGCCGGGGCACACGCGCCGGGCCGGGCGGGCCGAAGCAATACCGGATGCTAGCGGGCGAGCCCGTGCTGCGCCGAGCGCTGGCCGCATTCGCAACGCATCCGGGCATCGACATTGTGCTGGCCGTGATCCATCCAGACGACCGCGAGGCTTATGAAGCGGCGGCGGCGGGATTGCCGAAACTCGCACCCCTATGTCTTGGCGGCGCAACGCGGCAGGCTTCCGTTCGCCTCGGCCTTGAAATGCTGGAAACGCTGAAACCGTCACGCGTGCTCATCCATGACGGCGCGCGGCCGCTGGTCAGCCCCGGCATCATCTCGCGCAGCATCGAGGCGCTTGATGCACATGCGGGCGCGCTGGTCGCATTGCCGATCACCGATACGGTGCGGCGCGCAAGCGACGGGTTTGCGGGCGAAACGATACCGCGTGACGGGCTGTGGCGCGCGCAGACGCCGCAGGCATTTCATTTTGCGGCTATTCTCGACGCGCATCGCAAGGCGGCGGGCGCAGAACTGACAGACGATGTGGCAGTCGCCGCAAGCGCTGGCATCCCGGTCGCGATGATCGAGGGGGACGAGGCCAATATGAAGATCACCAGCGCCGACGATCTTGCGCGCGCCGAACGGCTTCTGATGAACGGCGGCGAGACGCGCACGGGGTCCGGCTATGACGTCCATCGCTTCGGACCCGGCGATCACGTCATGCTTTGCGGTGTGCCGGTGCCGCATACGCATGGGCTTGTCGGCCATTCCGATGCCGATGTGGGATTGCACGCGCTGACCGACGCGATACTGGGCGCGCTCGGCCAAGGCGATATCGGGCAACATTTCCCGCCAAGCGATCCGCAATGGAAGGGCGCGTCGTCGGACCGCTTTCTAGCCCATGCCGCAAAACTCGCGCGAGACGCGGGCGCGCGCATCGTCCATGTCGACGTCACATTCATCTGTGAACGTCCTAAAATCGGACCGCAGCGCGAAGCCATGCGCGCGCGCGTTGCCGATATTCTCGACCTGAACATGGATCGCGTCAGCATCAAGGCGACGACGACCGAAGGGCTTGGCTTTACAGGCCGCAGCGAGGGGCTCGCCGCGCAAGCGCTCGCGACGCTCAGTTTCCGCTGATGGCGTGGCTCGCCCCGCTCCCCGCATCTCTGCGCCTTCGCGATCCGGTCGCACTCATCGCCACATGGTTCGGCTCCGGCCTTCTGCCGAAAGCGCCGGGCACATGGGGCTCGCTTGCCGCATTGCCGCCCGCGCTGCTCATTGCGCATTTCGGTGGCGCATTGGCGCTTGTCGTTGCGGCCTGCATTGCTTTCGCCCTGGGCACATGGGCGGCGGGACGCTATGCGCAAGCCGCGGGTCGCCCCGATCCGTCGCAAGTGGTGATCGATGAAGTGGCCGCGCAATGGCTGGTGCTGGCCATGATGCCGGTGACGCCGCTCGCATGGGCTGCGGCTTTTGTCAGCTTTCGTATCTTCGATGTGCTGAAGCCCTGGCCGGTGAGCCTCGCCGACCGCAAGATCAAGGGCGGCTTCGGCATCATGTTCGACGACATAATCGCCGCCGCCTATGCAATGATGGTGCTGCTTGTCTTGCGCAAATTCGTCGAGGGCTTCTGATGTCGATATTTCCCCGTCCGCTGGTACAACGCGCCGAGCTTCTGCTCGCCGATTGTCGCGATGCAAAGGTCAAGATCGCGACGGCGGAATCCTGCACGGGCGGCCTCATCGCCGCGCTGCTCACGGAAATACCCGGCTCCTCCGATGTCGTGGAGCGCGGCTTCGTCACCTATTCCAATGAAGCCAAACGGGATTCGCTCGGCGTGCCCGGCGACCTGATTGCGGATTTCGGCGCAGTCAGCGAGCCGGTGGCGCGCGCCATGGCCGAAGGCGCGCTCAACAATTCACGCGCGCAGATTTCCGTGTCGGTCACGGGCGTTGCCGGTCCCGGCGGCGGCACGGCGCTGAAGCCGGTCGGTCTCGTTCACTTCGGCGCCGCACGCCGTGGACGCAGAATTATCCACGAGATGCAGCGCTTCGGCGATATAGGCCGCGAAGAAATCCGCATGAAGAGCGTCGAGTTCGCGCTCGAACTGCTGAAGCGGATGCTCTGAGGCTATTTCTCAGGCGCGGGCCGTGCGCGCTGGTTGTAGAGAATTTTCTTGCGGCGCTCCAGCTCCTCGGGCGGCAGCTTCGCCGGATCGTCCGACAGATCGGCGCCCACCGCCATGCCACGCTCGACGGCAGGACGCGCGCGCATCTCATCGAACCAGCGCTTGAAATATTTGAACTCCGAAATGTCCTGCCCCTGCGCCTTCCAGCCGACGGACCAGGGATAGGAGATCATGTCTGCGATGGAATATTCGTCGCCTGCAATATAGCGACGGTCGTAAAGGCGATTGTTGAGAACGCCGTAGAGACGGTTCGCCTCGTCTGTGAAACGCCGAACCGCATAGGACTGGTCGCCCTGAGTGTCGCCGAGGCGGCGGAAATGCCCGCACTCGCCAAGCTTCGGCCCCTGATTTGCCATCTGCCAGATGACCCACTGGGTCACTTCATATTTCTCGCGCAGCGTTTGCGGCCAGAACTTTCCGGCCTTCTCGGCGAGATACATCATGATCGCGCCGGACTCGAAAATGCCGATGGGCGCGCCGCCGCCAGTCGGATCATGGTCGACGATCGCGGGCATGCGATGGTTCGGATTGAGCTTCAGGAATTCTTCCGTGAACTGATCGCCGCGTCCGATATTAAGGGGCACGACCCTGTAGGGCAAACCCGTTTCCTCAAGCAGGATCGTGACCTTCCTGCCGTTCGGCGTAGGCCAGTAATACAAGTCGATCATGGGAAATGTCTCCTCATTTGCGGATGAGAAGAGCCTAGTCCAATTCTCCGGCATCGCAACAAGGCGTCACGATGCAATAACGCAGATGACAGCGATCAGCCGTATGACGCTGTATCGAGCGCCGCGCCTGTCACGCGCTTGAACGCGTCGAGATAACGCGCGCTGGTTTCCGCCACGACTTCAGACGGCAAAGGCGGCGGCGGCGCTTCGCCATTCCAGCGCCCTGCCTTCTTCAAGCCTTCGAGATAGTCGCGCAATGGCTGCTTGTCGAAGCTCGGCTGCGTGCGGCCCGGCGCATATTGATCCGCGGGCCAGAAGCGCGAACTGTCCGGCGTCATCACTTCGTCGATCAGAATGATGCTGCCATCGGAGGCGCGGCCGAATTCGAACTTCGTATCGGCGATGATGATGCCGCGCGTCTCGGTAACGGCGCGGCCGCGCTCATAGACGGCGCGCGTCAACCGCTCAAGATCCGCCGTCGCTTCCGCGCCGACCGTTTCGCGCATGCGCGATATGGTGATGTTTTCATCATGCCCGGTTTCGGCCTTGTGCGCCGGGCTGAAAATCGCGGGCGACAGCCTGTCGCTTTCGCGCAAACCCTTGGGCAGCGGCTCACCTGCAAGTGTGCCGCTCGCCGCATATTCCTTCCATGCGGAACCGGAAAGATAGCCGCGGATCACACATTCGATCGGAAAGACCGTGGCGCGGCGGCACAGCATGGCGCGGCCCGCAATGGCGCGCTCATGACCGGCGAGCGCGGGCACGGCGGCAACGATCTCGGCGGCGCTGGCCGCCAGCATGTGATGGGCCGTCACGTCTTCCATCTGGCGGAACCACCAGGCGCTGATCTGCGTCAGCACAGCGCCCTTGAACGGCACGGCCTCATTCATCACCACGTCAAAGGCGCTCACGCGATCTGTCGCAACGAGCAGCACGCGCTCGGCATCGACTGCATAAATGTCGCGCACCTTGCCGCGCCCGATGCGCTCCAAGGGAAGTTCGCTGGCAGTCATCGGAGCGGTCGTCATCATTCAAGATCCTCGATCAGATTTCCGGTTTCGATCCGATGGAAGCCAGAACGAAATCCACTCTGCCGGAGACGGAAAACTTCGGCACTTCGACAAGTTCGTAACCCAGTTTCGGGTAGATTTCCGCCGCAAAGCGGTAGGTGGCGACGGCTTCGGCAAAGTCCTGCTTGCGCTCGTCATCCTGAGCATAAATTTCAGCCCAGGGAGGCATGATAAATACTCTTTTATTGTAGCGAAATAAATCGGCGGCTTTGTGGATATAGGCAGGCGTGTCGGCCCCGATCAGGTCGCCGTAACCGACGAGTTCAGGGATACCCCGGTCGAAAAAGACCGGCGCTTCGCGTTCCTGTACCTGATTGTAGGTATAGATGGAGCGCGACAGTATCAGATCGCGAAACTTGACCGCATCGGCTGTGTGGAGCGCATCGCCGCCTATGGCGATCTGCTCTTGAATGATCTGGCGGCCGACCTCGGCAACGCAGACATGCCCATGAGCGCGCAGCGCCTCGATGACGCTGGTTTTGCCCGAACCCGGCCCGCCGGTGAAAATATGAAAGTTGTCGCGTTCGATACGCATGGCAAAGCCTTCCCGCAATCGCGAATGACAGAAAGAACAGAGCTGGGAAATTGATAGCCGGATGTCCGGCCCGCGCCTTCCCGCCAATGGCGGGGAAAGTGGTACGCCCTAGGGGAGTCGAACCCCTCTTTCCAGAATGAAAATCTGGCGTCCTAACCGATAGACGAAGGGCGCACAAAGCGCTGGACCCGAAGGCCACTGACCGGGCTTATAAGGGCCCGAAGCGACTCTGACAAGACCGATTAAGCCAGTTTGTGGAGCCTTTTTACGGAACTGCGTCCCGAGTTGCGACTGCATCCTCAATCGTGAGCTGAATACCGCGCCGTCCCTGCCAATCATCGGCCTTGAGACGGCCTGCGACGTGGATCAAACCGGTGCCCCGATCGAGCAAAGCCTGGCCTAGCGGCGTCTCTGCGGCGCGGAAAGCGATGGCTTTGAGGCGTGCGCCGTCTTCACCCGTCAGCATGCAGCGAACATGGCCCTTACCGACGATATCGGCGTGAGCGACCCGCATGGAGGGAACGGCAAAGCGCGGTTCGGGATTTCCCGAACCATATGGGCCTGCCTGTTCCAGCATTTCGTAAAGCTCGCGGCTGGCGCCACGCGCCGCCAGCGCCCCGTCGAGGCGCAGCGCACGTGATTCGGATGCGGCGCTGACCTCAACGCTCATCCGCGCTTCGAGGAAAGCGACAAGCGCCTCGAGCTTGTCCTCGCGGATCGTCAAACCGGCCGCCATGGCATGACCGCCGCCATTGACGAGATGGCCCGCTTCGAGCGCCGCCGTGACGGCGCGGCCAAGATCGACGCCTTGAATGGAACGGCCGGAGCCTTTGCCCTCGCCCTTATTGTCGAAGGCGACGACGATGGCCGGGCGCTCATAGCGCTCCTTCAGGCGCGCGGCGACGATGCCGATGACGCCCGGATGCCAACCCTTTGCGAAAGCGACGATAAGCGGCGGCGGCGAATTGCGGCGCGTTGCGCCGAGCGCGAGATCGACCTGTTGCAGCGCCTCTTCAAGCACCTGCGCTTCGATCGCCTGTCGCTCCTTGTTCAGCACGTCGAGCTCAAGGGCGATGGCGCTTGCCTCCTCTGCGTCGCTGGTCGTCAGCAGACGCGCGCCGAGATCGGAGCGCCCGACGCGACCGCCTGCATTGACGCGGGGGCCGAGAAGAAAGCCGAGGTGATAGGCACCGGGCACACCCTCAAGCCGCGCCACATCGCCAAGCGCCGCAAGGCCGATGTTCCGCCGCCGCGCGAGGACGCGAAGCCCCTGCGACACGAATGCGCGATTGAGGCCGGTGAGCGGCACCACGTCGCAAACCGTGCCGAGCGCGACGAGGTCGAGCAACGAGAGAAGATCGGGCTCGTCATGCGTCCGATACCAGCCGCCATCGCGCAGGAAGCGATTGATCGCGACGATAAAAAGAAATGCGACGCCGACGGCGGCAAGAGTGCCCTGCCCGCTTGTGTCGTCGAGACGGTTCGGATTGACGAGCGCGAAGGCAGGCGGCAAGGCAGGCTCGGCCTGATGATGGTCGATGACGACGATCTCAAGCCCGGCATCCTGCGCGACGCCGAGAACCCTGTGCGCCATGGTTCCGCAATCGACGGTGATGATGAGCTTGATGCCCTCATCGCGCAGCGTCATCAGCGCGGGCGCATTGGGCCCATAGCCTTCGCGGATACGGTCGGGGATGTAGATGCGCAGATCGCTGCCGACCGCGCGGAAAAAGCGCTGCAGCACAGCGCTCGACGTCGCGCCGTCGACGTCATAGTCGCCGAAGACCGCAACTTTCTCCGACGACATGATGGCTTGCGCAATGCGGTTTGCCGCCTTGTCCATGTCGAGAAGCGACGAGGGGTCCGGCAGCAGCGTCTTGAGGCTCGGCGCGAGATAGGCGGCGACGTCCTCAGGCGCGATGCCGCGCCCGGCAAGGACGCGGCCAATGATTTCCGGCAAGCCCTCGCGCTGCGAAATGGCAAGCGCGAGCCGATCGTCGGCGAGACGGCTGACCCAGGCCCGGCCGGTCAGCGACCGCTCAACGCCCAGAAAATGCCGCGATGCCTCGCCCAAACCGTGCTGCCTTATTCCCTGAACTTCTGCATCGTCGGATGCATCGCCTTGATCCAGCGAACGGTGCCAGTCTTGGAACGCATGACGACGGAATGCGTCGTGAAGCCGCCGCGCACATAGCGGATGCCTTCAAGCATATTGCCGTCGGTGACGCCGGTCGCCGCGAAGATCACGTCGCCCGAGGCCATTTCTTCCATGCTGAATTTCTTGTTGAAATCCGTCACGCCCATTTTCGCCGCGCGAGCCTTCTGCTCATCGCTCGACGTGACGAGACGACCCTGCATCTGGCCGCCGATGCAGCGCAATGCCGCCGCCGCAAGCACGCCTTCCGGCGCGCCGCCGACGCCCATATAGATGTCGACGCCCGTCGTCGGGTCGGTCGTGTTGATGACGCCCGCAATGTCGCCGTCAGTGATGAGCGTCACGCGCGCCCCAGTCTCGCGCACGGCGCGGATCAGCTCGGCATGGCGCGGCCGGTCGAGGATGCAGGCGGTGATCTGCGAAACGTCGACGCCTTTGGCTTTCGCCAGCGCACGGATGTTGTCGCCGGGCTTCGCGTCGAGATCGACGATGCCTTCGGGATAGCCGCCGCCAATGGCGATCTTGTCCATATAGGTGTCGGGCGCGTGCAGCAGGCTGCCGCCTTCGGCCATGGCGAGCACGGCGAGCGAATTCGCCATAGCCTTGGCGCAAAGCGTCGTGCCTTCGAGCGGATCGAGAGCAATGTCGACTTTCGGCCCCTTGCCGGTGCCGACCTTCTCGCCGATGTAAAGCATCGGCGCTTCGTCGCGTTCGCCTTCGCCGATGACGATGGTGCCGTCAATGTCGAGCCGGTTGAGTTCCGTGCGCATCGCGTCGACGGCCGCCTGGTCGGCTGCCTTTTCATCGCCGCGCCCCGCGAGCAAGGAAGAAAGTATCGCCGCTCGCTCGGTGACACGCGTCACCTCCAGCGTCAGCATCCTGCTCAGCCCCGTCTTCTCAACCATCGATCTTTTCCTCGTCGGACGTGTTCAGCCTGATTAACGTGATTCGCCGTCTTCGATGCGGATCACGAGCGGTTTGCCCGCCACTTCTTCTATCTGCGACAAATGTTTGAGCGCGGCGCGCATCGAACCTTCGTCGGTTGCATGAGTGACGAAGACGACAGGCATGCGGCCCGTTTCGCCTTCCTTGCGTTCGCCGCGTTGCACGATGCGCTCGATCGACACCGAGCCTTGCGCCAGCGCGCGCGTGATGTCGGCCATGCTGCCCGCACGGTCTATGGCACTGAAGCGCAGATAGTAAGCGCTATCATGCCCACCATTGGCCTCTTTGGCAGGCGCCTTCAGATGGCTCGTCGGCACGATGAAGGGCGGCATGACGAGACCGCGCGCAATGTCGATGAGATCGGAGAGCACAGCCGATGCGGTCGGCCCCTCGCCTGCGCCGCGCCCTTCAAGCACGAGAAGCCCGACGCGATCGCCGCGCACAGCCACCGCATTGAACACGCCCGACACAGCGCCGAGCGGCGAGCCGTCCGGCACGAGAGCCGGATGCACGCGCTGCGCGATGCCATCGACGCCGCGCGTCGCGATGCCGAGCAACTTGATCTTGTAGCCGAACTCCTTGGCGAACTTGATGTCCGTCGCGGTGATCTTCTCGATGCCTTCGATCTGCACATTGTCGAAATCGACTTCGCGCCCGAAAGCGAGGCTCGCAAGGATGGCGAGCTTATGCGCCGTGTCGATGCCGCCAACGTCGAAGGTCGGATCGGCTTCGGCATAGCCAAGCGCCTGAGCTTCCTTCAGCACCTCCGCGAAATCGCGGCCCGTCGCTTCCATCTCGGTCAGGATGTAGTTGCAGGTGCCGTTGAGAATGCCGACGACGCTGGCAATCTCGTTGGCCGCAAGCCCTTCGCGCAGAGCCTTCACGATCGGAATGCCACCGGCAACGGCTGCTTCGTAATTCAGCGCCACGCCGCGCTGCTCGGCGACACGCGCAAGCGCGACGCCGTGCTGGGCAATCAATGCCTTGTTCGCCGTGACGACATGCTTGCCGTTCGAGAGCGCCATCTCGACAAGCTCACGCGCAACGCCGTCCGCGCCGCCGATCAACTCGACGACGACATCGACGTCAGGCGCGGATGCGAGCGCGCGCGCATCAGTTTCCCAGCGCACGCCGTTCAGATCGATGCCACGATCCTTCTTCGCGTCGCGCGCGCTGACGGCGGCAATCTCGATTGAGCGGCCAGAAGCGGCAGCGAGAAATTCGCGACGCTCGGCCAAAATTTTGACGACGCCGACGCCGACAGTGCCGAGGCCAGCTACGCCGATCCGAAGAGGTTTGTTCACGTGCGGCCCGCTCTCGTCGTATTGGGGTGAGGAACGACGTTTCCTTTGATGCCGACGCGTTCTTCGTATTCAGCAAGGATCTGATCGGCGTGCTGCATCATGCGCTTCACGCCGCGCGCAGCCTGACGGATGCGCTGCTCGTTCTCGACAAGGCCGATACGCACATGGCCATCGCCATATTCGCCAAAGCCGATGCCCGGCGCGACGGCGACGTCTGCCTGCTCCAGCAGCAATGTCGAAAAACCGAGCGAACCGATGTGGCGGAACTTTTCCGGGATCGGCGACCAGGCAAACATCGAGGCCGGCGGGCTCGGAATATCCCAGCCTGAACGGGCCATGCTGTCGACCAGCACGTCGCGGCGGCTCTTGTAGGTCTGGCGAATTTCCTCGACGCAATCCTGCGGGCCGTTCAGGGCTGCGGTGGCCGCAACCTGAATGGGCGTGAACGCGCCGTAATCGAGATAGGACTTCACGCGGCCAAGCGCGTTGATGAGACGCTCGTTGCCGACCGCAAAGCCCATGCGCCAACCGGGCATCGCATAGGTCTTGGACAGCGAGGTGAACTCGACGGCCCGCTCGCGCGCGCCCGGCACCTGCAGGATCGACGGCGGCGGATTGCCGTCGAAATAAATCTCGGAATAGGCGAGATCGGAAATGATGTAGAGATCGTGCTTGGCGGCAAAGGCAACGATCTCGCGATAGAAGTCGAGATCGGCGACCTGCGCCGTCGGGTTCGACGGATAGCTGACGACGAGCGCCACGGGCTTGGGCACGCTATGGCGAACGCCGCGTTCCAGCATGTCGAAGAAACCGGCCTGGCTCTCGAAGGGCACGCTGCGGATGACCGCGCCCGAAATGATGAAGCCGAAGGCATGGATCGGATAGCTCGGATTGGGGCAAAGGATCACGTCGCCGGGCGCAGTGATCGCCTGGGCGAGATTGGCCAGACCCTCTTTCGAGCCAAGCGTCGCGATGACTTCCGTTTCCGGGTTGAGCGTCACACCGAAACGGCGCTCGTAATAGGCGGCCTGAGCACGGCGCAAACCGGGAATGCCACGCGACGACGAATAACGATGCGTCTTCGGGTCGCGCACCGCCTCGATCATCTTTTCCACGATATGGGGCGGGGTCGGCATGTCGGGGTTGCCCATGCCGAAATCGATGATGTCCTTGCCCTCGGCCCGCGCCTTGGCCTTGAGCTTGTTGACGCTCTCAAACACGTAGGGCGGGAGACGCTTAATGCGATGGAATTCTTCGCTCATGGCCAGATCCTGAAACGGGGCGCAAAGCCCCCTGTAACGCCGCCCTTATAGCGCCAATCCGGGAACCGGGCCACGTCAAAAGGGCAGAAAACGGGCGGCGCCGCCGCGATCCGCTCGGACGGCAGGCCAACCCAATAGCAAGTCAACTCACGGCAAGATTATGACGGATTTATCCCCGCCAGCGCCTTATTTTCCAATCGGCAAAACAAAATGCCGGTATCGGACTTGTCGGCCTTACATGCTCTTCCCGCCATCGACCGTCGGCTTCACTTCGACGGGCGTGGTGGGTGCCGCACTGACCGGCTGTTCAGCATCCGGATTTGCCTTCGGCTCTTCCGGCGCGGCTGCCTCGGCGCTCTTGGTCAGGTCCACGGCCGCGGTCTGGATGCGCTTGGCACCTTCAAGCGTCGAATGCCCGCCCCTGCCCGGCATGGGCAGAAGCTTGGGCGGCTCGTTGCTGGTTTTGTCGGCATCCGGGTCGTCGGCGGGCACATCCTTCATGACCGGAAGGGGTGCGGGCGGGGTCAGTTGCGGCGCGGGCGCAGGCGCTTCCGTGCCGCCGCGCAGAACTTCATCGGTATGCTTGGCGCTCTCGCGATCGGCGGCAAGGCTGTCGGCAATGGCTTTCTGGTCCGCCGCGCTGGTCGATGCGGGCTTCTGGCCGGGCACATCGGCAAGGGCGGGAAAGCCCGTCGTGCCCTCAGGCGTCTGGGCGGGCGCTGTGTCACCATAAACGGCGCCGGGCCTCACGCTGTCCGGCATCAACGAGCATGCGGCGATGCCGCCCATGAGCGCGGCAGCAGCGGCGACCCTGATCATGGCGTTCCCCAACGGATTGCTCCGGTTCCGCGCAACTTCCGATCCCTGTCTGGACATAAAGGTCCCTGCTCCCTGACATTTCGACGTGAGCCCACCTGGCCAACGCGATTCATCGCATTTTCATGGGCGGGCGCGCCAGAGCGTATAGTATAGGGACCGAACACAAAACCGATAACCACGCGCAAGCCGCCACTTACGGCAAACGGGATCAGGGAAAAGCTGTGTCGTCACGCAGGAAGAGTTCGCCCTCCGGGGAAAAATCGACCGGAGACAAAGCCGCCGCCGCAGCGACTGCTGCAGGCACAATGCCTCCGGAAGGCTCCGCCTATCCCGTTCCCGATATGAGTGCGATAGCGCTCAATCTCATTCAGGCCGCCACGCTGGGCCAGAAAGCCGCCCGGTTGATGATCGGCGGCGAGGATTCAAGCTCGCTGGGATCGGCAGCCGACGACATGCGCCGCATCGGCAAGACGATGATGAATGTCGCCTCGAGCTACGTAAGAAATCCGGTAAAAATCATCGAGGCGCAGACGCAACTCTGGAACGGCTATATCAATCTGTTGCAATCGACGACGCGACGGCTGATGGGCCAGGAGGCCGCGCCAATCGCCGAACCCGGCCGCGCCGACAAGCGCTTCAGGGACCCCGACTGGCAGAACAACATCATTTTCGATCTGATGAAACAATCCTATCTGCTTGCGAGCCAATGGCTCGATCAGCAGGTGCGCAACACGCAAGGCATCGACGAGCATACGCGCAAGAAAGCCGAATTTTACGTCAAGCAATTCGCCAATGCTTTTTCGCCGTCGAACTTCCTGCTGACGAACCCGGAAGTCCTGCGCACGACGCTGCAAACCAATGGCGAAAATCTCGTGCTCGGCATGCAGCATTTTCTCGAAGACGTCGAGCGCGGCAACGGCAAGCTGCAAATCCAGCAGACCGACATGAGCGCCTTCAGGCTCGGCGAAAACATTGCGCTGACGCCGGGCAAGGTCGTTTTCCAGAACGACCTCATACAGCTGCTGCAATATGAGCCGACGACGGAAAAGGTCCACCAGCGGCCGCTGTTGATCTTCCCGCCCTGGATCAACAAATATTACATCCTCGATCTGACGCCGGAAAAATCCTTCGTCAAATGGGCCGTGGCGCAAGGCTACACCGTCTTCGTCGTGAGCTGGGTCAACCCCGACGCGAAGCGAGCGATGAAATCCTTCGAGAGCTACATGATCGAAGGCGCCTATGCGGCACTCGATGCCGTCGAGAAGGCGACCGGCGAAAAAGACGTGAACGCTATCGGCTATTGCATCGGCGGCACGCTGCTCGCATCGACGCTTGCCCATATGGCGGCAAACAAAGACGGGCGCATCAAATCGGCGACCTTCTTTGCAACGCAGGTCGACTTCACCGAAGCGGGCGATCTTCAGGTCTTCATCGACGAGGAACAAATCTCAGGCCTCGAACAACAGATGGAAGCGCATGGCGGCTTGCTTGAAGGCTCGGCCATGGCCTCGACCTTCAACATGCTGCGTTCGAACGAACTGATTTGGTCCTACGTGGTCAATAACTACATGCTCGGCCGCGAACCCGTTCCCTTCGACCTGCTCTACTGGAACGCCGACGCGACGCGCATGCCCGCGAAGATGCATCTCTTTTATCTGCGCGAATGCTATCTGCAGAACAACCTCGCCGAAGGCCGCATGATGCTTGGCGGCAAGGTGCTCGACCTCACGAAAATCAAGGTGCCGGTCTATCTCCAGTCGAGCCGCGAAGATCACATCGCGCCTTATAATTCCGTCTACAAGGCAACGCGGCTCTTTGGCGGCCCGGTGAAATTCATCGTCGCCGGTTCCGGCCATATCGCAGGCGTCATCAATCCACCCGCCGCACGAAAATATCAGTACTGGACGAGCGACGCGCACCCCGCGCTCGCAAGCGAATGGCTGGAAGGCGCACAGGAACATCCCGGCTCATGGTGGCCAGATTGGGAACACTGGTTGAAGCCCAAATCAGGCCCCATGGTGCCCGCACGCGTGCCCGGCGACGGCAAGCTGCCCGTTCTGGAAGACGCGCCGGGATCGTATGTGCTGGTGAAATCGGACGATTGAGCTTCACGGCGTCGCCACATTTTCAGCGGTGTCCCGGGATGACTCCATTGGGTGGAGTGAGTGGCAAAACGCAAAGCCCATGCCGAAAATTCCGTATACGCAGCAGGGCCGTCAGCGCGTAGGGTCTGCCGACCATCGCTGAACGCCGGAGTCCGCCCTGTCCCTTTCCATCACCCTGCTCATTCTCCTCGCCGCGCTGCTGCATGCGATCTGGAATGCGCTTCTGAAATCCAATGCCGACCGGCTTTCGATGATGGCCTTTGTCGCGGGCAGCGGCAGCCTGCTGATGTTGCCGCTGCTGCCCTTCGCGCCGTTTCCGAGCTGGGAAGTCTGGAAAATCATCCTGCTTTCGCTGGCGCTGCACACGGGCTACAAGGTCTTCCTGATCAAATCCTATACGCATGGCGATATGGGGCAGGTCTATCCGCTTGCGCGCGGAACGGCGCCCGCCATCGTCACGCTGGTCGGATTTTTCTTTCTCGGCGAGACGCTGCCCGCGCTTTCGACGCTTGGCATTTTCCTGATCCTTGCAGGCATCATCAGCCTTGCCTGGCGCACGAAAAACCACGCAAGAGGCCCGTCCAATCCGCGCGCGATCCTCTATGCACTCGGCACATCGCTTTTCATCGCGGCCTATACGCTGAATGACGGGCTGGGCGGGCGCGTGGCCGAAAACGCCAGTTCCTATGTGGTCTGGCTCTTTGCGCTCGATGGCATCAGCATCACCGCCATCGCGTTGTGGCGGCGCGGCCCCGCCCTGCTCCGCCCGCGCATCGACATGCTTTACGGGCTTGGCGGCGGCGCCATATCGACCATCGCCTATTGGCTCGTCATCTGGGCGATGAGCATCACGCCGCTCGGGCCGGTCGCTGCCTTGCGCGAAACGAGCGTCGTTTTCGGCGCACTGATTTCGGGCCTGATCCTGAAAGAAGGCTTGGGCATACGCGCCGTGATCGCGGCAGCCATTGTCGCGGCGGGCGTGATCCTGCTGAAGCTCTAGCCGAGATCGACGCCCAGACCTTCGTCCAGCCCGAGCATGATGTTCATGCACTGAACGGCCTGCGCTGAGGCGCCCTTACCGAGATTGTCGAGCAGAGCGACAAGGCGCGCCTGCTTGTTCGTCTCACTGCCGAAAACAAACAGCTTCATATTGTTGGTGCCGTTGAGGCCTTCGGGATCAAGGCCCTTGAGGCTGGCGCTTTCTTCCAGCGATGCAACGCTGACGAAACGCTCGCCCTCATAGGCAGCCGCAATCGTCTCATGCACAAGCGTGAGCGACGGCGCGCCGGGCAATGCCCAAAGCTGAAGCGGAACCTCGACGATCATGCCTTGCGCATAACGACCCACCGCAGGCGCAAATAGCGGGCGCTGCGCGAGAAGGCTGTATTGCTCGATCTCGGGCACATGCTTGTGCTCAAGACCCATCGCATAGATGCGATAGGCATCATCCGTATGCGTCGATGAGGTCTTGTCTTCGAATTCGGCAATCATCTGCTTGCCGCCGCCGGAATAGCCCGACACGGCGTTGATCGTGATCGGCCAGCTATCGGGCACGATGCCTGCACGCGCGAGCGGGCGGATGAGCGCAATCGCCCCCGTCGGATAGCAGCCGGGATTGGTCACCCGCTTTCCTTCGCGGATGATCTTGCGCTGTACCGACGCCATTTCCGGAAAGCCGTAAACCCAGCCGGGCGAGACGCGATGCGCGCTCGAAGCATCGATCACCCGCGTATGCGGATTGACGATCAGCGTCGCCGCTTCCTTCGCGGCATCGTCAGGCAGGCAGAGAATGACGATATCGGCGGCGTTGAGCGCGTCTTTACGGGCCTTGGCGTCCTTGCGGTTCGCCTCGGTCAGCTGAATGAACTCAAGGTCACGCCGCGTGTCGAGGCGCGACCTGATCTGAAGACCGGTGGTGCCTGCTTCGCCGTCGATGAAAACTTTCGTGACCATTTCGCACTCCGCGCAGAACAGTAAACAAAGAAAAAGGGCGCTTCGATTTCCCGAAGCGCCCCTGATCGTAACCGCAATAAGCGATCAGCGCTTCGAGAACTGGAAGCTGCGGCGGGCCTTGGCCTTGCCGTACTTCTTACGTTCAACCACACGGCTGTCGCGCGTGAGGAAGCCGTCTTTCTTGAGGACGCCGCGCAGAGCGGGCTCGAAATAGGTGAGCGCGCGCGAGATGCCGTGACGGATGGCACCGGCCTGGCCGGAAAGACCACCGCCGACAACCGTTGCGTTGATGTCAAACTGCTTCTCACGGGCAGCCGCAACGAGCGGCTGGTTGAGGATCATGCGCAGCACGGGGCGAGCGAAATAACGCTCCAGTTCCCGGCCGTTGATGATGATCTTGCCCGAACCCGGCTTCAGCCAGACGCGCGCAACAGCGTTCTTGCGCTTGCCGGTCGCATAGGCGCGGCCGAACTTGTCGAGCTTGGGCTGGCGCTCTTCGGGAGCGTCCACAGCTTCAATAGCGCCCTTCAGATCTTCGAGCGAATGGGTTTCCTGCGCCATTATGCGGCCCTCACGTTCTTGCGGTTGAACGACGCGAAGTCGATCTTTTCGGGCTTCTGCGCTTCATGCGGATGTTCGGCGCCAGCATAGATGTGCAGGTTGCCCATCTGCTTGCGAGCCAGCGGACCGCGCGAAATCATGCGCTTCACGGCGAGTTCGATGACGCGCTCGGGGAACCGGCCTTCGAGAATACGCTTGGGCGAGGTTTCCTTGATGCCGCCCGGATAACCCGTGTGGCGATAGTAGCGCTTGTCTTCGTACTTCTTGCCGGTGAACGCGACTTTGCCTGCGTTCACGACGATGACATTGTCGCCGTCGTCGAGATGGGGCGTGAAGGTCGGCTTATGCTTGCCGCGCAGACGGTTCGCGATAAAGCTCGCGAGACGGCCAACGACGACGCCTTCGGCGTCGATCACGATCCACTTCTTCTCGATATCGGCGGGCTTCGCGGAGTAGGTCGTCATGCGAAAAATCCCAATAAGGATGGAGGTCAGTGTTGGCGCGCTTCTAAGGCACGTCCTGCAATGTGTCAACGAAATAGCATGAAAAGCCCCGCAAAAGCGGGCCTTTAGACGTGCGGTATTATGATACCGCTTATTTCCACCCGTTTTGGGCCGAGCTTCCCGCATCCGTCAGGCGCAGAGAACTGAGGATCATGGCGACGAGAGCGAGGCTCGTGGCCGTCATCAGTGCGATTCTGCTGCCATTCGACGTGGCCAGGTTGAAAATCAAGGCGACAACGGCCGTTCCGAGCGTTTGCCCGGTCAACCGGGCGGTGCCCAGCATGCCGCTTGCCCCGCCTGCCCGCTCGATGGGCGCGGAGGACAGCATGGTCCGGTTATTGGGCGACTGGAACAGGCCGAAGCCGACGCCGCAGACCAGCATCCGCCAGCAGATATCGAGGGAAGACGGGTCGGCGGGCAGCCAGGCGAGCGCCCCGAGCCCGACCGCAAAGATCGCCATGCCGATGCCGCCGAGCAGGCCCGCGGGGTAACGGTCGGCCAGACGACCGGCCATGGGTGCCACGAAGACGAGCGCGATCGGCCAGGGCGTCATCAGCAGGCCGGTTTCGACGGCGCTGCGGTGAAGCACATTCTGCAAATAGAACGGCAGGGTCACATAGGCGAGCATCTGCGCCCCGAAGGAGCAGATCGACGTCATGATCGACAGGGCGAATATCGGGATGCGTAGAAGATCGACGGGCAGCAAAGGCGCGGGCCGCGAAAGCTGTCGCCGGACGAGCCAGAAGCCGCAGGCAATGGCAATCGCAAATTCAATCGCCACGCGGCCAAGATGGTCGAGCCCATGGCCGAGATGATCGACGCCGAGGATGAAGAAGCCGAAGGCCGCCGCATTGAGCGCGGCGCTCAGCCAGTCGAAGCGATGAAGCGCCCGCACCGTCAGCGGCAGGCTGCCCGCAACCGCAATTGAAATCAGGCTGAGCGGGACGTTGATCGCGAAGATCCATTGCCATGGCGCAATGGAGAGAATGCCCGATGCAACGGTCGGCCCCGCTGCCGCGGCCAGCGCCACGACAAAAGCGATGATGCCGATGCCGCGCCCAAGCTGGGCGCGCGGATAGATGAAGCGCACCAGCGCCGAATTGACGCTCATGATGCAAGCCGCGCCGATGCCCTGAAGCACGCGCGCGGCAACAAGCGTCTCGAGAGAATTCGACAGGGCGCAGGCAAGCGAAGCAACGCCGAATATTGCAAGCCCGACGCGATAGATGCGCGAATAGCCGATGATCTCGCCAAGCGACGACAAGGGAAGCAGCGAGACGACGATGACGAGCTGATAGGCGTTGACCACCCAGACCGATTGCGCGGCGGTCGCGTTGAGTTCGCGCGCAATGGTGGGCAGAGCGATGTTCGCGACCGCGCCGTCGAGTACGGCCATGGTCACGCCAAGCCCGATCGTCAGCATCGCGCGATAGCGGCGCGGGATGGGCAATCCGTCGGAATGGATGACCGCGTCCCCCACTTTCATTCAGCTCCTTGGCGGGATCGAATAGGTCGAGGTGACATGGGCGACCGGGCCGTCGAGTCCTTCCTGCGTGATGACGACCTCGCCAACCGCAAGCCGCCGCCCGAGCTTCAGGAGCTTTGCCTCGGCGACCACATCGGCCGGTCCGGGCTTGCGCAGAAAGTTGATGCTGAGATTGGTCGTCACCGCGAGCGCCACCGGCCCGATATGGGCAAGCACCACCGCATACATCGCGTAATCGGCAAGGGCCATCATGGCAGGTCCCGAAATCGTGCCGCCCGGACGAAGGTTCCGATCCGAATAGCGCAGACGAAGCTGGGCGCTGAGCGGCCCGACCGCCTCGATGACGGTCAGCCTGTCACCATCACGCATTTGCGGAAAAGCCACGTCCATGAATGTGTCGAGCTCTTCAACGCTCATTACCGGCTTCGTAGGCGACTGCTTCTGCGTCATTGAATCAAGCGCTCCCTTGTTTTGAAGCTTGATTACAGGTCTCCCCGGCCCCGCCCAACCAAAATTCCTGCAAAACGCCCCTTGCGGCCCCGTTTGCGTCACACTATCTGGCGAAGAATGAACGTTCATTCCGATGCCCCGCCCGCAAAAGACGAGAAACGCCGCCAGATTCTGGAGGCGGCGCTTGAGCTTTTCAGCGATTACGGCTTTCACGGCGCCTCGATGGCAAAACTGGCTGAAAAAGCCGGTGTCCCTGTCGGCACCATCTACCGGCACTTCAAAGGCAAGGAAGAGCTGATCCACGCGCTCTATGTGGAGATGAAGCGCGAGCGCCTTGCCGCGACGCTGGAAGGCTACGACCCGGCCATGTCGCTGCGCGCCCGCTTTGAGCTCTTCTGGATGAACACCTACGCCTATTGCGTCACGCATCCGCGCAAATTCAAGTTCACCGAGCAATATGCCTTCTCGCCATATCTGCGCGATGTCACCAAGGCGATCCAGATCGATATGTCGAGCGAACTCGCCCGGTTTTTCGGCGACGGCTACGCGCAAGGCGTCTTCAAGTCGCTGCCGCCCCAAATTCTCTCAGCCCTCATTTCCGGTCCATTGAACGCGCTCGTCACGCGCGCGATCGCCGACATCGTCACTCTCGACCAAACGGATCAGCAAAGCGTCATGGACGCCTGCTGGGACGCAATCACAGTCTGAACATGGATGGAGCACTCGAATGCAGTATCAGCAACTTGGCAATACCGGCGCTTTCGTTTCACGTCTCTGCCTCGGCACCATGACATTTGGCGGCAAGGGCACTCTCTTCGGTGTCATGGGCGGCCTCGACCAGAAGGAAGCCGAAACACTCGTCGGCCAGTCGCTCGACGCCGGGATCAACTTCGTCGACACGGCGAATATGTATGCGGCAGGTGAATCCGAAACGATCCTTGGCAAGGCGCTCGGCGCCAAGCGCAAGGACGTCGTCCTCGCCACCAAGGTCTTCGGACGCATGGGCCCCGGGCCCAATCAGGTGGGCATTTCACGCCTTCATGTCATGCAGCAGGTGGAAGCGAGCCTTAAACGTCTTGGAACGGATTATATCGACCTTTACCAGATCCACGGCTTCGACAATGTGACGCCGATGGAGGAATCGCTCCGCGCCTTCGACGATCTCGTCCGTCAGGGAAAGGTGCGCTATTTCGGCTGCTCCAACTGGGCCGCATGGCAGATCATGAAGGGCCTCGGCGTATCGGCGCAACAGGGCCTCGACAAATTCGTCACGCTGCAGGCCTATTACTCCATGGTGGGCCGCGACCTCGAACATGAAATCGTGCCGCTGCTGGAGGACCAGAAGCTCGGGCTGATGACATGGAGCCCGCTTGCTGGCGGCGTCCTCTCCGGCAAATTCTCGCGCGACAGCCGCGCCAATGAAGGGCGGCGCACGCAATTCAACTTCCCGCCCGTCAATGTCGAGAAAGCCTATGACATTATCGAGGTGCTGCAGAAGATCGCAAAGAAGCACGGGGTCACCGTCGCGCAGGTCGCGCTTGGCTGGCAATTGCACAAGCCCTATGTGACGACCGTCATCATCGGCGCGAAAAACGAAACGCAGTTGAAGGACAATCTCGGCGCCGTGAACGTCAAGCTGACGCAGGAAGACCTCGACGCCATCGACGCGATCAGCAAGCCTGCCCCGCTCTATCCGAACTGGATGAGCGGCATGCAGTCCGACCGCAAGCCCGGCACGGTGCGCGACTGGTCCGTGGTCGCAAAGTCCACCTTCTAAAAAAGCAGGCGAGAAGCGGCCCGCGCCGCCTCTCGCCTAACCCTTTCGCACGAGGGCTGGCATCAGGGCGAAAGCAGCAAACAAGACGAGCGAGACAAGGCCGGGCGGCGTGACGAGATGCGCGGCATAGGCCCCGGGCGATTGCCCGCGCAGAAACATCGCGCCTGCAACTTCGGCAATCGCGAGCAGGCCCAGCGCCCATAGGCCTATCGTCAGCCGCTCGCGCAGTGCATCGGGCAATTCAAAACGATAGACGATCCATCGCGCCGCAAAGAACATGACGGCAAGCATCGGCACGGCTTCGGCGAGCACGCCGCCCGCCTCGCCAAAGCGCGGCACGGCCCAGCTTTCGCGAATGGGCCCGAGGAAAACACCGGCCGCAAAGACAAGGCCGAAATAGGTCGCAGTCGCTTTCAGCCTGTTCATGGAAACGCCCTTCCCTGATTTTTGTGCGGAGCATAACCGGATATGCTCCGCGCGTATCAATAGGGATGTGCTCCATGACCCCGACGACCATCAGAACAGAACGGCTGATCCTGCGGCCCTGGCGCGACGAAGACTTCGACGCTTTTGCTGCAATGTCGGCTGACCCGGAGGTGATGGAATTTCTCCTTCCTCTGCCCGACCGCGCCGCAAGCGACGAAGTGGCCAGACTGCTCAAGGCACATATCGAAACCCATGGTTTCGGGTTCTGGGCGGTCGAGGCCCCCGGCATTGCGCCCTTCATCGGCTTCACCGGGCTCCTCAACGTACGGCCTGACGCGCCCTATGCTCCGGCCGTCGAAGTCGGTTGGCGACTGGCTCGCTCGCATTGGGGCAATGGCTATGCGACGGAAGCTGCAAGAGCGGCGCTGGCATATGGCTTTAAGGAGCTTGGCCTTGACGAAATCGTCGCTCTCACCGTTCCGGCGAACATCCGCTCGCAACAGGTCATGCAGCGGCTCGGCATGACGCGCAACGAGACGGACGATTTCGACCATCCCCGCGTGCCGGACGGCCATGTGCTGAAACGTCACGTACTTTATCGGCTCAGGCGCCCGCCCATTCGGCCCTGACTTCATCGCCCGGTCCGGTTATGATCGGGCGGAATACCAAGTGGCCAATCCGGGAACCAGAGATGAGCCAACCCGCTGAAAAAGACACCGCCGCCGAACCGCTGGTTCTGCGCAATGACCGCAACGGGATCGCGACGCTGACGCTCAATCGTCCGGCGCAGCGCAATTGCCTGTCTGAAGGTCTGATGTCTGCTCTCTCCGACGAGCTGGCGCGCGTCGCAGCGGACGCCTCCGTGCGGGTCGTCGTGCTTGCGGCGAACGGACCGGCCTTTTCCTCCGGCCACGACCTCAAGGAACTGACCGCCCATCGCAGCGACGCCGATCGGGGCCGCGCCTATTTCCAGAAAATCATGCGCCAGTGCAGCGCGCTGATGCAATCCATCGTGCGCCTGCCAAAACCCGTCATCGCCCGCGTACAAGGCATTGCGACGGCGGCAGGCTGCCAGCTTGTCGCAAGCTGCGATCTGGCCATTGCGACCGATAGTGCGAAGTTCGCAACGCCCGGCGTCAATATCGGCCTCTTCTGTTCGACGCCAATGGTGGCGCTGTCGCGCAATCTACCTCGCAAGCACGCAATGGAAATGCTCCTGACCGGCGAGATGATCGACGCCGCGCGGGCCGCCGAAATCGGCCTCATCAACCGCGTGGTCTATAGCGCCGAACTCGACGCCACCGTCAGGGAGCTTGCTGAGAAAATCGCCGCGAAATCGACGCTCACTGTCTCCATCGGCAAGGAGGCTTTTTACGAGCAACTCGAAAAGCCGCTGAGCGATGCTTACGACCACGCGAGCGAAGTCATGGTGAAAAACATGCTCGCCCGCGACGCCGAAGAAGGCATTGGCGCCTTCATCGAAAAGCGCGACCCCAAGTGGGAGGATCGATAGTGGCCACGCTCGAACATCTGCGCTACAGCCCCGAACTGATCGCCGACATTTTGCACGATACGAAAACCATCGCGCTTGTGGGCGCGAGCGCGAATACCGCGCGCGACAGCAACGAGGTGATGCAGTTCCTGCAGCGCAAGGGCTATCGCGTCATTCCGGTCAATCCGGGCCTTGCCGGAAAGAAACTTCTGGGAGAGACGGTCTATGCCTCCCTCCACGACATTCCAGAAAAGATCGACATGGTCGATATCTTCCGCAACTCTGCGGCGGCAGGACCGCTTTGCGATGAAGCCATCGCAATCGGTGCAAAATATATCTGGATGCAGCTTGGCGTGACGAATGAAGAAGGCGCCAGGCGAGCGGAAGCAGCAGGCCTCACGGTCATAATGAACCGCTGCCCGAAAATCGAAATACCAAGAATGATCCGCTGACCAAAAGAAGATCATAAAACCAGCACAGTAGAAGGAATATGCCATGACCGATTATGGCTTCGACACACTCGCGATTCATGCCGGGGCAAAACCCGACCCCACAACAGGCGCGCGGGCAACGCCGATCTATCAGACGACATCGTTCGTTTTCAACGATGTGGATCACGCCGCCTCGCTTTTCGGCCTGCAGGCATTCGGCAATATCTATACGCGCATCACCAATCCGACGACCGCCGTGCTCGAAGAGCGCGTCGCCGCGCTTGAAGGCGGCGTGGCGGCGCTCGCCGTCGCATCAGGTCATGCGGCGCAGATGCTGACGTTCCACACGCTGCTGGAAACGGGCGATCACTTCGTTGCGGCAAAGCAGCTTTACGGCGGATCGATCACCCAGTTCGGCCACTCCTTCAAGAAGTTCGGCTGGCACGTCGATTGGGCCGATGCGACCGACCCGGCAAGCGTGAAGCAGGCCATCGGACCGAAGACCAAGGCGGTCTTCATCGAGAGCTTTGCAAACCCCAGCGGCCTCGTCATCGACATCGCGGCGATCGCTGCTGTCGCGCATGAGGCGGGCATTCCGCTCATCGTCGACAATACGCTGGCCTCGCCCTATCTGCTGCGCCCCATCGAACATGGCGCGGATATCGTGCTGCATTCGGCGACGAAGTTCCTCGGCGGCCACGGCAATTCGATGGGCGGCGTCATCGTGGACGGCGGCAAGTTCGACTGGTCGAAGGGCGGAAAATTCCCGACCTTGTCCGAGCCCAATGCCTCCTATCACGGGCTGAAGATCCACGAGACATTCGGCGCCATCGCCTTCGCCATCGCCTGCCGCGTGCTCGGCCTGCGCGATCTCGGACCGGCGCTCTCGCCCTTCAACGCCTTCATGATCCTGACCGGCATTGAAACGCTGCCGCTGCGCATGCAGCGTCATTCCGACAGCGCACTCAAGGTTGCCGAATATCTGAAGACGCATCCGAAGGTGACGTGGGTTTCCTATGCCGGGCTGAAGGACGATCCGTCCTACAAGCTGCAGCAGCGCTATGCGCCGAAGGGCGCCGGTGCGCTTTTCACCTTCGGCATCAAGGGCGGCTATGAGTCCGGTGTGACGCTGGTGAACTCGATCGAGTTGCTGAGCCACCTCGCCAATATCGGCGATACGCGCAGCCTCATCATCCATCCCGCATCGACCACCCATCGCCAGCTCACCGAAGAGCAGCAAAAGGCCGCCGGAGCAGGCCCGGATGTGGTGCGCCTATCCATCGGGCTCGAAGATCCGCAAGACATCATCAAGGCGCTCGACAAAGCCCTGAGCGCCTGACGCCTAGACGGCGGGTGCGTTGAGCCTTTGCGCATGGATGATTGCCAGCGTGAAGACAACCATCGCACCCGCCTGATGCGCTGCACCGAGCGGAATGGGCACGACCCAAAGCAGCGCCCAGATACCCAAGCCCACCTGCGCGAGAACGGAAAGGCCGAGCCAGGTCGCGCCTTGCGCTGCATCGCGTATGCCTGAGCGCTGTGCCGCAAACCAATGCCAGAGCGCGAGGAAGGTCAGCAGATAAGCGACCATGCGATGATCGAATTGCACGGTCAGCATGTTCTCGAAGAAATTCCGCCACCAGACTTCATGCGCCATGAGCCCGGCGGGAAAGAACGCGCCATCGATGAGCGGCCATGTGTTGTAGATATGGCCGGCCTTGAGGCCCGCCACGAAACCGCCGAGCATCATCTGGGCAAAGACGAGCGCGAGCAGCACCCATGACGCCTTGCGCAAACCATCGCTGACGACAAACACCGGACGGTCGCGCCAAAGCCCCAGCGCAACCCACATCATGTAAGCATAGATGATCGTCGCAAGGCCGAGATGCGCCGTCAGGCGGTACTGGCTGACATCGACGCGATGCGTCAAACCGCTTTTGACCATCCACCAGCCAAGCGCGCCCTGCGCCGCGCCGAGCACGAACATGATCGCAAGCTTCGGCACCAATGCGCGCTCAATGCGCCGCGTCGCGAGGAACCAGAGGAAAGGAACGAGGAAGGCAAAGCCGATGAAGCGCCCGAGAAAGCGATGGCTCCATTCCCACCAGAAAATATATTTGAACTCGCCGAGCGTCATATTCGTGAAGACGAGCTGGTATTGCGGAATTTGTTGATACTTGGCGAATGCGTCAGCCCAGGCTGCCTCGCTCAGCGGTGGCAGAGCGCCGACGACGGGCTTCCACTCGGTGATCGACAATCCCGATTCAGTGAGCCGCGTCAGCCCCCCGACCACGACCATCAGAAAGATGAGCGCCGAGACGCCGAAGAGCCAGACCGCGATCTGCCGCCGAGCGGCGTTATGAGGCTTATTGTCCATGGGTGAAGTGATAACCCGAACGCGGCATATCTCACAGCAGGGACAACCCGCGACAGAAGGCCGCCCTTTGCGCCCTCAGGCCGAATAACGTATCAGAA
This sequence comes from Parvibaculum sp., assembly GCF_049651025.1. Classification (GTDB taxonomy): domain Bacteria; phylum Pseudomonadota; class Alphaproteobacteria; order Parvibaculales; family Parvibaculaceae; genus Parvibaculum. The sequence continues at coordinate 56,468 of NZ_JBASBH010000061.1, read as the reverse complement.
CGCCAGTGCCCCTATGCAGGGCCCGTCCGGAGATTTAAATGCCTCGCCTGCCCCAACGCACACGCAAGCTCATCGGCACACTGGCGCTGCTGGTGTTTCTGTTTTTCTATTCGTTGCTGATCATGACGATCGCCGTCAGCGGCCATCTGCCGGAAAATGGCGCGGTGCAGTTCGCCTATTACCTGATCGCTGGCACGATCTGGGCATTCCCGTTCCGCTACGTGATGATCTGGATGCTGCGGCCGGACGAATAAGGCTCGCACCGGCTCTCGAAAGCTCGACGTCAGATCAGAAGAACGTACCCGTCTGGTACTTGTTCAGAGCGGCCATGACGACGAGGAAAATGACGATCGGAAGAACAGTGAGCATGACAATCAAACTCCAGAATGCGAATAAGGCTGCCGCTTGCGGCAAATGCCCGCTTTAGAAGTGGGGTCAACGCAATCAATACGTTGACCCCGATAGATGGTCGGAGCGGCCGGATTCGAACCGACGACCCCTTGTCCCCCAGACAAGTGCGCTACCGGGCTGCGCTACGCTCCGACGAAACCGGATGAAAGGGCGCCGGGGCACCCTCAGTGGCGCGGAATATAGACGGGGGTTCCTGCCCGGGCAACGCCTCAATCGCCGCTTTTGTGAGGCTTTTTTTCACCTCACCCTGTAGCCAAAGCCGCGAGAATCATGGCGGCAAAACCATCGCATGACGAGCAGAGGCACTATTCCGCGTCGTCTTCGCTCTCCCAGATGGTTTCGTCGATTTCTTCCTTCAAAGAGACAAGCTCTTCAAGCAATGTCTCAAGCGTCTTGCGCGCCCCGGCGTCGATCACCAGTCCGGCCGCCGCTGGCTCCACATGCTCGCTACGCTGCACGGCCTCGCGGGCAAGCTCGGCGAGCGACGCATCGACAGTGCCCTTGCCGGTTTCGCTCACGAACTTCACGCCCTGTTCGCGAAAAACCTTCTGCACGCCTTTGATTGTATAGCCGTCATTATAGAGGAGTGTGCGCACGCCGCGCAGCAGGTCCACATCCTCGGGGCGATAATAGCGCCGCCCGCCGCCACGCTTCAGCGGGCGGATCTGGTTGAACTTGCTTTCCCAGAAACGCAGCACGTGCTGCGGCACATCAAGCTCAGTCGCAACTTCGCTGATGGTTCTGAAAGCGTCGGGCGACTTTTGTATCGACAAACCAGGTCCTTGGCTCCGCTCTTCAATCCGAATTCTTAAAACGGATCTGCTCACGGAATGCTCCGGTGCTTATTCGGCGGCCGCGGCCTTGCCGCTCAGCGCCGCATTGATCCGTTCCTTGAGTACGTGGCTCGGGCGGAAGACAAGAACGCGGCGCGGCTTGATCGGCACCTCTTCACCCGTCTTTGGATTCCGTCCCATGCGACCGCCCTTTTGACGGACCGAAAAAGATCCGAACGAGGACAGCTTCACCGTATCGCCCTTCGACAAGCTATTGGCGATCTCCAGCAGCACAGATTCAACCAGCTCGGCAGATTCATTGCGCGATAGCCCCACCTCTTGGTAGACGGCTTCGCTCAAATGAGCCCGCGTTATCGTATCCCCCATGGCCTTACCTCCAAGTTCAGGCGAAGCCTATGGCCGGGCGATTAACCCGTCAATATCAATAGGATGCACGAATCTTCTAAAGTTCACTTCTGTGCCGGAATTGGCCGGTTTCGAGTGCAATTTGCCATTACCAGCGAACCAGCACCGATCCCCAGGTGAACCCGCCGCCCATCGCCTCGAGCAGCACGAGGTCGCCGCGCTTGATTCGCCCGTCCTTTATGGCCTGGTCGAGAGCCAGCGGAACCGACGCGGCAGAGGTGTTGCCGTGATCGCCGACGGTGATGACGACCTTTTCCGGCGGCAGGCCGATACGCTTCGCGGTGCCGTCGAGAATGCGCTTGTTCGCCTGATGCGGTACGAACCAGTCAATGTCATTGGCCGTGAGCCCTGTCGCGGCCAGCGCTTCCTTGATCGTGTCCGCGATATTGACGACGGCGTGGCGGAAAACCTCGCGGCCCTCCATGCGCACATGGCCGGTCGTCTGCGTCGATGACGGGCCGCCATCGACATAGAGCTTGTCCTTGTAGCGCCCGTCCGAATGCAGATGCGCGGTGAGAATGCCACGATCCGCATTCGTCCCCTCGCCCTCGCCCGCCTTCACGATGACGGCGCCCGCGCCGTCGCCGAAGAGAACGCAGGTCGTGCGGTCGGTCCAGTCGAGAAGCCGCGAAAAAGTCTCCGCGCCGATGACGAGGACGGTCTTGGCCTGACCGCAACGAATGAACGTGTCCGCTATGGTCAGCGCATAAACGAAACCCGAGCAGACGGCCTGAATGTCAAAGGCCGCGCCGTGGTGAATTCCAAGTTCGGCCTGCACGGTGACGGCTGTTGCCGGAAACGTATTGTCCGGCGTCGTCGTCGCGAGAATGATCGTATCGATCTCCTGCGCGTCGATGCCCGCATGGGCAATCGCCGCACGCGCCGCCTTGAGCGCAAGGTCCGAGGTCAACTCGCCATCGGCAGCGATGTGGCGGGCGTGAATGCCCGTGCGCTCGACAATCCAGTCGTCGGTCGTGTCGACGATCTTGGTCATGTCCTGATTGGTAACAACGCGCTCAGGCAAATAGCTGCCGCAACCGGCGACAACACTTCTAATGATACTCACGATACCGCCGCCTCGGATTCTTCAGTTGTTGAATTTGGTGTCTGTGCTCCGCGCGTCGGCTGGAACCCGTCGAGAAGTGCAAGATCCGCCGCAACCTTTTGCACAAGATCGGCGGCTGCAGCATCAATTGCAACATCGATCGCATAGGCAAAGCCTTCGGCGTCCGTGTCGCCATGGCTCTTCACGACGATGCCGTTAAGGCCGAGAAAGATGGCGCCATTCGATGCGCGCGGGTCGAGCTTCTTTGCCAGCGCACGAAAAGCACCCTGCGCAAAGAGATAGCCGATCTTCGACATCAGCGAGCTGCTCATGGCGCTGCGCAGGAAATCGACGATGAGCCGCGCCGTGCCTTCCGCAGTCTTCAGCGCGATATTGCCGGTATAGCCATCCGTCACGACGACATCGACGGTGCCTTTGCTGATGTCCCCGCCTTCGACGAAGCCGTGAAAATTCAGCGGCAATCCGGCGCTGCGCAACATCTGCGCTGCTTCCTTCACCTGCTCGGTGCCTTTGACTTCTTCTTCGCCAATATTGAGCAAGCCGACAGTCGGCCGCTCGAGGCTGAAAATCACACGCGCGAATGCCTCGCCCATGACGGCAAATTGCACAAGCTGAAACGCATCCGGCCCGATGGTCGCGCCAAGATCAAGCACGACGCTTTCGCCGCGCGCCGTCGGCCACAGCCCTGCCAGCGCGGGGCGCTCGACATTGGGCATCGTCTTCAGGATGACCTTGGCCATCGCCATGAGCGCGCCCGTATTGCCTGCGGACAAGGCCGCCTGCGCACGGCCCGTTTTCACGGCGTCGATTGCAAGCCACATGCTGCTCGTCTTGCGGCCACGCCTCAGCGCCTGGCTCGGCTTGTCGTCCATCGAAATCGAAACGGACGTGTGAACGATCTCGCTCACCGCCGCGGCGCGGGGATATTTATCGAGCACCGGACGCATCGTGGCTTCATCGCCGAAAATCAGAAAACGCACATCGGGGTGACGAATGGATGCAATCTCGGCACCACCGATCACAGTCTCAGCGCCGTGATCGCCACCCATTCCGTCCAGCGCAATCGTCAATCCGCGTGTCGTCACCCAAACCCCTTTTCCCCCGCCGGGACAGTTATTCTAGAAAACGGCAACCTCCGGCAGTTGCCAGAAGATACTAGCTTGAGTGCTTGAAACAACAGGTTCATTGCGTCCTGTAAGTCCGCCGATTCAATCTTTTTTCTTGAGTTTTTCGAGCGCCGCAAAAGGATTCGCGGGCTTCTCGACCTCCTCTTCCTCCACCACGGCGAGCGGCTTGAATTCCGCACCGGGTTTCTTGGGGTAAGGGTCTATGGCGACCGCAAGCTGCTCGGCCACAGCTTCGCCGACATCGATACGGCCATTTTCCATCGGCTCCGGCGGATCTTCGCTTTGCAGATCGACAAAAATCTCCGTATCGGCTGATACCGCAGGCGTTCGCTCGATCATTTCTTCGGGCAGGTAATGCACGATGAAGCTCTCGGAGAGGCGCGCCTCAATCGGCTCAAGCGTTGCGACGCAGGCTTGAACAAGCTCCGCCGTATATTTTCCTTCGGCAACCAGCCCGTGACGCCGCCATGGTTTGACGGTGATCTTGCCCTTGAGCGAACGAAGCTCGATGAGCCCGAATCGGCGCGCAAGCGCGACACGCTCATTCTCCTTCACATCGAAGGGAACGGTTGTGCCGTTCGGCGGCACGTCGGAGACGGCAAGCGGAATGCTGAACTCAGGTTTCCCAGCGGATACTGGACGCGTACTCATGCGTCTGGCCTTTCAATGACAAGCGGTTCGGGCAAGGCCGCAAAAACAACGCGGCCTTTCAACAATTCTCCAATGGGCAATTCTTCGAGTACCTTGTCGCCGCGCCGCACATAATCTGCAAGCGCGTTCACCTCGGCGGCCGAAGGCTCCATTTCCGCAAAAACGTTGCGCTTCAACGCCTCCCCAAGCACAGCAGGCTCGGCGGCATCGAGCCCGCCATCATAAGCCGCAACGCGCCCGTAAAAGGCCGATGCAAGGCCCTTGATCTTCTTGCCGACCGAAAGGTCGCCAATGCCGATTTCGCGCAAGGTCTGGTCCATATCGTCGAACAGGATATCGAAAATCTTCTGCCCCAGGGCCTTGGCTGGCGCCGTCTCCGCGTCCGTGGCCGCCTTTAGCCGCCTCAGCACCAGAAATGCGTGCAGGACGACCATCTCGAAGCGCCCTTCAAGCGTATCGGGGACGCCTGCATGTAGATATAAGGCCGGTGAACGGGCTTGCGATACCAAGGTTCCATAAATAGCGTAAGCTTCCGACTCGTGAGCACTCCGGCCGAAAATCCTTTTCCATATCATGGCGTTACTCCGTCCGGGCAGCCCTGCCCGTAAGGGAGGGGATCAAGAAGCCGATTGAATTTAGCGACCGACAAGGGTAGGTCAACGTCTGAACATCTGGGTCTCGGGAGGGTACTCCAACATGACTTCCAATCGCCTGCGGCGCCGTGCCGGGTTTCTGGCCGCCGTGGCCTGCCTGTCTGCAACGAGTCTCGTCCTTATAAGCTGCGCGCCGATCGTTGAGCCGGTCGTTGCACAGCGCGGCTATATTCTGAATGAAAAAGATCTGAAGAAGATCAAACCCAAGCAAACGACCAGAGAGCAAGTGAAGGAGATCATGGGATCGCCTTCGACTGCGTCGACCATCCAGGGCGATGCTTGGTACTACATCACCAGCACAACCGAAACCTATCTCTTCTTCCCGCCTGAGGAAGTCGACCGCACGGTCGTCGCTTTCTATTTCGAGAAGTCGGATACGGTTCAGCAAATCGCCTATTACGGCCTGGAAGACGGTGAAATCGTCGACCTCCAGACGCGCACCACGCCGACCCGCGGCAAGGAACTCACCGTTCTTGGCCAGCTCTTCAGCAATCTCGGCCGCTTCAACAAGCAGACGGACAGCAAAAAGGGCGTCGGCCCCGTTCCCGGACGCGGCGGCGGAATGTAACAGGGGCTAGCGCCCGACTACACCGACCAAATAAAAAGGCCCCGCAGATGCGGGGCCTTTTGCATTCGTTGTCCGCTCACTTAGTGCGCGAGCACGGCGAGGAGAAGCAGCGCTACGATGTTCGTGATCTTGATCATCGGGTTGATCGCCGGACCGGCAGTATCCTTGTAGGGATCGCCAACCGTATCGCCAGTGACCGCAGCCTTATGCGCCTCGGAACCCTTGCCGCCGAAGTGACCGTCTTCGATATACTTCTTGGCATTGTCCCATGCGCCACCGCCTGAAGTCATCGAGAGGGCGACAAAGAGGCCCGTGATGATGACGCCGAGCAGCATTGCGCCGACAGCCGAGAATGCCTCGGACTTGCCCGCGATCTGCAGGATGAGGAAGTAGAGAACGATCGGCGACAGAACCGGAAGCAGCGAGGGAATGATCATTTCCTTGATCGCCGCCTTGGTCAGCATGTCGACCGCGCGCGCATAGTCAGGCTTCGACGTGCCCGCCATGATGCCCGGATCGGCCTTAAACTGGCGGCGAACTTCAACCACCACGGCACCCGCCGCACGTCCAACCGCCGTCATGCCCATCGAACCGAAGAGGTACGGGAGCAGGCCGCCGAGGAAGAGGCCGATCACGACATAGGGATTGGAGAGCGAGAAGTCCGGCAGAACACCGGCAAAGTAAGGATAGGTCTCAGGCGAGGCCGAGAAGAAGGTCAGATCCTGAGTATAGGCTGCAAACAGCACCAGCGCGCCGAGGCCCGCCGAACCGATCGCATAACCCTTGGTGACGGCCTTCGTCGTATTGCCGACGGCGTCGAGCGCGTCGGTCGTCTTGCGCACCGAAGCCGGAAGATCGGCCATTTCGGCAATGCCGCCCGCATTGTCCGTGACCGGACCGAATGCGTCGAGCGCAACAACCATGCCTGCAAGAGCAAGCATCGTCGACACGGCGATGGCGATGCCGAAGAGGCCGGCAAGGCTGTAGGTCACGAGGATGCCGAAAACGATGATGATCGCCGGCAGCGCCGTCGCTTCCATCGAAATCGCAAGACCCTGAATGACGTTCGTGCCGTGGCCCGTAACGGAGGCCTGGGCAATGCTCTTCACAGGGCGGAAGTTCACGCCCGTGTAATATTCCGTCACCCAGATGATGAGGCCCGTCACGACGAGCCCCGAAACGCCGCAGAAGAAGAGGTCCCAGCCCGTGAAGGTAAGCGCGCCGACCGTGAACGCGGTGTCGAGGCCGATGACTTCTTTCGTCACGAAGTAGAGAGCGCCGAGCGACAGCACGGCCGAGGCCACGAAGCCCTTATAGAGGGCATTCATGATGTTGTTGCTCTTGCCGAGGCGCACGAAGAACACGCCGATGATCGAGGTGATGATGCACGAACCGCCAATGGCCAGCGGATAGGTCATCATGCTGACCGTCGTTTCGCCGACGAAGAAGATCGAGGCGAGAACCATGGTCGCGACAAGCGTCACCGCATAGGTTTCGAAAAGGTCAGCCGCCATGCCCGCGCAGTCGCCGACATTGTCGCCGACGTTGTCGGCAATGGTGGCCGGGTTGCGCGGATCGTCTTCGGGAATTCCCGCTTCGACCTTGCCGACGAGGTCGCCGCCGACGTCCGCACCCTTGGTGAAGATGCCGCCGCCGAGACGGGCGAAGATCGAGATGAGCGAAGCGCCGAAGCCGAGCGCGACGAGCGCGTCGATCACGTCACGCGAATTGGCCGCATAGCCGAGATAGCCGGTGAGGATGCCGAAATAAACGGCGACCGACAGAAGCGCCAGACCGGCAACGAGCATGCCGGTGACCGTGCCCGCGCGGAACGCGATGGAAAGGCCTGCCGCAAGGCTTTTGCTCGACGCCTGAGTTGTACGCACGTTGGCGCGAACCGAAACAAGCATGCCGATATAGCCTGCCGCGCCCGAAAGCGTCGCGCCGATCAGGAAGCCGATACCAACCTTGATGCCGAGGAGATAGGAGACAAGTGCGAAGATCACGATACCGACGAGGCCGATGGTCGTGTACTGACGGTTGAGGTAAGCGCCTGCGCCTTCCTGGATCGCCGCCGCGATTTCTTGCATACGGGCATTGCCCGGATCAGCCGACAAGACCGAGCGTCCTGCCAGAAGGCCATAGATGATCGCGAGACCACCGCAGCCAATAATTGCCCACAATGTAGTACTCATCGTTTCTGTCCTTGGTTTCCAAACGGGTATCCGAACCGGAACCGGATAACCCGGCCAAGGCCCCTCCCCCCTAAGTCGAAGCACGATTGGTCAAGGAGGTTGCCAAATGCGAAAACGGAAAGCAACCACACCCCCCGCGGAACATTGGCTCACGAATCAAAAATGACGGAAGCCGAGATGACTGAGTCGCATGGACTCACCTGAGGCAGCGATGGCGGACACCCCTTCCGCTGCGTCAACAATAGTCCCGATACAGGTGATGCGAACATCACTGTCAGCGGCTAGCGACGCGATGAGACCTGCGTCACCGACGGGGGCGGTGAAAAGAATTTCGTAATCGTCGCCGCCCGTAAGGATGCTTTCGATCAAGGCCGGATCACGCATGAGGCAACGCGTGGCCATCGCAGAGAGCGGCAACGCCGAAACATCGATACGAGCGCCGACGGACGACGCCTCGCAGAGATGCCCGAGATCGGCCATCAACCCGTCGGACACATCCAGCGCCGCATGCGCCAGACCGACGAGCCGCGGGCCGATGCCGACACGAGGTTCAGGCACTCTGTAGCGGGCCACAAGCGCAGCCTCATCCATGCTGGATGCAGTGAGTCGCCCCTGAGATACGGCAAGGCCCAATGCGGCATCGCCAAGCGTCCCGGTGAGAAAGACCATGTCGCCGACATTGGCACTCGCGCGACGCAACATGGCGCCGCTGGGCACTTGCCCGATGGCGGTCAGCGTGAAGCTGAGCGGACCGGGCGTCGAAACGGTGTCGCCGCCCCAAAGCGAAACGCCGAAATGCGATTGGTCTTCGGCAAGCCCCGCCGCGAAATCCGATATCCACTCATATGGAGTGTCGGGCCGCCAGGCCGTGGTCAGAAGATAGCCGAGTGGCGTCGCGCCCTTGGCGGCAAGATCGGAGAGGTTCACGCGCAGAAGTTTTTGCGCAATGCTGGCGGCTGGATCGGTCGGGAGAAAATGAACGCCTTCGACCAGCGCATCCACGGTGAGAACCAGATCCATACCCGGATCGGGCGTGATGGCGGCAGCGTCGTCCTTGAGGCCGAAAGCACCCGGCACATTCGCGGCCAGAGGTGCGAAGAGGTTTGCGATCAGAGAGAATTCGTCAGGACGCGGAGCCATCGCCAGCCGCAGGTTTGCGCACCGTCGCGCCGAGCCGGTCGAGCACTGCATTGACGACGCCGGGTTCATCGCCCTCGAAGAAGGCATGCGCAACATCGACATATTCGTTGATGACGACCTTCACCGGAATATCCTTGCAGCGGCGAAGCTCATAGACGCCGCCGCGCAGGATCGCACGCAGCGTCGCGTCGAGACGCGCAAGCGTCCAGCCCTTCGCCAGCGCTCCGTTGATTGCAACGTCGATCTCTCGCTGTTCGCGAACGACGCCATGGATCACATCGGAGAAATGCGCCTCGTCGGCTTCGGGATAGGTCGTGTCTTCGATCTCCTGGCCGAAGCGATGCTGCACGAATTCCTCGATCACATCGTCAATCGCGGTGCCGACCATATCCATCTGGTAAAGCGCCTGCACGGCGCCGAGGCGAGCGACGCTGCGCGCATTGGCAGCGTGTGGCGAGGCGACCGGTTTGACAGGAGCCGAAGACATTCGAAACTATGCTTTCAAAAAGAGGCTCAAGCGCCGAGGCTGCGCTTGAGGTCGATCATATCGAGACAGGCATCAGCCGCGCCGCCGCCCTTGTTCTTCTCGTCCACCTTCGCGCGCGCCCAGGCCTGAGCGCCATTTTCAACGGTCTGGATGCCGTTGCCGAGTGCGAGGGAACGATCGACCGCCAGGTCCATAAGGGCGCGAGCGGACTCGTTGGAGACTATATCATAGTGAGTGGTTTCACCGCGAATGACGCAGCCAAGCGCGACGAACCCGTCAATTTGCTTGGTCTGTCCGCCATGCGCCATGGCATCCAGCGCGAATTTGACCGCCGCCGGGATTTCCAGAACGCCGGGCACCGACACGCGCGAATAGGTGGCGCCGCGCGCCTCCAGCGCCGCAATGGCGCCGCGTGCCAGTTCGTCTGCAAGGTCTTCGTAAAACCGCGCTTCGATGATGAGAATATGTGCCTCTGTACTCATCACGACGCAATCTCCTTCGCCTTGGCTTCCGTGCCTGCGCGCTTGCGCGGGCTGACCGGACGCTGCCCGGCAATGCTAAGTCCATAACCTTCAAGGCCGACAATGCTGCGATCCGTATCGGACAGCAGGATCATTTCCTGCACGCCGAGATCGAGAAGGATCTGCGCACCGACGCCATATTCGCGCAACCGGCGCGGCATGCCCTGATCGCTCGCCTCGCCCTTGCGCAGCAGCAGATCGGATACGACGGTCGCCGTCGTGTCGCGAATAAGAACGATGACGCCACGCCCTTCTTCCGAAATCATCCGCATCGACTCTTTCAGAAGCTCCGAACGTGAACCACTGGCGCCAAGAACGTCATCGAAGACATTCGTCGCATGCATGCGGACCAGAACGGGTTCGGGCGTCGAGATGTCGCCCTTAACGAGCGCGATGTGCTCGGCATATTCGACGGTGTTCAGATAGACCATCATCTTGAACTCGCCGCCATACTTGCTGTCGAGTTCGGTTTCGATGGCGCGATGAATGAAGTGATCGTAGCGGCGGCGATAGGCGATGAGATCGGCGATCGTCGCGATCTTCAATCCATGAAGCTGCGCGAACTGCACGAGATCGGGCAGACGCGCCATCGTACCGTCATCGTTCATGATTTCGCAGATAACGCCTGCGGGATAAAGACCGGCGAGCCGCGCAATATCGACGGCTGCTTCAGTATGGCCGGCGCGAACAAGAACGCCGCCGTCTTTCGCCACCAGCGGGAAGACGTGACCGGGTGACACGATGTCGTTCTGGCCCTTCGTCGGATCGATGGCGACCGAAACGGTATGCGCGCGATCATGCGCCGAAATGCCGGTCGAGATGCCTTCGCGCGCTTCGATCGAGACGGTGAAGGCCGTCTGGTTGCGCGACTGGTTGTTCGACGACATGAACTGAAGATTGAGCTGCTTGGCGCGATCGCCGGTCAGCGTCAGGCAAACCAGACCGCGACCGTACTTCGCCATGAAGTTGACCGCTTCGGGCGTGCACATCTGGGCCGGAATGACGAGATCGCCTTCGTTCTCGCGATCTTCCGCATCGACAAGAATGAACATCTTGCCGTTGCGCGCATCCTCAATGACTTCTTCGATGGACGAGAGGTATTCCTTGAACACGATGCCTAATCCTTCCTGGCCAGTCTGGCGACATACCTGGCCAGCATGTCGATTTCAATATTAACGCTATTTCCGACCTTTGCCTGCCCCCATGTGGTGACAGTCTGGGTGTGGGGAATGATATTGACCCCGAAGCGGGTTCGGCTTTCGTTGGAGTGAGGCCGAATATCCTCCACCTCGTTCACTGTCAATGACGTTCCATCAATCGTTACGGAACCCTTGGGCGCAATGAACCGGCCCAACTCGTCCGACACTTCAAAGGTAAAGCGGACGCTGTCGCCATCGGGGCGCATGTCCACGATCTCGCCAACGCCGTCCACATGGCCGCTGACTATGTGCCCGCCAAGCTCGTCGCCAGCCTTGAGGGCGCGCTCCAGATTGATCGGCGTGCCTTCTTCCCAGCGCCCCAGCGTGGTGCAGCCAAGCGTCTCGGCAGATGCATCGACGGCGAACCAGTTCTTGCTGTCGCCATTGCCCTTTTCAACGACCGTCAGGCAGCAACCCGAACAGGCGATGGACGCGCCGAGCGCGATGCCTTGCGGATCGTAAACCGTCTCGATGACGAAGCGCGTATCGCCGCGATGCTCGACAGAGCGAACGCGACCGACATCGCTGACTATGCCTGTAAACATATCAACTCCGAACCAGATAGCTTGAAAGCGTGTCGGCACCGAGCGCGAGCGTCTCGGTCAGGACCATCCCCGGCGCCATATCGAGGCGATCGACACCGAGAGCCGCAACGGCCGGATAACCGTCGCCGCCGATAACCGTGCTTGAGCGGAACCACTCGACGCGATCGACGAGATGCGCACGCATCATCGATGACGCAAGCCGCGCGCCGCCTTCGAGAAGCACACGCGTCAAGCCGCGCGCCGCCAGAATCCGCATGGCCGCAGTCATGTCCATGAGCGCGTCCGCGCCCACAGGCACATCGATCAGCTCGACGCCGCAATCGATGAAGGCCGCGCGTCGCTCCGCGTCATTTTCCGAGAAAGTCAAAATCCAGGTCGGAGTCTTTCGTGCCTCGCGCACAAGCCTCGACGTCAATGGAAGACGAAGGCGCCCGTCAGCAACGATGCGAACGGGCGAGCGAGATGAGAGTCCCGGCAACCGGCAGGTCAGGGTCGGATCGTCAACAATGGCCGTTGCGCTGCCGACCATGATCGCGTCGTGCGTGGCGCGCAGCAGATGCCCGCGCGCGCGCGCCATGTCGCTGGTGATCCATTGGCTGTGGCCGGAGCGCGTTGCCGTTCGTCCGTCTGCGGAGCTTGCAATCTTCAGTGTGACGAGCGGACGGTCTTCCGACACTTTCAGGAAAAAGCCCTGATTGAGATATCGTGCCTGGGCGAAACAGACGCCCTCCTCGACCTCGATGCCCGCCTTTTCCAGCATGGCAAAACCCCTGCCCGCCACGCGCGAATCGGGATCGGCGATAGCGCTCACGACGCGCTTCACGCCCGCCGCAATCAGCGCCTCGGCACAGGGTCCGGTTTTTCCGTGATGTGCACAGGGCTCAAGCGACACATAGGCCGTCGCGCCGCGCGCAAGCTCGCCCGCATGCGCCAGCGCCTCCGTCTCGGCATGAGGACGACCGCCAGACTGCGTCCAGCCGCGACCGACCACGATGCCATCGCGCACGATAACGCAGCCCACCGCCGGATTGGGCGCAACCTGCCCCAATCCCCGCTCGGCAAGCGCCAGCGCCATCATCATGAATTCTGTGTCGGCGGCCTTCGCCATCTCGTCCCCGAAAACAATTCTACGGGGCGCGAGAGAGATCAGCTGTCGTCGTCGCTGTCGCCCCGGCCCGGCCCGCTGAGTTCGCCCAGAAATTCCTCGAAGTCTTTTGCCTCGTGAAAGTTCTTATAGACCGACGCAAAACGGACATAAGCAACGGCGTCGAGAGAGCTCAGGCCTTCCATCACGAGCCGCCCCACCATGGTGGAGGGAATCTCGCTCTCGCCCATACTCTCGAGCCGACGCACGATACCGCTCACCATACGCTCAATGCGGTCTTGCTCAACTGGGCGTTTGCGCATCGCGATTTGCACGGAACGCATAAGTTTGTCGCGCTCGAAAGGCACCCGCCGACCGCTGGTCTTGATGATGGTCAACTCGCGAAGCTGGACCCGCTCAAAGGTCGTGAAGCGGCCGCCGCAGGCCGTGCAGAAGCGCCGCCGCCTGATCGAGGTATTGTCCTCCGTAGGACGAGAATCCTTAACCTGCGTGTCTTCATTGCCGCAATATGGACAACGCATACCCCTGGCCCCCGCCTGTTAGCGCTTCAAACGACTGATTACTTCGGTCCGCCATAGATCGGAAAGCGGCCGCAGAGTTCGATAACCCGTTTACGCACCGATGCCTCAACCTCACCGTTGCCCGCTTCCCCGTTCTTCTCAAGCCCGCTCAGCACTTCATCGATGAGCTTGCCGATCAGCCGGAACTCGGCAACGCCGAAGCCGCGCGTAGTGCCCGCAGGCGTGCCGAGACGCACGCCGGACGTGATCGTCGGCTTTTCGGGATCGAAGGGAATACCGTTCTTGTTGCAGGTGATGTTCGCCCGCTCCAGCGCCGCTTCGGCAACCTTGCCGGTGAGCTTCTTCGGACGCAGATCGACGAGCATCAGATGCGTGTCGGTGCCGCCGGAAACGATCGCAAATCCGGCTTCGGCAAGCGTTGCGGCAAGGGCGCGCGCATTCTCGACGACCGCCTTCGCATAGGCCTTGAACTCGGGGCGAAGCGCCTCGCCGAAGGCGACCGCCTTGCCCGCGATGACATGCATCAGAGGCCCGCCCTGAATGCCGGGGAAGATGGCCGAGTTGACCTTCTTGCCGATGTCTTCGTTGTTGGAAAGGATCATGCCGCCACGCGGGCCGCGCAGCGTCTTGTGCGTCGTCGTCGTGACGATATCAGCATAAGGCAATGGGCTCGGATGGGCGCCACCGGCGACGAGCCCGGCAAAATGCGCCATGTCCACCATGAAAAGCGCGCCGACGCTGTCGGCAATGGCGCGGAACGCCTTGAAGTCGATGACGCGCGGATAGGCCGAACCGCCTGCGATGATCAACTTCGGCTTATGCTCTTTCGCGAGCGCCGCGACATCGTCGAGATCGATCTGATGATCCTGCGCCCGGACGCCATACTGAACGGCATTGAACCATTTGCCGGATTGGTTCGGCGCCGCGCCATGGGTGAGATGGCCGCCTGCCGCAAGGCTCATGCCCAGAATGGTGTCGCCGGGCTTGATCAGCGCCATCATGGCGCCCTGGTTCGCCTGCGAACCTGAATTCGGCTGGACGTTGACATAGGCGCAGTCGAACAGCTTCTTGGCTCGCTCGATCGCAAGCTCTTCGGCAATGTCGACGAACTCGCAGCCGCCGTAGTAGCGCTTGCCCGGATAACCTTCCGCATATTTGTTCGTCATGACCGAGCCCTGTGCTTCAAGCACGGCGCGGGAGACAATGTTCTCGGATGCGATCAGTTCGATCTGGGTCTGCTGCCGGTCGAGTTCCTTGTCGATCGCACGCTGAATGTCCGGATCGCTCTTGGCCAATCCATCCGTGAAAAAACCAGAGGACACACCCTGTCCCGCGACCGCATTGCCTGACGACATCAACTCAACCTTCTTCGACGGAAACCTGCCAGCCGACTGCCTCACCACAATGAATGAAACGACCCGACCCGCTTGCCTGATGGTCGCTCACGCCGGCCATCTCCAGATGGAGGCGTCTTACCACATATCGCGGCCTCCGGCCAACCACACACAATCGGTTCTCACTGTCGCATATGCCCCGCCATCGGCATTTTTTTCCAATCGGCAGACCAGACTGCGTGTCTCAATTTACAAACTTTGGCATGCCGATCGCCCCGGCCTGAATTTCACATTTCACCAGAGGGCAAATATTCCATCAGTCAAATACATGACCAATGTCCAGTATACCAAGGTATAATTTTAACTGTACGAGGTTTGATCTCGGTTAAACTTGTCAGTTTGGCGCAAGATAGCGCAACGAATAAGATTAAAAGAAATCACATGCCTTGAAGGGGCGAGACTTAACGCGTTAAAAGGGTGTCGCTATTCTGAAAATGACGGCCCGGCGAATTCGCTGCACGGCAAAGAGAGGCTTTCGCTGCTGATGACTGAGAGCAAAAACAAGACCGACAGCGATGCCACTGAGATACTCAGGCTGGCGAGCGAAATAGTGTCGGCATATGTGAGTAACAACACAGTTTCGACGGACGATCTGGCGGGAATGATCCGTACTGTTCACACCACGCTTCTCAACATCGAAGCCGGCGTCGAACAAAGTAATCAGGACCTCACTCCGGCAGTTCCGATCAAGAAATCCGTGACCGCGGATTTCATCATCTGTCTTGAAGATGGCAAGAAATTGAAGATGCTGAAACGCTATCTTCGATCCCAGTACGGAATGACCCCCGAAGAATATCGCGCGCGCTGGGGCCTGCCGTCCGATTACCCGATGGTGGCGCCGAATTATGCGGCGCAGCGCTCACGCCTGGCAAAGCAGATCGGCCTCGGCAGAAGCGCGGCAGACGCACCGAGGGCACGCCGCAAGAAATAAGCTCGCGGCGTAACGAGACGCCATAGCATCAAACGATAATTCCACCGCCTGTCCCGCCGGTCGACGGGTCGTTGGGTTTTGGCGCGCCGCCGCTGTCCCGGCCAAGTCGCTGCTGCAATTTCAGCAAGGCGATGCGCTCAAGTTCCCGGTGAGATGCCGGGCCAGCCGGACCGACCACAGACACCTCGATCCCCGTAGCAACATCGACGGCCGTCACCTTGACGCTGCCGCCAATCGGCGTGAACTCGAAAATGACTTCGCGTGAGCCGCCGCTCTTACCCGAAGGCGGCGCAGGAGGATTTCTGTTTCCGCTCTCAGGCGGCACGCTGGATCTTTCGTCGCGTCCACACCTGATCGAGCGCCTTTACGAGATCGCGCATCATCTCGTCGGTGTGAACCGGGCATGGCGTGAACCGCAAACGCTCGGTACCGCGCGGAACGGTCGGATAGTTGATCGGCTGAACATAGACGCCGTGCTCCTGCAAAAGATCGTCGGTGACCTGCTTGCAGATGACGGGATCGCCCACCATCACCGGCACGATATGGCTCTCGCACATCATCACCGGCAATCCGGCTTCAGCCAGCATGCGCCGAAGCATTTGCGCACGCTCCTGATGCTGCTCACGCTCGACACTGCTGGCCTTGAGATGCCGAACCGCTGCGAGCACACCGGCAACGAGCACCGGCGCGAGCGAGGTCGAGAAAATGAAGCCCGGCGCATATGAGCGCAGAACGTCGATCAGAACCGACGAGCCCGCAATATAGCCGCCCATAACGCCAAAACCCTTGGCAAGCGTGCCTTCGATGATATCGACCTTGTCGAGAACGCCGTCGCGCTCGGCAATGCCGCCGCCGCGCGGGCCATAGAGGCCGACCGCATGAACTTCGTCGAGATAGGTGAGAGCATTATATTGGCGCGCGAGATCGCAAATCTCGCCGATTGGCGCAATGTCGCCATCCATCGAATAGACGGATTCAAATGCGATAATCTTGGGCTGCGCGTGATCGAGCTGCTTCAGCAGAATTTCGAGATGCCCGAGATCGTTATGGCGCCAAATGCGCTTCGGGCCACCGCCGCGCTTGATGCCTTCGATCATCGAGGCGTGGTTCATCTCGTCGGAGATGATGACGCAATCATTGAACACACGCGCCAGCGTCGAGAGCGTCGCGTCGTTCGCCGCATAACCAGACGTGAAGAGCAGCGCCGCTTCCTTCTGGTGAAGATCGGCGATCTCATGCTCAAGCTCGACATGGTAGCGCGTCGTGCCGGAAATATTGCGTGTCCCGCCGGAGCCCGCACCAACCTCGTCGATGGCGTGGTGCATGGCCTCAATCACTTTGGGATGCTGGCCCATGCCGAGATAGTCGTTGGAGCACCAGACGACGATGTCGCGCGGACCTTGCGGCGTGTGAAGCGTGGCGCGCGGAAAGTCTCCGCGGCGGCGGAGGATGTCTGCGAAAACCCGGTACCGGCCCTCGTCCTTTACAGTCCGCAAGGCCTCGTTGAGTTTCGTCTGGTAATCCATGGCCGCAATTCCGTCACTGCTCCGGCCTGCGAACGAACCGTTGGCTTCTCCAGCGCCTCGTTCCCTTGCCCCATCACTATACACAACTTAGCGACCATTGGCTGACCGGCCACAAGCGAATTGTCGCATAAGTTTCACTACTTACGGCAGTATTTAAGACGTCCAGAGCCCTCTTTCCAGCAGAACTTTCTTGAGAACAGCGGGTTGATCAGTCATCAGGCCATCGACACCAAGGTCGATCAGCCGGTTCATTTCAGATGGCTCGTCTATGGTCCAGACATGGACCTGAAGCCCCGCTTCATGGGCCCGGTCAACCAGCGCCCTGTCGACCAGCCGCAGTCCTTTCTGCTTCACCGGGATCTGGGCGCAGCCCTCACTGAAGCGGCCCCATAGTCCTGCAAACGGTCCGCTCCAGCTCGACAGGCGCAACCGGGTGGTTCCGACAGGCCCGAGCCCGGTGCACAGACGCGGCCCCAGCGCTTCACGCACAGCGCGAGTGCGTGCATCCGAAAACGAGGTCACGCAAATCCGGTCGAGCGCTGCGGATGCCCGCAAGACGCGGATCAGCGGCTCGACGGCATTATCGCGTTTCGGGTCGATATTGATGCGCACTTCCGGCCAGGCGAGAAGCAATTCTTCAAGCCTCGGGATCGGCTCCAGCCCTGAGACGCGCGCCTTGGCGACATCCTCGAAATCCATCTCGGCTATGACGCCGACCCGGTCCGTCACGCGATCAAGCTGATCGTCATGAAAGGCAAGCAACACGCCGTCCCGCGTCGCATGAACATCGGTTTCAATGTAGCGATAGCCGAGATCGACCGCGCCCTGAAAGGCCGGCATGGTGTTTTCAGGCCAATTGCCCGCGCCGCCCCGATGGGCAAATGCGAGAATGCCTTCATGCTCAAGATATGGAAATTTGGCCGGTTGTCGCGACGGCATCGCCTGCAGCCCCCTCATCTCGTCCATGCCCCCCACAGACGATTCCAGCGCCGATCTTAGTCTAAATTCAGGAAGCGGTAGCGCTTACCTTGCGGTCGCGGTCATAGACGTCGTCACGAAAGTTGACGACCCCGTCCTCCCCGACCCATGCCGTCAGGTACATGAGATAGACAGGCACGGGCCGCAGCATCGACACGTCCTTGTGCTCGCCGCTGGTGATAACCTGATCAATGCGGGCGCGATCCCAGCCGGGCGTATCCTTCAACAGCCATGCAGCCAGATCGCGCACTTCCTGCACCCGAACGCAGCCGGAGCTGAAATTGCGCGCCTGACGCCCAAAAAGCGCCTTTACCGGCGTGTCATGCAGATAGACGGCAAAGGGGTTGGGGAAGTTGATCTTGACCGTGCCGAGCGAGTTCAACCGGCTCGGGTCCTGCCGCAGGCGATACTGCCTCGTCACATTGGGGTCCGACCAATTGACCGTCGACGGATCGACCTCCTGGGCCGTGTCCGACCAGCCACGCAGAACGCGAATGCCCATGCGCTTCAGGAACAGCGGATTTGCCCTGATCTTCGGCAGCAGATCCTTCATCGCAATCGACTGCGGCACGTTCCAATAGGGGTTCAGCACAATCGAATTGATCCTGCTGGTATATTCCGGTGTCTGACGATCTTCCTTGCCGACGATGACGCGCTTGCGGATCACGACATCGCCATTCTCGACCGCCTCGACTTCCTGCCCGGCAATATTGACGAAGACATAGCGGCGCCCCAGCGTCGGCGCGACATCGTTGAGACGCTTGAGATTGACTTCGAGTTGCTGAATGCGCGCCTCGACCGGAACGTTCAGAGCCGCAATCGTCGCCCGCCCGATCGATCCGTCAGGATCGAGCCCGTGGCGCGACTGAAAGCGGCGAACGCCTTGCAGGACCATATCGTCGAAAAGCGACTGATCGCCTTCCGACACGGTAATATCGCCGGTCGCGAGCAGGCGCTTGCGCAGCAGCACGATACGGCGGTCGCGCATGCCTTTTTCGAGCCGCTCGCCTTGAGGAATTGCCTCCCAGCCGCCCCAGTTCTGAATCTGCTTGTACATGGAGATGGCGCGGATGACCGGCCAGAAACCGGCGTCGCCGAGCGTCGGCACCGTCGATTTCAATGCCGGGTCGTCGGTCGCCTGAGCGCTCGCATTTGCCGCCCATGGATCGATCCATTGCGTCTCGACGGGGTCGTAGCTCGACGCAGCCATGGCGTGGCCGCCGCCGATGGCAAGCATCGACGCGACAAGTGCCGCAAACTGAAAACCGCGCGCGAACCTCAACGGTCCCTCGAACTTCCCCCGGGGTCAGTCCCCGGACAGATATTAACCATTTCGGGACACGCCGTCCGCTACTGGGACAAAAACATGCGGACAGCCGCCCTCAGCCTCGCAAACTGCAAGTTTCGTGCGGGCGGTCCTTAACGGGAAATATCAGAGGCGATAGCGAATCTGGTCGGTCCAGAAGCGTTCGAGCTTGTGCAGCGTCGCATTGATCTGGCGCAGCTCGTCATTGCTGATGTCGCCGACTTCCGCCACCGAACGGCAATGCTTGTTGTAAAGCTCGTCGATCGACTTGCAGATAGCGTGGCCCTTGTCCGTCAGGCGAACACGCACCGAGCGGCGATCCAGCCGCGAGCGCTGATGGCTGATGTAATCGGCCTCGACGAGCTTCTTCAGATTGTAGGAGACATTCGAGCCGAGATAATGGCCGCGCGTGCGAAGCTCGCCCGCCGTCATTTCCGCATCGCCGATATTGAAGAGCAGCAAGGCCTGAACGCTGTTGATTTCCGAGCAGCCCACGCGATCAAGTTCATCCTTGATCACATCGAGAAGGCGGCGATGGAGCCGTTCGACATAGGTGAGCGCTTCCAGATAGGCGGGTTTCGCCGCGACCTCGTCGTCGTTCGCAATGGCCTTGCCGGCCTGGAGGTTGGTCATACCCATGGAATAGCCCTTCTCAATTCAACAGCAGTCTCGGCAGGACGAAAGACGCCCGCTCCGCCAAAGACTAACCGCAACGGTCCTAACGACTGGTTTAAAACGGCACCAGTTTGAACCGATTGAGAAATGCGCCCCCAGCAGGCGCCTCAGATTTCGCCTTTAATGAGCTTAATTATTCCTGAAAAGTCGAGTCCGTCATGGCCCGAGGCTTCCATCAGCGCGTAAAGCTGCGCGGCCTGAGCGCCAAGCGGCGTCGGCGCCTTGGCGGTCTTTGAGGCATCCTGGGCAAGCCGGAGGTCCTTCAGCATCATCGCCGCCGAGAAACCGGGCTTGTAATCGCGGTTCGCGGGCGATGTCGGCACCGGGCCCGGCACCGGGCAATAAGAGGTCATTGACCAGCACTGGCCGGATGCGGTGGAAGAAATATCGAACAGCGTCTGCGCATCGAGGCCAAGCTTCTCGCCAAGGGCGAAGGCTTCCGAGACGGCGATCATCGAAATGCCGAGGATCATATTGTTGCAGACCTTGGCGACCTGCCCGTTTCCGGCGCCGCCCGCATGGAAGATGTTCTTGCCCATCTGTTCGAGCACGGGCTTTGCCTTGGCAAAAGCTGCATCCGATCCGCCGACCATAAATGTGAGCGTGCCCGCTTCAGCGCCGCCGACGCCGCCGGACACCGGCGCGTCGATCATCGCCATGCCGGCCTTCTCCGCCGCCGCGATCACATCGCGCGCCGAGGGCACGTCGATTGTCGATGAATCGATGAAGAGCGTGCCCTTGTTGGCGACCGCGATAAGGCCATTGTCGCCGAGATAGACGGAGCGCACATGCTCGCCCGCCGGAAGCATGGTGACGACGAATTCGACATCCCTCGCAACATCGGCCGCTTTCGCCGCCTTTGTCGCGCCCGCCTCGACAAGCGCTGCGACCGCCTTTTCGCTCAGATCGAAAACCTTGAGCTTGTGTCCCGCCTTGGCGAGATTCTTCGCCATGGGTCCGCCCATATTGCCGAGCCCGATAAATCCGATGGTCGCCATATTGGTCTTCTCCCTCAGTCGAATGTCAGTTCGTCGGAACCCAGCGTCGCGAAATAAGCATCGACATCGGCCTGCGCGACCGCTTCAAGCGTCGCAGGCTTCCATTGAGGCTTCTGATCCTTGTCGATGATGATCGCGCGCACGCCTTCATAAAAATCATGCCCGCGCATGAAGCGATTGGTCAGGCGGAATTCAAGCTTCATCGCTTCCTCGAACGAAAGCTTCGCGCCAGCCCGCACTTGGCCATAGGTGACGAGAAGACTCGTCGGCGATTTCGTGGCAAGCGTCGCCAGAACTTTCAGCGCCCACTCGCCGCCATCCGCCTTCAGCGACGCAATGATCTCCGCGACCGAACCCTTGCAGAAATGCCGGTCGATCTGTTCGCGCGCCGCGCCGAGCGACGCCGCGCCCACATCTGCTGAAAGCCCTTTGAGCGCGGCATCGAATGCCTCACTTCGCGCCAGTCGCGCCTTCAACTCGCCAAGCTTTTCGGCAGGCACATAGACATCGGCAATGCCTGCATAGATCGCATCCGCCGCCTTCAGCCGCTCGCCGGTCAGCGCCAGAAACATGCCAACCTCGCCGGGGCAACGCGGCAGGAAATAAGTTCCGCCCACATCGGGGAAAAGGCCGATACCGGTTTCCGGCATCGCGAAGGTGAGCCGCTCGGTCGCCACGCGATGCGATCCATTGACCGACACGCCGACGCCGCCGCCCATATCGATGCCGTTCATCAACGCGATATAGGGCTTGGGATAATTCTTGATGTAGGTGTTGAGGCGATATTCCTCGCGATAGAAGTCGATGACATTGCGGTCGCCCGCCTTGCCCCAATCATGCAGGGCGCGAATGTCGCCGCCTGCGCTGAACGCCCTCTCGCCCGAGCCTTCGATGATGACGAGCTTGATGCTCTCATCCGCCGCCCATGCCTTCAACTGCGAATGAATCGCGCGCACCATGCCCAGTGTCAGCGCATTGAGCGCCTTGGGACGATTGAGCGTGATGATCCCCGCAACGCCGTCACGAGCGAACAGAACTTCATCTTCTACGGCGACTTCTTGCGACATGCTCAACTCTTCAACAACTCGCGCGCGATGATGACGCGCATGATCTCGTTCGTGCCCTCAAGGATCTGATGCACGCGCAGATCGCGCACATGCCGCTCCAGCGGGAAATCATTCAGATAGCCGTAGCCGCCGTGAATTTGCAGCGCTTCATTGGCAACGCCGAAGCTGACATCGGTAACAAAGCGCTTGGCCATCGCCGCATGCATGGTGGCATCCGGCGTTTTCGCATCGACCTTGGTTGCGGCCTGATAAAGCAACAGCCTCGCGGCTTCGAGCTCGGTCGCCATATCCGCGAGCTTGAATTGCAACGCCTGAAACGACGCAAGCGGCTTGCCGAATTGCTGGCGCTCGCCGAGATAGGCCTTGGCGCGATTGAACGCGGCCTGCGCCGTGCCGAGCGCACAAGCGCCGATGTTGAGACGCCCGCCATCGAGCCCCATCATCGCGATCTTGAAGCCCTCGCCTTCCTTGCCGATCAGATTGCCGACAGGCACACGGCAATCTTCAAAATTCACCTGAGCGGTCGGCTGCGAATTCCAGCCCATTTTTTTCTCAGGCGTACCGAAGGAAAGACCCGGCATTCCCTTCTCGACGACGAGACAGGAAATTCCCTTCGCACCCGCTTCGCCGGTGCGCACCATGCAGACATAAATATCGGATGTGCCGCCGCCCGAGATGAAGGCCTTCGAGCCGTTGAGCACATAGTGATCGCCGTCGCGAACCGCCTTGGTGCGGAGCGATGCCGCATCCGAACCGCTTGACGGCTCGGTCAGACAATAGCTGGCGATGATCTCCATCGTCGTGAGGCGCGGCAGCCATTTGCGGCGCTGCACCTCATCGCCGAATGTGTCGATCATCCATGACGCCATATTGTGGATCGACAGGAAGGCCGCCGTCGATGTGCAGCCAGCCGACAGCGCCTCAAACACCAGCGCCGCATCGAGCCGCGTCAGCGCCGAGCCGCCCACATCTTCCTTCACGTAAATGCCGGCAAGGCCAAGCGCCGCCGCCTTGCGCAACGTCTCCACCGGAAAGAAGGCGTCGCGGTCCCAGTCGGCCGCAAAAGGCTCAAGCTCTTCCGCGGCAAAAGCCCGCGCCATATCCTGAAAAGCTCTTTGATCGTCGCCGAGTTCGAACCGCATGAATGCCTCCATCCGCGCCGTTTTGCGCAGTTAACCCCTGATACTGGCCGTCATTTGACCTGTCAACGAACCCCCGGAAAACACAAGGTCGAAAGCGGAGGTTGACGCTGGGGCACGTTGCACGACCCCGGCTCAGGCGTTATGAGTCTGCGCCATGAAAACGAACCCCGCATCCGCCTTCCCCGCCACCCGCCTGCGCCGCAATCGCAAGGCGGACTGGTCGCGCCGCCTCGTGTCCGAAAATACGCTGTCGGTGAACGACCTCATCTGGCCGCTCTTTCTGATCGAAGGCAAGGGAAAGCGCGAGCCGATCCCCTCCATGCCGGGCGTCGAGCGGCTGAGCGTCGATGAGGCGGTGCGCGCCGCTGAGGAAGCTGTGAACCTCGGCATTCCGGTGCTCGCTCTTTTCCCTCATACGTCGATGGAAAAGCGCGACACGATGGGTTCGCTCGCAACCGATCCGAACAATCTCGTCTGTCAGGCGACACGCGCAATCAAGAAAGCCTTTCCGCAAATCGGCGTTCTCTGCGATGCGGCGCTCGATCCCTTCACCAGCCACGGCCATGACGGCCTGATGGATGGCGAACGAATTTTGAACGACGAAACCGTCGAGGTTCTCGTGCGCCAGTCGCTGATGCAGGTGGAAGCAGGCTGCGACATCATCGCGCCGTCCGACATGATGGATGGCCGCGTCGGCGCCATACGCGCCGCGCTCGAAGAAGCCGGACACATCGACACGCAGATCATGTCCTATGCGGCGAAATTCGCCTCCGCCTTCTACGGCCCCTTCCGCGATGCCATCGGTTCGAGCGGCGCATTGAAGGGCGACAAGCGCACCTACCAGATGGACCCGGCAAACGGCGACGAAGCCTTGCGCGAAGTCGCGCTGGATATTGCCGAAGGCGCCGACATGGTGATGGTGAAGCCGGGCATGCCTTATCTCGACGTGCTTCATCGCGTGAAGGAAACTTTCGGCCTGCCGACCTTCGCCTATCAGGTGTCAGGCGAATACGCGATGCTTGCAGGCGCAATCGACAACGGCTGGCTCGACCGCGACCGCGTCATCCTTGAAAGCCTGATGGGCTTCAAGCGCGCGGGCGCCGACGGCGTGCTGACCTATTTCGCACCTGTGGCCGCCAGGCTCATCCAGAAGCTCTAGGCTGCAACGTCGCCCAAGCCGGCCAGAAGAAGCGACGCCGCACCATGAAGCGCGGCGAGCCCTCCCGCCTCTTCCGTCAGCTCGGCAACATGCGCGACTTCTTCCTTGCGCTCGGCCGCCGCATCGTGATCGCCAAGCGGCCCGAACATCAATTGATAACGCCCCGGAAAATCGCCCGCGAAAGTGAGATAGGCCTCGCGCAAGCGCCGCGCGCTGCCTGCATTTTCCAGATCGGCAATCAACATCTCGTAGCCTTCGAGCGCGACAGCCCCCAGCAGTACGTCAAGATTTGCAAAGTGCCGGTAAGGAGCCGCCTCGGAAACGCCTGCGCGCCGCGCCGCTTCGCGCAATGTCAGCGCAGCGCGGCCGCGAATGTCGATCAACGTCGCGGCCGCATCAAGCAGCGCGCGTTTGAGATCGCCATGATGGTAACGCGTTTTCTGGCCTCTCAACCGCGCCCGCATCGCCGTTCTCCATTTGTCCAAAACACCTATATGTTATCAGTGTTAACATTAAGGGCAATATATAAAACAGAACAGTCCGTGAACTGAGAGGTTTATTCACCCGATTTTGGAATGAAAGACATCGTGAAATCCTGCGATTTGCACGACCGTGTCCATGAAGAACCCGTTAAAGCCGCTTTGCATGCAGATGGAATATGCACCGAGATTTCCGAACTCGATCCAGTCTCCCTCGCCAATACTATCGGGTAAATCGAACCGGACTTTGAAAACATCGAGGCTGTCGCAGGTCGGCCCGAATATGCGAAACGGCTTGAGCGCACCTTCAACGGTGCCGCCTGTCTTGCGCGCAATCGCGCGAACCGGCGGCTTCAAATCCGCGAGATGAATTTCCGACAGCGCTCCGTAAATGCCGTCATTGATATAAAGATCGTCGCCCTTGCGAAGCTGCACCTGCGTGAGCACCGAGCAACCTTCCGCGCAAAGCGCGCGGCCCGGTTCGGCGAGCAGCGGCTCGTCCATACCAAGGTCGCGTTTGGCGGAACGGATCACATCGAAATAAGCTTCGAGCGGCGGAACCGGCTCGCCATATTCAGCCGGGAATCCACCGCCGATGTCGAAATACTCGATGGGCACCTGCGCGCGCTTTGCGATATCGGCGGCAGCGCCCATTGCAAGCCTATAGGCCTGCGGGTCCGGGCACTGGCTGCCGACGTGAAAGGAGATCGCCGTGCGACAGCCTCGTCCATACGCCTCTTTCAAGAGCGCTACGGCATCATCCGGCTGCGCCCCGAACTTCGACGACAGATTATAGAGCGCCAGATTTTTCGCCGTCGCGATACGCACCTCGACTGTGATGTCACATCCCACGATTTCAATGAGCTTGTTCAACTCGTGGATGTGATCGACGACATAGTGACCGATGCCGTAAACATCTGACGCGGATTCCAGTGCGCCGCGCGATTTGACCGGATGGTTGAAATAGCAATGCGCGTCGGAAAACAGCTCCGAGATTTTCGCAATCTCCGGCAGCGACGCCGTATCGAAATGCCTTATGCCCGCACCATATAGAGCGCGCAGCACATGCTGGTCGGGATTACTTTTGATGGCATAGAGAACCGTGCCCGGAAAACCGTCGATGAAGGCTTTTGCGCGCGCCTGCAGAATGTCCGGAAACACCAGAAATACCGGATAGGACGGATTGAGTCGCTCGATCACCTCGGCAACGGAAGAGAATCGAACTTCTTTCACCACAAGCCTCGCTCACAAAAGACGATGTTAAAACAACTCCGCGGCAGATTTCTGTCCCCACTGTGACAGTCCGGCCGGGCATTGGGCAAGGATGTCGACTTGGCGGAGAGCGGGGCGCTCCTCCCGCCTCGGCGCTTCTTTGATCCCGGCTGATCGATGGCAGCTCGCCATTTGCCTTTCCTGTCCCTGGCGGCAAGCTTCTGAGAAGAAGCCGTACCCGGATCAATCGCACCCGAGCGCAGAAACGCGCTCGGGTTTACTTCTCGGTGTTTCGCTGCAAGCGCGCGATCAGGCTCGACGTGTCCCAACGCTTTCCGCCCATAGCCTGAACTTCCGAATAGAACTGATCGACCAGCGCCGTCACAGGCAAATGAGCGCCATTGGCGCGCGCCTCATCGAGACAGATCGCGAGATCCTTACGCATCCAGTCGACGGCAAAGCCGTGATTGAACTCACCGGCGATCATCGTCTTGTAGCGGTTTTCCATCTGCCAGCTTTGCGCCGCGCCCTTTGAAATCACATCGATCACGGCAGCAGGATCGAGCCCCGCCTTTGTCGCAAAGTGAATGCCTTCAGACAGCCCCTCGACAAGGCCGGCAATGCAGATCTGGTTGACCATCTTGGTGAGCTGACCGGCACCCGCAGGACCCATCAGTCGCACAGCGCGCGCATATGTCGTTATCACCGGCTCCGCGCTTGCATAGACCGCCTCGTCGCCACCCGCCATGACGGTAAGGATGCCTTTTTCCGCGCCGGCTTGTCCGCCCGACACAGGCGCATCGACAAAGCCGATGCCGAGCGCTCGCGCCGCCTCATCCAGCTCACGTGCGAGCAAAGCGGAAGCCGTCGTGTGATCGACGAAAATCGAACCGCGCTCCATGCCACTGAAAGCGCCATCTGCGCCGCGCGTTACGGCGCGAACATCATCGTCATTGCCGACACAGGCAAAGACGATGCGCGCGCCCTTTGCCGCCTCGCGCGGATTGGGGGCCGCCACGCCGCCATATTCGCCCACCCAGGCATCGGCTCGCGCCGCCGTCCTGTTATAGACGGTGACCTCATGCCCTGCCTTTTGCAGATGCCCCGCCATCGGATAGCCCATGACCCCGAGCCCCAGGAACGCCATCTTCTCAGCCATTGCCGCCTCTCGAAATTCGATTGTTCATGCAAGTTAGCAGGCGGCGGGCGATTGCGCGCTATTTCACTTCGCCTTCACCGGCAAGTCGTCCGGCTTTGCAAAGCGCGGAGGAATCGTCCGTGCATGGCGCGTAATAGAGCCGGACGACAGGGCCATCGGTCGTCAAATCGTAGCAATCCTTGGTGTTGTAATTGATGACCTCGGATTGATGGCACCAGCGGTTGCCTTCAATCCACCAATGTCCGGTTCCGCTTTCGTTGCGCGTCGAAGAATATTGGCTGTGATAGGTCTGAAAAAAATAACGCGTCAGCGTCACCTCGCTTGTGCCATCCGGGTTAAGCTTGATGACCGTGTTGATGAGGCGGTTGCCGCCGCGAATGTCTATGCGTCCCATTTCCAGATGAAATGTGCGCCCTGCCATTTGCGAACGGACCTGGGAGCCGAGCATCAGCGTCCCCTTCTTGTTGCGGATGGTTTCAGGCGCGTCGCCTCCGCCGCCTGCGCCTTTCCCAGCCGCCATGCCACGCCCCACACCGGCAAGCTCATCTTCGAGACTGACCTCTTCGCTCGGCGCTTCGCTGTTGGCCTCGGTCGATGTCGGCGCCTGTACCGGCGGCGACACTTCTACCGGCTTGGGCGAAGGTTTCTTTCGCGGCTTGATCTTGGCCTTGGGGTTTGGCGCGGCCTCGAGCCTTGTGCGCGCCGCCGGTTTTGGCTTCACCTCCTGCTTGGGCGCTTCAGTCGGTTTTGGCTTCGGCTTGTCGAGATGAACCAGCGTCGCGTTCAAGACACCCTTGGCCGCAAACCTGTCATGCCCGACGCCCATAGCCAGACGATAGGCTGCCGCATCGCCGCCGCCCGGCCCCGGCGTGCCGATGAGCGCGAGGCGATACAGGACCATCAGAATGAGCAGCGCATGAAAGAGGATGGACAGAACGAACGCAGTGTCCGTTCCATCATTCGGTGAAGGCTTTCGATCCTGACGTTCGGCGAACAATGCGGCTGGCACGTTACTCGCTCCGTCAAAAACAACCGCGCCCCGGCTCCCGCCTTTGCGCTACTTCACTTCGCCCTCGCCTGCGAGCCGCCCGGATTTACAAAGCGAAGAAGATTCGCCCGTGCAAGGCGCGTAGTAGAGACGAACCACCGGCCCGTCTGACGTCAGATCATAACAGTCCTTGGTATTGTAGCTGATGATCTGCGACTGGTGGCACCAGCGATTGCCGTCCACCCACCAACGACCGCTGGCGCTCTGGCTGCGCGTTGACGAATATTGCGAGTGGTAGGTCTGGAAATAGTAATTGGTCAGCGTCACCTCGCTCGTCCCGTCAGGGTTGAGCTTGATAACAGTGTTAATGAGGCGATTGCCGCCGCGAATATCGATACGCCCCATTTCCAGATGAAAACTGCGCCCCGCCATCTGCGTCGCGATCTGGCCGCCTGAGAGGGACGTGCCTTTCTTGTTGAGGATCGTCTCCGGCGCATTGCCGCGCGCGCCCTGCCCCTTGCCGCCCGGCAGCCCCATGCCGGCAAGCTCTTCCTCAAGAGTAAGCTCCTGTTGCGGTTCCTCCTTGATTTCTTCAACCACGGGTCGCGGCTCTTCGTCCTTTTTCTTTCGCGGCGCGACTTCGGGTTTGGGCTTTGGTTTGGGCTTTGGTTTCGGCTTTGCCTGAGGCTGAACCTTCGGCTTCTCTATCTGCGGTTCCGGTTTCTTCTGAGGCGCAAGAGGCGCCGCAAACCGGTCATGCCCCGCACCGGCAGCAAGCTGGAACGTCACAGCCTCGCCACCGCCCGGCCCTGGCACACCGAAAATGCCGCCTATATTCATGCCGAAGAAAAACAGCGCGAGATGGATCAGCACGGAAATGCCGATGAAGATCGCAAGCTTCGGCCGCTGCAAAATCGGCACGCCTGAAAAATCGCTGTCCGATGCAACGCTCACGGCGCTTGCTCCGTCTGTATGGTCACTTCCTTGACGCCGGCTGCGCGCAAGGCCTCCATCAGCGTCAGCAGCGCATCGGCGGGCGCCATCAGATCGGCCTTTACCGCGACCCGGTCCGTGCCCGCCTCCTTGAGATATCCCTGAACGAGCAGGTTTGACAATTCAGGCGGCACCATGTTCTTGCCGAGCCAGACAAAGCCGTCCTTCTCCATATAGATGACGGCTGGCTCCCGCGTGTTCTTGTCGTCAAACGTGCCCGTCGGCAAATTCACATTGACGGGCTCCGATGGCCCCATGGTTCCCGCAAGCAGAAAAAAGATCAGCAGCAGGAACACCACGTTGATGAGTGGCACCATGGTTTCGTAAGGCGGTCTGCGGCGGGGCTCGTCCAGATCGATCATGGCGTGAACTTCTCGATACGAGCCGTCGCAACATTCCTCGCGCCCGCAAGACGCGCCGCTTCGACGGCGCTCACAAAAGCCTGCGTGCGCGATCCCTTTTCCGCAAGGATCGACACGGTCAAATCGGTGCGTCCGCCAAGCGCCGTCTTGACGGCTTCATTGAGACTGTCCGCCGTGACGGGCTTTTCCGCAACACGGGTGGAACCATCCGCCATCAGCCATATCTCCACGACATTGGCGTCCTGCGGCAAGGCGCCAGCCGATTGCGACGGGGTCGACACCGTCAAGGTCTGCGAATGCATGAAGGTCGTCGACAGCATGAAGAATATGAGTAGCTGAAATACGACATCGATCAGCGGCGTAAGGCTGAACAGACCGCGTCGCCTGATAGGCTCATCGAACATAGCGAGCCGCTCCGCTTTGATTTACTGCGCTGCTTTTACGCGTGAGGAGCCCGGCCGCGCATGCAGCCCGGCAATGACGCGGGCAGATGCATCGCGCATGGCGAGGCGCACCTGATCGACCTTGCCCTCGAACAGATTGAGCGCCGTGATCGCAGGCAGCGCGACGACGAGGCCGACGGCGGTCGTCAGCAGCGCCGTCCAGATGCCGCCGGACAGCAATGCCGGATCGACCT
Organism: Parvibaculum sp.; assembly: GCF_049651025.1. Lineage (GTDB taxonomy): Bacteria > Pseudomonadota > Alphaproteobacteria > Parvibaculales > Parvibaculaceae > Parvibaculum. Next base: position 26,074 of record NZ_JBASBH010000061.1, on the reverse strand, counting down.
TGCTGCCGCCCTCTTCCAGCTTCTGAAACGCCTGGATCATGCCGATGACGGTGCCAAGCAGGCCGAGAAGCGGCGAGACGTTGCCGATGATTTCAAGCCAGCGGAAATAGCTCTGAAGCCCGCCCAGTTCGACCGCGCCGACACGGGCAATCTCGGACGCCACGTCCTCGTCGCGCAAATCGCCGCGAATTTTTGCGCGAACGCCTGCGGCCATGGCGCGTGCAAGTGGCGTGCGATGCTTGTTGATGATCCGCAGCGAACCTTCGAGATCGCCCGCTTCAATCCGCTCGACCGCCGGATCGACGAAGGTCCGCCGCGAAAGGCCAGCCGTCCAGAATTGAAAGATCTTCAGCAGGATGACAGCCGCCGATATGACCGAAAGCACCAGCAAAAGAGTGACAATCGGGCCACCCTTGTCGATCAGTGGCCCAAGCGCATACCATGGCTCGGCTGCACCGCCGCTCAGCGCAGAAGCGCCCTGAGCGACCAGATCGGCAGCAGTCTGGCCTGTTTGCGCCGCATCTGCGGCAATTTGCTGTTCCGGCATTTCCATCCCCATGGTCGATACTGACTACTCACCTCTGCGGAAAGTCCATGACCGCGGGGAGCTTTTTTAGTAAATTACCGTTACGAAACCACTGGGAACGGCGGGCGTCAAGTCGAACTCCCGCATTTGGTCGGTTGCGTGTGAACCAGCCTCCGTCGGGAGAAAATTCGATGGCGATAGCAAAACGACCGGCTGTGCTGCCCGTCACTCCGGCAAAAAGCGCAGCGCCTGATCCGCAGGCGGACGAACGCTTCTCTCCGCAATATTTCCTGAACCTCCTCACGGAAGTCGGCACCCTGCTCGCAACCGTCTATGACCGGCGCAGCACGCTCTCACGCAACCAGAACCGTCTGATCGGTTCGCTCATGAGGCGCGACGGCCAAACGCAGACGGAACTCGCTCACGAGCTGGAGATTCACAAGGTATCGGTCGGCATTTACGTCAACGAGCTTGAGAAGCTCGGACTGGTGGAACGCCGCCTGCACCCCACCGATCGCCGCGCGAAATGCATCTTCCTGACGCCGCTCCTGCACGCCACAAAGCACATAGGCATTGGGTTTTACGAGACGATCCACCATGTCGCCACGCAAGGCGTAGCGCATGACGAATATCTGACGATGCTCGATTGCATCGCCTTGATGCGCGCCAATCTCGCAACCCTCGACAAGCAGGATCGCGAACGCGAGACGGCCCAGAAAGAAGCTTAGAAGTTCCCCGCCGCGAGGCCCTGATAGCCGCCGCGATGATAAAGAAGCGGACGCCCGTCTTCGCTATATTCGTAATGCGTCACCCGGCCGAGCAGAATGATGTGATCGCCCGCATCGTGACGCGCATATACATCGCATTCAAAATGCGCCAGAGCGTCTTCGAGTGCCGGGCAGCCATTCGCCCCGGTTCGCGTCGCCAGCCCTTCAAGACTGTGATCGCCCTGCTTGGAAAGCCGCGAGGAAATCTCGCGATGATCTTCGCGCAGTATGTTGACCGTGAATGCCTCGACCTTGCTGAAGATCGGCATCGTGTCGGACTTCTTGTCGAGGCTCCAAAGCACGAGCGGCGGATCGAGCGAAACCGACGAGAAGGAATTAACCGTTATACCGATAGGCGCACGCCCCTCGGCCTGCGTCGTGATGACGGCGACGCCGGTGGCAAAACAGCCGAGCGCATTACGGAATTTTCGTGTGTCTTCGGCCATCTTGGGGCGACCCTGTCTAATCCGTCAAAAATACCGGATCGGGGACGATTTATGCCCGCGCTCCGGTTCATGGCCGATTTAGGGCATGGAAACGCTCCCGCGCAACCCGAATAGGGCGCAAAGCCACAGATTTTCACGCAAACCGGTTTGGTTAAACCTGCTGTTAACAGCCACCGCGCACAATGCAGACAGACAGGAAGTCTGCGGGAATGGCTCGCTCCCGTAATTGGTGGGACTCACTAGAAGAAAGTGGCGGACGCGATGCGGCTGATCGTGGGCATTCTCGTTGTGCTTGTGAGCGTTTTTGGGGGCTATGCTGCCTCCGGCGCACACATGGCCGTTCTGTTTCAGCCCTTTGAATTCATCATTATTCTCGGTGCGGCGGCTGGCGCTTTCGTCATCGGAAACCCTCCGAAAGTGCTGAAGGGCATCGGCGGCATGTTCGCCACACTCCTTCGTGGGCCTCGCTACAATAAAGCCGCCTATCTTGAACTTCTCGGCCTCCAGTTCACGCTCTTCAAACTCGCCAAGAGCAAAGGCAACCTCGCCCTCGAGGTTCATGTCGAGAACCCGAGCGAATCTTCGATCTTTGCCGCATTCCCGATCTTTGCCGCCGACCACCACGCGGTCGAATTCATGTGCGACTACCTGCGCATGATCACGCTCGGCACGGAAAACGCGCATGAGCTTGAGACCCTGATGGATGAGGAGCTTGAAACCCATCATCAGGAACGCGAGCAAATGGTTTCGGGTATTCAGGCGCTTGCCGACGGTACGCCTGCGCTTGGCATCGTCGCCGCCGTGCTCGGCGTTATCCATACAATGGGCTCGATCAATCAGCCCCCGGAAGTTCTCGGCCACCTCATCGGCGGCGCGCTTGTCGGCACCTTTCTCGGCGTGCTTTGCGCCTACGGCCTTTTCGGCCCGATGGCCCAATCGCTTCGCAATATCTTCGAAGCGGAATCGAAATATTATCTCTCTATGAAAGCGGGCTTGCTCGCGCATATGGCGGGCTACGCTCCTGCCGTTTCAATCGAATTCGCACGCAAGGCGCTGATGTCAGACGTGCGGCCGACCTTCATCGAAGTCGAGCAGTCCACAGCCAACCTGCAACCCGCCGCGAGTTAATGGCATAACGGGAACAGGGTCATGGCCGACACACCGATCATCTACAAGAAAATCAAAAAAGCGGCGCATGCTCATCACGGCGGCGCATGGAAGATCGCTTATGCCGACTTCGTGACGGCAATGATGGCGTTTTTCCTGTTGATGTGGCTCATCAGCATGACGACGCCGGAGCAGAAACAGGGCCTCGCCGACTATTTCGCCCCCGCCAGCGTCAGCCGTTCCACCAGCGGCTCAGGCGGCATCATGGGCGGCACGGCATTCGATGCCGAAGGTTCGCGCATGCCCGGCTCAGCGCCGCGTGTCGTGATGACGATCTCGACGCCCGCTGCACCGAAGAGCCCGGAAACCAACAATCAACGCACCGCAAGCAGCTCCAACGGTTCGAAAGATTCGACCAACGCCGCGCAAGCCGCAAACGACATTTCGAGTGCCAACACGTCCCCCGTGCAGAGCAACTCGGTCGAGGAACAGAATTTCCGCAGCGCCGCCGAAAGCCTTCGCCAGGCGATGCAGGACAATCCCGAACTGGCCGAACTGTCGAAGAACGTCATCATCGATGAAACGCCGGAAGGCCTGCGCATCCAGATCATCGATCAGGACGGCCGCTCGATGTTCCCCTCGGGCCATGCCGAGCCCTATGAACGCACACGCATGCTGTTCAAGGCGGTCGGCAAGATCCTGCTCAAGCTGCCGAACCGCATCAGCATCTCCGGCCATACGGATTCAAGCCCCTATCAGGGAACGCCGGGCTATACGAACTGGGAACTGACGGCTGACCGCGCAAATGCCGCGCGCCGCATTCTCGAATCGCAAGGCCTCCCCAATGACCGCATTTTCCAGGTCGTCGGCAAAGCCGATTCCGAGCCGCTCTTTCCCGAAGACACGCGCATGGCCGCAAACCGCCGCCTCACTGTCGTGCTCCTGCGCGAAGCCCCGCCCGCGCCGCCCGGCCTCGCGCCCTAAAGGCGTAGCCCGCCTTGCGGAAGCCCCATTTCGTTCCTATGTCACGAAATCGGTTTGCACATAGAGGCGAGCGGGAAGCACAATGAGCGAGCAAAACAGCCTGGTCCGCAACGACCCGGCAGCGTCAGGCGTCACCTATGAGTGGCCGAACAGCGCTTTTGAGGGCGTGATCTGGGCGCGCTCCATCGCCTTCATTGTCGATCTCGCCATTGTTGCGGTGATGGTTTTCGCTGCAACGATCGTTTTCGGCATTCTTGGAATTCTGACTTTCGGGCTGCTCTGGCCGGGCATGGCGCTGAGCCCGCTCATCGCGCTTGCCTATTTCACCATGACCCTTGGCGGCCCGAATTCGGCGACGATCGGCATGCGCTGGCAGAACATCGAAATTCGCACCTGGGACGGGCGGCGTCCGGGCTACATCCAGGCCGCAGTCCAGACGATCCTTTTCTATATCACCGTAACGGTCGGCACGGTTCTCGTGCTCATCGTCCCGTTCCTGAATGCGCGGCGGCGCTGCCTGCACGATTTCCTCTGCGGCACGGTCATTATCCGCGCGCACGGCTAGTCCAAACGCGACAACTACTCTCGTCACACGCCCGCTTCCGTCCTATCCTGTAGGCGCCGGCCAGCCGCCGGCGACAGAAGGTGTGGACATCCCGCTGTGACTGAGCATTTCGGCAACCGTTTTCCGCAGTTCTACATAACGACGCCGCAGCCCTGCCCTTATCTGCCGGGTCGTTATGAGAAGAAGGTGTTCACCCACCTTCTGACGGAGAACGCCATTGCCCTTAACGATACGCTGACCCAGGCAGGCTTCCGCCGCAGCCAGAACATCGCCTATCGGCCAGCCTGTGACGGCTGCTCGGCTTGCATCTCGGTGCGCGTCCTCGTCGACCAGTTCGAACCCAATCGCAGCTTCCGCCGCATCCTCGCGCGCAACGCCGACCTCACCGGCGAGGCGATGCCCGCCCGCGCGACACAGGAACAGTTCTCGCTCTTGCGCTCCTATCTGGATGCCCGCCACGCCGAAGGCGGCATGGCCGACATGACGCCGCTTGATTACGTCTCGATGATCGAGGACACGACGGTACGCACCTCGCTGATCGAATATCGCATGGCTGGCGAAGGAGACCTGCCAGGCACCCTGCGCGCAACCTCCCTGACCGATACGCTCGAAGACGGCCTGTCGATGGTCTACAGCTTTTTCGATCCCCTCGCGCATGATCGCAGCCTCGGCAGCTTCATGGTCCTCGAGCACATAGCGCGCGCCAGAGCGATGGGCCTTCCTTACGTGTATCTTGGCTATTGGGTCGCGGATTGCCGCAAAATGGCTTACAAGATGCGCTTCCGCCCGATTGAGGCCCTTGGCATGGACGGCTGGCGTCCCATGCCCGCCTGACCACCAAAAATTCCTTACACGGAGATATTGATGGCTCGCCCGCCACAGCAAGACCTCGGCAAGCGCATGATGAACCAGGCCCTCGCGGTTCTCGTCATGGTCGGCGTCATCGCCTACTTCATCTATTCGGGCAATGTTGAAGTCGACGAGCCCATCACGCTGGACGTCGTCACCACACAGATCGACGGCAATGCACCGGGCCAGCCGATCAAACTCGACGTCGCGCTGAGGCTCGCCAACAATTCCAAGGAGGGCATGGCCCTCACCGTGAAAACACAATGCGAAGTGTTCAACTGGTTTCTGACGGGCAAGGATCGCGAATTCGTTCAGTCGCAAAAGGACGACCCCGTTTGTCCGAAGGAAACGGTTTCGACCTGGCTGGAAACGAAACACACGATGAAAGAAAACTTCGTACTCGACCTCGATCCGAGGCGCGTGAAGCCCGGCGACTATCTTCTCTTCATCCGCTATTGGGGCCAGGAGGCCACGATGCCGGTGACGATCAAATAAAACAAAACAGCCCCGGTGTTTACACCGGGGCTGTCTGCATTTCATTCCACAAGCCTAGAACTTGTAGTTGATACCCACGCGCGCAATGTCGATGGCGCCGATATGGCCGGACGTGTTCACGCCGCCGATGTTGTAGTTGTCGTTGCCGAATTCAGCGCGAAGATATTCGCCCTTCACCGACCAGTTATCGACGACCATATATTCAACACCTGCGCCATAGACGCCGCCCATCACGTTCTGCTTGTCCGATGCGCCGTTGACCGAGAAGGTGCTGTTGCCGAAACCGAGACCGGCTGTCGCATAGACGAGCAGCGGATTGGTGCCGAGCTGCGTCGCAAGGTCATAACCGACGCGACCACGAACACTGCCGAAGCTGTTGAGTTCGCTGCCGCAAGGAACGCCCGGCGCGCAAGCGCCCGAGCCGCGCATGTCGCTCCATGCATAGTCGCCTTCAACGCCGAAGATCCAGTCGCCGCTATCGATGTTGAAGCCGAACGTGCCGCCCGCAAGCGCGCCGTCCGCCTTGTGCGATCCGTTGAAGGGCGTGCCGACAGAACGATCGTTCCAGCCGTAGCCGCCGTTCACACCCGCATAGAAGCCGCCCCAGTTGTACGTCGAGAACGGACCGTCATTCGAGCCATCGCCATTCGCGGCCATTGCGGGCGAGGCGAGCGCTGCGAGAGCGACGGTTGCAGCCGCCAAGAACAGATTTTTCATTTTTGCACCTAGTTACTTTTCGTAGTGCCCCTGTCCCGTTAACGCGAAGTCACCACACGTCGTCATGCGCAGCAACACTGCTGCGCATGTTGCGCTGATGCCCGCTCACACGAGACGGTGTAATGAAATCAAGTGTTGCTTCAACGCCGCAAAATTATGGCGCTCCGAAGGCACCGCCAAATTTATGCCCAGAAGGATAGCCCTTTGGCGGCAAGCGGCCTGCCTGCGCGCGCGCGCCACGCCAGTCTTTCAGATCGCTTGCGCTGAAAGTGCGTGCGCGATTCGACCGGTCGTAAACGATCAATCCCTCTTTCAGATTGAAGGTTTTCACGTCGGCCAGACCGCCATCCTTATAGTTCTGAAGCCGCACGCCTTTGCCGCGGCTCATCTCGTTCACCTCGGCAAGCGGGAAGACAAGCAGCTTGCGGTTCTCACCCATAACCGCAACGTGATCGCCCTGCACCACGGTGCAGGCAATCGCCTCGTCTGTGCCTGAAACATTCAGCACCTGCTTGCCCGCACGACGCATTGCAATGACATCGTCTTCGGGCACGACAAAGCCGTAACCTTCAAGCGAGGCGACGAGGAGCTTGCGCTCCGGCTGATGCACGAAAATCTGGATGACCTCGCGCCCTTCTTCCATGTCGATCAGAAGTCGCACCGGCTCGCCATGACCGCGCCCGCCCGGAAGCTTGTCGCAGGAAAGCGTGTAGAAGCGCCCATCGGTTGCAAAGAGAACGAGCTTGTCCGTCGTCTCCGCATGTAGAATGAAACGCTCCGCGTCGCCTTCCTTGTATTTGATGTCGGCATCCGGGCCGAGATGACCCTTCATCGAACGGATCCAGCCCTTGGTCGAATAGACGATGGTGATCGGCTCGCGTTCGATCATCGCCTCGATCGGCACAAACTCGATGGAAGGCGCACCGGAAAATGTCGAGCGACGCTTTCCAAGTGGCGTCGTCTTTCCGAACTTCGTCCTCACATCCTTGATCTCGTCCGACACGCGCGCCCATTGCGCGTCTTCAGACTTCACAAGCGTGTTCAGCACCTTTTGCTCGGCGGTCAGATCCTTGTGCTCGCCGCGAATGACCATCTCTTCAAGCTTGCGCAAGCTGCGCAGGCGCATGTTGAGAATGGCTTCCGCCTGATTGTCGGTGAGCTTGAAGGTGCGAATAAGCTCCTGCTTCGGCTCGTCCTCCTCGCGGATGATGCGGATCACCTCATCGAGATTGAGATAGGCGATGAGATAGCCTTCAAGCACCTCGAGGCGCTTCGCAATCTTGTCGAGCCGGAAATTCGAACGGCGAACGAGAACGTCCTTGCGATGATCGAGCCAGGCGCGCAACACATCGCGCAGGCTCATCACGCTCGGCACCTGACCGGCGGACAGCACGTTCATATTGAGCGAGAAGCGGCTTTCAAGCTCCGTCGCGCGGAACAGCGACTCCATCAGATGCTCGGCCTCGACCGTCTTGCTCTTGGGAACAAGCACAAGGCGAATATCTTCCGAGGACTCGTCGCGCACATCGTCGAGCAGCGGCAGCTTCTTGGCCTGAAGAAGCTCGGCAAGCTTCTCGACAAGCTTCGACTTCTGCACCTGATATGGAATTTCGGTGACGACGATCTGCCAGAGGCCGCGCGGCAGTTCTTCCTTCTCCCAGCGCGCGCGCACGCGGAAACCGCCGCGCCCCGTCGCATAGGCTTCGGCAATCGATTCCTTGCTCTCGATGATGATGCCGCCGGTCGGAAAATCCGGGCCGGGCACCAGTTCAACGAGTTTCGCCGCCGACGCATTCGGATACTTGATGAGATGCAATGCCGCGTCGCAAAGCTCTGCCGCATTGTGCGGCGGAATGCTGGTCGCCATGCCGACCGCGATGCCCGCCGAACCGTTTGCCAGCAGGTTCGGGAAAGCGCCGGGCAGAACCATCGGCTCTTCTTCGCTGCCGTCATAGGTCTCGCGGAAATCGACCGTGTCCTCGTCGAGCCCGTCGAGCAGCAAGGCAGCCACATCGGTCAGCCGCGCTTCGGTGTAACGCATGGCGGCCGCATTATCGCCGTCGACATTGCCGAAATTGCCCTGGCCGTCGATCATCGGATAACGAACGGCGAAATCCTGCGCGAGGCGCACCAGCGCGTCATAGACGGACTGGTCGCCATGCGGGTGGTATTTACCGATGACGTCGCCGACGACACGTGCGGACTTCTTGAAGCCCGAACCGGGATCGAGCTTGAGTTGGCGCATCGCAAAAAGCACACGCCGATGCACAGGCTTCAACCCGTCGCGCACGTCCGGCAGCGCGCGATGCATGATGGTCGAAAGCGCATAGGCCAGATAACGCTCTTCCAGCGCCTCGCGCAGACTGATGTCGGGCGAGGGGGCTTCAGGCGGGGGAGCGATGGTTTTGGCCATGATACTTCGACTTTCAGAAACTCATTCCGTCACGATTCCGCAGGAACAGCGGCGGCGTTACGACGGCAATATAGCAATGATTCGTTCTCGCGATCATGCCGCGCGTGTCGCAACACGCTCCATCAGCCTGATCCGCGCATCCGGCAGATGCCTGTCTTGCGGCGCATAAAGATGCCGCTCGAGGAAATGCCCGGTGATCTTCAGCCCCTCGGCGATATCGGCTGGATTGGCCTCGCCCGCCTGCGTGCCGATCAGAAATTGCGGCAGGCGAAAGAGCCGTTCGGCATATGGCGCACCGGCTGCCCGCGACACCGCGCCGCCGCTGCGTGGCGACACATAGGCAAGATCGTCGCGCGAGCCGGTTGCCGCGCATTGCGCGAGATCGAGACCGAAGCCAAGCTCCTGCAGTAAGCCCAACTCCCAGCGCACGAAAATCGCAGGCCAGATGTCAGGGTCTTCCATCATATCGAGCAAAAGCTCGAAGCCCTCGTAAAGCGCCGGATGGGCTTCGCGCTCGGGGATGATACCGGCGACCGCGCAAGCCGCGCTGAGGCCCGTCAGCGCAAAGGCATCATCCATCAGCACACCGGCGCGCGGCTTCACGACCTCCGCCGTATAAGTGCCGAGATGCTCATTGAGCCGCGCGCGCCAATGCGCGGCGAGGCTGTTGCCCGGCTGAAGCGAAGCCTTGTGCCGACGCCCGGCACCGCCACGCACAAGCCCGAGATGCCGCCCATGTTCGCGCGTGAACAACTCAAGGATGGCGCCTGACTCGCCATAGCTGCGCGTCGACAAGACGATGCCTTCGTCACGCCAGTCCATGACCGCCTGCGGAGTTGAAGTAAAATCTGAACATAGAGCAATTATAGCGCCTTATGAGCAAGTTAAGCGACTTAACTCAACCGACAGGCCCGCTCAGTTCTTCGGAAAATCGAGGCCCATTTCGCGATAACGCTCGCGATCATCGCCCCAGTTTTCGCGCACCTTCACGAAGAGGAACAGGTGAACCTTGGTCCCCAGCATTTCCTGAAGCTCTTCGCGCGCCAACTGGCCGACCGTCTTGATCGTCTGCCCGCCTTCGCCAAGCGCGATCTTCCGCTGGCTCTCGCGCTGGACGAAAATGATCTGCTGTATGCGGATGGAGCCGTCCTTCTTCGTCTCGTAAGACTCTGTCTCGACGGTGAGCGAATAGGGGATTTCGTCGTGAAGCCGCAGGAAAAGCTTCTCGCGCGTGACCTCTGAGGCAAGCGAACGCAGCGGCACATCGGCAAGCTGGTCTTCGGGATAGTGCCACGGCCCCGGCGGCATCAAACCGGCAATGTGGCGTTTCAGATCCGCAACGCCGCTGCCGGTCATCGCCGAGATCATGAAGGTGTCGGAAAACAGGCCCGTCTCGTTCAGGTCGGTCGCGAGCTTAAGCATCTTCTCGCGGCCTTTTTCGGTCAGCATATCGACCTTGTTGAGCGCCAGAATAGCCTTGCGGCCCTGCCCCTTCAGCCCTTCAAGCACGCGCTCCACATCCGAGTCGCGTCCACGCTCAGCATCGACCATTGCCACGACGACGTCGGCATCGCCCGCACCGCCCCAGGCGGCATCGACCATGGCACGGTCGAGGCGGCGCTTCGGCTTGAAGATGCCCGGCGTATCCACAAAGACGATCTGCGTGTCGCCCTCAATGGCGATGCCGCGAATGCGGCTGCGCGTCGTCTGCACCTTATGCGTGACAATCGCGATCTTGGAGCCGACGAGACTGTTCAACAGCGTCGACTTCCCCGCATTCGGTGCGCCGATGATCGCGGCGAACCCGGATTTGGTCTGCGCTGTTTTCGTCTCAGTCATTCTCACTCCAAACTTTTTCCCGCACGAGCATCGCCCGCGCCGCTATCTGTTCTGCTTGCCGCTTGGACCCGGCCGCACCGCTGATCGGCGCGACACCCGAAATTTCAACCTGCACCTTGAAGACCGGCGCATGATCGGGGCCCGAACGTTCGATTTCCTTGTAAGACGGAATGCCCCGTCCCTGTCCTTGCGTCCATTCCTGCAAGGCGGTCTTTGCATCCGTCCGCCGCGCCGGTTCCGCCAGAAGCGGCGCCCATTCGGCCTCGATAAAGGCCCGCGCCGCATCAAGTCCGCCATCGAGATAGAGCGCCGCAATCACCGCTTCGCAAGCATCCGCGACAATGGCGGCCTTTTCGCGCCCGCCCGCCCGTTCCTCGCCGGGCCCGAGCACGAGATATTTCCCAAGCTCGATCCGTTCGGCAGCAGCCGCACAGGCTTCCTTGCGGACAAGCGCATTGTAGCGCACTGCGAGCTCGCCCTCATCAGCATTCGGAAACTCGCGCAGCAGCCATTCGGCAATCACGAGGCCAAGCACACGGTCGCCCATGAATTCAAGGCGTTCATTGCTGAGCGATACCCCACGCCGATGATCCTGTGCGCTCGAATGGTAAAGCGCTCGGATCAACAACTGGGTGTCGGTGAAGCTGTAACCAAGTCGCGCTTCCAGGGCGCGCGTCGTGACGCGGTTCAAGCTCAATCGACCCAGGTGAGAATACGGTTCCAGCGAATGGCCGAGGGCCAGCGCCATACTTCCCAGAAATGGGCGCTGCCATCGGTCGAGAAGAAGATGGTCTCAGCCTTGCCGACAAGATTTTCGAAGGGCACATAACCGACGACGCTCTGGACGCGGCTGTCATTCGAATTGTCGCGATTGTCGCCCATCATGAAATAGTGATCCGGCGGCACGACATAGACGCCCGTATTGTCCGTCACGCTCTCGTCGATGAGATCGAGCGTCGTGTATGAAACCCCACCCGGCAGCGTCTCGCGATATTGCGGAATGCGCTGCACATTGCCGAACTCGTCGCGGCGAACGAAATCCTCGACGCGAACGCGGGGCACGGCGGTGCCGTTGATATAGAGCACGCCATGCTTCATCTGGATTTCATCGCCCGGCAAGCCGATCAGCCGCTTGATGAAGTCGGTTCGGTTGTCGGTCGGCACCTTGAAGACCACGACGTCGCCGCGATGCGGCTGGCGGGCGAGAATACGACCGTCGAAAATCGGCGGGCTGAAGGGCAGCGAATGCTTGGAATAGCCGTAGCTGTATTTCGCGACGAAGAGATAGTCGCCGATCAGCAGCGTCGGGATCATCGAGCCGGAAGGGATGTTGAAAGGCTGGAAAAAGAAGGCCCGGATGACCAGCGCGATCAGCAGAGCATAGCCGATGGTGCGGAGGTTCTCCGCAAATGCGCTTGTACGCGCATTATTCAGCTTTTCAGACATCGACATATACCCAAGCTCCTGTAACCGACCTGTCCCAGGGCCGCGCCGCGAAACAGCCGGGACAATAGCATAACGACGCGCCGCGTCAGCCCTTGCTCTCTATAGAGCCGGGTACGGCCGAAATAATGACGAAAGCTTGTGCAAGCGGGCCATCATCGGTGATTGTGAGGTGAATAATTGCCTCCATACCGCCCGGCGTAATGGCCTCCAGCCGCTTTTGAGCCCCGCCGGTCAAAACCATTGTCGGCTGCCCGCCCCGCAGATTGACGACACCCATATCTTTCCAGAACACCCCCCGGCTCAGCCCAGTGCCCAGCGCCTTGGCGCAGGCCTCCTTGGCGGCAAAGCGCTTGGCATAGGAGGCTGCCCGGTTGCGACGGCGGTCGGATTTCACCTGCTCGACTTCGGTAAAAATACGCTCCGTGAAGCGGTCGCCGAACCGCTCCAGCGTCTTTTCAACGCGGCGAATATCGATCAGGTCGTTGCCGATACCGATAATCATGCGATGCGCGATCCAAGAGCGTCGGCCCGCGCCTTGTCCATAAGCGCGCGCATCCGCCGGATGGTGGAGTCAAATCCGCCGAAGATTGCTTCGCCTACCAGAAAATGCCCGATATTGAGTTCGCGGAGTTCCGCCAATGCGGCAATCGGCGTGACATTGTCGAATGTCAGGCCGTGCCCGGCATGAACCTCAAGCCCGAGGGCAAAGCCCTCACGCGCGCCATCGGCAATGCGCGCAAGCTCCGCCTCGTACCGGGCCGCATCGCACGAATCCACCGCATGCGCATAGGCACCCGTATGCAGTTCGACGACCGGCGCGCCGAGCGCGCAGGCCGCTTCAAGCTGCCGGATATCGGGATTTATGAACAGCGAAACGCGGATGCCGGCATCTGCGAGCCGCTTCACGTAAGGCACCAGATGATTGTGCTGTCCCGCTGCGTCGAGCCCGCCTTCGGTCGTCACTTCCTCGCGCCGCTCGGGCACGATGCAAACCGCATGGGGCTTGTGGCGCAGCGCAATCGCCAGCATTTCTTCCGTCGCCGCCATCTCCAGATTGAGCGGCAAACGATTTTCACCCATCAGCCGATCGATGTCGTGATCGCGGATATGGCGGCGGTCTTCGCGCAGATGCGCCGTGATGCCATCGGCTCCCGCGGCAGCAGCGGCCTCTGCCGCCCGCACCGGATCTGGATGATCGCCACCTCGCGCATTACGGATGGTCGCGACATGGTCGATGTTGACGCCGAGGCGTAGATGCATCGCAGTCTCTCCGCTCATTCTCCGTCCTCCGCCTTTATCGGCACTTTACGCGACATGATGCGCGCCTCAAGCTGCTCGCGGCGGCGCAACTGGTAAGCTGCCACCGTGCTCTTGATGATGAAATAGGTAATCAGCGCCGCCGCAAGCCCAAGCGGCAGCGAGCCGGCCGCCATGGGCAGCAGGACCGGCAGGATCATGTCGAAAGCCTTGGCGCCCATCAGCGTCGACGTAAGGTCGATATCGGGACGGGTAGAGACGCCGAGCATCCAGTTGCCGAGATCGTAAGTCGCAAGCCAGATCGGCGGATAGGTGACGGGATTTCCGATCATCGTGCCGAAAGCCGCCGCCAGCAAATTGCCGCGGAACACCCAGGCAATCAGCATCGCGACGATGATGTGAAAGCCGAGAAATGGCGTGAACGACATGAAGACACCGGCAGCGACGCCGAGCGCCACCATGTGCGGCGTGCCAGTGAGCCGCCAGACACGGCGCCAGATATACATGGTCGCACGTTTCCAGCCGATGCTGGGCCAAAGCCACTCCCGCAATCTCTGTAGAGGACGAAGTGCAACTCTACGCTGAAACACGAAGGGCTTTTCCTGTTCTCACCTATGCCAGACCGCGGCTGCCGGGCTTCACTGCGGGCAAGGCCGCAAGCTCGGGCGGAAGCTTGTCTGCCGGATAGGCAGGGATATCAATCTGCGCGAGCGAGATGAGCTTGACGCCGACCTTCGCCTTGCCGCCCGACCTGTCGATGAGGCAGGCCGCCGCGACAACGCGCGCGCCCGTCGCCCTGATCGTCGCGATGCATTCGCGCGAGGAAACGCCGGTCGTCACAATGTCCTCAACCATCAGCACCCGCATGCCCTTGGTCAAAGGAAAGCCGCGTCGCACGACAAATTCGCCGCCCTCGCGCTCGACATACATGGCCGGAACGCCGAGATGACGCGCGGTTTCATAGCCGGGGATGATGCCCCCGACAGCCGGCGAGACAATGGCATCGATCTTGTCGATGTCGATCTCTTCGGCGACCTTTGCCGCAAGCGCCTTGCAGAGCTTCGACGTGCGTTTGGGGTGCATGAAGACCAGCGCCTTCTGCAGGAACAGCGGACTGTGAAGGCCCGACGACAGGATGAAATGCCCCTTGAGGAGCGCCCCTGCCTTTTCAAATTCCTTCAGAACTCTAGCTTCTTTCATGTGCCCCTCACTATTCGCGCATCGCAATAGCAGATTTCAGAAAATATCGCACGTCCTAGCGCCGGGGGCGGACCACCTGGCTGACGACCGAAATACCGTTCAGCGCCGACATGATGCGCGTCAGATGCTTGAAGTCGCGGACCTCAAGATCGAGTTGCATATCGTAAAAATCGGAATCGCGCTGTGTCATCGTCAGGTTCGTGATGTTGCTGCCATAATCGGCAACAAGCGAGGTGATGTGGCCAAGCGCGCCCACTTCATTGCGCGCCGTGATATTGAGCCGCGCAGGGAAGACCTGCGGATGGTCCGGGTCGATATCCCAGGCAACGTCGAGCCAGCGCGTCATCTCGCCATCAAACTCCGCCAGCGCTGGAGCGTCGATCGGGTAAATGGTCACGCCCTCGCCCGGCGTGATGATGCCGACAATGCGCTCACCCGGCAGCGGGAAACTGTTCGGCGCCATGCGGATCGCCGACCCGCGCCCCTGCCCCGTAATGCGAACGACGCCGCGCTGATCCTCAGAATCGTTTCGCGTAGGCTTGCGGCGCGCGCCCTTCTTCACAGGCAGCTCAGGATAAACCGTTTCCAGAACCTGCTGCGCCGAAAGCGTGCCGTCGCCCACAGAGGCAAGCAATTCGTCCAGGTCTTCCTTATGCAGCGAATGCAATGCGCGCTGAAGAATGACGTCGGAGACTTCCTTGCCGGCCGTCTCAAAAACGCCCTTCAATATCTGGCGGCCGAGGCGACCGAACTCCGCTTCCTTGGCCGAACGGATCGAGCGACGAATGGCCGAACGCGCCTTGCCGGTGGCGACAAAGGCTTCCCATGCGGGTGACGGACGCTGCGCCTGCGAGCGGATGATTTCGACCTCGTCGCCATTCACCAGCACAGAGCGCAACGGCATGTGGCGGCCATTGATCTTGCAACCGACGCAGCTATCGCCGACCTCGGTATGCACCGCATAGGCGAAGTCGATCGGCGTCGCGCCGCGCGGCAGCGTGATGAGAAGCCCCTTGGGCGTGAAACAGAAGACCTGATCGGAGAACATCTGAAGCTTCGTATGCTCCAGAAATTCTTCCGGCGATCCGCCATGCTCCAGCATTTCGATAAGCTGACGGAGCCAGTTGAAAGTGCCCGCAAATTCTTCCGAGCGTTCCGCGCCGCTTGAACCTTCCTTGTAGAGCCAATGCGCCGCGATGCCGAGTTCGGCGACCTCATGCATCTTGCGCGTACGGATCTGCATCTCGACGCGCTTCTGCTTCGGCCCGATCATCGTCGTATGGATCGATCGATAGCCGTTATTCTTCGGCGTGGAGATGTAATCCTTGAAACGCCCCGGCACCATCGGCCAGTTCGAATGCAGAACGCCAAGCGCGCGATAGCAATCCGGCACCTCGTCCACAATGATGCGGAAGCCGAAAATGTCTGAAAGTTGCTCAAGCGAAATCGCGCGGCGCTCCATCTTGCGCCATACCGAATAAGGCCGCTTCTGCCGCCCATCGACCTCGCAGGCGACGCCGCCCTCCAGAAGCTTCGCGCGCAATTCCTCCGCGATACGCTCAACGATATCACCGCTCTCGGCGCTGAATTCATTGAGCCGCTTCATCAGCGTCTCGCGCGCTTCGGGGTTCAGCTCCTTGAAAGCCAGATCCTCAAGCTCTTCGCGAATTTCCTGAATGCCCATGCGTCCCGCAAGCGGCGCATAGATATCCATCGTCTCCTGCGCTATGCGCTGGCGTTTTTCCGCCGACTTGATGAAGTGCAGCGTCCGCATATTGTGCAAACGGTCGGCAAGCTTCACCAGCAGCACGCGAATGTCGTTGGACATGGCGAGCAGGAACTTGCGGAAATTTTCCGCCTGCTTCGATCGTTCCGACGTCAGCTCAAGACGCGTGAGCTTCGTGACGCCATCGACGAGGTTGGCGATCTCCACGCCGAAAAGATCGGCAAGCTCGTCCATCGTCGCGCCCGTATCCTCGATCGTATCGTGGAGGAGCGCAGTCACGATGGTCGCGGTATCGAGCTTGAGATCGGTCAGAATGCCGGCGACTTCAATCGGGTGCGAGAAGTAAGGGTCGCCGCTCGCCCGCATCTGGCTGCCATGCTTTTTCATGGCATAGACATAGGCACGGTTGATCAAGGCTTCATCCGCACGCGGATCATAGCCCAGGACACGATCAACCAGCTCGTACTGCCGCAACATTCCAGTTCTTCTCCGCGGGGCCTTGCGCCCCGCCGCAAAACAAAAAGCGCCGCCCTACCTTCCGGCCGGGGCGGCGCTTGAATTCGATCGGCGTTCGGGAGTGAAAATTCCTCTCCGTCCCTTCGCTCAGTCTTCCCCGTCCATATCGTCCGCATCTGCGGATTTCTGCTGCGGCGAGTCTATCTGGGTCTGGATGGCGCGGAGAAGCTCTTCTTCGCTCATCCGGTCGCTGGAACCGGCCGCCGCACCAAACGTGTCGACCACTTCGGCCGACTCGCCGGACGTCAGAAGATGCACGGCTTCCGCTTCGGTCTCTTCCGTTTCGACGCGCTTCTGCATGCTGCCGATCAGATCTTCGCGCAGATCGACCGGAGTAATCGTCCGCTCGGCGATTTCACGAAGCGCCACAACCGGGTTCTTGTCGTTGTCGCGGTCGATGGTCAGCTCGGCACCGGCCGACATGGCACGCGCGCGATGCGCCGAGAGCAGAACCAGCTCGAAGCGGTTCGGCACCTTATCGACGCAATCTTCAACGGTTACACGCGCCATAGGACGGACTCCGGGGTAAGTATGGGTTACCGGGTATTTAGGGGCTCAGCCATGAGAAGGCAAGGCAAAACAGGCTGTTAGAGCCGCGATTTGGTGCCAATCAGGCCGGGAGACGCTCGATTTCGGCGATTGCGGCAGCGCCTTGCCCCGCCTTGACCTCCTCGATAAGCCTTGCCGCTCCCTCGCCCAGCACGGGATGGCGCCATTCCGGGGCAATTTCGAGCAGCGGAACAAGCACAAACCCCCGTTCGGCCATGCCCGGATGCGGCAGCGCCATGGGAAGCACCCCTGGCCCCGCTTCCAGCCCGCGAGGTCCCGTCGCGACCACGACCTCCCCGTCATAATCGAGCAAATCGAGATCGAGCGTCCGTGGCGCCCAGCGGGCCTCCCGGACCCGCCCGAACATGGCCTCGACCCGGTGCAAGGCCGCAAGCAGGTCGGGAGCCGGCAGCGCCGTCTCGATGGAGGCGACCGCATTCACATAGGGCGGCTGGACATATTCGGCCATGGCGGGCGTCAGATAGAAGGAAGAGCATTTGCGGATTGAAATGCCGAAAGCAGGCATGGCGGCAATCGCCGCCTTGAGCGTGTCGCGTGGCTCGCCGTAAACCGTCGGCAGGTTTGCGCCCATTCCGATGAGGATCATTCAAAACACCCGGCAAGCGCCGCTCGAAAGCCGTTCCAAAAACGCCGCCCTTTCTATAGCTTGTGTTGCATATAAAAAGACCCCGCATCTCATATTTCAATCGTAAGCATATACAGGCAGAGCCGATGAATTTTTATCCGCAGGAACGGATCGCCCTTTTTATCGATGGTGCCAATCTCTACTCAGCCGCTCGCGGCCTCAATTTCGATATCGACTACAAGCGCCTGCTCGAACATTTCCGCAGCAAGGGCACGCTGATCCGCGCGTTCTACTACACCGCACTGCTCGAGGATCAGGATTACTCCCCGTTGCGCCCCCTGATCGACTGGCTCGACTATAACGGCTACTCGGTCGTGACGAAGCCCGCCAAGGAATTCACCGACGCGCAGGGCCGCCGCCGCATCAAAGGCAATATGGATATCGAGCTTGCCATCGATGCGATGGAGATGGCGCCGAATATCGATCACCTCGTCCTCTTCTCCGGCGATGGCGACTTCCGTCGCCTCGTCGATGCCGTGCAGCGCAAGGGCAAACGCGTCACCGTCATTTCGACGACACGCAGCTCGCCGCCCATGATCGCCGACGAATTGCGCCGCCAGGCAGACCAGTTCGTCGATCTCGATACGATGCGCGCCGCCATTGGCCGCAGCGGCGACGGCAATCATCAGCCCGCGCGCCATCCCGCACAGACGGCGCCGCAGCCAAATGCCATCGATGAAGATGACGACGAATATGAGTATGACGACGATGAAGATGACGACGACGATTTGCCCGCGCGCGCCTGAATGGCAAACGTTTCAGCCTTGAATCCTGCATCGCCGACAGAGCCGCCACGCGACTGCCCGCTTTGCCCGCGCCTCGTCGCCTATCGGCACGCCAATCAGGCCGCGCATCCCGACTGGTTCAACGGCCCCGTGCCGTCCTTCGGCACGGAAGACGCGCGGCTTCTGATTGTCGGCCTCGCGCCGGGCGTTCAGGGCGCGAACCGCACCGGGCGCCCCTTCACAGGTGATTTTGCCGGCGACCTCCTTTACTCGACGCTGATCGAATACGGTTTTGCAAAAGGTCATTTTGATGCGCGGCCTGACGATGGGCTGATGCTTGTCGACGCCATGATTACAAACGCGGTGCGCTGCGTGCCGCCGCAAAACAAGCCGACGCCGCTTGAGTCAAACACCTGCCAGCAGTTTTTGAAGGCGCGTTTTTCCGCGATGCCGAAATTGAAAGCCGTTCTGGCGCTTGGCCGCATTGCCCATGAAAGCATCGTCACGACAAACGGCCTGAGACGCTCGAAATTCGCTTTCGCCCATCAGGCGAGCCACGACATGGGCAGCGGAATTCATCTTTTCGACAGCTATCACTGCTCGCGCTACAACACCAACACGCGCCGCCTCACGCCGGAAATGTTCCACGCCGTGTTCAAGGATATTCGGGCTTATCTGGACAAGGCATGAGGGAAGTCCCTCACCCAACCCTCTCCCGGAGGGAGAGGGCCAGAAACAGCGTCAGCTATACCGCTGTTCCGTCCACGGATCGGCTTCATTGTGATAGCCGCGCTCTTCCCAGAAACCGGGCTTGTCCGTCGCGCTGAATTCGATCCGGCGGATCCACTTCGCGCTCTTCCAGAAATACCATTGCGGAACTATGGCGCGAACGGGGCCGCCATGCTCGCGCGTCAGCCGCGCGCCTTCCCAGCTATGGGCGATGATGACATCCGGCTCGGCGAAGACCTCGAGTTTGATGTTCGTCGTATAGCCATCATACGAATGAAAAATGACGTGGCGGGCATCCGCCTTCGGCTTCACGAAATCGAGAATCGTCTTCGATGAAACGCCATCCCATCGATTGTCGTAACGGCTCCATGTCGTCACGCAATGAATGTCGCTGACGAAGCGCTCCTGCGGCAGCGACATGAATTCATCAAAGGTCCATGTGAGCGGATGTTCGACAAGCCCGTCAACGGCAAGCCGCCATGTATCCAGCGGAAGCTCCGGCTGAATGCCGAGATCGAGCACGGGCCATTTGTCGACAAGATGCTGGCCGGGCGGCAAGCGGTTCGCATGGTCGTTATCGACGCGCCCCGTCAGGTGCCTGCCCGCCTCCGCCGTCTTTTCTTTCGAGCGGATCAGCTTGTCCTTGATCTGCCCGATCAGACCCGGCTTGTTGTCATCGCTCATTGCTGATCCTTCCGCCTGCTTTCGGCAAAACCGACACCACCCAGAATAAGCGCCATGCCCGCTGCATGGTAGAGGTGAAACGGTTCGCCGAGCAGCAGGATTGCGAGCAGGCTCACGATCATCGGGACGAGATAGAGCGTAATCCCCGCGCGCGATGCCCCCAGCAGCTCGACACCACGGTTGAAACACAGATAGGCGACAAGCGACGGGAAAATCGCGACATAGCCGATGGCTGCGAGATTGATGGGCAATAGCGTGACCGGATCGCCGTTCATCGTCTCCGTGATGTAAAGCGGCAGCATGGAAAGCCAGCCGACAGCAAAGGTCGCGGCAACGAAGCTCAACGGGTTGAGCTGCGGCCGCCATCGCAGCCCGACCGAATAGACGGCATAAACCACGACGCCTGCGAGAATCCACACATCGCCCGGATTGAACGAAAACGCCGCCATAAGCGCGGGGTCGGCGCGAAACAGCATGACGAAGACGCCGACAAGCGCGACGACAATGCCGACAAGCTGCCGCGCGGTCGGGCGCTCTCCCAAAAGCGCCGTCATGCCGACGATCAGCATCGGCATGACCGATTGCAGCACGCCGCTATTGATCGCCTGCGTGCTGTGCAGCCCGATATAGAGGCATGCATTGAAGGTGGAAATGCCGAGAAGGCCGAGAACCACAATCCTGAGCCAATAGGCCTTGAGCACCTGCGCGTCGGCCATGAGAGGCCGAATCGCGAAAGGAAGCACGATCAGAAAGGCGAGAAACCAGCGCCAGAAGGCAAGCCCGATGGGCGGCATGGTGTCGATGACCGCGCGCCCGACAATGGCATTGCCGCTCCAGAAAAGTGCCGTCAAGAAAAGCAGCAGGTAGGGGCGGTTGAAAATCCACTGAACAAGGGCGCGCAACGGGCTTCAGCCCTTCTCACGCATCAGGCGCGCCTTGTCGCGCTGCCAGTCGCGTTGCTTCTCCGTCTCGCGCTTGTCGGCGAGCTTCTTACCCTCGGCAAGCCCAAGCTCGACCTTCACGCGGCCCTTGTCGTTGAAATACATCTTCAGCGGCACAAGCGTCATGCCCTGACGCTGCACAGCCTGCGAAAGCTTGTCGATCTCACGGCGATGCAGCAGCAGCTTTCGCGGCCGCCTTGTCTCGTGGTTGAACTGATGCGCCTGCAGATAGACGGGAATATAGGCGTTGAGCAGCATGATCTCGCCCTGCTTCGTCGGCTGGGCATAGGCCTCATTCAGGCTGCCATGCCCGACGCGAAGCGACTTCACCTCAGTGCCATGCAGCTCCACACCCGCTTCGAACGTGTCGGAGATCGAATAGTGAAAGCGAGCCTTACGGTTGTCGGCAATGATCTTCTTGCCGTCGCCGAGCTTCTTTTTTGCGCCGCCGCTTTTGGAGGACATGTTCCCTCAGTTGGTGTCGAGGGTCAGTTCAGCAGACCCGCATGCCGCATAGCTTCGCGCACTTTCACCTGAACAGGCTCAGTAACCGATGTCATCGGCAGACGAATTTCGTCGCGGCAAAGACCGAGCAGGCTCGCTGCGTATTTCACCGGACCGGGGCTCGGCTCAAGGAACATCGCATTGTGGAGCGGCATCAGACGATCCTGAAGCTCCAGCGCGCGCGCGAAATCGCCCTTGAGCGTCGCCGTCTGGAATTCCGCGCAGAGTTTCGGCGCCACATTGGCCGTTACAGAAATGGAGCCGACGCCGCCATGCGCGTTGAAGCCGAGCGAGGATGCATCTTCACCTGACAACTGAATGAAATCCTTGCCGATCAGGTGGCGCTGCATGCTGGTGCGCGCAAGATTGGAGGTCGCATCTTTGACGCCGACGACATTCTTCAGTTCGGCGAGGCGCACCATCGTCTCAACGCTGATGTCCACGATATTGCGGCCCGGAATATTGTAGAGGAAAATCGGCAAATCGACGGCGTCGCTGATCGCCTTGAAGTGCTGATACTGGCCTTCCTGCGAGGGCTTGTTGTAATAGCCAGTCACACTGAGCACTGCATCCGCGCCAACATCCTTGGCAAAACGCGTCAGCTCGATCGCCTCGACCGTATTGTTCGACCCCGCACCGGCTATAACCGGCACGCGCTTCTTCGTCACCTCGACGCAAATCTCGACGACGCGCTTGTGCTCCTCATGGCTGAGCGTCGGCGACTCGCCCGTCGTGCCGCAAGGGACCAGCCCATGCGTGCCTTCGGCAATCTGCCACTCCACCAATTTGGCGAACGCCTCCTCATCAACCTTGCCGTCCCGAAACGGGGTGATGAGGGCGACGAACGATCCCTTGAACATCTTCATTTGCTCCAATAGCCCGCTCTCAAGTGGCAAGGCGGCGCGCAAGATAACCATAAGCCGTGGAAGCGGCAAGGAAACTGGCCTGAAACCGAGTTGTGACCTTGCGTGCAGTTGCCCCGCTTGTTAGCACGTTGGTAGACTCAATAAACGATAATCTGCCGTGGAATAGCCCTTGTGCCTAAGGGAAGTTCAACGACAAGCATTGGCGCCGGGGGCATCCGGCAATTTAACAAGATTAGGCGGCTCCATTGCCGGATCAGGCGTGTACCAGAATGTCGTGTCTGAAGCAGGTGCTTTTTGCGCCCTTGATGGCGCTCACGCTCGCGGCCGCGCTCATGCTCGGGTCGCACGATTCCGCCAGCGCCCAGACTGCGACAAAAACGCATAAGGCGCACAAGGCGGCTGAAACCTCAAAAAAGCCCAAGGCAAAGCCGCACGCCAAAAAGGCGGTGCACCATAAAAAGACCGCCAAGGCCGTTCCGGTAAAACCCAAGCGCCATCTCGCCAGCGTTACCTCGACGCTGCTGACCGCCGCCGATCTCGCTGCCATTTCCGACGCTTTCAACGAGGCCGACCGGAAAAACTGGCCGGAAGCGATGCGGCACATGAAGCGCCTGAACGACCCGGCGGCTGCAAAGCTCATTCTCTGGTCGCGCCTTGTCGCGCAGGATTCAGGTGCCACGCTGGCCGAGATCGTGGCCTTTCAGGAACAAAATCCCGACTGGCCTCGCCAGGCGCTCCTGAACCGCCGCGCTGAAGAGGCGCTGCTCGCGTCTCCCAAAAGCAATCAGGACACAATCACCTGGTTCAGTTCCCATCCGCCGCTGACCGGCGACGGCAAGATTCGCTTCGGTCAGGCGCTGATTGCCTCCGGGGACAAGGAAAGCGGAAAAAACTGGATCCAGCGCGCCTGGGCTGAAGACGATTTTTCCCCCGCCCGCCAGAAGGAAATCCTGGTGAACTTCCGGGGCTTGCTCACATCCTCCATCCACAAGGCGCGGCTCGACCGCCTGCTTGCAGATAAACGCACCACCGAGGCCAAGACAACGGCGGCACTTATCGGCGAGGGTGCCAAGGCGCTGACCGAGGCGCGCATCCGCCTGATGAACCGTTCAGACCTTGCCGACGACGCTCTGTCGCGCGTGCCGACATCGCTGAAAAGCGATACCGGCCTCCTCTTCGACCGCATCCGCTACGAGCGTAAACGCGGCAATGACGCAGCCACCCTGCCGCTCATCCTGACCGCGCCTGGCAAACCGCATCAGGCGGTGAGCATCGATGCCTGGTGGGTCGAACGCAAGATTGCGGCTCGCGTCGCGCTGAACCTCGGCCAGTACAAAGAGGCCTACAGCATCGTCTCGAAGCATGGGCTGAAGGAAGGCGCGGATTACGCCGACGCCGAATTCATGAGCGGCTGGATCGCGCTGCAATACCTCAACAAGCCCGGCGATGCGCTGGCGCATTTCCTGCGCCTCAAGGATGCGGTCTCAACGCCCATCAGCAAAGCACGCGCCGAATATTGGTGCGCGCGCGCCGCCTCTGCACAAGGCGACAAGAAGACGGCGGAGCTTTACTACCGCCTCGCCGCGCACTATCCGACGACTTTCTATGGCCAGCTCGGCACGGTCGCGCTTGCAAGCTTCGGCAGTGGCGAAGCGCGTCTGCACCTGCCCAAAGACCCGACGCCGAGCGCCGCCGAAAAGGCCGCCTTCAAGAAACTCGAACTCGTGCATGTCGCGCAGATATTGCATGACCTCGGCCGTGACGGTCAGGCCTGGAGCTTCATGCTGCATCTGGCCGATATTCTGGAAGCGCCGCAGGAGCTTGTGCAGCTTGCGGATATGGCGCTCACTTTCGACGATCCGAAACTGTCGCTACGCGTCGCCAAGACCGCATCCCAGCGCAACATGGTTCTGCCGCAGCGCGCCTATCCCGTTTCGTCCATGCCTGCTTTCACCGCCAAAGGCCCGCCCGTCGAAAAGGCATTGGTCTATGGCCTGTCGCGTCAGGAAAGCGAGTTCGATCCCGCTGCCATGAGCCCCGTGGGCGCACGCGGATTGATGCAGCTCATGCCGAACACGGCCCGCGCCGTTGCCCGCCAGATTTCGGTGCCTTACTCCGTCAATCGTCTGACGTCGGACCCCGCCTATAACGCCATGCTCGGCTCAGCGCATCTCGGCGACCTGATCGACGGCTATAGCGGCTCTTATGTGATGAGCATCGCGGCTTACAACGCCGGTGCATCCCGCGTCGGCGAATGGCAGGGCCAGTTCGGCGATCCGCGCTCCACCGCCGTCGATCCGATCGACTGGATCGAAAACATTCCCTTCTCCGAAACGCGCAACTACGTGCAGCGCGTCATGGAAAATCTCGAAGTCTACAGAACGCGCCTGAGCGGCAGCGCACAGAAAATTCGCCTGAGCGAAGACATCCGCCGCAACACGGGCGCGCCAATCACATTGCCAGCTCGCGTGCCCGGCAGGATACCGCTCGCCTCGCCGCTTATTCCGGCATCGGCGATGGCCCCGGTGACCGAAGAGGAAGAAACCCTGGCCCAAGCGCAGCCCAAGCCAGTGCATAGCCTGAACGACGCTGCCGAAGACGCGCGCACGCCGCTGCTGCCGCCCAAGCGCGGAAACGCCAAACGATGACTGCAATGCAATCGACCGCCCCTTACCGCGATCTGTTCTATACATCGCAGGACGGCCTGCGCCTCTTCGCCAAGGACTTTGGCGAGCGCACCTCGAAGCAGGTCCCGGCAATCTGCCTGCCGGGCCTCACCCGGAACTCCAAGGACTTCGAGGCGCTGGCAAGCCATCTCTCTGCCACGCGCCGCGTCCTCTGCCCCGATTTGCGCGGCCGCGGCCGCTCGCAATATTGCGAAAGCTGGAGCGACTACACGCCGCAAAACGAAATGCTCGACGTGCTCGATCTGATGGGCGCAGCCGGCATCCATCAGGCGGCCTTCATCGGCACATCGCGCGGCGGCATCGTCACCATGCTGCTTGCCGCCCAACGACCAAACGCTGTGCGCGGCGCCGTGCTGAACGATATCGGCCCTGAAGTTTCAATCGACGGGTTGAAGCGCATTGCAGGATATGCCGGCGCGATGGAAGCGCCCGCCACCTGGACGGAAGCCGCCTTCAAGCTGCGCATGATGAACGAGCGCGACTTCCCCACCCTGACCAGCGACGACTGGTATGAGCAGGCACGACGCACCTTCGCCGAAGAAGGCGGCGTGCCGAAGATCGACTATGACGCCAAGATCGGCACCGCATTGCGCAAGGGTCTGGAAGCGGCGAACGGTGCCCTTCCCGATATGTGGCCGCAGTTCAAGGCGCTGGGCCATGCGCCCGCTCTCGTCATTCGCGGCGAGAACTCCGATATTCTGAGCGCCGAGACGATGCAGCGTATGGAAAAGCAGCATCCGAAAATCACTGGTGTGACCGTCAAGGATCGCGGCCATGTGCCCTTCCTCGACGAAGCGGAAGCGCTCACCGCCATCGACACATTCTTCGCCACGCTCTAGCGCGCTCGCCTTATCCGCAGCATCCGCGTTGCGCCGATCTGAAACTCGAAC
>NZ_JBASBH010000060.1:0-2494 GCF_049651025.1 Parvibaculum sp. | reverse complement strand
GCCGTTCACCACTGAAATTTCAATTGAGGAGATGCGATGAAGTCGATCGAGTTGATGATCGAGCGGGTCATTCTGGCCAGCCGCTGGATATTGGTAGTGTTTTATCTCGGCCTTGCGGCGGCGCTTGCGCTTTACGCGGCCTCCTTCGGGCTGAAGCTCGCCAAGGTGTTTTCAGTGGCGCTGGAACTGGGCGAGTCGGAAATGATCCTCGCCATGCTCGGCCTCATCGACGCGGCTCTCGTCGCAAGCCTCGTGCTGATGGTCATGATTTCGAGCTACGAAAATTTCGTCAGCCGCTTCGACGACGCCAGAACGGACCTCTCCTGGCTCGGCAAGCTCGATGCAGGCAGCCTGAAGGTCAAGGTTGCCTCTGCCATTGTGGCGATTTCATCGATCCACCTGCTTCAGATATTTCTCAACATTTCGAAATATGAGAGCACCCAGATCATGTGGCTGACGATCATGCATATGGTTTTCGTCGCCTCGGCGGTGGCGCTTGGCCTTCTCGATCGCATGTCTGTGAAGAAATAGGCTCGCGCTCCTTTCAGCCGCGCGGTGCTGCCGCGCGGTTCAGCCGATCGTTGATCGCTTCGCCAAGGCCGGAATGCGGAACGGGCGCGACAGCAATGCCGCGTCCCTCCGCGCGTGCATCGAGCGCGCGCAGCATGGCAAACAGATTTGCCGCCGCTTCCGTCAGATCGCCGGAGGGTGAAAGGTTCATCACCGCGCTTGCTGCATGAGCACCAAAGCCAAGCCATAGTTCGCCATCATGCGGCGTGCTCGCATTGAGGCGCAGATGTGCGCGCGGCGCATAATGGCTTGCAAGCTGTCCGGGTGACGAACGCCCCGCCTCGCCGGATGCTGCATCCGCCTCGTCAAGCTTGCGCCCAAGCACGGCCTCGATCTTTTCGCGCGCAATGGCGCCCGGCCTGAGCAGCGTCGGCGCGCCATCATCGGGAAATCCGATCACCGTCGATTCAAGTCCGAGCGGGCATGGGCCGCCATCGATGACAAGCGCCAGCGCCTGCGCATGGCCGAGCGACTCCATGACATGTTCGGCCCGCGTCGGGCTGATCTCGCCCGAAGCATTGGCGGATGGCGCGGCGATGGGTCGTCCCGTCGCATGCAGAAGTTTCTGCGCCAGCGGATGCGCAGGCACGCGCAGGGCGATTGTGTCGAGCCCCGCGCTGACCAGCAGCGAAACCGGCGTATCTGAAAGACGCGGCAGAACGAGCGTGATGCCCCCCGGCCAGAAGGCGCGGGCAAGGGCTTCAGCCTCCGCCGTGAAACGCGCATGCAGCCGCGCCTCATCTGCGCTGCCGACATGCACGATCAGCGGATTGAATGTCGGTCGTCCCTTGGCCTCGAAGATGCTGGCCACCGCGCGGTCGTTGGTCGCATCCGCGCCAAGCCCGTAAACCGTCTCTGTCGGAAAGGCGACAAGCCGCCCCTCCCGCAAAAGCTCGCCCCCGCGCGCAATGGTCGCGTCGTTCGCGCTCAGTAATTCAGGCCGCACGTCGACACGCCTCCCTCGGGTTCAATCCGGCGCGAGAATAGAGTAAATTGCCTGAACCGTCAGACCTCTCCCGCCGAAAGTATCTTATGACCTATCGTGCCCCCGTCCGCGACATGGCTTTTCTTCTCAACGAAGTGGCGGGCCTTCGCGCGCTGGCAGGGCAGGGTGCCTTTGCCGATCTGACACCGGATCTGATCGACGCCGTGCTTGAAGAGGGCGCAAAACTCGCAGGCGGCGTGCTGGCGCCCCTGAACAAGACGGGCGACCATGAAGGCGCGCGCCTCGAAGTGGATAGCGTCAAGACGCCGCAGGGTTTTGCCGATGCCTATCGCCAATGGGTGGATGGCGGCTGGGGCGCGCTTGCCGCAGCGCCCGAATATGGTGGTCAGGGCCTGCCGCTCGCGCTTGCCACAGCCATGCAGGAAATGTGGAACGCTGCCAACATGGCCTTCGGTCTCTGCCCGATCCTGAGCCAGGGCACGGTCGAAGCACTGACGGCGCATGGCACCGAGGCGCAGAAGCGCCTCTATCTCTCCAAGCTCATTTCCGGCGAATGGACCGGCACGATGAACCTGACCGAGCCGCAGGCGGGCTCCGACCTCAACGCCTTGAAGGCGAAGGCCGTGTCGCAGGGCGATGGCACCTACAAGATCACCGGCACGAAAATCTTCATCACCTATGGCGATCACGACATGGCGGACAATATCGTCCATCTCGTCCTTGCTCGCCTGCCTGATGCACCCGCAGGCACCAAAGGCATCTCGCTTTTCCTCGTCCCTAAATTCCTCGTCAACGAAGACGGATCGCTCGGCGCGCGCAACGATGCGAAATGCGTCGGCCTTGAAGAAAAGCTCGGCATTCACGGCAGCCCCACTTGCGTCATGGCTTTCGGCGAGGAGGGCGGTGCGATCGGCACATTGGTCGGCGAAGAAAATCGCGGTCTCGCCTGTATGTTCACCATGATGAACAATGCCCGCC
>NZ_JBASBH010000059.1:0-36081 GCF_049651025.1 Parvibaculum sp. | reverse complement strand
TAGCATTATGCGATCCTTACCGGGCGCGCTTCAGAAGATCGAGCAGCGGATGCGGCTCGGCTGACGCTTTCGAAACAGGTTTCTGCTCGCGAGACGCCTGCACAATGCGCGGCCCCGCAGCCGGTTGAGGCTGTGCCGCCGGACGACGCGTTTCGATGCCGCCAAGACGGTTCGCAATGTCGTTGCCCGCCTGAACCATCAGCGACAATTCATCGGCAAGAGCGCGGCCACGCTTGACCTGCTCTGTGAGAGCGCCGCCCGTCTCGTCGCTCGCCTGGCGAAGGCGCGTAATGGCAAGCATGGCCTGTTCCGTCGCGCCGGAAAGATCGCCGATAAGCTCGCGCAATCCGTCCTGGCCCGCGCGCATGGCACGCAAGCGCCGGTCGAGCGTCGCGCAATAGCCAATCGTTGCTGCGAGAAGCACGCAGACGATGACCTCAAGCATGAAATCCAAAGGCAAATTCATTTACGCGCTCCACCCAGATTGACCTCGCCAAGAGCAGCGCCGGCCACCTCGGTCCTGTTTTTCGTCTTGATGCCATGTTCGATACGCACGGCGACATTGTTACTCATGCG
This sequence comes from Parvibaculum sp., assembly GCF_049651025.1. Lineage (GTDB taxonomy): Bacteria > Pseudomonadota > Alphaproteobacteria > Parvibaculales > Parvibaculaceae > Parvibaculum. The sequence continues at coordinate 35,505 of NZ_JBASBH010000059.1, read as the reverse complement.
CCCGATGCGGCCCTGCGCCAGCGAAACACCGCCGCAGCGCATCTCGACCAGCGCATCCGGCCCATTATTGAGCATCAGGGTCTGGCCGACCTTGAAGTCCATGACGTCGCGCAGGCTGAGTTTCTGCTCGTCGAGAACCGCTTCAATCGGAACCTTGGTCGACCATAATTCAGTGGCAAGATGGCTTTCCCAGATCGAGTCGCGACCGAATTTTTCGCCCATGAACATCTGGAGCAGAAGCTCGCGGATCGGCTCCAGCGTCGCATAGGGCAAGAGCATCTCGATGCGTCCGCCGCGATCTTCCATATCGATGCGAAGCTTGACGAGAATGGCCGCGTTCGCAGGCCGCGCAATAGCGGCAAAACGCGGATTGGTTTCAATGCGATCAAGCTCAAGCGTCACAGGCGACAGTGGCTCGAAAGCCGCCTTCGCGTCCTGCAGCACGACTTCGATCATGCGCTGAACAAGATTGAGTTCGATTGTCGTATAGGGACGCCCCTCGATGCGCATCGCGGCCGTGCCGCGCCGCCCGCCGAGCAAAACGTCGACGATCGAATAGATGAGATTGGAATCGACCGTGAACATGCCGTAATTGTCCCACTCCTTCGCGCGGAAGACCGCGAGAACGGCAGGCAACGGAATGGAGTTCAGATAGTCGCCAAAGCGGATCGACGAAATATTGTCGAGGCTGACTTCGACGTTATCGGAAGTGAAATTGCGCAAGCTCGTGGTCATCAGGCGCACAAGCCTGTCGAACACGATTTCAAGCATCGGCAGGCGTTCATAAGACACGAGCGCCGAATTGATGATGGCGCGAATGCCGGTGCGATCGCCGATTTCCTCATTCTCGATTTCAAAACCGAGCAGGCTGTCGATCTCATCCTGATTGAGCACGCGCTCAGGCGCGGCGCGGAACGAGGCGTCTTTGACTTCGCCCTGCCCTGCGTCTTCAAGCGCCGACATTGCGGCCGCCATCTCGTCCTGATCGATTTCGTCGACTGTTGCCATGAAACTCGCCGCGCCTTGCTGATACCGGGGCTATAAACGAAAGCCTTACTGAACGATCACTTCTTTGAAGAGAATGTCGGTCGCCAAAGGCGGCTGAACTGCGAGATTTATGCGCCGCAGAAGTTCTTCCTTCACGCGCAACACACCCGCCGATCCCTCGAGATCCTCGGGGCGCAACTCGCGCAGGAAAATCTGAAAGCTGTCGAGCACGCGCGGAAGCTCCGCATCGAAACGCTTGGCGGCTTCGGCATCGACAACCTGCAACGTCACTTTCATTTTCAGAAAATGCTGGGGCGGCGGGCCGCTCAGATTGACGAGGAAGTCCGGCAGGTCATAAAAGACCGGCGCCGCAACGACCGCTTTCTTCTCCTCATGTCCACCGAGAAGGCCGGACATATAAACGCCGACCCCCGCGCCGATGAGAAGAACAAGCGGCAGCACGATGTAGAGAACGAGCACCTTGCCGCTCAGCTTGCGCTTCGCCGGTACTGCTTCCCCACCTTCTTCGTCGGAAGTGTCGGCGCTGATCGAAGCCATATTCTGTGCCCACCTTGCCCGCCGGCGGATGCCGCCGGTTTCATAGAGATCGCGCTTGACCGGCATGTCTTTTCCGGGTGCCCGAAGCGCATCCAAATATTTGCCTATTTTAGTTAATGAAGCGTTGCCCCCCGCCCGGCACAGCCTCCCGAACGCGGCAATTCCTGCCCGGTAAAGCCTGCCATAGAGGCCCGAGCGGCACTTCGAACATCCTTATAACACATTGATTTTATTGAAATTTCGAATTGGCACACCCCCTGCACATGAGGGAGCGGGCACATGGCGCTCGAACATTTGTTAGCACCGCTTCGGAACTGCAATGGAAAACGCTCTTCTCATAGGTCTGTCTCGCCAATCCGCAATGATGCGGCAGATGGCGACGATCGCGAACAATCTCGCGAACATGAATACGACTGCCTACAAGTCGCAGAGCATGCTGTTCGACGAATACGTGATGCCCGTCGCCAGTGAGGCAAGCCCCGACAAGACGCTCTCTTTCGTTCAGGACTATGGCCAGGTCCGCAATCTCGCCGACGGCGAAATGCAGACGACGGGCAATCCGCTCGACGTCGCGATTGCCGGCGAAGGCATGTTCAAGGTGCAGACGCCGCAAGGCCCGCAATATACGCGCAACGGCCACCTTCAGCTCGACAATAGCGGCCAGCTCATCACGTCGAACGGCTACCCCGTCATGACGGCGGCTGGCACGACGCTGAGCTTCACCAATGACGAAGGCCAGATCACCATTGCCAGCGACGGCACCGTCACGACGGATAAAGGCCAGCGCGGCAAGATTGCCCTCGTCAGCTTCGCAAACCTGCAGGAGCTGAAGGCGACCGGCGACAATCTCTATTCGACGACGCAGGCCGAAGTGCCGGTCGACAAGCCGCGCCTCGTGCAGGGCTCCATCGAAGGCTCGAACGTCAAGTCGATCATCGAAATGACCAACATGATCGACGTGATGCGCTCCTATGAAAGCGCCTCGAAGCTTGTCGACGCGGCAGACAACATGCGCCGTCAGGCAATTTCACAAATTGGAGGCACGGCCTGAGCCGCGCACTTCGACCAGAGACACCCGATTTAGTTAGAGACAAGGCCAAGGAACAGATCAATGCAGTCGCTCAGTATCGCCGCCACCGGCATGATGGCCCAGCAGCTCAATGTCGAGGTGATCTCGAACAACATCGCGAACATGAGCACATCGGGCTTCAAGCGTCAGCGCGCGGAGTTTCAGGATCTGCTCTACCAGAACCTGCGCCGCGTCGGCACCAACTCGTCGGATAGCGGCACCATCGTGCCCTCCGGCGTGCAGATCGGTCTCGGCGTCAAGACGGGCTCCGTCTATCGCATCATGACGCAGGGCGACATGAACAATACAGGCAACAAGCTCGACGTCGCCATTCAGGGCCGCGGCTATTTCCGCGTACAGATGCCGAGCGGTACGGATTCCTTCACGCGCGCCGGTAATTTCCAGCTCAGCCCCACCGGCCAGATCGTGACGTCCGACGGCTACACGGTTGCCCCCGGCATCACCATTCCGCCGGAAGCGACCGATATCACAATCAGCAAGGACGGCCAGGTTCAGGCCACGATCCCCGGCCAGACCGCGCCGCAGATTGTCGGCCAGCTTGAGCTGTCCAACTTCCAGAACGAAGGCGGCCTCGATCCGCTGGGCGACAACCTCTTTGGCGAAACCGCCGCGAGCGGCGCGCCGACCACCGGTTCGCCAGCTTCGGCAGGCTTCGGCGGTTTGCAGCAGGGCTTCCTTGAAACATCGAACGTCAATGCCGTGACCGAAATCTCGGACCTCATCACTGCCCAGCGGGCTTACGAGATGAACGCCAAGGTCATCACCGCTTCCGACGAAATGATGTCGGTCACGTCGAACCTGAAGTAACGGCACTCTTTTAGGATTATCGCCAAATGTTCTCCCGTCTGAGTCTCGCCGCCCTTCCCCTCGCCGCCGCGCTCGCATTCGCAGGCACAGCCTCCGCTGCCGAGCTTCGCTCGTCGGCCATGGTGAGCACCAATGCCGTGACGCTTGGCGATCTCTTCGACGACGCAGGCGATGCGGCTCAGGCCATCGTCACCGACGCGCCCGCGCCCGGCACGGCCATGGACATTTCCGTGTCGCGCATCTCGCTGATCGCGCGGCGCAACGGCGTTGCCTGGCGCAACACCACCGGCCTGACGCACGTCACCGTCGCACGCAGCGGCGTCGCCGTGCCGGAAGCGGAAGTCTCCGCCGCCATCGCCGCCGCGATCACGAACCAGACGCCATCGCTTCTTTCCACCGCCAAGTTGCAGGTCGATTACGCCAATGGCGCGTCTGGCATTCAGGTCGCCGAAACGGCCGCCCGTACCGTCAAGGTCGAGCAGATCGCCTTCAACACACGCACCGGCTATTTCGATGTGTTGCTGCGCGCGCCCGCCGACGATCTTTCCAGCGCCCCGCGCCGCGTTTCCGGCCGCGCCTATCCGATCGTGGATGTGCCGGTTTTGACGCGCGACGTTGCGCCGGGCGATGTCGTGCGCTCGCAGGACGTCGACTGGATCAAACTTCCTGCCGATCGCGTCAGCAACAACATCATCACGGCGCAGGCAAGCCTCGTCGGCATGTCGCCGCGCCATCCCCTGCGGACCGGCGAGCCTTTGCGCACATCCGATGTGCAGCCGCCCGTCGTTGTCGCAAAAGGCGCGACGATCGACATGAGCTATGTCACCGGCAGCCTGACCCTGCTGGCACGCGGCCGCGCCATCCAGAGCGGCGCCGTCGGCGACACGATCGACGTCGTAAACCCGCGCTCGAACCGCACGGTGCAAGGCATCATCGACGGCCCGAACCATGTGCGGATCGAAGCGATGAGCGCACCGCGCCTCGTCGATCTCAAATCCTGACCCATTCGACCCGACCGTAATTATTCGCAACACCGCGTAATCGAGAAGAGGCCCCCATGTTCATCCGTCGCGCGCTCGGCCTTGCAGTTGCCGCCACGCTCACCGCCAGCCTTGCAGGTTGCGGCGCGCTCAATCGCATCGATCAGATCGGCGCGGCGCCTGCACTCGCACCGATCAGCAATCCGACATCGACGCCCGGCTATCGCCCGGTCAGCATGCCGATGCCCGCGCCCGAACAGGTCGTCTACCAGCCGAACTCGCTCTGGCGTTCAGGCTCTCGCGCCTTCTTCCGCGACCAGCGCGCGGCAAAGATCGGCGATATCCTGACCGTCATCATCAACATTGCCGACAGCGCGAAGGTCAACAATGCGACGAAGCGCACGCGCGCAAACTCCGAAAGCGCCGCCGCGCCGAACCTGCTCGGCTTTGAATCCAAACTGAAGAATGTGCTGCCCGACGCCGTGAACCCGACCGCCCTGATCGATGCAACCAGCGCCGGTTCAAGCGCGGGCGCAGGCTCCGTCGACCGCAAGGAAAATGTCGAACTGACGGTCGCCGGCGTCGTCACGCAAGTTCTCCCGAACGGCAATCTCGTCATCGAGGGCCGCCAGGAAGTGCGCGTCAATTACGAGGTCCGCGAACTTCTGATCGCAGGCATCGTGCGCCCCGAGGATATTTCGAACACCAACACCATCCTGCACACGCAGATCGCAGAAGCGCGCATCTCTTATGGCGGGCGCGGACAGCTCACCGATGTGCAGCAGCCCCGCTACGGCCAGCAGCTCTACGATGTCCTCATGCCTTTCTGATCGCGCCGCTCGCACCGGCTGAAACGCAAAACGCGGCCCTCGAAGGGGCCGCGTTTTCTTTTGCTTTACGAAAGTTGTCGCGCTCACTCGTCGCGATAGACTTTCTCACGCCGCTCATGACGCTCCTGCGCTTCAATCGAAAGCGTTGCGATCGGGCGCGCATCGAGCCTTTTCAGACTGATGGGTTCGCCTGTTTCCTCGCAATAGCCGTAAGTGCCCTCTTCGATCCTGCGAAGCGCAGAGTCGATCTTCGAGACGAGTTTGCGTTGACGATCACGCGTACGAAGTTCGAGCGAACGCTCCGTCTCTGTCGACGCGCGGTCGGACAGATCGGGATGCTGCACAGTCTCTTCCTGAAGATGCTGCAGCGTCTCGCGGTTTTCGAGGAGAATGTCCTCTTTCCACTTTTCGAGCTTGCGGCGAAAATATTCACGCTGCCGCTTGTTCATGAACGGCTCGTCGTCGGACGGCGTATAGCCTTTAGGTAACCGGACTACCATTCGCCTTGATCTCTCCTGAGACATCCCCTGCCGTAGGGGCCGATGCGAAAACGCGGCGGAGTATAGGGAGAGGAGTCGCGATTCTCAACAACCTAGGACAAGTCGGGGAAATTAGGCGTAACCGGTTGAAGTATATAGGAAAAATATTCCGATTCGCACGCGCCAAACATGAAGGCGCGACTATCAGTCCTTCGGGAAGGAACCGAATTTGGCAAGTTCCACACGGGCGCGCAGCTCGATGTGGCCAAGAATATCGGCCAATTGCGGATCTCGCACCTGGGCCTGCTGCCCTTCTACGACGCTGAGAAGGCGATTGAGCTTGGCCTCGGGGATTTGCCCGGAAAGAAGTGCCAGCTTGATGTCATCCAGGATGTCGAGCATCTGCTCGCCGCGTGCAACCGCGCGCCGGGGCGCCGTCGTTGCATCGCCAAGAGCGCCGGTTTCCTGCAAGGCGAGAAGAGAGTCGACCGCCGTAAGTGACGCCAACCCCCCAAGGCCCGCAAGCCCGCGCCCCTCTTCGGCACCGGATGGAGCAAAGCCTGACCCAAGGCCGCGTGAGGAAACCCCACCCTTGCCCGAGGTCTGTCCGATCTGGCGTGATCCGCCAATCTTCATCAACTTGCCCTTTAGCCCAAGCCGCCTTGGCGAAACTCGACCCGCGCGGCTCCATCAATATGCAGCATGATCCTCATGGGTTAAGGCGACGTTAAGCTTACCCAAACGTGGCGGTAGATTCTGCCGGGCATCGGGAACAACCTGCCTGACGACACGTCCATAAAGGTTTTTGCCCCCATGGGCCGAAAATAAACAACAAGTAAAATCAATGGGTTAGAAGAGCATATTCGAATGCACCGTCATGGCACGGCTTTCGCTTAAAGGAACCCGTGTCCTTACGCGTTCAGACGGTCATTGCATGTTCAGACTGCTCTCCAGTTTTCTCCAGTCATCCGTGAAGCTTGCCGTCATGGCATGCGCGCTGACGTTCGTTATCTCCGAACCCGCCGCCGCAGCGTCCCGGATCAAGGACATCGTTGATGTCGAGGGTATTCGCGACAACTTGCTGGTGGGCTATGGCCTCGTCGTCGGCCTGAACGGCACGGGCGACACGCTGCGCAACGCGCCTTTCACACAACAGAGCCTGACAGCCATGCTGGAACGCCTCGGCGTGAATACGCGTGGCAGCCAGCTCAAGACCGCAAACGTCGCCGCCGTCATGGTAACGGCAAGCCTTCCGCCCTTCTCGTCTCAGGGCACACGCATCGACGTGACGGTAAGCGCGCTGGGCGACGCCACGAACCTGCAAGGCGGCGTACTGCTGGTGACCCCGCTGATGGGTGCCGACGGTCAGGTCTATGCCGTCTCGCAAGGGCCCGTCGCTACGGGCGGCTTTGCCGCCAAGGGTGACGCAGGCTCGGTGACGCGCGGCGTCCCGACAAATGCCCGCATTTCCAATGGCGCAATCGTTGAACGCGAAATCGACTTCAAGCTCGCTGAGCTGCGCACATTGCGCCTGTCGCTGCGCAACCCCGACCTGACGACCGCACAGCGCGTCGCAGGCGCCATCAACACTTTTCTCGGCCAGCCCGCCGCAATGGCGGACAATCCGACAACCGTTCAGCTCTCCGTCCCCTCCGCCTATACCGGCAACGTCGTGAACCTGCTGACCGATATCGAGCAGCTCCGCGTCGAGCCCGATTTGCCCGCGCGCGTCGTCATTGATGAAGGTTCGGGCATCATCGTCATGGGTCAGGACGTGCGCGTCAGCAAGGTCGCTATTGCGCAAGGAAATCTGACGATCAGCGTCACCGAGACGCCGCAGGTCAGCCAGCCCGCGCCCTTCTCGAATACAGGCCAGACGGTCGTCGTTCCGCGCACCAATGTTCAGGTCGACGAACCCAAAGGCACCAAGCTCGCCCTTGTCGATGGCAGCATCAGCCTGAAAGAACTTGTGGACGGGCTCAATGCGCTCGGCGTCAGCCCGCGCGACATGATCAGCATATTGCAGGCAATCAAGGCCGCAGGCGCGCTGCAGGCTGAAATCGAGGTGATGTAATGACCATCGCCGCCGCAGCCGCCGCCACGCCATCCGCCCTGCATTTGCAGCTCCAGAGCCAGTCTTCGCGCAAGGATGCCCGCGCCTGGTCGACGGCTCAGGAGTTTGAATCACAGTTCATCTCGACCATGACCCAAACCATGTTCGAAGGGATCAAGACCGACAGCTTTTTCGGCGGCGGCCCGGGCGAAGACATGTTCCGCTCAATGCTTGTCGACCAATATGGCAAGGAAATGAGCAAGGCCGGCGGCATCGGCATTGCCGACAAGATTTATGGCGAAATTCTGAAGCTTCAGGAGCACAAACCATGAGCGCCACACCACGCCTGGCTGCACAGGAATTGGCCCCAACGGATCTGGTCGAGCGTCTTCTGGACGTCAGCGCCCGCCTGACCGACATCATATGCTGCGAAACCGGGTATCTGGAATCGCACCAGCCGCTCAGGATCGGCGAGCTTCAGGAAGAAAAAACCCGTCTCGCCAACGAATATGCCATGGATATTCAGGCGATCAGCCTGCGCAAGGAACTGATCGACCGCGCACCGGCCGAAAAAGTCGCCAGACTTAAAACCGCAATGGCCAAGCTCGACGCGGCGCTCGTCACCAACCAGAACATGCTCGGTGCCGTCAAATCCGTGTCTGAAAAGATACTGAAATCCGTCGCCGACACCGTAAACGAGCGCAAGGCGCCGCCGGTTGGATATGGCCGGAACGCGGCGATAACCCGCCCGGCCAGCGGCCGGGGCGCGGCCATCGCACTCGACTCTCGTATCTGACTGCCGCGCTCGACGCGGCCCATCAACGATCAGAGAAATTAACCTCGCGCTAACCCTGTTTGCGGGAGTTTAGTGTCCAGGGCAATTTGAAGGGCACCACCATGTCGAAATCCGCCAGGAAGCAAGCGCCTCGGGGGCGCGGCAATATCGAGCAGATTCTCGGAGGTGCCATGGCCTTGCAAAGTCAGGGGCACGCGAAAGAGGCGGAAAACGTCTACCGCAAAATCCTTGAAAAATTCCCCGGCCATCCCGGTACTTTGCGGCTCATGGCCGTCCTCGCGCATGAGACGGGCAAAAATAGCGAAAAAGCGATCGACCTTCTGCGTCAGGCGATCGACAGCGATCCGGATTTTGCCCTCGCCCATTTGAACCTCGGCCACCTTCTCTCGGTCAAAGGTCATACCCGCGAGGCGATCTTTCATTTTTCCGAAGCCTCGCGCCTCAATCCCACCGACATCGAAGCGCTTTTCGAACAGGCGCGCTTGCTGAAGGAAGACGGCCAGACGGAGCAGGCCCTCGCCATTTATGATCGCATCGTTGGAATCAACGACACAGATCCACGCGGCCATCGCGGACGCGGATCGATCCTGGCGACCAAGGGCGACGACGCAAAGGAAGACGCCGCCGCAGCCATGCGCAAAGCTGTCGAACTGGCGCCCGACGATCACATCACGGTCTTGCACAAGGCGACGGTCCTTGCCGAGCTGGATTTCAATGATGAGGCTGCGACTGCCTTTGAGCGCGCACTCGAACTTTTCCCCGACGATCCCGAAACGCTGTTTTCCTTCGCCAATCTGGTCCGCGACCGGGGTGAGACGCAGCGCGCGGTCGACCTGTTTTCACGCGCCATCGAGATCAATCCCGACTACGCGGCGGCCTACAGCAATCTCGGCAACATTCTGTCTGAAGAAGCCTTGCTGGAAGAAGCCATCGCCTGCGCGCAGAAGGCTGTGGCGCTGAGGCCGGACCTCGTGGAGGCCTACAACAATCTCGGTTCGGCGCTGCAGACGGCTTGCCGCCCCGCCGAGGCGGTTGAGACCTACACCAAGGCGCTTTCGCTGCGCCCCAACGACGACGCGATGCTGTGGAACTTCGCATTGTGCCTGCTCGCAATCGGCCGCATCGAAGATGGTTGGGATATTTACGGCTATGGCTTTACCAGCGGGCAGCGTCTGCCCTTCCGCCCCTTCCCCGGCCTGATCTGGCAGGGCGAAAATCTCAGCGGCAAGACGATCATGATCACGCGCGAGCAGGGACTCGGCGACGATCTGCGTTTCTCGACCTGCTTCCACGACATCATTGCGGAAGCCGGTCACGTCATCATCGAAACCAATGACCGTCTGGTGCCGCTCTATCAGCGCACATGGCCGCAAGCGACCGTGCGCCCTGAAACCGGGCGCTCCACCGGCCTGCTCACCTATGGACCGGACGAAGTTGACTTCGACTACACCGCGCCCGCAGGCATTATAGCTTCAATGCGTCGGCGTTCCTCCAACGCCTTTCCCAAACAATGCAGACCGCTGATCGCCGACCCGGAACAGCGCCTGAAGGCGCGCGCCTGGCTCGACACGCTGGGCGCAGGCCCGAAGATCGGTTTGACATGGCGCTCCGGCATGAGAAACCCCGTCCGCGACATCGTCGCCACCCAACCGGCCGACTGGGCGAAGTTTCTGGAAAGCGAAGGCGCAAAGCTCATCAATCTACAGTTCGGCAATCCCGACGATGAGATCCGCGAAGCCGCCGAAAAATACGGCCTGACGATCCATCAAATGCCCGGTCTCGACACGCATAACGACCTCGACGGCACGGCGGCACTGACCGCTGAACTCGACTGCGCCGTCGGCTTGTGGAATGCCGCGACGGAAATGGCAGGCGCGCTGGGTGTTCCCGGCGTCATCTACATGCCCGCCCATCACCCCATGCAGCTCGGAACGGGCGCCCTGCCCTGGCATCCCAGCCTGAAGACCCATTCGGTGATGCCCGGCTTCGATCATGCGGATTTGATCCGGCACATAGAGAGCGATGTCCGCACTCGCCTCAAATCCATCGTCTGACGATCATCTGAAATCAATTTTATAAAAAAATTTGAAGGCCGGAACGGATAACCCGTCTCCGGCCTTTTTGTTGCGCCATGCGCTCACCGCGCAATTTCTCCCGGGCAATTATTTCCCCGCACCGGCACAGGCTGCCGGTCAGTCCAAAGACAAAGAATACCTAAGTCATTGAAATATAACAGATTTAAAACTGGCACGCCGTTTGCGAACTCCTTGGCACGACTGAAAGATGCAAAAGGTTCGAAGACATGTTCCGCAGTTGGCTACCAGCACAAGCGCTTGAGGACGGTTCAATGACCGGTCCGGCTTCATGTGCGACTGCACGGGACGTTTACGTAGAATTAAGCATTAATTTTCAGTATGGCACTCGAGCCGGGTTGAGACACGCCGGCGGAACCCTGGAGGGTTACTATTATGGCTGATGTGGTTCTTTCTGGTGCGATGCGGTCCAACCTGCTCAGCATGCAGAACACGGCGAAGCTCCTTGACCAGACGCAACAGCGTGTTGCGACCGGCCTCAAGGTCAGCAGCGCCATCGACAATCCGCAATCCTTCTTCACTGCGCAGGGATTGAACAATCGCGCTTCGGACCTGAGCACCTTGCTCGACAGCATGGGCCTTGCCGTTCAGACCCTGAACGCCGCAAGCCAGGGCATCGACGCGATCCAGAAGCTCGTGCAGCAGGCCAAGGCGACTGCCAACCAGGCGCTGCAGACGACCGTCACCGCGGCGACGGATAGCCAGGTGATCTCGCCCGGCACCTTCAATGCCAGCGCAGGCATGAAGACCCTCGTCATCACGATTGCCGGCCAGTCCGCCGTCACCGTCAACCTGACGAGCAACATCACAAGCGCTGGCGACCTGAAGACCGCCCTCTCGGGCCAGGTCTCGGGGCTGACAGTTTCCTCGTCCGGCGGCGCTCTCAAATTCTCCGTCGGGTCCGGTGATAACTTCACCATCTCCGGCACGGCCATCGGTTCGGTCATCGGCTCCAACGTCTCGACATCGAACGGCGCGAACCGCAACAAGCAGGTCAACGACTATAACGCCCTGCTCGACCAGATCGACCAGCTCGCATCCGATGCCAGCTTCAACGGCATCAACCTTCTTCAGTCGGGCAGCACCCTGCTGGTGAACTTCAACGAGCGACAGACATCACGGCTGAACATTACCGGGTCCAACACTTCTTCGACTGGCCTCGGCATGCAGAGACTGACTTATGCCGACTTCGCGACCAATGACGGTGTAAAGGCAGCGCAGGCGCATGATGATCGCGCCATGTCCACGCTGCGCACGACGGCAACGTCGTTCGCATCGAGCCTCTCCGTGGTGCAGTCGCGTCAGGACTTCACGAAGAACATGATCAACACGCTTCAGACCGGCGCTTCAGGCCTGACGCTCGCCGACACGAACGAAGAAGGCGCCAACCTTCTGGCTCTCCAGACGCGCCAGCAGCTCGGTATCTCGGCACTGTCGATCGCCAACCAGTCGCAGCAGAGCATTCTCAAGCTCTTCTGATCGCGAATAAAAATTCAAGAAATCCCAAGCAAACGGGGCCCTTCGGGGTCCCGTTTTGTTTTGAGGGCATGGGTCTGAATTTTTTTGTGAAAATTTTGGCGGCATTTTACCGGCTCTTAACGCCTTCAGGATCAAGATCGGCACCAAGCTCAGGATGAGCTGAATATTTGTTCCTAGGAAAGGAAGCTTCCATGTCCGGTATTTCCCTCTCGACCGCCGTTCGCCAGAACCTGCTCACGCTGCAGGACACTGCGTCCATGATGTCCTCGACCCAGAACCGTCTTGCGACGGGCAACAAGGTCAACACAGCCGTCGACAATCCGAACTCCTACTTCACCGCTGCGGGCCTGAACAACCGCGCGTCCGATCTCTCGACCCTGCAGGACAGCATGTCCCTCGCAGTGCAGACGGTGAACGCCGCCAGCCAGGGCATCGACGGCATCACGAAGCTCGTTTCTCAGGCGAAGTCGGTTGCGAACCAGGCTCTTCAGACGACGGTGTCGTCTGCAACGTCCAAGTCGACGGTTACAGCCCACACCTTCAATGCCACTGCTGGCGCACAGACCTTGAAAATCAAGGTCGGCAGCAATGCCGAGACGTCGATCAGCCTGACCACCGACGTCACCAGCGCCGGCGTCCTCAAGACCGCCCTCTCCGGCAAGGTGAGCGGCCTGACGATCTCGCAGTCTGGCGGCTCGCTCACCTTCTCAGTCGCTAGCGGCGACAACTTCACGATTTCCGGCACCGCGGCGACGACGCTCGGCATCGGCGCTTCGACCTCCAACGGCGCGAACCGCTCGAAGTTCGAAAAGCAGTACAACGACCTGCTGACGCAGATCGACCAGATGTCCAACGACGCAAGCTTCAACGGCGTCAACCTGCTGAAGAGCGGCACCACGCTGACGGTGAGCTTCAACGAAAAGCAGACGTCAAAGCTCGACATTGCCGGCGTGAAGATGGACGCTGCGGGCCTCGGCCTGTCGTCGGTCTCCACCTGGAGCGGCGGCGACGCGAACGTCAACTCGTCGATTGCTTCTCTCGATAAGGCAACCACGGACCTGCGTGCTCAGTCTTCGACCTTCGGTTCAAACCTCGCCGTCGTGCAGAACCGTCAGGACTTCACGAAGAACATGATCAACACGCTGCAGACGGGCGCCTCCGGCCTCACGCTTGCGGACACGAACCTGGAAGCCGCGAACCTTCTCGCCCTCCAGACCCGCCAGTCGCTGGCCACGACAGCCCTCTCGCTGTCCAACCAGGCTCAGTCGAGCATCCTGTCGATCCTGCGTTAATCGCGCGGAATTACGACTACCGAGGCGGCGGGGACGAGAGTCCCCGCCGATTTCTTTGCAGCCCCCGCAAATCCCTCAATATGAGGTAATCTCCAGGCTAATCCCGCGGGCGGGAATCACTATGATCGGGACGAAATCCAATGGCGCTTAAAGTCGAACTCAAGCCAGGCGAACGCTTCATCCTCGGCGACAGCATCATCACCAATGACGACCAGCGCACCCGCCTCTTCATTGAAGGCGATGCTCCGATCCTGCGCGAAAAAGATATCCTGCGCCTCGACGACGCGGACACGCCATGCAAGAAAATCTACCTGATGCTCCAGATGATGTATCTCGCGCCCGAGCCGACCCAGCATCACGAGCTATATTTCCAACTCGTTAAAGACGTGATGGAAGCCGCGCCCAGCACGACGCCGATGCTCGATAACATCAACAATAAAATCTTAACCGGAGAATTGTATAAAGCTCTCAAGGAGACTCGAAAGCTGATCGAGTACGAGCGGGAGTTGCTGCAGAATGTCAAGACCGCATGAGGCCTACGCGAAAGCGGCCAAAACCGGAAACGACCCGAGAGAACTTGAAGCATCCGTTCTGCTGAAATCAGCGAGCAGATTGCAGCACGTGAAAGATAGCTGGGCCACTAGCGCCGGCGAGTCGGATCTCAATCCGGCGCTCCTCTATAACCGAACGCTCTGGACCATCTTCGCCACCTCCGTCACGGAAGGTGAGAGCGCACTTCCCAAGGAAGTTCGCCAGAACATAGCAAACCTTGCCATATTCATCTTCAAACGGACGGTCGAAGTTCAGGCCACACCGGCGCCCGACCTTCTGGACCCGCTCATCAACATCAATCGCCAGATCGCTGCAGGACTGCTTCAGAAAGCATCCTGACGCTTGGGCGTAATACCTGCGTTTGAAAGAATGCCCGCCTTGATTGGCGAGCAACTGGGCTCATCCCACTTTTCAGGTTAATCGGTCTGCTGATTCATGCTCTGCCAGTGAGCCTTGGCCGACGGAACCGATCCGTCCGCACCCCTGCCCCCCGTCCCGATCACCATTTCGCAACAACGACGTTCAATCCGACCGGCGTTGACGAACGGCTGACATTCTCGCGCCTGGACCGCTGATTTGCGACCGGGACGTCGTTTGACTATGAATGACGACGCGCTATGGGGGCTCGAGTGTCGTTCGAGTTATCAAGGCGCCCCATCGCTACGACACGATCGCCCGCATGAACGCACCCTGCTCCCTTCAAACCAGATAGTGATGTGAATGGCACGTAGAGGTTCGAAAAAGGGTGCAAAGCGACTTCTCATGGCAGCGGAGCCAAAGCCTGCCGTCGCCAAGCTCACGCGCGGAAATCTCCTCGCGCTGCAAGCCTTCGAGGCGGCATATCGCTTGGGCAGCTTTCGCGCCGCAGCTGATGCGCTCACCTGACGCCATCGGCCGTCAGCCACCGCATTCGCAACCTGGAACGTTTGATTGGCGACGAACTATTTGTGCGAGCCAACCGCGCTGTGACGCCGACGTCGCCCGGAAAGACGCTGGCAATAGCAACGGGGCGTGCGTTCTCCGATCTGGCCAGAGGTCTTGCCTTGAAGGATGCGCCGGGCACCCGAACCAGACTGAGGATCGCTGTCGTGCCGACCTTCCAGGCGGCCTGGCTGATACCGCGGGTCGAAAAGTTCATGTCTGCCCATTCAAACATCGAACTGGTCATCGAGAGCGTGAGCCGAGGCATCGATTTCGACAATGAACCTTTTGATGCCGCAATTTGCGGCGGCGCAGGCGAATGGCCGGGGATAACGGCTGTTCCGCTCATGAAGATTTTCACGACACCGATCTGCACACCTGCGATGTCTCGACAATTGAAACTACGGCAGCCCGCAGATTTGCGTCGCGCGACGTTGATACACGTCACAGCCTATCCACTGGCCTGGCCCGTCTGGTTCGACCACGCAGGCACGGGGGACATAAATTCACAAAGATCGATCTGGGTGGACAGCTTCGGCGCAGCGCAGGAAGCTGCTGAGTGCGGCGTTGGCGTTGCGCTCGGCCTCGATCCCCTGTTCGTCGGAAAAGAGGCGAGCGGCCAAGTCGTGCGACCACTTTCAATCAAGAAGGCCACCGGCGACTACTGGTTTGTCCATCGCCCGAAAGATGAGCGGAATCCAGCCCTGCGGGCCTTCAAGCAATGGATTATCGCAACCGCAGCCGAAGGGCGCGCCAAGATATAGGTGAATTCAGCTCACCGATATGCAGGAACGTTTCGCTTGTCCAGCACCGGGCATGTGCAACGCTCTGCTACAGCGGATCCAATTAGTCCAAACCAGATTGAGGAGCTTTCCATGGACTTGCTGCTTGACGATCGGGCGCTGGCCCAGCGCATTCTGGATCATATCGACAATAAAACCACGGATCTCGGTGATCGTTGCTGGCAGGAGCCCATCGCCAATTATCGCTCACAAGAGCGCTTTGACCTTGAGCTGGAGCGCGTTCTTCGGCGCACGCCCACCCCCTTCTGTCCTTCCGCGGCGCTGACGGAACCGGGGTCCTATGTTGCCCGTGACGCGGCGGGCGTGCCGCTGCTGGCGGTGCGGGGCGCCGATAGTGTCGTTCGCGTGTTTCGCAACGCATGCCGCCATCGCGGCGCCCAATTGGCCTGTGGCTCCGGGCGCACCAATGCTTTCGTCTGCCCCTATCATGCCTGGGCATATGGCACCGAGGGCACCTTGCGCAACATCCCGCATGAATATGGTTTTCCCGGCCTCGACAAGACAACGCACGGCCTCGTCCCGGTTCACGCGGAAGAGCGCGAGGGTATCGTCTTCGTGACTCAGGACTCGGCTTCACCGCAAATGGAACTGGGGGCGATCCCACCGCTTCTGGGGCCCGACATGAAACTGGTCTCAGTCACCGAAAATGATATCGCGGCGAACTGGAAGGTCTTCGCGGAAGGTTTTCTGGAGGGCTACCACATTTACCCGACGCATCGGGACACGTTTTACCCTGTGCAATTCGACAACCTGAACGTCATTGAGCATTTCGGCCGAAATAGCCGCGTCACTTTTCCTTATCGAAATGTCCAGAAGCTGCGGACGATCCACCCCGATCAACGCAATGTCGCGGGCACCGTCACGCATGTCTACCACATGTTTCCCAATGTGATGATCGCGACGTTCCCTAAACGGATCATCATGACCGTATTGGAACCGATCAGCATTGATGCAACCCGAACGATCACCTACACGCTCGCCGAGGCCACGACACTCGCTGGCGGCACGGCTGCCGTCGAGAACGATGCAGACTTTGTGAATCAGGGCGCCAAAGAGGACCGTGCGATCGTTGAATCGATCCAGCGAGGCTTGGCGACCGGCGCGAATGAAATGTTCGAATTCGGTTTGTTCGAAGCGGCGATCGTTCATTTTCACAGCAATCTGCACACACTGATCGGCACAAAAGCATGACTATCCATTTCGAAACAGATGGCGCCGTCGCAATCATAACAATCGACCGGCCGGAAGTGGCTAACGCCATTGACGGCCCCACGGCCACAGCGCTTGCAGAGGCTTTTCGTCGTTTTGAAGCCGACCCTGCTCTCTCCGTCGCCGTGCTGACTGGCGGCTCGGGGCGCTTTTGCGCCGGCAACGATCTGAAGTCGATGCAATCAAACGATGCAAGCCGACGGATACGAGTCGAGCGCACCGGCGATGGCCCATGTGGCGTCACTCGCATGTTGCTCAGCAAGCCCGTCATCGCCGCAGTCGAGGGCGTCGCCGTAGCGGGCGGTCTGGAAGTCGCGTGCTGGTGCGACCTTCGCGTCGCGGCGGAGGATGCGGTTTTCGGTGTCTACTGTCGGCGCTGGGGCATCCCGCTCATGGACGGCGGTACCATACGTCTGACGCGCCTCATCGGTCACAGCCGAGCTCTCGACATGCTTCTCACAGGTCGCGGCGTCTCTGGGCAGGAGGCATTGTTCTTCGGACTCGTCAATCGCCTCACTCCAAAAGGACAGGCGCTGACTGAAGCCGTCGCGTTGGCGCATCGTCTCGCGGAATTGCCCCAGGCGGCAATGCGAAGCGACCGCCTGTCGTCCTATGAACAATGGAACCTCGATTTGCCAGCCGCTCTGGAGAATGAATTCGAGCACGGCGTGGCGACCGTTGCGACGAAAGAGATGATAGGCGGCCTGGCACAATTTTCGTCGGGTAATTGGCGCGAGCGCCCCCCGACTTGAAGATCAGATGTTCAAGTCGCTGACACTTGGCGCACGGACACTCCGGAACCAGCGCCTGAAAATCAAACAGGGCGGTCACTTGGTGACCGCCCTGTCTTGGTTCCGCGCCGTTCGCTTCTGTCGCTCGTGCTGTCACTGCGAGTAAATCAGTTCAAGTCTGCGACCGCAGAAAGCTCTTACAGGAAGTTGGCCAAAGAGAGCTTCGACAGGCTCGCCGTGACCTGATAGCTCGCCTGAAGCTGTGTCATGAGTGTCGTCAATTGCGTGGCGACGGCGTAGGGATCGGCATTCTGCGTATCGGACAGAACCGTCTTGCTCGTCGAAATCTGCGTCTGAAGATTGGTCTTTGCAGAGTCGAGCGTTGACGACTTGAGCCCCAGATCCGTGATGATATTCACCACCGACTGCGCGCCCCCATCGAAGTTCAATTCCGAACCCGTGCGCTTCATCAGCTCGTTATACGATGCTGCATCGCTGACACCCGTGCCGGTGGAAGAAACCGCTGCAAGCACGGCTGCATTTTTGACCACAGTGCGGATCGCGGTCTGATCGGCGCGCGCGCCGTAAGCCATCTGCGATCCATCGCCGATTGTCGCGATGAAATTATTGCCCGCCGCACCGCTATCGTCGCCCTGATACCAGGACACCGTGTCATTGGCTGTACCGGCCACCTGCGCCGTCGCCGTCGCATAAGGCGGGCCAGCCACGCGCATGGGCGGATTGCCGAAAAAGTCGTCGCCCGCTTTCATCGCCGAAGCGGCCGCCAGCGTGGTTTTCGCTTCGCTTTGCAAGCTCGTGCCCAGCGCCGCCTGAAAATTGACTGCCGTCGTCGTGGCATCGGCGCCGATGGTGAACTCCCCTGCCCCGGGCGGCGACGCTGTGGTCGCGGTCAGCTTGACAGTGGTCGTCGTGCCGTCGGGAAGAGCAAGGTCAAGCGAGATACTATCCCCGGCGCCTGGCAAGGTCGCACCGAAAGCCACGCCGATCGCGGGCGGCGTACCTGTCGGCCCCGTGACGGTTGCGCCGGAAAGCGACGAACTGACATTGGACAGTTTGAAGCCAAACGGACTGTTTGCAGCGTCTTCGGCGATCGACACAGAGCCCGCAACCGGCGACGTCAGCGCGATGCGTCCGCTGCCATCGCCGATATCCGCCGCATTGCGCTGCTGAATAACGGTTTTCAGGCCCGCATGCGCCGTATCGCCATCGAGGATAAGGCTCGCATTCGCAACCGGCGTCGTCTGCGTATTTTTCCCGCCGAAAAGCTGACGATCGCCGACATTCAGGTTGAGCAGATCGACAACCTCATTCAGTCGCATTCCCGCGGTGATCTGAAGATTGGTCTGGCCGCCGCTCGTAATATTGAACGTGCTCGTCAGGCTGCCCGTCTTGAGTTCCGACGCGATGTCATTCAGCCGCGTCAGCGCATCGGAACTGGATTTGATCCGCAGCTGCGTGAGATTGATCGTGTCGAGATAGCTGTTCGACTGCGTGACCTGATTGTTGAGAGCGAGGACAAGATTGCGCGCATCGCCAAGCTTGGCAAAGCTGTCGGACTTCAACCCGCTCGAAAGCTGTCGCTGAAGATCGGCAAGCTGTGTCTGAAGCTGCGACATGTTGCTGCGCATGTTCAGAGACTGGGAATACGATGAAATCTGCATGGCTTTACCTTCCGATGCTCAACAGAACATCAAAGAGTTGTTTCACCGTCGTGATGACGCGTGCATTCGCCGAATAGGCATTCTGCAGCATGATCAGGTTCGACATCTCTTCGTCGATATTCACGCCTGTGTCGCCGCTGTATTTATCCTGCAGCGTATTCGTCACAACCTGCTGCGCCGAGGCGTCGGTGGACGCGGCGGCCGCCTGCGAGGATTGAACAGAAACGATGCGGCGAGCGAAGCTGTCGATCGAGCCGCTGAAAGGCGTGGCCGCGCTCCCGATACCGGTCAGCGAGGAATAGGTGCGGCTCGTATCCGTCAGCCGCGCCAGCAGATCGAGCGGCCGCGTATCATCACCGATAAGCGTTTGCGGATTGGTGCTGTAAACGACAAGCGACGTATCATCTGCGAGGACCTTCGCATTGACCGTGATGCGACCGGCAAAGCCATTGATCTGCGGCGGATTGTCGAGACTTGCAGAATAGGCCTTCTGGCCGTTGCCATCGACGAAAAGCGGCAAGCCGGTTCCGACATCGATCAATGATGTCGGCGTGATCGTTGCGCTGACCGCATTCACATCGGACGCACCCGCGCTCCCATCATCCAGGAACCGGATCGTCGAGCCGCCGGGATTGGAGACGGTGACGGACGCAGGCAAGGCCGCCTGGATATCCGCAATGATATTCGCCATCGGCTGGTTGAAGTTGACGCCGATGACCGTATCGTTCGGATTGGAAGTCGCTGTATGCGTAAGCGGCAGCGCGGAGGGATCGGTGACCTTGACGATCGTGATCTTGTGCTCTGTGCCGGCAGGCGTGTCGGTATAGGTAAGGCTGATCGTATTGCCCGACAGAAGCGCATTCGTGTCGATGTCAAAACCAGTCGCGACGTTCGGCGCCACACCGGCCGAGGCTGCCGTACCGGGAACCGTTTCTTGCGACATGGAAAGGGCAAGCTGGCTGGCAAGCTCATCGAGCTGCGCCTGCGCCTGCGGCAGAACCTTGTCGCGCATCTCGATATAGCCGGCAATGGCTCCCGAGCGGAACGCGCCTGAGGCGATCAGATCGACCGACGTCGTTCCATTCTGCAGAGTAACCGTGCCGACGGTCCGCTTGGACGGATCGATGTTATAGGCGGAGTTGGCGTCGAGGCTCGTATGCTCGTCGAAGGTGAGCTTGACGGCCTGCTTGTCGAGCAGAAGCTGCCCGCCGCCGGTGAAAATAGCAATCGTCCCGTCGTCGCGCTGGACCGTCTTGATGTCCATGAGCTTCGAAAGACTGTCGACCGCATTGTCGCGCTGATCCTGAAGATCGGCGGTCGAAATATTGCTCGCCTGGCGCTGTGCGATCTGCAGATTGAGATCGGCAACCGTCTTCAGCAATGAATTTGCCGAGGTCACAGCAGACGAAATATTGCGCTCCGCCTCCAGACGCATGCCCTGCAGCGAGCTGCTCATACTGTTGAGCTTGGACGCCATATTGGTCGCGGCATTGAGAAAAGTCTGCCGCGCCGCAGGATCGTCCGGCGAGGTCGCCACGGCCTGAAGCTTCGTCACAAGATTGGTGACGGACGAGGCCACCGACGTATCGCTGTCCGGCGCGCCGAACATCTTGTCGATGCGCGAGAGAAAGTCGGAGTAAATATTGAGCTTCGAAGTGGTGGCCGATTCCGAGCGGATCTGCTGCTGCAGGTAGCTGTTGACGTTCCGCGTCGCGGCAAGCTGCGTGACGCCGATCCCCTCGCCACCGGCAATGTTGTTCGAGACCTGCTGGACCTTGCGCGTATAGCCAGCCGTATTCGCATTCGCGATGTTGCGCGAGACGAGATCAAGGCCAGCCTGGCTCGCATTGAGCCCGCTGATGGCGCTACCGATGGCGGAATAAAGGCTCATGTAACTTCAAACCTGCTAGACGCGGTCAACTCTGGCTTATCGCTTCATGTTCAGCGTTTCCTGGATCAGCTGATCCGAGGTCGTGATGATGCGAGTGCCGGCGGTGTAGGCCTGCTGCGCAATGATGAGCTTTGAGAACTCGTCGGCGAGATCGACGTTCGACGCCTCAGTCGCCGAAGCGATGATGTCGCCCGCGCCGCCGATGATGGCCGCGCCGGAATCTTGCGTCTCGGCAAACGCCGTACCGTTCATCTTCTGCAAGGCGTTCGGATTGTTGAACTTGGCAAGCGACACCTGGAAAATGTCGATCGTCTTGCCGTTGGAATAAGTGCCTGTGACACGGCCATTTGCCGCGACGGCGACGTTCACGAGCTGACCGGATGCATAGCCATCCTGATCGATCTTGTTGACCGACACAGTGCCGTTGTTATCGGCAAACTGCGTCATATTCCCGGGGCCATGCGTCAGCGTGACATTTCCGAGATTGACGCCGTCAACCGTCAAATTGTTGATGGTCGTCGAATCCACGGCGGGGGTAAGCTGGCCCGCAGCGTTGAAGGCATAGGACTGGCCCATATTCGTCCACTTCGCGGCCGTGCCCGTCGCGCTGTCATTGGACTTGTAGAAGGCCTGCCACGTATCGCCGCCGGCCGTGCCGCCATCATTGGCAGCATTGTCGACCTTCACCCAGCGAACCTGAACGTTTACCGGATTGCCCTGCCCGTCATAAGTGGTGATGGCACCGCCCGAAACCGAACGGTCGAGGAAGTTCTGCTCGTCTGCGGCCTGCACGACGCCATCGCCCGCGCCCGTTCCAACAGGGTTGTTGGCGAAGGTCGTTCCCGCGGTGCGTTCGGCCGCGGTCTGCAACAGCTCGCTGCCCGACAGATTGGACATCGCGCTCGCATGCGCCGTCTGCGGAAACGAAGGCAGGTTTGCTGTATAGGTGATGGAGCTTGTCTGCTTGGCATTCAGAAAGCCGTTATTGATCTGAATGACCTTCGGCGTGTCGCCGACCGGATTGTTCGTGGTCGGATCGATGGCCAGGCCCTGAAGATAATAGCCGCCGCCATTGACGAGATAGCCGTTCTTGTCCATCGAGAAGTCGCCGCGCCGCGTGTAGTAGTTCACGCTCTGGAACACGGGGTTGTTGTCGACGGTCGCAACGCGTTGCGAGACGATGAAAAAGCCCTCGCCATTAATCGCCATGTTCGTGGCAACCTGCGAGGCATCGACCGAGCCCTGCACATTGTTGGTATAGCCGGGCTTGGCGACAACGGCGCCGGGCTGGTGGAAATTGGGCGAGGACGCGGTCACGATGTCGTAAAAGCTGGCATCGGTCCGTTTGAACCCGGTCGTCTGGCTGTTCGCGATATTGTCGGAGATATAGCCAAGCGCACTGGACTGCGCGCGGATGCCGGTAATCGCGGTGGTCATCGACCCAAAGAAACTCATGGCTGTCTCCATGCCTGTTGTGCCTCGGGGGCACGTCTGTTCGGGCTTTTGGGAGCAAGGACCAGGCCAAGATAAAAAATGAACAGAAACAATAACTTAAATAGACGGATAGGAACATTTAAGGGTAGTTTGGGTCCCTGCCCGGCAGGTTTTGCCGAGCGCATGCGCACCAACGATCAGCGATTGACCGCGTTAGCCTTGAACGCTTGGGACGCAAGCCCTAGTTTCGGACCCGTTCTGCCATTGCCACGCGGGGGCGAGCTTTAGCCCCGGAGAGAAAGCCGATACCCATGAAGTTCGAAGGTACAAAGAATTACGTCGCGACCGACGACCTGCGCGTTGCCGTTAACGCCTCGATAACGCTTCAGCGCCCCCTTCTCATCAAGGGCGAGCCTGGAACCGGCAAGACGGTGCTGGCCGAAGAAGTCGCAAAAGCGCTGAACGCCGAGCTGATCACCTGGAACATCAAGTCCACGACCAAGGCGCAGCAGGGTCTTTACGAATATGACGCGGTGACGCGCCTGCGCGACAGCCAGCTCGGCGATGCCCGCGTGAAGGACATCAAGAATTACATCTCCAAGGGCAAGCTCTGGGAGAGCTTCGAGCGCCCGACGCGCCCGATCCTGCTGATCGACGAAATCGACAAGGCCGACATCGAGTTCCCGAACGACTTGCTGCAGGAACTCGACCGCATGGAGTTCTACGTCTACGAGACGAACGAAACCATCAAGGCCGCACAGCGCCCGATCGTCATCATCACCTCGAACAACGAGAAGGAACTGCCGGACGCTTTCCTGCGCCGCTGCTTCTTCCACTACATCAAGTTCCCCGATGAAGACACGATGCGCGCCATCATCGAAGTCCACTTCCCCGGCCTCAAGGGCAAGCTGGTGCAGGAAGCGCTGAACATCTTCTACGAAATCCGCGAAGTGCCGGGCCTGAAGAAGAAGCCTTCGACCTCGGAACTCCTCGACTGGCTGAAGCTGCTGCTGTCGGAAGACATTTCGCCCGAAACGCTCCGCGAAAAAGACCCGACGAAGCTCATCCCGCCGCTCCATGGCGCGCTTCTGAAGAACGAGCAGGATGTGCATCTCTTCGAGCGTCTGGCATTTCTCGCCCGTCGCGAGCGGAACTAGTATTCGACCGATCAAGAGGCGTCCATGTTCGTCCATTTCTTCCATGAGCTGAAAAAGGCCAACGTCCCTGTTTCGTTGCGCGAGTATCTGATGTTGCTCGAGGCGATGGACGCCGATGTCATCGAGCGCAAGGTGGAGGATTTCTATTTCCTCTCCCGCGCGTCGCTGGTGAAGGACGAGCGCAACCTCGACAAGTTCGACCAGGTCTTCAGCCATGTCTTCAAGGGTCTCGACCTGACGCTTGAAGACCACACGACGCAACTGCCCGAAGAATGGCTGAAGGCGCTCACCGAAAAATTCCTGACAGAAGAAGAAAAAGCCGAGATCGAAAAACTCGGCGGTTGGGAAAAGATCATGGAGACGCTGAAACAGCGTCTGGAAGAACAGAAGAAGCGCCATGAGGGCGGCAACAAGATGATCGGCACGGCGGGCACCTCGCCCTTCGGCGCCAATGGCTACAATCCCGAAGGCGTGCGCATCGGCCAGAAGGAAGGCCGCCATGGCAAGGCTGTGAAGGTCTGGGACAAGCGCGAATACAAGAACCTCGACGATCAGGTCGAGCTTGGCACGCGCAACATCAAGGTGGCGCTGCGCCGCCTGCGCAAATTCGCCCGCGAAGGCGCGCCGACGGAACTCGACCTCGACGATACGATCAAGTCGACCGCCCATCACGGCTATCTCGACATCAAGATGGTCGCCGAGCGCCGCAACAAGGTGAAGCTGCTGGTGTTCTTCGACATCGGCGGTTCGATGGATAGCCACATCAAGCTCTGCGAGGAGCTTTTCTCGGCCGCCCGCACCGAATTCAAGAACATGGAATATTTCTATTTCCACAACTGCCTTTACGAAGGCGTGTGGAAGGACAATCGTCGCCGTCACAATGAAAAGATGAACACCTGGGACGTGCTGCACAAGTTCCCGGCCGACTACAAGGTCGTCTTCGTCGGTGACGCCACCATGTCGCCTTATGAAATCACCTATGCGGGCGGCTCGGTCGAGCATTGGAACGAAGAAGCAGGCGCTCTCTGGCTCGAACGCGTGACGCAGATTTACGAAAGTGCCATCTGGCTCAACCCCGTGCCGGAGCGGCATTGGGAATACACGCCCTCTCTCCAGATCATCAAGCAGATCATGGGCGAGCGTATGTATCCGCTGACGCTGGAAGGTCTCGACAAGGGCATGCGCGAGCTGTCGCGCTAACGCCGCTCGTCTCGCGCAATCTTTCCGTCGACGAGATAGACGTTGCGCGGTGTGGCACGCGCGAAGCTTTCTTCATGCGTGACGGCGATCACCGTCCGCCCCTGCTCGCTTACGAGGCGCGCAAAGATATCCTGCACGATCTGGCTGTTTTTCGTATCGAGATTGCCGGTCGGTTCATCGGCAAGAATAAGCGCCGGATCATTGGCCAGCGCGCGAGCTATGGCCGCTCGCTGCCTCTGCCCGCCTGAAAGCTGATCCGGTCGCTTCGTCATCTGGTCGGCCATATCGAGATCAATGAGAAGCTTGCGCGCCCGAGCCTCTATCTCGTCATGCGTCAACTCACCGAGCCGCCGCATCGGCAGCTTCACGTTGTCGATGACGGAAAACTCCGGCAGCAGGAAGTGGAACTGGAAGACGAAACCAATCTTCTTCAAACGAAGCGCCGCCAGCACATCCGAATTGAGTCCGGATGTATGTTCGCCATCGAGCAACACCTCTCCCGATGTCGGCACGTCGAGCAGGCCAAGCAGATAGAGAAGCGACGACTTTCCTGAGCCGGATGGTCCTGTCACACTCAGAAACTCGCCCTTCTGCACCACCAGATCGATGTCTCGAACAAGCGTGACCGGCACCGTTGCCGGCAGAATGCGCGTAACGCCGCGCGCTTCGACAAGGGGCGCCGGTTCCCCACTCATGCCGCGCCCCGGATGATCTCGACCGGACGCACCTTCGCCGCCTTGCGTGCCGGATACCATGCCGCTGCGACCGCCGAGAGAACCGAGAAGAATCCACCGATCGCAAATTGATAGAAACCGTAATCGAGGACAAAGCCCTGCCGGTCGCTGACGCCGGGAACCGTGAATTTTATCGACGCCAGAATTTGCAGAAGCCCGAGCCCGATCGCCCATCCGACTAGCATCCCGAGAACGCCGACGATCACGCCTTGAATGAGAAAAATGCTCTGAACATCGGCGCCGCGAAATCCCATCGACATCAGGATCGCTATGTCGCGCCGCTTCTCGAGCACCACAGTTGAAATGATGTTGAAGATCCCGAACGAGGCGACCACCATGATCGCGCCGACGATCGAATAGGTGATCGCGTTACGGATCACGAAAAGCCCCAGAATGTCCCGGTTGACCTCCTGCCATGAGTCCGAACGATAGCTCCAGCGGCTCTCGATCTGCACCGCAACGGTTTCGGCGATATTCGGATCCGGCAATCGAATGCGTATCTGGTTTGCAATGAACGGCTTGCCAAGCAGCACCTGCGCATTTTTGAGAAGCACATAGACCTGCCCTTCATCGAGCAGAAGATTGCCCATGTGAAAGATGCCCACTACTTTCATCGGCTTGACGAGCCCGGTCGGCGAAATGACGGTGGCGAGATCGTCGAGATTAAGGCCGAGCTTCGTGGCCATGCCCTGCCCGATCACGATGCCGTCAGCGGTCGTCCGCAGACGCATCAGGCTCCCCTCCTTCATATCCTCCTCGACCTTTGTAAGGAGCTTCTCCTTTTCCGGATCGATGCCGGCGACGGACGCGCTCACATCCTTGTTGGCATAACGCACGATAAGCTGTCCGGTCAGCGCAGCCTCTGCAACGACACCCGGCCGCTGCGAAAGCTCTTCGACCTTGGCGCCGTAGTTCTTGATCCCGCGCAGATATTCGCGCGGCTTCGTATGTGCGAGCGAAACCGCACCGTTGGGAAAAACCGAAAAGATCGGTTGTTGCGCCGGATTGCGAAACTCGTCCTTGATCGTGATATGCGGCGCGTTGTTGACGAGCCTGTCGACGAAGTCCTTTTCGGAACCGCTCATGATGCTTGCGGTAGCGACAAAAAATCCGACGCCCAGCGCCACACCGAGAACGGAGACAACCGTCTGCCGCCGCCTGTTTGTCAGCTGCGCGAGTGCGATGTCGATGCCAACGCGCCAGAACATGAGATCACGATCCCGAAGACGTACGTATCCGCACGCCATCTTTGAGCCCCGTCGATGGATCGATAATGACAGCCGCATCGTCGGCAAGCCCGGACAGGATTTCTGCCTTGTCGTTGCCAACGACCCCGACGACGACCTTCTGCCGACGCGCACGACCGTCAGCCACGGTCCAGACAGCTCCATCGACAAGCGCCGACACCGGCACCAGAAGCGCATTGTCGTTACGGCGCACGACGATATTGATCTCGCTCGTCATCCCCGAGCGCAGCGGCGTGTCGGCCGGCAAATCGATATGCACCCGATATGTGCGCGCGATAGGGTCTCCATAGGGCGTAATATCACTCACGATGCCCTTGAGCGCCTGCCCCGCAAAGGCATCCGCCCGGATCAATGTTTCCTGGCCGATTTTTATTTTCGTGATGTCTTCTTCATCAACCTCGGCGTCGATCTGCAGCGCAGATGGATCTCCGACGATAAACAGCGTTTGTTGAGGCTGCACCATGTCGCCGACCTTGAGTTGCTGCTCCGATCGAAGCACAACGCCTGCCATGGGCGCACGAATGAAATGATCGTCGAGCCGGGCCTTTGCCGCGTCGAGCAATCCCTGCGCCGCGCTGAGATTGCTTTCAGCCTGATCGAGCGCCGCAATGCTGATATCTCGCATGCGGCGAAGCTTCCGCGCCCGTTCGACATCTGCCTGCGCGAGAACGAGCTTCGCCTGAAGTTGCCTCACATTCGAAGCGTCTTCCGTTTCGTCGGTGACAGCAAGAACGTCACCCTTCGCAACCGGATCGCCCTCTTTCACCTGAACCTCGGTTACCCGCCCCGCAAGCTTGGAGCCGGTCTGCGCGTAATGAACAGGTTCGACAGTGCCCGTCGCATACACAGCCTCGACGGCAGGTCCACGCAAGGGTTTGACTGTATGAAGAGCGGGTGCGCGCAGAAAGACGACCAAACCGACTATCGCGAGCACCGCGAAGGCGATGGCCACCTGAACTGATCGTTTTCTCATCACATTCAGCAAGAGAACCTCGATTTCAATGATCCCTCTTGTATAGACTTATGCTACCCGTGTCCGGCCTGTGAGGGGAATTTGGAAGTCACAGCATCGCAGAGAGGGGAAGGAGCGTCATGCGCACAAAGATCATTCGAGGGTTCGCCTGGCTGGATCTGGCCGTTACGGTGCCGTTCAGCTTGCCGATTATTGCTGAAATAGCGATCACGCTGATCTACCGCCTCGATGCAAAGCTGAACTTTGGCTCTCCACTCCCTGCTTTCGACTCGTTGCAAATGATGTTCGTTCACATCATGGGCGTGCTCGGCGTCATATGGGCGCTGGCGCGGATCGCGTCGCCGACCGAACTGCTGGCACGTCTGGATGCGCTTGGCCGGCTGGTGGTCGCCGCTTTCATCATCCATGCGATCACATGGGGTGCATCGCCCGTGCTCTGGCTTCTCGTGGCAACGGAGCTGGCTGGAAGCGCGGCACAACTCGCCCCAAGAACAAAGGCTCAGTGAAAGTCGCGGCTTTTCGGCACGAACCGCGCGGCGCGCAATTGCTGCTCCTCATGAAGCGCAATCCGCCGTTCACGGGGGTCGGGGCCATCATGTGCAACATCTGCGCGCGCGAGATTGGCGTCGCCGATTTCATGCGTCGTTGAAATCGTCGACAGTTCATAAGTAAGGTCCTCGATTTCATCCGCGATGATGTGAGTGACGATACCCTCTTTCTGCACGCGCCCCTTGATGCCAAATAGCCGTGAAGTCAGCACAATGCGCCGATAGCGCTCATAGGTTTTGGGCCAAATGATGATATTGGCAATGCCCGTTTCATCCTCGAGCGTCGCAAAGATAACCCCGCTTGCAGTTCCCGGCCGCTGACGCACGAGCACCAACCCGGCAAGCCTCACGCGCGTATTCGGCGCCACCGTTTTCAACTTGTCATTGGTGATAACACCGCGCGCAGCAAATCGGTTGCGCAGAAACGTCAATGGATGTGCCTTGAGTGACAGGCGCAGCGTCGCATAGTCGAGCACGACATGCTCTCCAAGCGGCATGGATGGCAGCGCCACCTCTTCCTCGCGTTGAAAGCCTCCTTCTTCCAGCGCAGCGAATAAGGGCAATATTGCAGGCTTCACCCCGCTCTGTCCATCGCCGTAACCGCCAAGCCCTCGCACCGCCCAAAGCGCCGCGCGCCTGTCGAGGCCGATGGAACGGAACGCATCGGCATCGGCCAGCCGTTCGATGACGCGCGGCGTCAGCCCCGTGCGCAGCCAGAGATGCCGCACGGAATCAAAGCCTCGTTCGCGCGCGGCCATGATCGCGTTGCCGGTCGTTTCCTGAATGCCCTTCACCTGCCGCAAACCGAGCCGCACGGCACGCAGCCGCTTGCCCCCCACTTTCTCCAGCGTGCAATCCCAATCGCTGTGATTGATATCCACGCCGCGCATTTCAACGCCATGCTCTTTCGCGTCGCGGACGAGTTGAGCTGCCGCATAAAATCCCATTGGTTGGGAGTTCAGGATGGCCGCGCAAAAGACATCCGGGTAATGGCACTTGATCCAGGCTGAAACATAGACAAGCAGCGCGAAGCTCGCCGCATGGCTTTCGGGGAAACCGTAATCGGCAAAGCCTTCAATCTGCTTGAAGCAGCGTTCAGTAAAATCGCGTTCATAACCATTTTCGATCATGCCGTTGATAAACTTGTCGCGATACTGAACAATGTTTCCGACCCGACGAAAAGCCGCCATGGCGCGACGCAACTCGTCCGCTTCACCCGGCGTGAAGCCAGCCGCAACAATAGCGATCTTCATCGCCTGTTCCTGAAAAAGCGGTACGCCTCGTGTTCTTTCCAAAACCTCTTTCAACTGAGGAGATGGATATTTTATCTCGTTAGGATTTTTTTTTCGATTTTTGAGATAAGGATGCACCATCCCGCCTTGAATGGGACCGGGACGGACAATGGCCACCTCAACAACGAGATCATAAAAACTGTCCGGCTTTAAACGCGGCAACATTGACATCTGCGCCCGGCTTTCGACCTGAAAAACACCTACTGAGTCCGCCTCGCATAGCATCTTATAAACGGCTTTATCGTTCTGCGGCACGGTTGCAAGATCAAGCTTCCGCCCATGGTGCTTTTCAAGCATGACGAACGCCTTTTGGATGCAGGTGAGCATGCCGAGCGCCAGAACATCGACTTTCAAAATGCCGAGTTCGTCGAGATCGTCCTTATCCCATTCGACGAAAGTGCGTTCCTCCATCGCGGCATTGCCGATAGGGACAACCTCGTCGAGCGGCCCCTTGGTGATGACAAAGCCGCCGACATGCTGGGAAAGATGTCGGGGAAAGCCCAGCAACTCACGCGAAAGCTCCAATGCCATGAAAAGACGCTGATCCTGCGGATCGAGCCCGGTCTTGCGCGCGTCATCCTCGGAAATTCCCTGGTTCGACCAGCCCCATGTCGAGCGCGACAGAGCATGAACGACATCTTCCGACAGGCCGAAGACTTTCCCAACATCGCGAATAGAACTGCGCGAACGATAGGAAATGACGGTCGCAGCAATCCCCGCGCGGTCGCGACCATATTTGCCATAGATATACTGCATCACCTCTTCGCGTCGCTCATGCTCAAAATCGACGTCGATATCCGGCGGCTCGTTGCGATCGGCAGAGACAAAACGTTCAAAGAGAAGTTCAACTTCCCTCGGATCGACCGAGGTAATACCCAGACAATAACACACAGCGGAATTCGCCGCAGAGCCGCGCCCCTGACAAAGAATCTTTAGCTCGCGCGCCTTGCGCACAATGTCATGAACGGTCAGGAAATAAGGCGCATATTCTTTCTGCCTGATGATGTCGAGTTCCTTGCGAATCGTTTCCTCGATCTTCTTCGGCGTGCCTTCGGGAAATTTTTCTTCAGCCCCCTGCCATGCAAGACGTCCGAGCAATTCCTGCGGCGTCTCATCTTTCGAAAACGTATCGGCGGGATATTCATATTTAAGTTCGCTGAGCGAAAACCGGCAACGCTCCATGATGGCGAGACTTTGAGCGAGCGCGTCGGGAGCATATGAAAGCAGCCGGGCCATTTCCGCGCCTGTCTTGATATGCCGCTCGGCATTGGCTTCAAGACGAAGCCCAGCTTCTTCAAGCGTGCAATGCTCTCGAATACAGGTGAGGACATCCTGTAAAGGTCTGCGCTCAGGCGCGTGATAAAGCACATCGTTTGTCGCGACGAGCGGCACACGCGCTTCATGCGCCAATTTCTTCAATGCCAGAAAACGCCGCCCGTCGCTGCCATCGTAATGCGGAGAGAGCGCCAGCCAGACCGCGTGCGGAAACGATTGCGAAAGAAATTTCAGCGCCTCGCCAAATGCTACGTCGACATTTGCCGCAGGCATGGCGATGAAACATTGCCCCTCGCCGTAAACGAGGATATCCGCAAGAGTGAGATGACACTCACCTTTGAGCGCACGCCTGTTACCGAGCGTCAGAAGCTTCGCCAACCGACCATAAGCGGCGCGATCTTGCGGATAGGCAATCACCTCGAAACCATCCACTGTCACGAGCCGTGCGCCGACGAGAAGCCTGACACCATACTTTTTCGCCGACGCATGCGCGCGCACGATACCAGCCAGCGTATTGCGATCCGCGACACCGATGGCTTCAAGCTCAAGCGCTTTTGCCGTCAGCACAAGCTCATCAGCATGCGAGCCGCCGCGCAGGAAGCTGAAATTCGTGGTGACGGCAAGTTCGGCAAAGCGTGTCATCCGAACATCCCATGAATATACCAATGAGGCGGCTCTGCATCGCGCTCGTAAAGCCCGTCGCGATAAAGCCAGAAGCGACGGCCATTCACGTCTTCAACGCGGTAATAATCGCGTGTGCGGCCATGCCCGCTGCGCCACCATTCAGGTGCAATCCGTTCCGGCCCTTCAGCGCGCTTGATCTGATAGAGAACACGCCGCCAGCGAAAATTGCGTGGCGGGCCTTCGGGGATTTCCGCCATCACCTCTATCGGCTCGGCGGCGGCAAACATGCGCAAAGGCCGCCCCATCGCGCCGTCGAGTTGCTGCAATTCTCCTATGCGCCAATCGCCCGGAGAAACGGGTTCGGATTTTTTGATGCATGGCATGGATGCGACGGCCTGTTCTGGAACATGGCTCGCACGAGGATAAAGCCTCTTGACCCGCGCCGGCCCGAACCTGTTGCCGAGCCGGTCGATGAGAATTTCAATATCGCGATCTGTGCCCCCCTCGCCTGTCAGCGCGCTTTGCGCATGGACGAGAGAATCCACGGCAAGCGCTGCAAGGCTCATTGCCTCGATGCCGTAACCCGCATCGAAATCGTCGCCCCCCTGCTGAAGCTTCTCGCGGAAAAGTCGCGCCAGATGCGACGGCATTCGCGACGCTGCGCTGGTGCCTGCGAATATTGTCGTCACCTCGCCATCGACGCGGAAAAGCTTCAACTCAAGCCGCCGCGCGCCCTTGTGATAACGCTCCAGCAAAACGCAAAGCTCTTCGGCAAGGCGCTGCGTCGCCGTTTCGATATCCTCGACGCGCACAAGCCCTTCGGCAAAGATGAGCCGCGCACGATAAGGCACCAGCGGCAGCTCAGGCGAAATCGGCTCTGCGGCGAAACCGAGCGCCTCGTCGAGCCGCAGCGCAACGCTGCGCCCAAACCGCGCAGTCACCGGCGCGCGCGCACGTCCATAAAGGTCGCCGATACGCTTCAGGCCGAGCCGGGCGAGAGCATCGACCGTATCGCCGGAGAGGCGCAACGCCGCAACGGGAAGCGCTGCCAATGCGCGCTCCTCCTCGCCCTTCGGCAATATGCAGACAGCCGCCTCTCCGAACCGCGCCAGCGCCCATGCCGCGCCCGGCGTTGAAGCCGCCGCAACGCGCGCGCGAATATGAAATCCCCGAAACCGCGAAACGAGATCGTCGAGAAGCGCTGCTTCTCCGCCGAAGAGATGATCGCAGCCGGTAATGTCCATGAGAATACCGTCAGGCTCTTCCCCCACCCCGCAAGAATCCGGCGTAGTCCAGGGCGTGTAGCGCCCGCACCAATCGGCAAGCCGCTTCAGCGCCGCGCGATCGGCTTCAAAATCGGCGGGACGCACATCAAGTCCGGGATAAAGCGCCATCGCATCGGCAACGCGCTGGCCTATGCCGATCCCCTCTTGCGCCGCAGCTTGCGTCCGCGCCGTGATCCGCAAACCGCCCTGACCCGGCATGGCGAAGGCAAGTGCGGCCCGCCGCGAGGGCCTGTCCGGCTGTCTCTCAAGGGCGCGACAAAATCGGTCCACTGGCCAATGCGGCAGGAAAACCGCAGCGATCCGCCGTTGCTCGCTCATAAGACGAGACCTTGATTGGAACAAAAAGAGAACATATGAAATGTGACTCACAGGCCATCCGAAAGCGAGTCGAATCTCGAAAAACTCTTGGCCCCCGTTTCGCCTTCTTCACGGCTAGAATTATGTGAGTTGATGAAAATGGAGACGAAGATGAAGCGAGCTTTGTGGATAGGCGCCCTTCTGGGCCTTGGCTTCAGCCTGTCGGCTTGCGCCGACCGTGCGGCCGAGCAGGCAAGGCTCGACACAATCGATAATCAGAATTGCATCGACCTCGGCTTCAAGCCCGGAACCGAGCCTTACGGAAACTGCCGCCTCAAGCTGAAGGAAATTCGCGCCAAACAGGAAGGCTACCAGTCTCCCGCCGTGAACTTCGGCTTCGGAATGGGCGTTTCGAAGGGCTTCTAATTCGACAGGAGGTGCATATGCATAAATGGATGGCTCTGGCGGCGCTTCTCATGATGACGGCCTGCGTAAGCCCCGAACAGCAAGCCGCCATGAATGCGGCTCAGCAACAGGCCGACGCCCGCGAATGCCAGAACTACGGCTTCAAGCCCGGCACGGAGAGCTTTGGAAATTGCATGCTGAAGCTGAAGGAAATCCGTGCGCAGGAAGCGAACACCGAAGAAATCCGGCGCGCCAGCATACCCTCGCCCTGGTGGCCTTACGGTCCCTATGGCCCTTACGGCCCGCGCGGCTATTGGTAATCACCCGGCACGCCTGAAACGCAACGCAGAGGCCGTACGCGATGCATCGGCAAGGGATGCGTCGCGCAAGGCCCTCGTCCGCGCATCCCATTCGACAAGCCATTCACGGTCGACCATTCCGCCTTGCGCACCGCCACGGCAACGCTCAAGACGCACATGCCAGCGCGGTCGCCCGATCATCTCTGCAAGCCCCTTGATCTCGACAGTCGGACTGCTCGACGCAGCCGCGACACGCCAGCGCGTGACGGCGGCACTCGCGCCCGCACTTGCATGGCCCGTGAGCAAAAATGCCGGCATGCCTTTTTCTTCCGCCGCAAGCTGAAGCCTGCGCGTGGCCGTCAGATCGAGACGAGATGCGCGCCCGTCAATCTCACCGATGACGGCAGCAAAAGCGCCGAGACGCAGCGCCTCTTCCATCGTCCAGAGGAGATCGACCTCGCGCGGCGGCGCAACGAGGATGAGCCCTTTGGGATCAAGCCCGAAAGCGGCAAGACCCGGCCCGTAAAGCGCACCGACATCGAAAGGCGCACGCCCCCCTTCGCACCACAGAACCGGCGCATCCACCGTTTCCATGCAGCGGGCCGCCAATGCCGCAGCAAAGCCCAGAGCCGCACCCATGTCGCGATAATCGACCGCAACCACCTCATGCAGCGCCCCGCGTTTAAGGCCGCCACCGGGCAAGGCGGCGTCGATCTCGGGCGCACCGAATGTCACAACGCCAGACATCGCATCCTGACCGTCCAGCCGCGGGCCAACCGCCTCGACCTCGGCGATGCGCGCGCGCAACTCAGCGATAAGCCCAGCTTTTGACGCCGCAGACATGGCACAACCTGACTATATGTTCACTGTTTGTTCTATAACTCTCGCTATCTGGAGTCAATCGCTCCAAACTCAAACCGCGTGTGCGACACCCCAATAATTGAAGCCCGCAAAACGCGGCGTCGAGGGCAGGTACATTGTTTCCAGACCGGAAATCTTGAAGCCCGATCCTTCAATGATCGCGGGCATCTTCCGGTTGAGATTGCAGCCGCCGAAAAGCACTTTCCATACCGGGTTGATCCGGTTCTGCCACGCCAGCACATCGGCGTCCGGCGCTGCGCCATGCTCACAGAAAACGAGCTTGCCGCCCGGCTTCAACACGCGGCGCATACCCGCCAGCGCCTGCATGGGATCGGGAATGGTGCAAAGGCTGAAGGTGACGAGAACCGTATCGACGCTCTGATCGGCGAGCGGAATCTGCTCGCCCGGAAGGCCGACAAACTCGACGGGAAAGGCAACGTCTTTCGCCCGCTCACCGGCAAGCTTCCACGAGGCTTCGGACGGATCGAGGCCGATCACCTTCTTGACCTTCGACGCGTCGTAATAGGGAAGGTTCAGCCCCGTCCCGATGCCGATTTCAAGAACGGTACCTTCGCAAAGCGGCACCACCTTCTTGCGCTGATAGCGGATCGGCTTTGAGCCGCATGCACAGTTGATGATG
>NZ_JBASBH010000058.1:0-56679 GCF_049651025.1 Parvibaculum sp. | reverse complement strand
GATCCTCTGTTCAATGGGCAGCGATGTGCCGTGAAGCAGCGCGACGAGCACGGGCGGCACCAGCAGCAAAAGTAGCGATGGTTTGGGCGTGGCCACCGTCTCGCGGCGTTCGAGCAGGGACAGGATGCCCGGCGCGATCGAACCAATGAAGCAGCCGAACACGACCTCCGGCACCGTATGGACGCCGATCAGGACGCGCGACATTGCGATGCCGAGGCCGCCAAGTATCGCGGCCGAGACAAGGACGAGGCGCAGGCGGCCTGTTGCGAGTTTCGCCCATAGCACGGCAAAGCCGCCATATGCGGCGATGGCGGCTGCCGCATGTCCGCTCGGGCTGCGCAGTTCCAGTTGCGGAAACAGGTGGCCGCAGGGAAGGAAGATCAGCTTTGCCGCAAGCGTCGTCGACAGGGCGGCAAAGATCGCGATGCACCAATAGAGCGCCTCGCGTCGCGCGCCA
Organism: Parvibaculum sp.; assembly: GCF_049651025.1. Taxonomy (GTDB): domain Bacteria; phylum Pseudomonadota; class Alphaproteobacteria; order Parvibaculales; family Parvibaculaceae; genus Parvibaculum. The sequence continues at coordinate 56,222 of NZ_JBASBH010000058.1, read as the reverse complement.
GCCGCTGCGAGCGTGACGGCGACGATCAGCACGAAGGGCAGCACGACCGCCTGATCTCCGAGCCCGGTGATGAAATGAAGGACCTCGGAGCCGTAGCGGTGCATGTATCTCGCCTTGTTGGATTTGCCGGGAGCTTAGGCGTCAATTGGCATTTGCACCATAAGGTGCAAGGCTGCGCCGGTTCGGTGCCTGAAATCTGTCGGCCCGGATAAGATTTTATCGGCGGCAAATGCTGGCAATTTGCCATTTTCCTGCCGAATGAAATGACTTATGTGAAGATATAAAGGTTCAACTGCGACGTGCACGGTTTCAATCGGGTGGGATGCCATGCTCTGGTATTCCGTGTGCTGGCAATTGCAGGCTTGTTTAGTGGCGTTTTAGGGGTTGGCGCGGCGAGAGCCGTTTCATCAGGTTTACATGCTGAATATGAAAAAAACCCGCATCGCTGCAGGGCTTGCCGTTGGTGTTGTGCTGGTCGCACTTGTCCTTTGGCGCCAGACGGGCGGCCATCACCAGGACGGGCCGCCGCCATCCACCGTCGAGACGGTTGCGGCGAGCGCGCGCGATGTGCAGGTGAAGCTCACGGCGCTGGGTTCGCTCGATGCGGATCAGTCCATCGTCGTCAGCCCCGAGATCGATGGCGTCGTCACCAGCATCGACTTCACGGATGGGCAACGCCTCAACAAGGGCGACACCATCATCTCGCTCGATTCCGGATCGCTGAAGGCGCGGCTCATGCAGACGCAGGCGCGGCTGACATTGACGCGCGCGAATTTCGATCGTGCCGAGCGGTTGCGCAAGCAAGGCTCGGGCACCGAGCGCGCGCTTGATGAGGCTCTGAACGACAGGCGTTCGGCCGAGGCCGATCTCGCGGCAGCGCAGGCCGATCTCGACAAGGCGAATATCAAGGCGCCCTTCACGGGGATCATCGGCTTGAGGCAGGTCAGCCTCGGTCAATATCTGAAGGCGGGTTCGCCGATTGCGACGCTTGCCGATGTCGACAATCTGCGCATCGATTTCCGCGTTTCTGAAGTCTTCCTCACGCAGATCCGCAAGGATCAGGAAGTGAGCGTCACGGTCGATGCCTTGCCGGGCGAGAGCTTCAAGGGCGTCATCGCCGCCATCGACCCTGTTGTCGATGTGGCGGGCCGCGCCATCAGCGTTCGCGCCGTGCTGCCCAATGAGCAGGGCAAGCTCCGGCCGGGTCTTTTCGGCCGCGTCAGTATCGTCACCCTGGTGCGCAACTCTATCGTGCTGCCCGAAAGCGCGATCGTTCCGCAGAAGACCGGCGGCAAGGCCGTCTTCGTTGTGATTAATGGCGGCGAGAAGGGGCCTCACGCCGAGCTGCGCCCGGTGGAGATCGGCGAGAGATTGTCAGGCGAGGTTGAAATTCTCTCGGGCATTGCGGCGGGAGACATCGTGGTGACTGCGGGGCAGATCAAGGTGCGCGACGGCGAGCCCGTTGTTCCGATTGCCGAAGCCGCGTCCCCAGCTCCGAAAAGCTGAGGCAGGCATCATGCATCTTTCAGAACTCTTCATTCGCCGCCCGGTTTTTGCGACCGTCGTTGCGCTTATCCTCATGCTGATCGGCATCGTCTCCTACGAGCGCCTTGCGATACGCGAATATCCAGCCATTGACGAACCGGTCGTCACGATCACGACGACCTATCGGGGCGCCAGCGCGTCGGTCATCGAACGCGAGGTGACGCAGCCGCTTGAAGAGTCGATTGCAGGCATCGAAGGCATCGAAATTCTTTCGTCCGCCAGCCGCCCCGAGCAGAGCCAGGTGACGGCGCGCTTCACACTCGAGACCGATCCTAACGTCGCCGCGAGCGATGTGCGCGACCGCGTGGGCCGCGTGCGCGGCATGTTGCCTGATGAAATCGACGAGCCGATCATTGCCAAGGTTGAGGCCGATGCGCAGCCGATCATGTTCGTCGCCTTTTTGAGCGACCGCATGTCGGAACTCGACATGACGGATTATCTCGACCGCGTCGTGAAGAACCAGCTTCAGAACCAGCCGGGCGTCGCGCAGGTGGTGATTTTCGGTGAGCGTCTTTATTCGATGCGCATCTGGGTCGATCGTGCGCGTCTCGCCGCCTACAATCTGACGGCGCAGGACGTCGAGACCGCGATCCGCCAGCAGAATGCGGAAATTCCCTCCGGTCGTATCGAAAGCCATGATCGCGAATTCACCGTTCTGGCAAAGACCGCGCTGAAGACGCCGGAAGAGTTCGGCAAAATCGTCGTGAAGCAGGCGGGCGGTTTTCAGGTGCGCCTCAGCGACGTGGCCAAGGTGGAAATCGACGCTGCCGAGAAACGCCGCGCGGCCACTTATAACGGCACGCCGTCGATCTCCATCGGCATCATCAAGCAGGCGACAGCCAATCCGCTCGAGGTGTCGAAAGGCGTTCGTGCGGAGCTGGAACGGCTTGCGCCGACCTTGCCTGCGGGCATGACGGCCAATGTCGGTTACGACACGTCGATCTTCATCGATGAATCCATCAAGTCGGTTTACGAGACAATCGGCGAGGCCATCGTGCTCGTCGTGCTCGTCATCTTCTTCTTCCTGCGCACGGTGCGGGCGTCGTTCATTCCCGTCGTCACCATTCCGATTTCGCTGATCGGCACTTTCGGCGTCATGTTTGCGCTGGGCTTCAGCATCAATACGCTGACGCTTCTGTCGATGGTGCTGGCGATCGGTCTTGTGGTCGACGACGCCATCGTCGTGCTCGAAAACATCTTCCGCCATATCGAAGAGGGCATGGAGCCGATTGCGGCCGCCATCAAGGGGTCACGCGAAATCACATTCGCCGTCATTTCGATGACGCTGACGCTTGCCGCCGTCTATACGCCGATTGCATTCGCGACAGGCCGCACCGGCAAGCTGTTTCTCGAATTCGCATTGACGCTTGCCGCCGCCGTTGTCGTCTCGGGCATCATGGCGCTGACATTGACGCCGATGCTTTGCTCGCGACTGCTGCGGCACAATCCGTCTGCCGGGCGGGTTGACAAGTTTCTCGGCGACAAGCTCGACTGGCTGGATGCGGCTTACAAGCGGACGCTTGAAACCGTCCTGTCGCGCCGTCGCCTCGTCGTTTTGGTCGCGGTCGGCGTCGCCATCTCCTGCGTCGGGCTTTACAAGATGCTCAATCAGGAACTCGCACCGATTGAAGATCGCGGCATGCTGCTCGTCGCGGGCCGTGCGCCCGAAGGCGCGACGATCGACTACACGTTGCGCTACACACGCGAGATCGAAAAGATCATTGCGCAGGTGCCCGAAGTGACGGGCTATCTCGTGGTCGCCGGTTTCCCGCAGATCACCAATCTCATCTCCTTCTCGCGTCTGGAGCCCTGGAGCGAGCGCAAGCGCAGCCAGAAGGAAATCATTCAGTCGATCAGCGACAAGCTGTGGAATATTCCGGGCATCATGGCTGTCGGCATCAATCCGCCGTCGCTTGGCCAGAGTTCGAGATCGCAGCCGGTTCAGTTCGTCATCCAGACATCGGGCACTTACGACGAGCTGGAAGAATATGTCAGCGCCTTCATGCACAAGATGAGGGAAAATCAGAACTTCATTTTCCCCGACACGGATCTTCATCTCGACAAGCCGCAGATCGACATTCAGGTCAATCGCGACAAGGTGATCGATGCGGGCATCGACATTTCGACTGTTGGCCGCACGCTCGAAACCTTTCTTGGCGGGCGCAAGGTCACGCGCTTTGAACAGAACGGCAAGCAATATGACGTCATCGTGCAGGTCGGCGATGAAGACCGCCGCTCGCCGAGCGACATTTCCGGCATTTACGTGCGCGCGGGCGATGGCCGGATGGTGCAGCTTTCAAACCTTGTGGAGGTGAAGGAAACCGTCGCGCCGGATTCGCTCAATCACTTCAACCAGTTTCGTTCGGCGACCATCACGGCAAACCTCGCGCCCGGCTATTCGATTGGCGAGGCGCTGATATTCATGCAGAAGGTCAGCGCGGAAGTTCTGCCGAGCACCGTGAAGACAGACGTCGATGGCGAGATGCGCGAATTCATCAAGTCGTCGGGAACGCTTGCGGCAACCTTCATGCTCGCGATCCTTTTCATCTATCTCGTTCTCGCCGCGCAGTTTGAAAGCTTTCTCGATCCGCTCATCATCATGATCAGCGTCCCGCTTTCGATTGCAGGCGCGCTGGCCATGCTGCTGATCACCGGCACGACGCTCAATATTTACAGTCAGGTCGGTCTCATCACACTTGTCGGCCTCATCACCAAGCACGGCATTCTGATCGTCGAGTTCTCAAACCAGCTTCGTGCTCAGGGCAGGAGCATCATGGAAGCGGTTGTCGAGGCGGCAGGGCTCCGGCTGCGGCCCATCCTGATGACGACGGGCGCGATGGTGCTCGGCGCCATGCCGCTTGCGCTAAGCTCCGGCGCGGGTGCCGAGAGCCGCAAGGCGATCGGCTGGGTGATTGTCGGCGGCATGAGCTTTGGCACATTGCTGACGCTCTTCGTCGTGCCGACGGTCTATCTCATGGTCAAGACGTGGCAGGCGAGCCGGGCGGCGCAGGCGCAGGTTGCGCCTGCCGAATAGCGTTCAGAAGAAACGCGCGATGCGGAGCTGCAGGTAATTGTCGTCTGCAATATTGTAGACGGGGTCCTGACGCGGAACATTGCCGAAGAAATAGGCTTCCGCCGAAACACGATAATCGCTGCCGAGGCGGCGCTCGCCCTTGAAGCGGAAGCCGAGCGCGCCCGTCTCCGCGTCGATCACCGCGCCGCCGAGCAGGCTGGTCGAGGCTTCGTCATTGGCCGTCCAGCGCAAAGCGAGGAAGCCGTCATTCTCATATGGCGCCCGCGCGACGAGGCCGCGGCTGTCCAGCGCATATTCCGCGACGACGCCAAGATCGCCCTGCGTACCGGCGATGCCATAAAATGTGTATTCGATGCCGCCCGTCGCCGCGCCATATTCGCGGCCGAGTTCGCGCCGCCAATAGCCTTCGAATTTGTAGAGCCACGCGCCCTTCGTCGCCTGCACGTCGATCGAGCCTTGCTTGATCTGTGCGTAGAAGGGCGAGAGTACGAGGTCGCCGTCCTTGCTCAGCGCCGGTTGCAGGATCGGATCGCGCCCCGTGCCCTGGAAATAGGAAAGGCCGAGGTCGATATCGCCGAAATTATTCGAATAACGGAAGGCGCCGTCTATATGGCGCTGCTTGCGCGAGCTTTCGTAACGCGCGAGATCCGTGTCGACCGGGATATCGGTTGCCGGGCGGCCGTCCGCGCCGGGGAAGTTACGCTCGCGGAAATAGGGCAGCAGGAACGCGTCGAAGGTGCCGAAGCTTTGCGTCGTCCGGATGCGCAGCATGGGCTGGCCGAGGCGGGTTTCCTGTTTCACCGGGTCTTCGATGATATCGACTTGATTGACGATATCGATGAGATGCACCGCTTCCGTCACGCCCCAGAACACCTTGTCGATACCGGCGCGGATTTCCCAATTGCCGGTTGCATAGGCATAGCGCGCTTCGCGCAAGTCCCAGTGGGTGCGACGATGGTCGCGCTGGTCGAGGCGCGCGAAAGGCGTTGCGACGAGAGACTGACCGTCGCCCCATATATATTTTGCGGTGAGTTCGCCCGCGATGGAGAGATCGCTGTTGGTCTGGCGCTGGTTGCTCGGCGATTGCGTAAAAACGCGGAACTCAGGTTCTATCGAACCGCGCAGGCCCAGATCCGAAGCGCTCGCCACGCCCGGCGCAACAAGCGCCGTGGCAGCCATCAGCGCGGCCATCTGCCCGATCGAAAAACTCCTGCGCCCCAATTCCCCAGCCCTATGATGCGGCAAAAATAATTAGACCCTTACTCGATCCCGCTCTAGCGCGCCCGCTCCAGACTTGCCGTCGTGAAGTCATCCTTGGTCAGGCCGGTGCGGAACTTGTAGCCCTCCCAGATGAGCTTCGTCGTCTTGCCGCTTTCGTGGTTGACCATGTCGAGTTCGCCCGGCCGCCAGAACTTGTTCTCGTAAAGCGCATAGTTCTGATAGGTCAGCGTCTTCAGGAGCGTGTCTTTGCGGTCGTAATAGTCGATCTTGCGGAACTGATAATCGGTCGTGTCGACCCAGACGGTTTCGCGGGTATAGCCGGAATCTTCATAGAGCGGCTTGCGCTCGATGACATGGCAGGTGCGGTCGCCGCAGGCTTCGTCCTTCAGCCATTTATAGGCGAACTTGCCGACTTGCTGCGTCGAGAAGTCCTCGAATGCGAATTCGCTGCCGACAAATGGGCCGGATTTGTTGGTCGATGAAATACGCTTCACGCGCTTGACGGTCGGCAGATAAAGCCACTGGTCGTCCGCGTCCTTGATGTGCGAATAGGTGAGAAGCGCCGTGCCTTCAATGTCGCGCGGACGCTCGAAGGTCATCAGGCTCCAGTCGCCATCGCTGCGATCGGTGTTTTCCAGCATCATGAAACGCAGCGCCCGCTCGCTCGTTTCACCCGAGGCGTTTGTCAGCACCATTTTCATGTCGGCGCGGGCATCGCCCCAGCCTCTGTCGCGCGCGTCGTTTTCGGCGGCGATTGCGGCGCCGCGCGCTTCCGGGTCGCTGACAGGCGGCAGGCCGGGCGCTTCGGCATGGGCGAGATGCGGCGCGAGCAGCGCCGTCAGCGCGAATGCAAATGTGGCGAGCGCGTTTTTCCGCGCGCGTGCGAATGTAGTTCCACCCATATCCACTTTCCCCCGCAACGACGCAGCTCTCTGCCTCGAAGCAGGAGCGACTTTGCGCCGATGATGCATGGCGCTATCGGCGTTTCAAAGGGGAAAATGCGGCGCGTGGTTGTTTCAGAAGGGCTTGTCGCCGTTCACGGTCACACGTTCCATATGGCGGCGGTGGCCATGATAGTCGTTCAGCGCAAAATGCTGCGTGCAACGATTGTCCCAGAAGGCGAGCGTGTCGTTCGTCCAGCGGAAGCGGCAGGTGAAGCCTTCCTGCGTGCAATGCTCGAAGAGGAATTTGAGCAGCGGCAGGCTTTCGCGGCGCGTCATCCCTGAGAACTTCTCGGTGAAAGCCATGTTGACGTAAAGCGCCTTGCGGCCGGTTTCGGGATGCGTCCGCACGACGGGGTGCTCGTAGGAGGGCACATCGTCGCCCGCGAGTTTGACTTCCATCGAGGAGCGCTTCTGCGCCGAGTGACCGCGCTCGCTATATTCGCCCTTGGCGGTGTGGATCGCCGTCAGCCCGCCCAGCATCTTCTTCATGCCGTCGGACAGGGTTTCATAGGCCAGATACTGGTTTGCCCAAAGCGTATCGCCGCCATAGGGCGGCACTTCCTTGGCGTAGAGGAGCGAGCCCAGTGCAGGATGCTCGAGGAACGACATGTCCGAATGCCAGCCGCCGCCGAAATTCACCTTGTCGTCACGCTCCTTGACGATCTTCATGATCTCGGGATGTCCGTCCATGCCCTTGACGTAAGGGTGGATATTCAATGTCCCGAAGCGGCGGGCGAAATTCTTGTGCTGCTCATGCGTCAGCGTCTGGTTGCGGAAGAAGATCACCTGATTGTCGAGAAACGCCTGATGGATGCTGGTGAAGGCCTCATTGCTAAGGTCTTGCGAGAGATCGACGCCCTCGATTTCTGCGCCAAGCGCGCCGGCGATGCGGTTTATCCTGATGCCACTCATGAGCGTCTCTCCGAAATCTATTTGCCGCTGGCTTTCTGAAAGCCGGGCCGCGACGACAGCCTGTCGAAATAGGCAGAAATATTTGCGTATTCGGCGAGAGGAACGCGGATCAGATTGCAGAGGAAGAGGTCATAGCCAAGCATGATATCGGCCGCCGTGAACTCATTGCCGCAGATGAAGGGCTTCGTCGCCAATTCCTTATCTAGCAGCGTCAGCACCTTTTTCAATGCGGCTTGTGCATCGGTCACGACGCTTGCGACGCGCTCTTCGGGTGGCTTGCGAAACGTATGCTGGATGATGAGGCTGACCGGCGGCATGAAGGTCGCTTCGGCGAAATGCAGCCATTGCAGATATTTGCCGTAGACCGGCGTGCCCAGCTTCGGCTCAAGGTGGCTGCCTGCATGTTTTGCGAGAATATATTGCACGATTGCGCCCGATTCATTGAGCATCAGGCCGTTGTCGTTGATGGCAGGCAGTTTCCCGAGTGGGTTGATGGCGAGATAGGCGTCGGATTGCAGATATTTCGGATCGAACTCGACCGTCTCTTTTTCATAAGGCGTGCCGAGTTCCTCCAGCAGCCAGAGGACGCGGATCGAGCGCGTATTGGGCGCGTGATAGACTTTGAGCAAGGCGGCCTCCCGGCGTTTTCGAATGTCGCGTTTCTTGCAGTTTAACCGATTGTCGGCCTCAGTCGAGTTTGCGCCGCTTTTTCGGAAAGTATCGGTCCAGCGTCACGGCGAAGGCAGGCAGGAAGAAAATCGCCGCGATCATGTTGATGAGGAACATGAAGGAGAGAAGCAGGCCCATGTCGGCTTGCAGCTTCAGCCCCGAAAAAGCCCATGTCGAGACGCCGACGGAGAGGGTCAGGCCGGTGAAGACGACAGCGACGCCGATCTGTTGAAGGGCGAGCGAATAGGCATCGCTCATGCCCATGCCCTCATCGAGAAATATCTGCAACCGGCTGTAGATATAGAAGGAGTAGTCGACGCCGATGCCGGTTGCGAGCACTAGGACGGGCAGCGTCGAGACCTTCAGGCCGATATCCAGCGCGGTCATGAACCAGTAGCCGAGGAAGGTTGCGAGCAGCAGCGGCATGCAGCAACAGACGATGGCGCGCCAGTCGCGATAGGCGAGCCAGACAAGGATGATGATTGCGGCATAGACCCAGAAGAGCATCGGAAATTCGTTCTCGGCGATGACGTCATTCGTTGCCGCCATGATGCCGATGCCGCCCATGGCGAGGCGGAAGTTCACGTCCTTGCGCGATAGGGCTTCAGGGTCGGTGGCCTGAAAGTGCTTTACCGCCGCGATCACGCCGTCGATGGACGCCGCCTTATGGTCGTTCATGTAGACGACGACAGGCAGCACGGTGCAGGCCTCGTTGAGAAGGCCGGTGCTTGGGTCGTAAGGCGCGGTCATCTGGATGAGTTCTTGTTGCGAACGCGGCAGGCCCACCCATTTCAGATTGCCCTCGCGCCAGATCGCCACCGTATCGCGCACCGATGTCGGCAGGGAGCGGACCGAATTCACGCCGTCCACATTGCGCATATACCAGGAGAAGCGATCGACGAGATGCATTGTCTTGTAGTCGATGCAGCCATCGGCGGGGGTCTCGACGACCACGATGAGCGCGTCGGCGGAAATGGAGAAGCGCTCGACAATGTCTGCGATGTCGCGGTTGTACCGCGCATCGGGCCATAGCTCGGAAAAGCCGGGCGTCAGGTCGCCGATGTGGCGTTGTCTCGTTTCATGCGCGGCGAGGCCGAGCAGGCCGACAAACACCACGAGCATGACCATGGAATTACGCGGCCGGGCGATGCGCGCAATGAAGCGCATGATCCGCTCCGGCGTTCGCTTCAGCCGTATGTATTTCTCCGCATATTCCGGATCATGCGGCAGGTAGGAGGCGAGCAGCGGCAGCATGATGAGGTTGGTGACGATTTTCAGCGCCACGCCGAGCGAGGCCATGACGGCCAGATCCTGAATGACCTCGATGGGGATCAGGTAGAGCGTCGCAAAGCCGACGAGATCGGTCAGCAGCGCAAGCGAGCCGGGAACGAGGAGGCCGCGGAAAGTCGCCCGCGCCGCCTCGTTCGACGATTGGCCTGTGCTGATCTGCGCGGCGATCATGTTGATCTGTTGCACGCCGTGGCTGACGCCGATCGCATAGACGAGAAAGGGCACAAGCACTGCAAGCGGATCAAGGCCGCGATCGAGAAGATGCAGAAGGCCGAACTGCCAGACGACCGAAACGAGCGAGCAGAAGACGGCAAGGAAGGTGAGCTGCACCGAACGAATGTAATAATAGACGGCGAGCGCCGTCAGCACGAAGGCAAGTCCGAAGAAGACCACCACCATGCTGGCGCCGTCGGCTATGTCGCCGATGAATTTCGCAAAGCCGACGATTTCGATTTCGGTCTTGTCGTCCTCGAATTTTTCGCGGACCTGCTTTTCGAGGCGACTCGACAGGTCGAGATAGTCGAGCTTTCCCTTGGTGACAGGGTCGATCTCCTGCAGCTCGGCAATGATGAGGGCGGCCTTCTGGTCGTTCGAAATCAGAAAGCCCTGATGACCGCCATTGAGCGCCCGGTCGCGGATGAGCAGCGCATCCGCATTGGTGAGTGTGTTGGCAGTCACGTTGCCGGGGATGACCGGATAGGAGTTGATGCCTTCCTCGGTGTTCTCCGTGACGCGCGTCGTCGGCGACCAGAGCGAGAGCACGGTCGTGCGCCGCACGCCGGGCAGGAAGGTGACTTCCTCGGTCACTTCATAGAGGCGTTTCAGGAATGCGGCATTCCAGATGGTGCCTTCGCGCGCGGTGACGGCGACGAGAACCAGATTCGCGCCGGGCACCTCATCCTGATATTTCAGGAAGGTCTGCACATATTCGTGCCGCGTCGGCACCTGTTTCAGAAAGCCGGCATCCATCTTCAGTTGCAGGGCGTAGTAGCCCATGACAACGGTGAACGCCGCCAGCAGGGCAAGGATCAGGATCCGGCCCTTGAAGACGATCAACTCGACTAACCGCACGAAAATTCCCCCCGGTGTCCACGGACCTTCTTCATTCGTGGACGATCTTGTTTATTCCCCCGTCGGACCGCTTCGTCTGTTTTGCAATTGCGAAGGCTCGAAGCGGCTATCCCTTTTATTGAGTATGGGCCAGACTTAGTAAAACTACTTAATCAATTTGGGGGGAGTCCAGTGAGCGTATCGAAGTGGGTTGCCGTTGTTACGGCGGGAGGGATGCTGGCGTCGGTCGCGGGCATAGCGGCGGTTCAGGCCGGAGTGCCGGAGGCGGCAGCCGCGCGGCTCGGGCAGGACCTGACGCCCGTTGGCGCGGAAAAGGCCGGGAACGCGGATGGGTCGATACCGGCCTGGACGGGCGGCCTCGACAAGGCGCCGGACGGCATCGGCTTCAAGGGCGACGGCCGTTATCCCGATCCCTTCGCGTCAGACCCGGTTCTCTTCACGATCGACAAGTCCAGCGCCGATAAATATGCGGACATGCTGACACCCGGCCAGAAGGCCATGCTCGCGACCTATCCCGATTACAAGCTCAACGTTTACCAGTCGCGCCGGACCTGCGCATTGCCGCAATCCGTCTACGATGCAACGCGCAAGAATGCGACGACGGCAAGCCTTGGCGGCGGCGGGGACAGTCTTTCCGGCGTGCTGATGGGCATGCCTTATCCGCTTCCTTTCGACGCCTATGAAATCGTCTGGAACCATAATCTGCGCTATCGCGGCTACAAGCTCGCCCGCACATTCGCGTCGGCGGCGCCGACAAGGACGGGGTCTTTCACACCCATCATCGTGAAGGACGAAGCGCTTTTCGATTATGCATCGCCAACGAACAAATCTTTCGAGCAGCTTGGCAACGTTTCCGTTCGTTATATTCAGGAGACGCTCGCACCGGCGCGGCGCGCGGGCCAGTTGCTTCTTGTGCATGAGACTGTCGATCCCAAGAAGGGCGAGCGGCGCTCATGGCAATATACGACAGGCAATACCAACTCCGCGCCGCGCGTGCAGCGCACCAGCGCGGTTGCCTATGACAATCCGCAAATCTATTCGGACGCCATGTCGACGGCCGACAGTTTCGACGTCTTTAGCGGCCCGCTCGATCACTACAACTGGACCGTGCTCGGCAAGGAAGAGCGCTATGTCGCTTACAATTCCTACAAGCTCAGCGCGCCGAATCTGAAATATGCCGACATCATCAAGGCCGGGCATATCAATCAGGATTATGTCCGCTATGAAAAGCATCGCGTCTGGGCGGTCGAGGCAAATCTGAAGCCGACGGAACGGCATGTCTATCATCGCCGCGTCGCCTATTTCGATGAGGATGGCGGCAATATGGTCGGCGGCGAGCTTTACGATGCGCGTGGCGGATTGTGGCGCGTACAGGAGGCGCACATCATTCAGTATTACGATGTGCCGACCTGCTTCAACGCGTCGGATGCCGTCTACGATCTCGTGGAAGGACGCTATGTCATTCAGAATCTGAAAAACGAGGAGAAGGGCATCGACTTTCACGCCGATAATATCAGCGACGGCATGTTCGTGCCCGACGAGCTGCGGCGCCGGATGAACAAGCGCTGAGCGGATTATTCCAGCGCGCCGACAAGCGAGGCGCGCTGGGATATCTCTATCCAGTTCCCGTCGGGGTCGCGGATGAACGAGATGCGCGCGATATCGCCCAATGTCTGCGGCGCCTGACCTTCGCGCCCGCCATGGGCGAGGATGCCCGCATGTTCCTCGTCGGTCTTGAAAACCTGAACCGTCAGATAACGAAAGCCGGTTCCCTGAATTGACGCGTCGGCGGGCGCGTCTTTCGCTTCCTCGATGAGGATCACGCTGTCGCCGCAATAAAACGATGCGCCGCCTTCTTCCGGCACGTCGGGCAAGCCCATGGCGAGAGCATAGAAGCGGCGGTGAGCGGCGATATCGCGCACGGCGAGCTTCATGCCGATGCGTGTGATGCCAAAGAGGCCCGGCGGCACCAGCGTCACAGCATTGCCGTCCGGATCGGTCAGGTGCTTTGGTCCGAGCAAGCCTTCACGCGCAATCATCAGCTCGCGATAGCCCGCAGCCGGTGTCTCGGCGACCGGCTCGCGTGATGCGTTGATTTTCAGCACTGAGCCGAGCATGTCGTGGCGATGCTGCTGGCGGCCATTGCCCAGCGGCAGCAGATGGTCGAAGGGCAGGCCGATCTCGTTCTGATAGAAGGCGAGCATCGCCTCGAGGCGGTTGGTGAAGAGGCCGACATCGAGGCGCGGTTTGGCGAGATTCATTGCCGGTTTCCTGTTCAATCAACTGCTGTCACCCCGGGCTTGTCCCGGGATCCAGAGCAACAAACTCCGAGCGAGCGGTCCTGGACCCCGGGACAAGCCCGGGGTGACAGAATAGAACCGCCCTTACGGCTTCTCGTTTGAAAATACGATGGTGCCTGACGCGGCGAACATGCCGCCGACGCCATGCGCGATCGAGATTTTTGCGCCGGGCACCTGCGCGGGCGCGATGCCGCGCATCTGCCGCACGCTTTCCTGAAGCGCATACATGCCATACATGCCTGAATGCATATAGGACAGGCCGCCGCCATTGGTGTTGAGCGGCAGCTTGCCGCCCGGCGCTGTGTTGCGATTGCGGATGAAGCTTGCCGCTTCGCCGCGTTCGCAGAAGCCGAGGTCTTCAAGGCCGAAAAGCGGCAGATGCGCGAAGGCGTCATAGATCATCAGGTGATCGACGTCGGCGTGCTTGATGCCCGCTTCGTCGAATGCCTTCTTGCCGGAAACGCGGAAGGCCTTCGATGTCGTGAAGTCTTCCATCTGGCTGACCATCGGCGTCTCGACGCTCTCGCCTGTGCCGAGGATATAGACGGGCTTTTGCGGGAAATCCTTCGCCCGTTCGGCGCTGGTCAGGATCAGCGCGCCGCCGCCGTCGGTGACGAGGCAGCACATCAGCATACGGAAGGGCCAGGCGATCATCTTCGAATTCAGGACATCGTCGACGGTGATCGGATCGCGGAAAGAGGCGCGCGGATTTTTCGCTGCCCATTCGCGCTGGATGACGGCGACCATGGCGAGGTCTTCTTCCGTCACGCCCAGTTCCTTCATGTAGCGCAGCACGGGAATGGTGAACATGGTGGGCGGGCTCGTGACGCCGTAGGGTACTTCGAACTGGCCCATCTGGCTTGCCGGATCGCGGCCGAAGTGGCGCGCGCCGATGCGCGAGCGTCCAGACTCCGCATGGGTGATGAGCACCGTGTTGCAAAGTCCTTCATTGATCGCCGCCGCCGCGTGGCGGACATGCAGCATGAAGGAGCAGCCGCCGACGCTTGTGCCATCGACCCAGGTCGGCGTGATGCCGAGATAGTGCGCGATTTCAACCGGGCTGTCGCCCGCCGTCGCCACGCCGTCGATATCCTTTGCTGTCAGCCCCGCATCCTTCAGCGCGTTGAGCGCCGCGTCGGCATGGAGCCCGAGAACGGACTGGTTGGTAATTTTTCCCATTTGCGTCGTTTCGGCTGCGCCGACGACCGCTACTGTTTTCTGTTTCATGTCTTACCCCTTTGCCGGGCGAAATTTCGGCAGGCTGATCGTCTCGCTCGCCTTTTCGAATGTGACTTCGAGCGGCATGTCGAGGATCAGCGCTTCCGGCGTCTGCGGGCAGTCGATGATGTTCGTCATCATGCGCGGACCTTCGGCGAGCGTGACGACCGCGATCGAGTGCGGCGCCTCGCCGAAGTCGGGGCGGGGGCGATGGTTGATGACGTAGCTGTAAAGGCTCGCCTTGCCGGACGCCTTGAAGGTTTCAACCTGACGCGACGAGCAGGCCGGGCAGAAGGCGCGAGGCGGGAAATATGTGTGCGTGCAATCCGTGCATCGCTGGAGGCGTAACTCCCCTGCCTGACAGCCATCCCAGAAAGACTGGGTTTCAGGCGTCGGTTTCGGGAGCGGGCGCATATATTCCGCCATGATCGGTTCCCTCTCGGTCAGTATGATGTTGATGCCAGTTCAAACGAGAGTAACGGCGCGATGCTGTTTGGCAAGGCGAAGCGGTGAACAGGTGCGCACCTGCCTTGAACGTTGATGCAGAGGGTCTATATTCGGATGATGGTTCACCTCAACCGCATCATCGGAATGTCATTGGTCGCAGCCGTCGCTTTCAGCGGTGCGGCTTATGCGGAGACGCCTGCCGCCATAGCGCCCGGCGCGACCGTGATCGACATTGCGGGCGAAGTCACGACAGCGGGTCTCAGCGGCGGCATCGCCGATTCCGTGCCGCTTTTCAGCGGCCCGTCAGGCCCCGTCGTTTTCGTGATGAGCGCGCCGGATGAGGAGCAGACCACGCTCGACAAGGCGCAGACAGCTAAGGTTCCACTCGCTCCCCGACTGTCCGCGCCCCGCGCGCGCTGATCATTCAAATCCGTGAAACGTCGCGAAGCTTTCCACGGGCTCACGCTCGGAGATGAGCGTATTGACCGGCGAGGTTTCATCTTCATAGCCGAGTGAGATGCCGCAGATGATGTATTCGTCATCCGACACGTTCAACACGCGGCGCGTCGCGGTCCAGTAGTTGTTCCAGGCGCCTTGCGCGCAAGTGTCGAGGCCGCGCACTTTCGCCGCCAGCATCAGCGACTGCATGAACATTCCGATGTCGAGAAAGCTCATCGCATCGAGATCTTTGTCGATGGTGAAAATCAGGCCGACCGGCGCATCGAAGAATTTGTAGTTGCGGCCCCATTGCGCCCAGTTCGCCGCCTGGTCGCCTTTCGGAATTCCGATCAGCGAATACATGTCCTTGCCGAGCTTGCGCATGCGCGAGGTGTAAGGCTCCTTGCGCTTCGAGGTGCGGGCGAATTCGGCTGCGGCATCTGCCGGGTTCGTTTCGCGATGGGCGAGCACTTCGGCTTCGAGCTGGCGGCGCACCTCGCCCGCGACCACATGCACTTTCCACGGCTGGATATTGGTGCCTGACGGCGAGCGGGAGGCGGCTTCGAGGATTTCTTTTACAAGGGTGAGCGGAACAGGATCGGGCTTGAACGCGCGAACGGATTTGCGCGCGCGCAAGGCTTCATCGAGATGCATGAAGGAAACTCCAACAGGAAATGACGTTGAGCGGCAGTCTAGGTGCCGCCGCTCAACGCTGCAAATGTCGCTCAGAGACCGAGGACGGCTTTCGCCATGATGTTGCGCTGAACTTCATTGGTACCCGCATAGATCGAGCCTGCGCGGTCGTTGAGATATTTCGCCATCACCGGCAGGCTGTATTTGGGGCCGATGGGCGTTTCGTTGCCCTTGGGCGCGACGAAGCCCGGCACGGGGCCGCCCGGCCGTGTCGCATGGGGCTGGTAGGGCATCGCATAGGCGGCGACCGCTTCGATTGCGAGTTCCGTCAGGCGTTGTGAAATCTCCGTGCCGCGCGTTTTCAGCAGCGAGGATTCCGCGCCCGGCGCTTCGCCATTCGACAGCGCCGACATGATGCGATGTTCGGTGAATTCAAGCGCCGAGATTTCGACATTGGCGGCTGCGATCTTCGAGGCGAAGTCCGGCTCGTCGATCAGCTTCATGCCGTCGCCTGTGCGTTCCGCCTCTGCGATGGCGCGGATGCGGTTCAGGCGCGTCGTCAGCCCCGGCGCATAGGCGTGGCCGCCGCGCTCGAACTGCATCAGATATTTCGCCACCGTCCAGCCGTCGCCGACCTTGCCCACGACATTGGCCTTGGGAACCTTCACATCGGTGAAGAAGACCTGGTTCTGGATATGCTCGCCCGACAGCATGATGAGCGGCTCGACCTTGACGCCGGGCGTATCCATGTCGATCAGCAGGAAGGTGATGCCGCGCTGGGGAATATCCTCTTTCGAGGTTCGCACCAGATTGAAAATGCGGTTGGCGTAGTTGGCATGGGTCGTCCAGATCTTCTGACCGTTGCAGAGGAAATGATCGCCCATATCGACGGCGCTCATCTGCAGGCTGGCAAGGTCGGAGCCTGAGCCGGGTTCGGAATAGCCCTGACACCAGAAATCGGACCCGTCGAGCATGCGCGGCAGGTAGAAGGCCTTTTGCTCCGGTGTGCCGTAACCGATCAGAACCGGGCCGCACATGCCAAGCCCCATCGGCGAGAGCGAGGGTGCGCCCGCCGCTGAAAGCTCGCTTGAGAAAATATAATGCTGGGCAATCGACCAGTCGCAGCCGCCATATTCGACGGGCCATGCGGGCGCGACCCAGCCCTTTTCGTAAAGCGTCTTGTGCCAGGTCATGGTCGTTTCGTAATCGGCATAGACGCTGGTCATCAGCGCTCCGGTTTCGCGCAATTCCGGCGTCAGCTTTTCGTCCAGAAAGCGGCGCACCTCATCGCGGAATGCGGTGTCTTTGGTGCTCAAGGACAGGTCCATCGATATCTCCCCCAATGTCTTTATCGCGAAAGACTATGCCCGGTGAGCCATATGTCAAAAATGCACAGTGAGGTGCCTCAAATACGTCGCGTCCCCCATTGGCGGGCATGGAAGTTTCACGTACATCTGGGCGTCGAATTTAGAAAAAGGCCGGTGCGGGCCCCATGTCGGCCAATCCAGATCAAGACTCCAACGAAGTAGCGACCATCAGCGGCACGTTGACGACGCCTGCCGAGCGGAAACGCGCCTTCCAGATTCTGTTTCTTTGCCAGCTTGCAGGCGGCATGGGACAGACCCTCGTTTACGCCGTGCTGCCGCCCATTGCGCGCCGCCTCGGCATGAGCGAGTTCGAAACGACGATGATCTATTCGCTCTCGTCGTTTCTCTGGATCATCACCAGTCCCTTCTGGGGTCGGCGCAGCGACATTGTGGGCCGCAAGCCCATCATGCTTCTCGGCCTGAGCGCCTTTGCCGTCTCAACGACGATCTTCGCCTTTCTGGTGCTTGTCGGCTTGTGGGGCTGGTTGTCGCTCACCATCGTTTTCCCATTGCTCATGCTGTCGCGCGCCATCTTTGGCGGCTTCGGCTCGGGCAATGGTTCGGCGGCTCAGGCCTATGTCGCCGACCGCACGACGCGGGGCGAGCGCGCCGCCGGTGTCGCTTCGCTAGGCGCGGCCTTCGGCATCGGCACGGCCATCGGGCCGGGCGTTGCGGCTGCCTTTGCAGAAATTCACCTTGTCGCGCCCTTCTTTGCCGTGGCGGCGCTTGCCTATGTCAGCGTCGGGCTGATCTGGTTTTATCTGCCCGAGCGCACGCGGCCCTCGCATCGGGTTTCCGCGAAGCAGCAGGCCAAGCGCGCGACGCTGAAATGGTACGACAAGCGCGCGCTGCCCTGGGTTATCGCCAGCGTCATCATCAGTTTCGCGCAGACGATCATCATGCAGCTCTGTGCCTTCTACTTCATCGACATTCTGAAGCTTGAACTCGACGATGCGACGCAGATGGTCAGCGTCGGGCTCATGGCCATGGCGATTTCGGCGCTCTTTGCCCAGATCGGGCTCATTCAGCGCTTCAATCTCTCGGTGCAGTTCCTGCTGCGCTGGGGCTCTGTCGTCATGATCTTTTCCTATGCCGGCCTCATCATCGGCAGCTCATATGGCGTGCTGGTCACGGCATTGACGCTGGCCGGCTTCGGCTTTGGCATGTTGCGCCCCGGCTTGCAGGCAGGCGCCTCGCTCTCGGTGTCGCGCCGCGATCAGGGCGCGATGGCGGGTTTCATCAGCGGCACCTCGGCGACGGGCATGATCCTGACGCCGTTCATCTTTCTCAACTCGTTCATCGGCTTCAATATCTACGACCGGATGCATCAGGCGCCGTTCATGGTCGGCGCGCTGCTGGTCATCATCATTCTCGCCTTCGCGCTCTTCCATCCGGCGATGAAAGACCTCAACCAGTCGGCGGACGATTACGAAGACGAGGAAGAGGGAATCGGGCTTCAGTAGCGGCCATGCTTGGGCGCACCTGCCAGCGTCAGCAGGTGCGCGGACATGACGATCACGATCATGATCGCCAGGAACAGGAACGGCGTGAGCGGAAAGCGCACGCGGCCAAATTCCTGAGGTCGTTTTTCCAGAAACAAAAGAAGAGCGACCGCTGCGATCGATACGGCGATGATCGCGAGAGTGGGGATGAGGGTCAGCCCCTCATCCATGCGAGATGGGGCCGAGCGCGCCGTCGGCCTCCCATTGCGCCATCAAACTGCCGACAACCGCCGCGAAAGCATGGGGCTGGTCGAGCATGATGTGGTGCTGCGCGCCCGGCACGGTGAAAACCGGCCTGTCGGGCGTGAGGCTGCGCAGAAAGTCCACCGAGGCCGGCTCGTAATCCTTGCTCTCAAGGCCGAAGACCGTCGCAGCCGGGCAGGCGAGCTTTGCATAGATATCCGCGTGATCGTTGCCCATGCGCAGTCCGTTGAAGATTTCGGCGTCGAACTTCCAGGTCCAGCCCGCCTCGTTTGAGGGACGGCGACCCGGATTGTCGCCGATCTTCACCTCGCGCAGGCTGAGCCCGCCGATATAGTCGACGATAAAGCCATTCGCGCAAGGCTGGAGAGGGGCAAGGCGAAAGCGTGCCTTTGCCGTCTCGAAGTCGGGATAGATGCGCGTCGGCCTGCGGACGGGGCCGTCGAGGAACCATTCGCGCGCGGTTTCGGGCGAGCGCACGGTGAAGTCGGCGAGAATCAGGCCGCCGAGCCGGTCGCTATAGTGGTTGCCCGCCATCAGCGTCGTGAAGCCGCCAAAGGAATGGCCGACAATGACGGGTTTGGGGCCGAGGCCCGCGTCAAAGGCGACCGCGCCGATTTCGTGAGCGAAGCTGTCGCGGGAATAATGCTCGCGCCAGTCGCTGTCGCCCATGCCTCCAAGGTCCATGGAGGCCACATTATAGCGGTGGGTCAGCAAGGGGGCGATGAAGGCGAACCAGAAGGCATGCGCGCCGTTACCGTGAACGAAAAGAATGCCCGGGCGCTTGGGATCATTATTGCCCCAGCGCAGGTAGTGGATATTTGCGCCATCGACCATCACACGGCGGCTTTCGCGGGGAGCGGCCAGCGCTTCGCGGAACCATTGCGGCTGGTGGTGCATCATGTCTTCGTCGGGAAGCGAGCGCGCGGCCGGTTCCGTCAGGTAGTTCTGGGGCTTTTCATACGCCATTTGTCACTGAATTCCGTTGGCAGGCGACGAAAATGACGCCTGCGCCAATTTTGGGTTGGTGATGGTCTAACCCGATTTCAGGCCATAGAAAAGTGCCTCCCGACTCGGGTTGACAGGGGCGGCTGCGCCCCTTAGGTTCCGCGCCAGTTCAAGGGTGTTCCGGCGAGACCGGTTGCGGGGCCTATGGCCGATCGCACACCTTTTCTTCGTCCTCTCTCCTCTCGGAGAGCAGGCCCATCGCAGATTTTGGTCCCGAAGGTTTCGCCATGAAAGTCCGTAACTCTTTGAAATCGCTCCGCCTTCGTCATCGCGACAACCGCGTTGTGCGTCGCAAGGGCCGCGTTTACATCATCAACAAGACGAACCCGCGCTTCAAGGCTCGCCAGGGCTGAAGCATGGGGATCGCTCGCGCGCCTTTCAGGTCCGCGATCATCTATCGAATTTTGGCCGCGCCTTTGGGTGCGGCCTTTTCGTTTTTGGGGGGTAAATGAGCGGCGCGCTGGATACGGTCGTCTTCGATATCGGCAATGTGCTGATCGGCTGGGACCCGCGACACCTTTACCGCAAGGTGTTCGCCAGTGAGGCTGAGGTGGAGCGATTCCTCGCCGAGGTCTGCACGCTCGACTGGCATCTCGCGCATGATTACGGCGTCTCGTTCGAGGAAAATGCGACAAAGCTGAAAGCCGTGCATCCCGATCATGCCGCGCTCATCGACATGTGGCGGGGGCGTTACGCCGAAATGATCCCGGGTCGCGTTCCCGGCACCGTCGATCTTCTCCATCGACTCGGCGACAGCGGCGTGCGACTCCACGGCCTGACCAATATGCCGAGCGACATCTTCATTTATCTTTGTGACGTCTATCCCGAATTGCAGCGGTTCGAAACGACGGTGGTTTCGGGCGATGAGGGCGTCATCAAGCCCGATCCGCGCATTTTCGAGATTCTGATCGAGCGGTCGGGGCTCATTCCTCAGCATGCGCTTTTCATTGACGACTCGCATGCCAATATCGAGGCGGCGGCGAAACTCGGCTTTGCGACTCATCATTTCAGCGACGCTGTAGCACTGGGACGCGACCTGACGAGGCTCGGCCTTATCGGCTGAACAAAAGCCGCTATAGTTGTTCGGGGCAGGAGATCGGCGACAATCGGAGGATCGATGAGCGGCAAATTCATGATCTACGGCGCGACCGGGTATACGGGCAAGCTTGTCGCCCGCACCGCCAAGGCGCTCGGCATGCAGCCCTTGCTTGCGGGCCGCAACGAGGCGCGGTTGAAATCCGTCGCCGGACAGCATGGTTTTGAGTTTCGCGCCTTCGAGCTTTCCGATACGGCCGCGCTGGTCGATGCGCTGTCCGAAGTCGATGTGGTCCTGCACACCGCCGGTCCCTTTTCAGAAACATCAAAGCCCATGCTTGATGCATGCATGCGCACCGGCACGCATTATCTCGACATTACCGGCGAGATCGATGTTTTCGAGGCATGTGCTGCGCGTGACGTCGAGGCAAAGCAGGTCGGCATCATGGTCATGCCCGGCGTCGGCTTCGACGTCGTGCCGAGCGATTGCCTTGCCGCGCACATGAAAGCGCGCATGCCCGATGCGGTTGAGTTGACGCTGGCGATTTCCGGTCTCGGGCACATGTCGCGCGGCACCGCCAAGACGGGCGTCGAGAGTGTGGGCAAGGGTACGCGCGTGCGCCGCGACGGGCGCATTGTTTCATTGAACACGCCGCCGCGCGCCGAATTCGATTTCGGTCATGGCCCACGCCATTCGATCGCGATCGGCTGGGGCGATGTCGCGACCGCGTTTCACTCGACCGGCATTCCTCACATCACGGTCTATTTCGAGGCCAGCCTTCAGCTTGAACAGATGGCGGCGCTTGGCGGCTTCAAGCGCTGGGTTGCCAGCCTCGGCTTCATGCAGCGCAAGCTCAAGGCACAGATCGATCAGCAGCCGGAAGGGCCGAGCGATGCCGAGCGGCGCGAAGGCTATGCCGTTCTTGTCGGCGAGGCGCGCAATATTGGCGGCGACAAGGTCGTGTCGCGCTTGCAGACGCCGGAAGGCTATACGCTGACCGCGATGACCAGCCTCGAAATCGTCCGCCGGGCGCTTGCGGGCGAGGTGCAACCGGGATTTCAGACGCCGTCGCTCGCTTTCGGGGCCGATTTCATCACCGAATTCGACGGCTGCACGCGCCAGGATATGAACGTCTGAGCGTCACGCCTCTTGGCCGGAATCGGGCCTGCGCCTATGCTTGTGCGTATGGCCACTCGCTTTCATAGATTTGCCGCTTCCCTTTTGTTTGCGTCGGTTATCTGCGCGACAGGGAGCGCGAGTGTTCGGGCGGAAGTGGCGCCGCCGCCGCCCACTACCAAGGAACAGGACCGGCCGCCGCGCGGCGCTGTGCTCGACGCGCTCTTTGCTGATCTCGCCAAAGCGCGCAGTGCGGAGGAAGGCAAAGCCATTGAAGCCGCCATTCAGAAGGTCTGGCTTCAGTCGGGCAGTCCCAGCATCGACATTCTCATGGGGCGTGGCCTCGAAGCCTTCGGGCAGAAGGACTATGACCGCGCGCTTTTCTATTTCAACGAGGTCGTGATGCTCGCTCCCGGCTTTGCCGAGGGCTGGAACAAGCGGGCTGCCATCTACTATCTCAAGGACGATTACTCCGCGGCGCTGAAAGATCTGGAGCATGTGCTGCGGCTGGAGCCGCGCCATTTTGCGGCCATGGGCGGGCTTGCGATCATGTTGCAGGAGCTTGGCGACAAGAAGGGCGCGCTGGAAGTTTTCCGCCGCGCGCTTGCGATCAATCCCTGGCTCGACAATGCGATGCAGGCGGAGAAAAGACTGTCCACCGATGTTGAAGGGCGGGGGATCTGACGCCCATGTGGTTTCTCGCGCTGCTCATTATTGTGCTCGCGGCTCTGCTTCTGGTCCTCGCCGTCTATTCAGCGCAATATTTTCAGCACATAGGGCGTGCCTATCCGGCGCGTGGCGGCTTTGTCGGCGCCGCGGGCGCGCGTTTGCATTATGTCGAAATGGGACCTGCCGATCCCCAGGGCGCGCCCATCGTTCTGGTGCATGGGGCCAGCGGCAATCTCGGCGACATGGTGGCGAGCATCATGCCGGCGCTTGCGAAACATCACCGCGTCATCGCCTTCGACCGGCCGGGGCATGGCTGGAGTGAGAGGCCGAAGCATTTCGATATCGCCAATCCCGCTGTGCAGGCAGAAATCCTGCACGCGGCGGTCGTCGCGCTCGGTATCGAAAAGCCTGTGCTGCTCGGGCATTCATGGGGTGGGGCGCTCGTCACCGCCTATGCGCTTGCCTTTCCCGATGAAATCGGCGGCCTCGTGGTTCTCTCCGGCGCAACGCATGTCTGGGAGGGCAAGACGGCCTGGTATCACAGGCTTGTGTCGAAGCCGGTCATCGGCTCGGTTTTTCTTCGTACGCTGATGGTTCCGGGCGGCAAGCTGCTGATGGGCGCGGGCGTTGAGGGAAATTTCGCGCCGGACAAGGCGCCAGCGGGCTATGCGGCGAGCATCGGTCTGCCGCTTCTCTTCCGCCCCGACAATTTCCGCGCGAACAGCATGGATTCATCGAGGCTGCGCGACTATCTGCTGACGCAGAGCAAGCGTTATCACGACATCAAGGTGCCGACGATCATCATCACTGGCAATCGCGACCGCACCGTCTGGGCGAAGCTGCATTCCTATGCGCTGCATGACGAGATCGCCGGTTCCGAACTTATCAAGCTCGTCGGCGTCGGCCATATGCCGCATTACGCGCGACCGGACATCGTCATAGATGCGCTCGAGCGTCTTGCAAACGGAAAGGTCCCGCGCCCGGGCACGCATGTGGTTGAGCCCGGCGCGAGCCTTATCCTGTTCTGATCAATCCGCCGAACTTCCCATGCGGCCCACAAAGGCGACACGCAGCATGTTCGTTGCGCCGGGCGTGCCAAGCGGCAGGCCAGCCGTCACGATGATGCGCTGGCCGGGCTGGGCATAGCCTTCACGGAAAGCAATGCCGCAGGCGCGTTCCGCCATGTCGTCGAGGTCTTTCGCGTCTTCGGTCAGCACGCAATGAAGGCCCCAGACCAGCGCCAGACGTCGCGCGGTCGTCGGGATCGGCGTCAGGGCGAGGATCGGGAAGAGCGGTCTTTCGCGTGCCGCGCGCAAGCCTGTCGAGCCTGAATTGGTCCAGCAGACAATGGCGGCCGCCTTCAGCGTGTCGGCAACCATATGCGCCGCCGCACTGATCGCGTCGGCGCCGGTTGCTTCCGGCTCATTGCGTTGCGCATACATGATGCCGGGATAGGTGGGGTCCGCCTCGACCTCCACGGCGACGCTGTTCATCATGCGCACCGCTTCGATCGGATATTGGCCCGCCGCCGATTCCGCCGAGAGCATGATCGCGTCTGCGCCTTCGAAAACGGCGGTGGCGACGTCGGAGACTTCGGCGCGTGTCGGCACGGGCGAAGAGATCATGCTTTCCAGCATCTGCGTTGCAATGACGACGGGCTTGCCCGCGCGCCGCGATGCGCGCGTGATGCGCTTCTGCCAGCCCGGCACCTGTTCAATCGGCAATTCGACGCCGAGGTCGCCGCGCGCCACCATCAGCGCATCGGCCATGTCGACGATCTCATCGAGATGCACAAGCGCCTGCGGTTTTTCGATCTTGGCGAGAATGGCGGCGCGTCCGCGTGCAATCTTGCGCGCCTCTGCAATGTCTTCGGGGCGCTGAATGAAGGATAGCGCCACCCAGTCGACGCCGAGTTCGAGCGCTGCTTCAAAATCGGCCCGGTCTTTCGCGGTCAGGGCGGCGACAGGCAGCACAGCTTCGGGCACGTTGACGCCCTTGCGGTTCGACAGGCGTCCGCCGACCACGACTTCCGTTTCGGCGAAGTCCTCGCCCGACTTCAGCACGCGCAGGCGGATCTTGCCGTCGTCGAGCAGCAGCGACTGGCCGTCCTTGATGGCGGCGAAAATTTCAGGATGGGGCAGCGGTGCTCGCGTGACTGTGCCGGGCGTCGTCGTGTCGAGATCGAGGCGGAAGCGCTGGCCCGCTTCGAGCAATGCCGATCCGCCTTCCATTTCGCCGACGCGCAGTTTCGGGCCTTGCAGGTCGGCGAGAATGCCGATCGGGCGATCCACATCTTTTTCGACCGCTCGGATCATTGCATGGACCCGGCGCAGGCCGTCATGATTGAGATGGCTCATGTTCAGACGAAATACGTCCGCGCCCGCGTCATAGAGCGAGCGGATCATTTCCGGCGAGCTCGATGCGGGCCCAAGCGTTGCGATGATCTTGACGTTACGGCGGCGTATCAAGGTGCTGTTCCTTATGCGTTATCTCGTGCGGCAGGTCTTTCTACCAGAATGACACGGAAATCGTTCACATTCGTGAAAGTCGGCCCCGTTTGTACGAGATCGCCAAGGCTTGCGAAGAAATGCCCTGAATCATGCGTGGCAAGGGCGGCCTGCGGGTCAAGGCCGAGCGCATGGGCGCGGGCGAGGGTGTCGGGGAGGATGAGTGCGCCTGCGGGGTCGTCTGCAACGCCCGAACCGCCGTCTATGCCGTCCGTGTCGCCTGCGAGCGCCGCAATGCCCGGCGCGCCATTCAGCGCCAGCGCGAGGGCCAGCGCATATTCCTGATTGCGCCCGCCGGGGTTTGCGCTTCTGGCGGCGAAGGTAACGGTGGTTTCGCCGCCTGAAAGGATGGCGAGTTTTTGACCGGCGGCCCTTGCTTCAAGTGCGAGGCGCGCATGATCGGCTGCGACGTCGCGCGCTTCGCCCTCCACCTTGTCGCCGAGGTCGATCACGTCATACCCATGCGCCTTTGCGATAGCGGCTGCGGCCTTCAGCGATCCCGCGCCGCTGGCGATGAGTTCAAAGCTTGCGTGGGCAAAAGCCGCGTCGCCGGGCTTCGGGCCTTCCGGTGAGGTGTCCAGCGCGTGAAGGATATGCTCGCCCGCATCGATGTGAAATTTCCGCAAAATGCGCAATGCGTCCTCGCGCGTCGTCGGATCGGCGACGGTCGGGCCGGATGCGATGACGGCGGGGTCGTCGCCCGCCACGTCGGAGATCGCCAGCGTCAGCGACGGTGCGGGCGCGATCGCCTTTGCAAGCCGCCCGCCCTTGATGCGTGAGAGATGTTTGCGCAGGCAATTGATGTCGGCAATCGGTGCGCCGGATGCGAGGAGCGCTCGTGTCAGTGCGCGTTTGTCGTCGAGCGTCACGCCGTCGATGGGCAAGGTCGCGAGCGCCGAGCCGCCGCCCGAAATCAGCACCAATGCGAAATCGTTCGGGTCGAGGTCGTTTGCCATTTGCAGAATGCGGGCGCTTGCGGCGACGCCATTGGCGTCGGGCACGGGGTGGCCCGCTTCGATGACTTCGATGTGGCGCGTCGGGCGGCCATGTCCGTAGCGCGTAAGGGCGATGCCTTGCAGAACGACGTCGGGGAAATGCGCCGCGTAATAGGCTTCGGCGGCTGCTGCCATGGCGGCTGCCGCCTTGCCGATGGCGAAGACCGTCAGGCGGCCCCTGGGAGGGGGCGGCAGGTGCCGGGCGAGAATGGCATCGGGCAATGCCGCGTGAATGGCCGCCTCAAAGAGGTTTTTGAGAAGCGCGCGTGTGTCTGGAAAGCTTGCGGGCATGTCGGGAAGCATTCTCGGCCTGTCGGTCATTGGGTATAGTGCGCCCATGCAGTCTATGTCACGCGAAGGCGATCTTCCCTTCGAACTCATCAATCCCGAGGGCGAGCCCCGATTTCTCGTCATTTGCGACCATGCATCGAACGCCTTGCCGCCGGGGTATGGCTCGCTCGGTCTCAATGCTGGCGAGTTCTCGCGCCATATCGCTTATGACATCGGCGCGGGCGCGGTGTCGCGGCTGCTTGCCGACAAGCTCGGCTGCCCGGCGGTTCTCGCGCGGTTCTCGCGGCTTCTCATCGATCTCAATCGCGGGGCCGACGATCCGACGCTGGTGATGAAGCTTTCCGATGGCGCGATCATTCCGGCAAACCGCAATGTCGATGCCTTTCAGGACGCGGCCGAGTTTGCGCATCGTCTCGCGCATTTTTACGAGCCCTATCACGCAGCGGTTGCGGGGGCCGTATCGCGGGCGCGCGCGGCAGGCGCCGTTCCGGCGATCCTCTCCATTCACAGTTTCACCCCGGTCTGGCGCGGAAAGGCGCGGCCCTGGCATGCGGGCATATTGTGGGATCGCGATGACAGGTTGCCGATGCCGCTGCTTCAAGCCCTGCGTCAGGAGCCGGGTCTCGTTATCGGCGACAATGAGCCATACTCTGGCGAGTTGAAGGGCGACTGCCTATATCGGCATGGAACGCAGAACGGCTTGCCGCATGCGCTGGTCGAGATTCGGCAGGATCTCATCGCCGATGCGCGCGGGCAGGAAGAATGGGCGGAGCGTCTGGCGCGATTGATTACGCGCATCGCGGTTCTGCCTGCATTGCATGAAATACGTCATTACGGCTCGCATGCCGATGAGTGAGGAGAGCGACATGGACAAGACCACGCAGAGCGAACTTGAGGCCGCGGCCTTTCGCCGCCTCGTTGCGCATCTTGGCGCGCGCACGGACGTCCAGAATATCGATCTGATGATCCATGGCGGCTTCTGCCGCAACTGCCTTGCCGACTGGTACGCGCAAGCGGCGGAGGCAAAAGGCCTCTCTATGACCAAGGATGAGGCGCGCGAAACGATTTACGGCATGCCCTTTGCCCAATGGAAGGCGAAGTATCAGCCCGAGGCGACGCCCGAGCAGCTTGCCGCTTTTGAAGCCGCGCAGAAGAAGGCGCATGGCTGAGCGCCGGTAATATCCACAGCTTTGTTAAGCATCTATATTGCCGCCCGGCCCCCACGCCGATAGGGTCTGCCACCCACCACCCTGTTGATTGAATTGGAGCGACGCATCATGGCGGACGGCAATATTCCTTTGAATAATGGCGGCGTTGCGCATGATCAGCTTCGCTCGGTCATTGAGCGCATCGAACGTCTCGAAGAAGAAAAGGCCGCGACCTCGGCTGACATCAAGGAAGTCTACGCGGAAGCCAAGGCAAATGGTTTCGATACGAAGACGCTGCGTCAGGTCGTGCGCATTCGCAAGCAGGACAAGGCTGAGCGCCAGGAGCAGGAAGCCATTCTCGAGCTTTACCTGCACGCGCTCGGCATGATCGAGTAGCTCACAGCTTGTTTGCCGCACCCCCATTTGAGGGTGTGCGGTCTCATAAATTTCAAAGCGCCGGCCCTCAAGGCTGGCGTTTTTGTTTTGTGAAGCGGCGTTGCAAATCGGCCCGGCACCCCCTTATCATGGCTCTGATTGCCGTCGCTCAATTAAAGTCCGTAGACGGAACATATTCCCTACGTTAGCATCAGATCGAATCAGTTCTGTTGCAAACGCAAACGTAAGTTTTTTGGGGGTAATATGTTCCGGTATATTCTGGCTGCCAGCGCTGCAGTATTGCTGAGCGCCTCATTCATCCAGCCCGCAAATGCGGAAGTCATGGCCAGCGGTCACAAGGCCGGGCAATGTCTGGATATGAGAAACGGCGTGGAAGCCATTCTTTGGTCCTGCCACGGCGCGGGCAATCAGAGCTTTGCTTTCCGCAGCGGCAGCTATGGCGAATTGCTGGTCGGCGGTCGCTGCCTTTCGACCACGGGCGGCGCAGGCTCAGGGATCGTTGCCGGTTCGTGCAACGGATCGCGTGGCCAGAAATGGACGATCACCAGCGCAGGCGCTCTTCGCAATGAAGAAGGCTGGTGCGCCGATGTGGAGCGCGGCGGCGGTCAGGGTTCGCGCGTGATCGCATGGCAGTGCTCTGGTTCATCCAATCAGCGCTGGGGTTTTTCCCGTTTCGTTTCCGCCGTGCAGGCTGCATCGCAGGGTTTGCTGAGTTCGTCTGCCGTGAGCGCAGCTAGCGGCGCGCGGGCTGGCTCCGTGATCAATTCCAATGGCGTGGTTTCGGCGGGCGGTGCCAATGCTGTTGCCGCAGGCGGCGCCAATGTCGTCGCCGCGGGTGGCGGCAATATTCTGGTGCCCATGGTCGGTGTCGTCGCGGCTGGCGGCCTGAACTAGAAGCACCTGAGGGCATCATCATGGGAGAACTTATCCTGATCGCGGCACTCGCCGTGACCGCCACCGGCTGGTTTTTTTATCTTCGTGCACGGAGCAAAGCCGGGAAGGCGGGAAATTGGCCGGTGGTCGATGGCGTCGTGACCGTCAGCGAGGTCGTGCACAAGGTTGAAACCAGCTCCGACAACAGCAGTCAGGACGTTTACTACGTCCAGCCGTCTTATACCTATGAAGTCGGCGGCAAGGGCCTCACAGGCACGCGCCTGAGCTTCGGCGCTGCGAACCGGTTCGACGATCGACAAAAAGCCGAGGAGATCGTTGCTCGTTACCCGGTCGGGGCGCGTGTGCAGGTACATTACAACCCGGACAAGCCTGCCGAATGCACGCTGGAAACGACACTCCCGTCACTGGTGTCGCCGCTTACCGCCACGCTGGCGGGTGCCGTCATCGCCTATGTAGGCGTCGGCTTCATCTAGCTTCGATCGGTGCAGTCGGTTCAACGCTTAATGTCATTTTCGAAGGCCAATGATGAAGTTGTTTGCAGAAGGAAGAACGCGGATGGGGATAGCGCGGCAGGTTGCGTTCGCGGCCATGCTGTCGCTGTGTCTGCCCGCAGCGGCGGAAGCGGTTGCGCTCGCACCGAATAGTGGCGCGATGACGCTTTCCGGCATTGTGGATACCGGCGGCGGTGCGGGAGGGAAGTTCTTCATCTCCGCGACGCTCAAGGGCGGAGATTTCACCGGGACCATGCGTGTGAGCGTTGGCGGGCAGTCTTTCGAGGCGGCGCTCATGCCATCGCGGAGCTATTTCGAGAACGGCAAGTGCTACTTCCGCGCCGAGAGCGGCCGGGCGCGCGCCGAGATCGGCGGCCCATGCGATAGCGCGTCGATCAAGGGCCGCTTTGAAGCCTTCCTGCCGGGAGAGGGCATGATGGGCGGCTCGGCGGAAGGACAGGTGCAGCTTGCCGGCGGCTCCGCGCCTGCTGCCGCTGCAACGGGCGTTCTGCCCAAGGTCAAACTCACTTGCGCCTATCAAGACCGCAAGATCGGCGTGGGCCTCGGCAAGCCGACGGAATACAGCCTCGCCTATAGCAACATGGTCTCGCTGGTCGTCAGCCCATCGGGAAAATATACGGCGGGAAAGAGCGGCGGCCAGTTTACCCGTGACGGCGACAAGATACGCCTTACCTCGGGAACTTGGGCTGGCGCGGTCGGCACGCTGGAGGCTGACCGTTCAGGCCGCCCTGCGGTTGTATTTCATATCGAAGAGAATCGGCGGCCTGACGGCGTTCATATCGTCGATCCCTACACGACGCGTTGCACGCAGGCGCGCTAGGCGGCCGGTCGGCGGCTGCGTTCCTCGGTCACGTCGGCGGGCTTTTGCCGCGTGCCTGTCTGGAGGCGAATTCTCAATCGCATCACGATCAAGCGCCAGCCTTCTGAGGCTGGCGCTTTCGTTTGCAGCGGTGCCGGGTTCTGATATTCGGCGGCAAGAAGCATGGCGACGAAACGCATGGAGGGGACGCGGCAGGCGACCGTATGCAGCAGGATCAGCATGGGCACGGCCACGAGCGCACCGAGCGGACCCCAGAGCGCCACGAGCAGCGACACGCCGACGAAGATTGCGAACGGATTGATGACGATGCGTTTCGACAGCAGCCAGGGCTGGACGAAATTGGCTTCGAGCGTGTGGATGATCAGCAGAATGGCGGGCGGTAGAGCACCGGCGAAAAAAGTATCCTCCGTCGCAAAGCTCACCAGCGCGCAGGCGATGATGATGGCTGCCGGTCCCATGATGGGGATGAAGTTGAGTAGGCCATAAGCAAGGCCCCAGAGCACGGCGCCGCTGATATCGAGCGCCATGAAGGTACCCGCTGTCAGAAGTGCGAGACAGACATTGATCGATGCGAGCACGAAGAGATAGCGCGAGACGGAGGCGCGCACGTCCCGGATGATCCTTGCCACTCGCAGCCGATCGGAAAGATTCGTTGGCAACATGATCAGGCGTTCGCGATAGGTCGCGCGGAAGACCAGCAGAAAGAGCGTCAGGATGATGACATAGAATGTCGTCGCCAAAGCGCCGGGTGTCGCTGTCGCGACTGCTTCGATCATGTTGGGTCGGGGTGTGACGAGCGTCGGCACCGTGCGCTGGCCGCCCATGCGGCCGATTTCGCGCGTCACGGCATCGACGGCGCGGAAGGATTTCTGTAGCGGCGCGAGTTTTTCCTGAAGTGCGCGCACAAAATCCGGCGCGTGTTTCAGCCAGTCGCTCACTCCCGGAATGACGATCATCACCAACGTACCGATGATGCAGGCGGCCAGTATCGTGACCAGGCTTGCGGCGGCCCAGGGCGGCAAGCGAAGATTGTCTTCGAGCGAGCCTACGACCGGCGCGAGGACCAGCGCCAGAATGACCGCGAATGACGTCGGCAAAAGCACGGTCTGAGCGATGCTCATGCTCCAGACGCTCGCAATGACAACCAGAATGATGAGGCAGAACCGGATTGCGGAAAGCTCGCCGCGTCCGTTTGAAATCCGAGTGGTGGGCGGGAGCAGGGCGCTCATCGCGCGTCGGCGCGCAAGGCATCGGCCGTGGCATCCTTGCCTTTCTCCGCCGATTTCGTCGTTGCTTCAATCATGTCGACCTCTGCGTAAATGCTCCAGCCGGAACCGGAACTCAAATTATGCGGCAGCGCCGCGTTCCTGAAATTGAGAGCCGCGCGATCCGCCAGAGGTCGGGGCGGGGCCATGCCGACCGGCTTCGCTTGCTGTCACGCTGGATCAACGCCGCGTATCGTCGGCGGTTCCGCGATGGCTCAGATAAAAGCGGCTCTTGCCACCGTTTCGCCGCGCCCCTGTGTTGAGGCGGAGTGGCAGGAGTGGTTTGTGTGTCCGTGGGCACGATTCAACAGTTGCTTATTTCGCCTCACCATCCTGTAATTTGAATTTCGCGTTTGCCTGAACAGTGCGCGGCTCTATTTGAGGTCGCAGTCGTGAGGAACGGACAATAGAGACAATCGATGCTGTTCAGCCCCATGGTGCGCTTCTCGTCTTGCGACTTCCCGAATGGGTGGTCACGCATGCCAGCGAGAGCCTTCAGCCTATTTTCGGTGCTGATGCGCAAGCAGTGATCGGCCGCCCTCTCAGTGAGTTGATGTCGCGTCACACAATTCACCGTCTGCGAAATATTTTGCAGTTCGTTATGGCCAATGGCGAGCCGGAACGGCTGATGAACCTCGCCATGGGGTACAAGCGCGAGCGTTTCGATCTCGCTCTTTACGCCGACCAGTCTCGCGCGGTTATCGAGATCAAGCCGCGCCAGCCCGGCCAGAAAAGCGCCGACGATGCGTTTTTTCTTCTCCGCGCAATGCGTGCTCGCGTGCGAAGCGCGACGTCGCCGATGGATGTTTGCGTTCGCGCCGCGCGGCAATCGCGTTCACTGACCGGATTTGATCGCGTCGGCATCTTCCGCTTTCGTGAAGACGGCACGAGCGAGATCGTCGCCGACGAGCACCGCAGCGACGGCGCGTCGAGCAGCGGGCTTCTTTACGGCGTCAACGAGACGAATATGCTGGCGCGCGATCTCGTGAAGGGCGCGCGTTTCGCCTATATCCCGGACACGAGTTATGTTCCTTCGCCCATTATGCCCGGGCCTGTGGCGCAGGGTGAATTGCACGGCTTGAATGCGCTCGGTCTGCAATGCATCTCGCCTGCTCATGCGGCTTACCTTCAACAATGCGGCATCGGCTCGGTCTTTGCGCTTCCGATAGGTCCGATCGACGCGCCATGGGGCGGCATGGTTTGCGTGAATGCAGAGCCGCGCTTCATCCCCTTCGAGACGCGAGGCGCCATCGAGTTTTTCGTGAACGGCATCGCGCTGCAAATCGGCCTTCTTGGCGCGGCTGAAACTTTCGGCACGCATATGACGGCCCGCAAGGCGCGCAGCGAGGTTCTGATCGATCCCGCGCTCGAGATAGACCCTGAAGAAAATCTTCAGGGCTTCGCCGACGCGCTGGGACGACATGTCGCCTTTGACGGCATCGGCTATTGGAACGGGCGCGGATTTGCCGCGGCCGGGCAAGTGCCCTCGCCGGATGCGGTGCACGGTCTGATTGCGAAACTCGATGCGGTGGCGTCGGTCGTCCAGTCGCATGACGATCTCGGCGTGTCGGCCGAAGGCGGCGGCCTGACGGGTCTTGGCGGTGTGCTTGCCGTCAGGCTTGGCCGACAGCCGAACAGCTATCTGATGCTGTTCCGCAAGGAGACGGTCCGTCCGGTCCGCTGGGCTCAGCCGGGGCAGCTCGCGCCGGTTCGCGAAGAGATGGAAAGCGGCCGCTCGCTTCCCTGGAGCCGCGTCGATGTCGAGGTCGCACATTCCCTGCGCTCCCTTCTCCTCGATCTCAAGCTGCGGCGTCTCGATCGCGATGAGGAAGACAATTCCGTCGCGTTGCATCGTCAGGAGTTTTTGATCAAGGAACTCAACCATCGGATCAAGAATCTTCTGGCGCTGTTCCAGTCTCTGGTCGCCAAGACCGCCGAAACATCGGACACGCTTGAGGGATTTGTCGAGACTTTGGCCGGGCGCGTGCGCTCGCTTGCGCTGGCGCATGATCAGATAAACGGTCACGGCGTTTCGAGCGTGCCGCTGCGCTCGCTGGTCGAAGCTGAAGTGGCGCCCTATCTGACGTCGCAAACCGCGATCGAGATCGAAGGCCCCGATATCGCCTTTTCCTCCCACGCATTTGCGGTGGTCGCTCTCGTCATGCATGAGCTTGCGACGAATGCCGCCAAATATGGTGCGCTCAGTCAGGCATCTGGAAAACTCGCTGTGCGCTGGGCGCGCAACGAAGATGGCGCGGTTCGTCTCGATTGGCGCGAGCATTGCGTTGCGCCGATCTCGCCACCGAAGCGGCGCGGCTTCGGCTCGACCGTTGTGGAGCGCATGATCCCCTTCGAGTTGAGAGGGGCCGTCAATCTGGATTATCTGACGCACGGCCTGTCGGCCACGTTCAAAATCCCTTCGGAGTTTGTCGAGGATCAGTTGGTCGATGTGGCGCAGCCACGACGCCCGATATTGTCGCCCGAGGTTTTTACGGCGGATCACGCGCTGCGTGCGCTCGTGGTCGAGGACAATATGATCATCGCCCTTGAGGCGGAAGACATGTTGCGCCGCCTTGGATTTTCGCATGTCGATATTGCCGCGCGGTGCGAGGATGCGCGGTCCTTTCTCGGTGAGGGTGCTTTCGACATTGTCGTTCTCGACGTTAACCTCGGCGGTGAAACCTCATTTCCGCTTGCTGAGCAGTTGGCGAAGGCCGGCACGCCATATTTCTTTGCAACGGGCTATGGCGAGCAGAGCATCATTCCCGATCATTTTTCGCATGTGCCGATTGTCGCCAAGCCATATTCCGAGGCGAGCCTTTCTGCCGCCTTGTCGCAATATCTCGGCAGGTGTGGTTGAGCGAGTTTGAGCTTTCGCCGTTTCGCTGCGGAACAATATTTTTCAGGCATCGTTAAACCTTCGACAGTTCCGTTAATGATCGAAGGAGATTGAAAATGAAACGCCTTCTTGCAGGGACAGCATTGCTGACCGTCTGTATGCCGATGATGGTTTACGCTGCAGGCGCCGATAATATTGCTCCTCCCGTGTCGCCTGATGCGGCATCGCGCGTGCAGGCTGCGCCGGAGGGTGCGAAATCGGCGCTTTCGCCGGATGTCATCACGCATGAGAGCGGTGTCGATGTCATTTCGGCTGATGCATTGAGCGCCTATTACCTCAATGGTGCCGATGTCGCAGGCCCCGACGGCAAAAGCATCGCCAAGATAAATGATGTCGTGTTCGACGATGCCTGGCATGCGCAGCGCGCAATCATCGCGGTTGGCGGCGTTGCGGGCATCGGCGCGAAGAATGTCGGTGTCGATTTTTCCAGCCTCGGCTGGTCCGGTCACGATGTCAAAAAGCCGGTCGTAAAGGTCGATATGAATGAGGATGGCCTCAAGGCGCTGCCGGCCGTCGACAAGGACAAGATCGGTTCGGGGCAGGTGCTTGCCAGCTCGCTGCTCGGCCATAAGGTCAAGCTTCAGGATGGCGACGAGACCGCGAGGATTTCGGATCTGATCCTCGACAGAAACGGCGTTGCGCGTTACGCGGCCATCGATTTCGGCGGCGTTCTCGGCGTCGGCGACAAGCGCGTCGCGGTTGCCTTTAACAAGCTCGGCACGTTCACCAAGGATCGGCCGATCACACTGCAGGACACCAAGGCGGGTTTGTCGGCCGCACCGGCCTTCGTCTATTCGATCGACGAATCCACAGCTTCGGTTGTTTCGACGCCGGACAGAGACGCGGGCTCGCCCGCCACGCATTGACGCCTCGTGGAGTGGTGTGAGTTTTAGCGAGGAAGCGCCTGCCGACCATGTCGGCGGGCGCTTTTTTGCGCGCCTTCCGACGTGGACAGGCTGCCGCCAGGGCGGGCTAAAACTCGTGTTTTACGGGAGGGTCCGGAATGAACCCCGACCTGGCACGGGGGGGCACGGGGGGACGATAAATGCCGGGTCGGGGTTTTTCAGCGGCCCCAAAGGGGCTCGCCAAAATTCAATCACGCATTCCGAACACTGATAAAACGCCGATGCGCGTAATAGGTTCCCGAAAATCCGTCACTCGACAAAATTTAGTGAAGCGAGGGCGAAATGTTTGGAATCGTTACCTGAATAGCCGTCCCGTCTTCGTTGATCTGCTGCACGCCGCCAAGTTGGCGCACAAGACCCGCTAAAAGATTGAGACCATTGCGCCTGGCCGGGGCTTCACCCTGAGCGGGTTCAAATAAACGCTTGTCGGCCTGCACGATGAGAATGCCGCCGGTTCCAGCCTTGCGGATCTCGATGCGAATATGGCCGGGGATAGGGCTGCCATTACGGCGCAACGTCGCCTCGCCGATGATTTCCGTAATGAGAAAGGCAAGCGGCACGGCAATATCGGCGGAAGCGGACAGCTCGTCGGCATCGGCCTCAAAAAGGGGCAGCGGATCGATATCGCCCATGGCCTGTTCCGTCGCCGCGCATAAATCCGTCAGCAGCGCTTTCAGCCTGACGGAGCGCATGTCGTCGCCCTGATAGATTGCACCATGCACAAGGCCAAGCGCTGTCACGCGCCTCTGAACCTCGGTGAAGGTCGCCACTTCAGACGGGGTTTCCGCGCGCCAGCTCTGCAGGTTCATCAGGCTGTTGATGATCTGCAGATTGTTGCGCACGCGGTGGTGCACTTCGCGCGTCAGGGCTTTCTGGTGCGACACGGCTTCGCGCAGCGCGTCGTCGCGGGCGGCAATCGTATCGGCCATGTCGTTGAATGTCGCCGCGAGCAGCTGCACCTCGCCGGGCAGATCGTCGACGTCGAGTATGCGTGAGCGCGTGTCGCCCGCCGTATAGGCCGCCATGCCACGACGAATTCGAAGCAGCGGCCTGGTGA
Source organism: Parvibaculum sp. (assembly GCF_049651025.1). Lineage (GTDB taxonomy): Bacteria > Pseudomonadota > Alphaproteobacteria > Parvibaculales > Parvibaculaceae > Parvibaculum. The sequence continues at coordinate 19,912 of NZ_JBASBH010000058.1, read as the reverse complement.
CGAAATATCCTATCGCGAAGGCCGTGATCGCCAGCGCCGCGAGCCACATCAGCAGCGCGGAGCCGATATTGCTGTAGAGAAGAAAGTGGGCAGGGTCGCCGATCGATGCTGTGGGCATTCCATAGACGGCGAACATCTCGCCCGCCAGCGGCACAAGCACGTAACGCCGTTCAATGCCGTCATTTCCGTATCCGTCAAAGATGCCCGATGCCGTGCTGCTCGGCTGCTTGTCGAGAAAGCCGGTGGGCAGCCAGTTTTCTGTGGGCACCTGATTTGAACGCTGCACCAGCGCGTTGCCCTTATGGTCGAGTACGACCATGGCGCCGCCTTCGGGGAGGCTTATGTCGCGCATCGGTTGTTCAAGGGCGCTCAGCTTGATCATGACGACCAGCACATGCCGGACATTGTTTCCCGCATCGAAAAGGGGCGCGGCGGCCGCGATGCTCGGTTCGGCGCCAAGGCCCGGGTCCGCCGCGCTGATCGCGAAAGACTGGCCGTTCAGGACGGATTGAAACCAGGCCGGGAAAGGCGCCGCGACAGCGCCCTGACTGCCCTGCGCAATGCATTGCACCGCGCCGTCGGGCGCGAGCATGGCGATGTTGGTGAAGTCTGAATATTGGGAGAGCAGCCTTGCGAGGTTCTCGCCGCATTGGGCTTTCGCCGTATCGGGCGGCAAGACGGCAATGGCGCCCAGCAGATTTTTCGCGCGATTGATGATCGCTTCTTCGCGACGAAGAACCTGTTCGCCTTCGCCGACCACGCTGGTGACGATCTGGGTGCGATAGTGCTGATAGCCGATATAAGCGTTCGCCAGGGCGATCGCGGCAATCGGAAGCAGCGTGAAGCTGAGGAGAAACAGGAGCCTCGCGCGGAGCGACTTTAGTTGTGCACGCATAAGAAAACGCCCCTTTCGGGGGGTAGTGGAAATTCGTTCATGCAGCTAGGTGCGGAAATATGCTTCGCGTTTCGCAGGATTTTATCGGCTCGCTACCGCCTCTTCAGCCGTCCTGCTCAGTAATCTGGTCAAGCTTCCTCATCAGTTCCGCGAGATCGTCGGGGACCGGTTCCTGAACCACATCTTGGTAAACGCGCCGCAGACTACGCCCGAGCGCTTCGCGCCGTTGCCTTGCTTCTTCGCGATTTGACGCCGCCTTGCCCCCTGAATTGGTGCCCGCCGACGCGCCTTGTCTACCCTTGCCTGACGTCATTTCCAAACTCTGCCGTCCTGATTTGCGGCGTATAAGAAAAAAGGCCACAAAACTCGCGGCGTGAATGAAACTCTTTTTCGGCTCAATGGTTCCATCAAGTAAGACATATTCTGCCCACTAATTTCAGTGCACCATGGAGACCGGTCCTGCCGGATGAACAAAGGAGTCCAGACTGATATGTCACTCGCACAGGAACTCGGTCCGCATCTGCCGTATCTTCGTCGCTATGCTCGTGCTCTGACAGGCAGCCAGGAACGCGGCGATTCCTTTGTACGCGCAACCTTGATGGCGATCATCGACAATCCAGCCTGCTTCCCGACAGGTATCGAAGCACGTCCCGGCCTGTATCAGTTGTTCCATACGATTTGGGCGACCGTCAATATTGAGGTCCAACCGGATGGCGCAGCAGAGTCCGATCCGACGCGGATAGCCGCGGAAAAGCTTGGCCGCCTCACGCCTCTCAACCGTCAGGCCTTGCTGCTGACGGCGATGGAGGGGTTCAGCGCCGCCGATGCAGCCCTCATCATCGGTGTCGCCAATGAAGAAATGGACGCCCTGCTCGAAGCTGCGCTGGCGCAGATAGACAGTCAGATCGCGACCGAAGTGCTGATTATCGAGGATGAACCGATCATCTCGATGGATCTTGAGGAAATCGTCCGCGAGCTGGGCCACAAGGTCAGCGGCACGGCGGTGACGCGCAAGGAGGCCGTGGCGGCTGCAAAACACAGGCAGCCCGGACTTGTGCTTGCCGATATTCAGCTTGCCGATGGCAGCTCGGGCATCGATGCGGTGAAAGATATTCTGGGCGGCATAACCGTTCCGGTGATCTTCATCACGGCATTTCCCGAACGCCTGCTGACGGGCGACAGGCCGGAGCCGACCTTCCTCATCACCAAGCCGTTTCAGCGAAATGCCGTCAAGGCTGCGATCAGTCAGGCGCTGTTTCTCAGCAGCACTGTGTCGCTGGCGGACTGATTGCCACGAATAGGCCCAATTTGCGGAGTTCCATATGGAACCCGTTGAGGCGCTGTGCGTTTAATTCGAGCGCCATCTCGATTTATGGAGTTGGTCGCGATCTGTTTTCTCCGGTCTCTCGTATCTCTCCAGGAGGTTGCGACATCCACTCCGGTCACGACGCGAGGGCAGCATGATGCCTCTGTTCAAGCGGCTGTCTCATTATGCCGAACTGACAGAAAGTGATTTCGCACCATTGCGAACCCTCCCCGCGCAAAAACAGGTTGCGGAGCGAGGGCGCGACATTGTCGTCGCAGGCGAGGCGTTTAAGCGCGCCTTCATCGTCGAGAGAGGTTGGGCCATTCGTTATCAGATGCTCAAGGATGAGAGACGTCGGGTTTTGAATGTGCTCATACCGGGCGACATGTTCGGCCTGCAGGGTTTTGTTGCCGCCGAAGGCGATCATTCGGTCATCGCAGTCACCGACATGAATTTGCCGACGATTGCGCCCGTCGCGGCGCTTGCTGTGACGAACAGCGCAAAGGCGATACGCGCCGAGGTGCCCGCATGAGTGACGCGCCGCAACCTCGTCCCGATGTCATTCATCTCAATGACGAAGACTTCAAGACGGAGCTGGCGGCTGTCATCCCGCAATTGCGCGCCTTCGGGCGAAGCCTTTGCGGGCATCGGGAAATGGCCGACGATCTCGTTCAGGAAACCATGCTGAAGGCCTGGACGGCGCGCAAGCGGTTCGAGGCCGGCACCAGCATGGCGGCGTGGACGCATACGATCCTGCGCAATCTCTTTCGCTCGCAAATGCGCCGTGCGCGCTTCACGGGCGAATGGGATGACGCGAAAGCCGAAGAGATATTGTCGGCGCCTGCAGGCCAGGAACAATATATGCAGCTTGCCGATTTGCAGCGTGCCTTGCTTAAGCTGCCGGCGGCTCAGCGCGAGGCGCTTGTTCTCGTCGGCGCGGGCGGATTTTCCTATGAAGAAGCCGCCGAGATTTGCGGCTGTGCCATCGGCACGGTCAAAAGCCGTGTGGCGCGGGCGCGCACAGCGGTGGAGCGGATGCTTTCAGGAGACGAGTTGGCCCTGCGCACGGATGAGCCGCTCTCGGCCGTATCTGCGCTCGACACCATCCTTCAGAATGTCGACGACCTGTCCGGCGACGGGCATTGATTTCATCGGCGGTGACAAGAAAAAGGGGCCCACGCGATGGGCCCCTTTCCTGTTTTAGATATGGCTCGTTTAAACCGGCGGGCGGCGTCCACGGACGACGCCGAACAGGAGGCTCGCCAGAAACAGAACCAGAAATACGACAAAGAGAATCTGCGCGATGCCCGCAGAGGTGCTGGCGATACCGCCGAAGCCAAGCACGCCGGCGATGAGTGCGATGATCAGAAATGTTATGGCCCAGGACAACATGAGCGTCTCCTCTCTACGACGCCTTTGTGCGACGTCGCTGTTCAATGGATAAGAAGAATTCAATGCGCCGTTTCAGCTTCTCGTCACTTGGCGTTGCGCGCCGAGTTTTCGATGGTCGAGCCTGTCGCCTTCACGTCCTTGCCGGCGCCTTCAACGGTATTGCAAGCGGCAAGGCCCGCAGCGCCATAACCGGCAACAAGCACCAGCAATGCGACGCGTGTGAAATTCTTCTTCATGATGTTTCCTCTTCTCTCGCATGGTGTCGTCGGCCGAGATGAAGGCCGATTGCATATTCTCGACATTCAACAAACGAGCGAGGCGGCGATTTGTTTCCATACCCCTTGTTGTGCGGTGCACGCGCCGGTTCTCGTAAATTCAATTAAATCGGAACCAAACGGAGCGCCTGCGCGTTAAATCCGTAACCCGGTCGTTTGTCTCCGCGGCACCACGTCATTTCAGCGCCCATATTTCTGCGGGTTAAGGCGCGGAATGCTCGTCGCGATCAACCTCATATCTGACGAAATGGGACAGAAACTTTTGTCTGACGAGATTTGTCTTTTTCTCGATGTTGACGGCACGCTTATCGATCTCGCGCCGCGACCTCAAGATGTGGCCGTGCCTCAATCCCTTCGTGGCGACCTTCTTCGCGCTACGCAAAAACTACATGGTGCGCTTGCGCTGATCAGCGGTCGCAGCGTCGATGCCATCGACAGGCTTTTCCATCCGTTGCGGCTTTGCACGGCGGGGGTTCACGGCGCGGAATTGCGGTTCGTGCCCGATGCAGAGGTCGTGCAGGCGCCATCTGCTCTCCTTCGTGTCGATTTGCGCAGGAAACTTGTCGCGCTCGCTCAGCATTTTCCGGGCGCAATAGTCGAGGATAAGGGCGCGAGCGTCGCCATGCATTATCGCGCCTGTGCCGACCGGCGCATCGAGATGCTTGCCGCAATCGATAGCGAACTTGCGCGTCAGGCCGATCCGCGTCTCGTTATTCTGCCCGGTCATTTCGTTTTCGAGGTGAAGCACAAGGGTTACGACAAGGGAACGGCGGTCGCCGCATTCCTAGACACCGCCGCCTTTCACGGCCGTTTGCCCGTGATGATCGGCGACGATGTAACGGATGAAGCAGGTTTCAGGACCGCCATAGCGCGAGGCGGCTATGGCTTTTCCGTCGGGCGCGATGTCGAGGGAGCAAGCGGGCGTTTCGATCAAGCCGAAGATGTGCGCCGCTGGCTGGCGCTGGTCGCGAGCGAATGGTCAGGCCCGTCCGTTTCATTGTTGCCGAATAGAAAAACTGGAGTGTAGCTGGTGTCACGTCTTATCGTCGTTTCAAACAGGGTCGCAGTGCCGCAAGCGGGGCGGGCAAAGGCAGCAGGCGGGCTTGCCGTTGCCATCAACTCCGCCTTGCGTGAACGCGGCGGCGTCTGGTTCGGCTGGAGCGGGCACGTCAGCGAGACGCCTTCGCTCACGCCTGAGGTCACGACCAGCAACAATATCGATTATTGCGTCACCGATCTGTCGCCTGACGATCTTCAGGAATATTATCACGGCTTTGCCAATCGCGTGCTCTGGCCCCTGATGCATTACCGCGTCGATCTCGCGGAATTTTCACGTGCCGATCTGTCCGGCTATATGCGCGTCAATGAAGAATTCGCCGAACATGTTTCGCGTTTTCTGAAGCCCGACGATGTCGTGTGGATTCACGATTATCATCTGATGCCGCTGGCAAAATTTCTGCGCGAGCGCGGTCACCGCAACAAGATCGGCTTCTTCCTGCACATTCCTTTTCCCTCGCTCGAAATCATTCAGGCATTGCCGCATCATCTGGAAGTCAGCGCCGCATTGACGCAATACGATCTCGTCGGCGTTCAGACCGAAAACGACCGCGAGAATCTCGCGCGTTATTTCGCGCTGCTTGGCGGGCGCGAGATCGACGGTGATCATCTTTTTGAATTTCCTGACAGGCAGGTTCGGATCGGCGCGTTTCCGGTCGGCATCGAGACGGAGGTTTTCGCCCGTTGTGCGCGGCGCATCAGCCGTTCCTCCTTCGTCAAGGAGGTACGAGAAAGCATGTCGGGCCGCAGCCTCGTCATAGGCGTCGACAGGCTCGATTATTCGAAAGGCATTCCAGAGCGCATGGACGCCTTTGAGCGCTTTCTCGCTGCGAACGAGGATTGGCACAACCGCGTCACCTATCTGCAGATCACGCCGAAGAGCCGTTCCGAGGTGCAGGAATATGCCGACATGGAACACCAGATCAACGCCAAGACGGGGCAGGTGAACGGCGACTATGGCGAGGCGATCTGGACGCCGATCCGCTATATCAATCGCAGCTATTCGCGCACGGCGCTTGCCGGTCTTTATCGCATGGCCGATGTCGGCCTCGTCACGCCCTTGCGCGACGGTATGAACCTCGTCGCCAAGGAATATGTCGCCGCGCAGGATCCCGCCGATCCGGGCGTTCTCATTCTGTCGCAATTTGCGGGTGCCGCCTTCGAGCTTGGCGACGGCGCCTTGCTCGTCAATCCACATGAGGCGGAAGCCGTGGCGGCGGCGCTGAAGCGTGCGCTTGAAATGCCGCTGGATGAACGGCGCAGGCGCCATGCGGGCATGATGAAGATCGTCGAAGAAAACGACATTCATCGCTGGGCGGCGCGGTTCCTGTCCGCCCTGTCGGCGGGCGATGCATCCCGGCAGCCTGCGTCTTTGGCGAAAAAGGCGGGTTCGCGCGGCGGGAGCGACGCAAGCAGCGGCGGCGGGGTATCCCGCCATATATCCTTTCCGGCAGCCTAGATCGTCTTCATCTTCTTCCGGCGCTTGCGACCTGCTATAGCGAGCGGGCAGGGGAATGCTCCTTGCGCTATCGCTGGAGAAATTTCGTGACCGATGCCGCGCATTCATGGCCCCGTTCCCGCATCGCGTCCTGGCTCGTTGCCGGGGCGGCCATTCTCGCCGCCGCCCTTTTGATGCGCTATCTCGTGATCGAACCCCATGCCATCGGCATAGCCTGCGCCGATGACACCGGACCCTGGTGGTGCGAGCCGCGTCAGGCCGTCGTGATGATGCATATATGGAAGGTCTGGGGCTGGCTCGGCCTTGCAGGCGGCCTTGCCGCCATCGCCTTCGGCTGGCGCTGGGCGATCTGGCTCGGCTTCTCGATGAGCCTTGTCGGGCTCGTGCTCTACAATTCGGAATATGCCGCGGTCGGTCTGGTGCTTACGCTTTTGCGTCTGCCGCGGAGCTGAAGACGCCGAACACGGCCGCTTTCAGATTGCCGATCCATGGCAGTGCAAACAGCAGGTTGAGCAGGCACCAGGTCAGCGCTTCGGCGTTGTGCGGGCCTTCATTGAAGGCAATCACGCCGGCATTGACGATGAAGAGCAGCGCGAACAGCGTTTCCTCGCGGCGGTTCGGCAGCGCGCGCTTGTGGTCGCCGCGATTGAGCGCGAGCAGCGCAAGGCTCAGTGCCGCAAGGCCGAAGGCGGCGAGCGGAAAATCGCGATAGCGATTGTCGAAGCTCAGGCCCATCGAAACAACCATGGCGGAGAATGCCACGGCGAGCTGCGTCAGCCCCAGATAGAGCGGCATTCCAAGACAGGCGCGGTTCGGCGCGCGCAGCCAGTCGAGGGTCGCGGCAATCGGCATGGGCCCGGCTGCCTGACGCTTCTTGGTGATCTCGGGCAAAACGAAAACGACGACGGCGAGCGACTGGGCAAAGAGCAGCAATTCGACGGCACCTTCGAGCGGCGTGCGCCACGCCACGATCGAATGCTCGGCCTGAAGGAGAAGCGCCGTGCCCGCAAAGCCCGCGCCGAAGCCTGCGGCAAGGCCGCCCAGCGCTTCGGGCTTGCCGCCGCGCCAAGCCATGATCATCAGCACGAGAAGCGAAAGCGCGAAGCTTGAGCCTGCTTCAAGACGCCATTTTGGATGTTCGGAAACGGGGCCGGTCCAGGGAAATTTCGGTTCGCGATCGGTGGTGAAGAAACCCCAGTGACCGCCGACCGTGCCTTCCAGCGCGCGCTTCCATGGCTGGTCGAAGGCTTCGATCAAATTATAATCGAGGTCGACACTTTCGGCATAGGCTGCGAATTCACGCAGATAGCGCGCTTCGGAAACGATCGACGGCACGGCGCCGCCGCGCTCGCGACCATGGCTCGGAAACCCCGTTTCGCCGATGAATATGCGTTTGCCCGGAAAATGCGCGGCGACATCCTCGCGCACGCTTTTCAGGTAGTTGACGCCTTCGGCCGCCGAGGTCGGATTGTTCTCCCAATAGGGAAGAATATGGATCGTGACGAAGTCGGCTGCGTCGGCAAGCGCCGGCGGCGCCTTCATCCAGAAATCCGTCACATCGGCATAGGTCACGGGCAGGCCCGTCGCTTCCTTCACCGTTTTCAGATAGCGCACCAGATCGTCGGGCGTCTGTTCGCCGCGCAGCAGCACTTCATTGCCGACGATGATGGCGCGGATCGCCTTGGGATAGGCATTGGCAAGCTCGATCGCCTGCGCGATCTGCTTTGCGTTTTTCTCCTCGTCCATCCCGATCCAGATGCCGAGGAGCACCTGCATGCCGTGCTTGGCAGCAAGCGGCACGGTCGCGGCAAGGCCGAGATCGACGCTGTAGATGCGGACGCAATCGGTCACACTCGAAAGCAGCACGAGATCGGCTTCGATGCGGGCGGGATCGGCGATGAAATCGGGATTGAAGGGCGTGTCGCTGCCGCGATAGGGCGTATAGCTGACGCAATGCACCTTTCCCGCGGGCGCATCGACCATGTCGACGGGCGCGCCCAGGAATTTCCAGATGAAAACCGTTATCAGTGCGGTTGCCACGAGGCCCAGCAGGAAGGTAACGGGCGCCATCTTCATTTTGGGCGAAACTTCTATTGTGCAATGCGGAGGGGAGGAGATAGCACTCTTCGCGCAATGGGATCAATGGTGTGCCATATGGCCCCTCCGGACGGCAAAACGGCGCGAGATGCTATCCCGCGCCGTTCCGCTTGCGATTATGTGAGGCCGATCAGGAGCCTTCGCGGACTTCAAGGCCAAGTTCGCGGACCTTTCGGTAGAGCGTCGAACGGCCAATGCCGAGGCGACGCGCCACTTCCGTCATGTGGCCCTTATATTTCTCGATGGCGAGGCGGATCATCTCCGCTTCGATGTCTTCGAGCTTGCGCACATTACCCGCATCATCCGTGACGGCGATGCCGTCGGAGAAATTCGAGCGCGCGAATTCGGCGAGCGTGTTCCGGTTTTCGCGCATCGGCGCATGTGCCGGTTCGGCGTAGCTCTGCGCGGCGACAGGCGCGAGCGAGGGTGCGCGCGGCATGGCGGATTCCGCATAGCCGTCGACCATGCTGGCGATCTGCGGAAAGTCCGAGGCCTCGAGCATTTCGCCGTCGCAAAGCACGATGGCGCGGAAGACGGCGTTTTCGACCTGACGCACGTTGCCCGGCCAGTCGAAGGCGCAAAGCATGGCGAGCGCGTCGCGCGAAATGCCGAGCACGGGCTTGCCTTCTTCCGCCGCGAGGCGACGGATGAAATGCGCGACGAGATCGGGAATGTCGTCCTTGCGCTCGCGCAGCGGCGGCACATTCATCGGGAAGACATTGAGGCGATAGTAAAGGTCTTCGCGGAAGCGGCCTTCCTTCACCATCTGCAGCAGATCGCGGTTCGTTGCAGAGATGAGGCGGATATCGACCTTCACCGGCTTCTTGGAGCCGACGGGATCGACCTCGCCCTGTTGCAGCGCGCGCAACAGTTTCACCTGCACGTCGAGGGGCAGCTCGCCGATTTCGTCGAGGAAAAGCGTACCGCCGCTGGCTTCCTGAAACTTGCCGGCATGCTTGTCGCTGGCGCCGGTGAAGGCGCCTTTCTCATGGCCGAAGAGAATGCTCTCGACCAGATTTTCCGGGATGGCGCCGCAATTGACGGTGATGAAGGGTTTGCCCGCGCGTTCGCTCTCGCCCTGAATGGCGCTGGCGATCAGCTCCTTGCCGACGCCGCTTTCGCCTTCGATCAGAATGGGAATGTTCGACTGGGCGGCGCGCTTGCCGAGACGGATCACCTGACCCATTCCGGCGCTGCGCGCGATGAGGTCGGAGAAGGTCAGGCGGCCTGACTGCTTCTTCTGCAAACGCGAAATTTCACCCGTCAGCGCATTAACCTTCAGCGCATTGCGCATCGACACGTGGAGGCGCTCGGGGCTCACCGGCTTGATGACGAAATCGGTCGCGCCTTCGCGCATCACGTTGACCACCGTTTCGATGCCGCCATGCGCCGTCAGAACGATGACCGGCAGGTTGGGCTTCGTCGGATGGACGCGCTTCAGCACTTCCATGCCATCGACGCCGGGCATCACAAGGTCAAGGATCACCAAGGAAATTTCGGAGCCGGATGGACCTTCGAGATAGGTCAGGGCCGCCGCGCCGCCGTCTACCGAGACGGCGCGATAACCATCGCGATTCACGACCTCTTCCAGAATGCGTCTCTGTGCAGGGTCGTCGTCGACGATCAGTATGGCCTGAGTCATTACGTGCCTCGATGGTTCAGGGAATGCGGGTCATATGCATCTACCTGGCCCATATTGGGGCGAAGTGGTAAAGACCATCTTAATCCTATGGCAACCTTCGGAGCGTAGGTTTCTTCCATAAAACTGGGTCAATAACTCCCCAAATTGGCCCCGGGTGAAATCGTCTCGGATACGGAATAGTGTTGCCATCGTGTAACTTTGAGGCTCGAACTTAAGGGAAATTGGCAAATCCGGTTGATGGTCGGTCGGGTTCCATGCGATTAGATTGCCTGATGTTAGATACCGGTGGGGTCCGGGCCTCCCGTCACGAAGTCGGGCGGTTGAGCATAAATAACGACGGAGATTGGGATGAAAATGATATCCCGCCTTATAGCGATGGGGACTTTCCTCGTGCTTGCAGGCTGCGGCACCTGGACTGCTGAATCGTATCTGCATGAAACGATCAGCGGCGACTCCTTCAACGCGTGTCTGGCTCGCGAATATCAGGAGAGGGCGACCTCTGAAGCTTATGTCGACTGCAATTGGGTCGACACAGCCGCTATCGTTGCAAAGGGTCGCGCTGCGGCCGCTGGCGAGACGGTGCTTCCTTGGGATCCTTCCACGCGTGGCGTGCTCGCATCCGACCTGCCTGAGCTGCAGGACGCGCGTGCGAAGCTGCTCGCAGCGCTCGATAATGGTGGTCGCACTGGCCCCCGTGCTTGCGAATGCGCCAAGGCGCAGCGTTACTATGACGGCTGGGTTGAGCAGGCGAGCGACAATAAGCTCGGCAACAATGGCTCGTGGCTCGGTGGCGAAGGCGGTCCGGTTCAGCCGGAACGCGTGAAGGCCGAGAAGGCAGCTTTCTATGAAGCGCTGACGGCTTGCGAAGCAAGGGCAGCTGTTGCCGTGGGCGGTCCCTGGACCATCTACTTCGGCTTCAACAAGTTCAACCTGACGCAAGAAGCACAGGCTGTGATCCAGGAAATCTCGAAGTCCGCTACTCCGGCCTTCGCGGTTGTTGGTCACACCGATACGTCGGGCAGCAACGCCTACAACAACGCTCTGGGCAATCGTCGTGCGACCTCGGTCGCCAACGCGCTCACGGCCAATGGCAAGTCGACCTGCTCGGTCACTTCGGATGGCGAGGCGAACCTCGCAGTCCAGACGGGCGACGGCGTGCGTGAGCCGCTGAACCGCCGTGCGGTTGTGTCGGTCTGCCCGTAAGGGTCGTCTCGATAGACAGATTGAAGGCCCCGACCGCAAGGTCGGGGCCTTTTCTTTTGGCGCTCGGCGTAAAGCTTTTCTTGGCCCATGTTGAACATGGCGTCCCGCCGCGCGATATAAGCTTGAGGTCGGCTTTCCTCGGCCTCCAAGCCCGGAGTGTTCATGCGTCACTTTTCAAAGCCCCTTCGCTCGCTTGCAGAGCCATCCGCATCCCCATCGGCTGAGAGCGATCTGCCCGTCTGGGATTTGAGCGATCTCTATTCGAGCCCTGAAGCGCCGGAACTCGGCCGCGATCTTTCGCAGGTGGCAGACGCCGCCAGGACCTTCGCCGCGCAGTATCGCGGCAAGCTCTCCGCGCTTGTCGGTGCGCCGCAGGGTGGCGAGGCGCTGGCCGAGGCGATCCGCGCTTACGAAGCGATGGAAGACACGCTTGGCCGCGTCATGTCCTATGCCGGGTTGCTTTACGCGACCGACAATACCAATCCCGTGAATGCCAAGTTCTATGGCGACATGCAGGAGCGTGTGACGCAGATATCGACCGATCTGCTTTTCTTCACGCTTGAACTCAATCGGCTGGAAGATGAGGCGATGGCCGCAGCGCTCAAGGCGCCCGCGCTCGCTCACTACGCGCCCTGGCTTCGCGATCAGCGCATGATGCGCCCCTATCAGCTTTCCGACGAGATCGAGACGCTGCTGCACGAAAAAAGCGTCTCGGGACGCGGCGCATGGAATCGCCTCTACGACGAAACGCTTGGGCGTCTCACCTTCGACATTGATGGTGCGCCCGTCGCGCTTGAGGCAGCGCTGCATCACCTCTCCGACAAGGAGCCCGCAAAGCGCGAGGCGGCGGCGAAGTCTCTTGCGAAAGTGTTCGAGGCCAATATCGGCACCTTCACTCTTGTCACCAACACGCTTGCCAAAGACAAGGAGATCGAGGACCGCTGGCGTCGCTTCGACGACATCGCCTCGTCGCGTCACATCGCAAATTGCGTCGAGCCCGAAGTCGTCGCAGCGCTTGTCGATGCAGTGCGCAAATCCTATCCGCAATTGTCGCATCGCTATTACGCGCTGAAAGCCAAATGGCTGGGCCTCGACAAGCTCGAATATTGGGATCGCAACGCGCCGCTGCCGGAAGCGGATGACGCGCATATTCCATGGGCGAGTGCGCGCGAAACCGTGCTCACCGCCTATCGCGGCTTTACGCCGAAAATGGCCGACATCGCCGAGCGCTTTTTCGACAATGGCTGGATCGATGCGCCGCTGCGCCCGGGCAAGGCCACGGGCGCCTTCGCGCATCCGACCGTGCCGAGCGCGCATCCTTATGTGCTCGTCAATTATCAGGGCAAGACGCGCGATGTGATGACGCTTGCCCATGAGCTTGGTCATGGCGTCCATCAGGTGCTTGCCGCAGGGCAGGGCACGCTGATGGCCGACACGCCGCTGACGCTTGCCGAAACCGCCAGCGTCTTCGGCGAGATGCTCACCTTCCGCAAGCTGCTTGCCGATACGAAAGACCCGAAGTGCCGCAAAGCCATGATCGCGGGCAAGGTCGAAGACATGCTCAATACGGTCGTGCGCCAGATCGCCTTCTATACATTCGAGCGGCGCATCCACACGGCGCGGCGCGAAGGCGAACTCACCGCCGAGCAGATCGGCAAGATATGGATGGAAGTGCAGGGCGAAAGCCTTGGGCCTGCCATTCATCTGGGCGAGGGCTATGAGACTTATTGGTGCTACATCTCGCACTTCATTCATGCGCCGTTCTACGTCTATGCCTATGCCTTCGGCGATTGTCTGGTGAATTCGCTTTATGCCGTCTATGCGCAAGCGTCTGAAGGCTTTGCCGAGCGCTATCTCGACATGCTGTCCGCAGGCGGAACATTGCGTCACAAGGAGCTGCTCGCTCCCTTTGGCCTCGATGCCAGCGATCCTGCTTTCTGGGACAAGGGCCTTTCCGTCATTCGCGGATTGATCGACGAATTGGAACAGGAGGCATGAGCGACAAGAAGCCCGATGTGACGCTAAAGGGGGCGACGCTGAAGGACGAGGAATCCAATCGTCTCGGGCGACGCATGAAACGCTATGCGCAGGTCGGCGCAGGCGTTGGCGGGCTTGCCGCGAAATTTGCGGGCCAGCGCATGTTCGGCCTGACGCCGAATAACGACAAGACGGCGCGCGAATTGAAGGTCGCGCTTGGCGGGCTCAAAGGTCCGATCATGAAGGTCGCGCAAATGCTCGCGACTGTTCCCGATGTCGTCCCGCCGGAATTTGCCGCCGAGCTTTCAGAGCTTCAGTCGGCAGCGCCTGCGATGGGCTGGCCCTTCGTCAAGCGGCGCATGCGTGCCGAACTTGGGCCGGGCTGGGAGGCGCGGTTCAAATCATTCGAGCATGAAGCCGCCGCCGCCGCTTCTCTCGGTCAGGTGCATCGCGCCACCGCGCTTGATGGCACTGCACTTGCCGCAAAGCTTCAATATCCCGACATGCAATCGGCGGTCGATGCAGACCTCAATCAGCTCGGCATCATCTTCTCGATCCATCGCCGTATCGACACGACAATCGACACGCGCGAGATCTATGCCGAGATCCGCGCCCGTCTCGTCGAAGAGCTCGACTATGAGCGCGAGGCCGCGCATATGCGGCTTTACGCCGATATCTTCGCGAAGGAGCCGCGCATCGCCGTGCCGGTCGCGGTGGACGATCTTTCCACCAAGCGGCTCCTCACCATGACCTGGCTTGAAGGTCAGCCGCTGCTTTCCTTCCGCGATCGCTCGCTTGCAGAGCGCAACGCCATTGCGGAAGCCATGTTCATGGCATGGTGGCTTCCCTTCAGCCATTACGGCGTCATTCACGGCGATCCGCATCTCGGCAATTACACGGTGCGCGAAACGCTTGGCATCAATCTTCTCGACTATGGCTGCATCCGCATTTTCCCTGCCGCCTTCGTCGAAGGCGTGGTGGAGCTTTATCGCGCGCTTGAAACGGACGATCGCGACCGCGCGGCGGCGGCCTATAAGCGCTGGGGCTTCACAAAGCTCAGCAACGAACTCATCGACGTTCTGAATGTCTGGGCCGGTTTCATCTATGGCCCGCTTCTCGACAATCGCGTGCGCTCGATTGCCGATGGCGTCAGCCCGGCAGAATATGGCCGCAAGGAAGCCTTTCAGGTTCATCAGGCCTTGCGCAAGCTCGGGCCGGTGACGCCGCCGCGCGAGTTTGTTTTCATGGATCGCGCGGCCATCGGTCTTGGCGGCGTCTTTCTGCACCTCGGTGCAGAGTTGAATTTCTACAAGCTCTTCAACGAAACCATCGAAGGCTTTGATGTGGGCAAACTTGATAAGCGTCAGGCGCGCGCGCTAAAGAAGGCGGGCGTGCCGAAGCCCGTGTGACCCTTATTCAAATCGAGACTTTTCCATGACCGACGATCTCCTCGAAGAAAGCTCCATTTCACTTCCGGCTGGCTATCAGCCGATGAACTGGTTTCACGGCTTCGGGCGCCAGATCGGGCCGCTTTATGAAAAGATCGGAACCGATGGCGAGTATGCGCGCGCCTTTCTCGTGCAGGAGCATCACACCAACGGCATGGGCAATTGCCATGGCGGCATGTTGATGGCTTTTGCCGATATGGCATTCGGTCATGCCGTCACGATGAAGGCGCATCGCTATTGGGTGACGGTGCGCCTTCTCACCGATTTTCTTTCGGCGGCGAAAGTTGGCGACTGGGTTGAGGGCAATGCCGTGATCGTCGGCACCGAGGATGATTTCTTCACCGTGCAAGGCCGCATCTGGTGTGCGGACCGCGTCATCATGACGGGCACCGGCGTCTTCAAGGCGCTGGGTGATCGGCCCGTAAAAAAACAGGCGAGCGCATGAGCGATCTACTGCCTGCAATCGCGCCGGGTGACGAGCAGGGACCACTGGTCATTGACGCGCCCGGCTGGTTTCAGCGCGCCATCGCCATTGAGCCCGAAAGCAGCACCATCACGGTTGAAGGCACGCAAGTTCACTATCTGCGCTGGGGCGATCGCTCCAAGCCCGGTCTTCTTCTTGTTCACGGCAATGGCGCGCATGCGCGCTGGTGGTCGTTCATCGCGCCGTTTCTCGCGCGTGAATATTCCGTCGCCGCCATCGACGTGTCGGGCATGGGCGATAGCGGCTGGCGCGAGACATATTCGCTCGAGGTTTTCGCCGAGGAACAGATCGCGGTTTGCGAAGATGCGGGCTTCTTCAAGAATGAAGAGCCGCCGATCATTGTCGGGCATTCATTTGGCGGTTTCATCACCATCCTCACCGGCGCGCTTTATGGCGAACGGCTTGCGGGCACGGTCATCGTCGACAGCCCGGTCAATCCGCCCGAGCGTCCCGGTGGCCCGCCCAGTCGCGAGTTTCGTCCTCACCGCGTCTATCCGACGATTGACGAGGCGATGGGCCGCTTTCGCCTTGCGCCGCCGCAGCCTTGCGAGAATCGCTACATCCTCGATTACATCGCGCGCCATTCCCTGAAAGAGGTTGATGGCGGCTGGACCTGGAAGTTCGATCCGGCGATCTGGCAGCGATTCGATATTGGCGACATGAGTGCGCGTCTGGCCGCCACGCGCTGCCGCATCGCCATCATGCGCGGCGAATTCTCCGTGCTGCTGCCGCCGGAGATCGGCGATTACATGTCCGGGCTTCTCGGCCGCTCCGCGCCCCTTATCGAAATTCCGCAGGCGCGCCACCACATCATGCTCGATCAGCCGCTGGCTTTTGTGTCCGCATTGCGGGCGCTGCTGGCCGATTGGGACCACTCAAAGCCGACGCGGCGCACCGACTTTCCAAAGAGCTCGCCCTTCGAGATTTGATGCTGTGCAAATTCGGGCGAGAGCCCTGCATAAGCATGGACAGGCATGTGCCTCGCACGCTTGCCGTAGGCCCTCGCTTTGCTATAGTCCGCGCTGCTCAAAAAGGCAGACATCACGATAAGAGGGCGGATACATGGCTGAGAACAAGGCAACTCCCGATTGGGGCGCAGCAATGCGTGCGGATGAGCATATCGGCACCTATGCCGGTTTCCTCACCGTTGCCAAATGGGGCATTGGCGCGCTTGTCGTCATTTTCGTGCTTATGGCCATTTTCCTTCTGTAAGCCGGTCGACCGCCGATAATGCCCGGGGCTGGGGTTGACTATCATGCCCAAGGCATTTAATTGGAATAATTCTAATTAGCAGAGGCCGCCGATCCGGCGGCCGCTCTTTGCTACACACAGGCATGTTCATGAAACTTGCGATCCCCAGAGAACGGCAGGACGGCGAAACGCGCGTCGCAGCCTCGCCGGAGACGGTGAAAAAGCTTGTCGCCCTTGGCCTCGACGTCACCGTCGAAGCAGGGGCGGGCGCTCAAGCGAGCGTCTCCGATGCCCTTTATCAGGAAGCGGGCGCGAAAATCGCCGCCACTGAAGCCGAGGCGCTGAAAGATGCGGATCTCGTCTTCAAGGTGCGCGCGCCCAGCGACGAGGAAATCGGCCTGATGAAGCGCGGCGCGATGCTTGCCGCCATACTCAATCCCTATGACGACAAGGCGCGCATCAAGAAATATGCCGATGCAGGCATCAACGCCTTCGCCATGGAATTCATGCCGCGCATCACGCGCGCGCAGTCGATGGACGTGTTGTCGTCGCAGTCGAACCTTGCGGGCTACAAGGCTGTCATCAATGCGGCGGCCGCGTTCACGCGCGCAACGCCGATGATGATGACGGCGGCGGGCACCATCGCGCCAGCGCGCGCCTTCATCATGGGCGTCGGCGTCGCGGGCCTTCAGGCCATTGCGACCGCAAAGCGTCTCGGCTGCATCGTGTCGGCGACGGACGTTCGCGCGACCACGAAAGAGCAGGTCGAGAGCCTTGGCGGCACTTTCGTCATGGTCGAATCCGAGGAATCGGGCGATGCGGCCGGCGGCTATGCCAAGGAAATGAGCGACGAGTACAAGCGCGCCCAGGCCGCTCTCGTTGCCGAACACATCAAGAAGCAGGACATCGTCATCACCACGGCGTTGATCCCCGGTCGTCCGGCCCCCGTTCTCGTCAGCGAGGACATGGTCAAGACGATGAAGCCCGGTTCGATCATCGTCGATCTGGCGGCGGAACGCGGCGGCAATTGCCCGCTGACGGAACCCGGCAAGACGGTCGTCAAGCATGGCGTCACGATCATTGGCGATCTCAATGTCGCCGCGCAGCTTTCAGTCGACTCTTCGGCTCTCTATTCCAAGAACCTGCTGAACTTCATCACGCCCTTGATCGACAAGGACACGAAGTCGCTCAACATCAATTGGGAAGACGAGATCATCACCGGCACGGCGCTGACGCGCGACGGGCAGGTGGTTCATCCGCAATTCCGCGAAGGAGCAAACTGATGGAAACGGTAATCGATCCTCTGGTTTTCCGGCTTGCGATCTTCGTGCTCGCGATTTTCGTCGGCTACTACGTTGTGTGGAGCGTGACGCCTGCGCTGCACACGCCGCTCATGTCGGTCACGAACGCCATTTCGTCGGTCATCATCGTCGGCGCGCTGATCGCCGTCGGCGTCGATCTGACGGTTGCGGGCGATGCGGGCTGGATGTCCAAGGGCCTCGGCTTTGCCGCCGTGATCCTTGCCTCGGTCAACATCTTCGGCGGCTTCCTGGTTACTCAACGCATGCTTGGCATGTACAAGAAAAAAGATCGCTGAGGGGCGCCCAGACATGTCAGCCAATATCGCGGCACTTCTTTACCTGGTCTCCGGCGTCCTGTTCATCATGGCGCTTCGCGGCCTGTCCTCACCTGAAAGCTCGCGCGGCGGTAACCGCTTCGGCATGATCGGCATGGGTATTGCCATCGTGACGACGCTTACCGTTCTGCAGACGCAGAACCAGACGACATGGGCGCTGGTCCTTGTCGGCGTCATCATCGGCGGCGGCATCGGCGCCGTCGTCGCGCGTCGCATTGCCATGACGGCCATGCCGCAGCTCGTCGCCTTCTTCCATTCGCTGGTCGGTCTTGCTGCGGTGCTCGTCGCCTGGGCGGCCTTCTTCTCGCCCGCCGCTTACGGCATCGGCGAGCTTGGCGCGATCCATCCCGGCAATCTCATCGAGATGTCGCTTGGCGTCGCCATCGGCGCGATCACCTTCTCGGGCTCGATCATCGCCTTTGCGAAACTCAACGGGAACATGTCCGGCGCGCCGATCATGCTGCCGGGGCGTCACTTCATCAATGCGGCCATGGCGCTCGCCATTGTCGGCGGTGTCGTGTTCCTCTGCCTCGATCCGGCGAACCAGTCGGTCGAGCTGTTCCTTGCGATCACGCTCGTTGCCTTCATCTTCGGCTTCCTGATCATCATCCCGATCGGCGGCGCGGACATGCCCGTCGTCGTCTCGATGCTGAACTCCTATTCGGGTTGGGCCGCCGCCGGCATCGGCTTCACGCTTGGCAACCTCGCGCTCATCATCACCGGCGCTCTCGTCGGTTCGTCGGGCGCGATCCTTAGCTACATCATGTGCAAGGGCATGAACCGCTCTTTCATCAGCGTCATTCTTGGCGGCTTCGGTGCGGATACGAGCGCCGCGGCAGGCGGCAAGGTCGAGACGCGCCCTGTGAAGCAGGGTTCGGCGGACGACGCTGCCTTCATCATGAAGAATGCGGGTTCGGTCATCATCGTTCCGGGTTACGGCATGGCGGTGGCGCAGGCCCAGCACGCGCTGAAGGAAATGACCGACCATCTGAAGAAGGAAGGCGTCAAGATTTCCTACGCCATCCATCCGGTCGCCGGTCGTATGCCTGGTCACATGAACGTGCTGCTCGCCGAAGCCAACGTCCCTTACGACGAAGTTTTCGAGCTTGAAGACATCAACAACCAGTTCGCGCAGGCCGACGTTGCCTTCGTCATCGGCGCGAACGACGTGACGAACCCGTCGGCGAAGACGGATACGTCGAGCCCGATTTACGGCATGCCCATTCTCGACGTCGAGAAGGCGCGCACCGTGCTCTTCATCAAGCGCGGCATGGGTTCGGGTTATGCGGGTGTCGAAAACGAACTGTTCTTCCGCGACAACACGATGATGCTGTTTGGCGATGCGAAGAAGATGGTCGAGCAGATCATCAAGGCGCTCTGAGCTTTCACGGCTCTGGTATCGCGGGCGGCGCTTCGAAAGGGGTGCCGCCCGTTTTCGTTTGAGGGGGAGCAAATGGATATTTATCACGGCTGGTGCGACCTGAAGCCCGGCGTCTCGGACACGCAATTTGCGGATGCCTTTGCGCGCTACATGGGCCATCTGAAGCGCGAGGGGAAGGTCGAGAGCTTTCGCCTGACGCGGCGCAAGCTGGGGCTCGGGCCGTCCCATCTGGCCGATTTCCATTTCATGATCGAAGTGCGCGACATGGCGCAACTCGACGAGGCCTTTTCCTTCGTCGCAACGCGCGCGGGCGAGATCGAGGGCGAACATCGCGGCGTCAACGCGCTGGTCCAAAACGTCACCTTCGCGCTCTACCGCGACTTCCCCGATGCGGTGAGGAAGCGGGGCGAGGAGAAGTTTTAGGTCTCCCCACACTCCGCGTCGTCCCGGGACTTGTTCCCGGGACCCAT
>NZ_JBASBH010000057.1:0-15036 GCF_049651025.1 Parvibaculum sp. | reverse complement strand
CTCGGGGTCTGCGGCTGACAATACAAAACAGCCGGAAACGTCATTCC
Source organism: Parvibaculum sp. (assembly GCF_049651025.1). Classification (GTDB taxonomy): domain Bacteria; phylum Pseudomonadota; class Alphaproteobacteria; order Parvibaculales; family Parvibaculaceae; genus Parvibaculum. The sequence goes on along the minus strand of NZ_JBASBH010000057.1, from coordinate 14,989 downwards.
GGCTTCTGCTTCATCGATGAAATATGCGGGGATCGGCCGGAACCTGTCTCGCCTGCTGCGCTGCATGACAGCGCCCAACGGACGATCTGCGTTTGGCAGTGGGGCCGATTTTGGCAATGGTGGGCGTGACAGGGATTGAACCTGTGACCCCTTCGATGTCAACGAAGTGCTCTCCCGCTGAGCTACACGCCCATTGCCGTTGCGGTGACTGGAGATGTTGAGCTTGCGTCCTCATTCCCGGCCAGAGGCAGTCCGTATAACGGGGTTGCCGCCTAAAAACAAGATGGCCGTGACCAAGATAATTCGAATGCCGGAAGCTCTGCCCGGAAGGGCCCGTCAGGCCGCCATCAGCCGCTCGACTTCGGCCACCAGATCGCGAAGATGAAAGGGTTTGGAGAGAACCTTGGCATCCTTGGGAGCCTGGCTTTCAGGGCTCAGGGCGACGGCAGCAAAGCCGGTGATGAACATGATTTTCATCGTCGGATCGAGTTCGGCAGCGCGACGGGCAAGCTCGATCCCGTCCATTTCCGGCATGACGATGTCGGTCAGCAAAATATCGAAGACATCGTTCTTGAGCTTCGTATGAGCGAGATCTCCACGCCCGAAGGATTCGACATCATGCCCGGCATTTTCCAGCGCCTTCGCCAGAAACCGGCGCATGGATTCATCGTCTTCCGCAAGTAGAATGCGTGCCATCAACCTAGCCCATTCTCAAATACCACCTTGCTTCCATGAGGCCTGTGGCCCGGAAGCATCCCGGTCGCCACTCTAGGCAGCGCGGGTAAACAGGGCGTGAAAGCGGCATTTTTCATGCCCGATATGCGAATTGTGATCGCCGTCCACGTGTCGCAAGCGCTTTGCCGCCGTGTTAGGCTTCACATCAAGCGCCCGGCGCATCATCTTTCGTCGATCCGCGCGGATGTTTTCAGCGGCTTTTCGGTGGTACTCCTTCCCCCATGGACCTTATCCCTCGCCATCGATCGAACGACGCCGCAAAAGCGGCCGCAATTGACGAAGAGGCGCTGTTTAAGCGGCCGATAACCGTCGAACGGCCCACAAGCGTCAAGCTGCCTTTCGTCTTCTCCTCGCCCCATAGCGGGCGGCTTTATCCGGATTCTTTCGTCACGGCGTCCAATCTCGACCCCGTGACCCTGCGCCGTTCGGAAGACAGTTTCGTCGAGGAGATTTTCGGCGGCGTCGTCGCGCTGGGCGCACCGCTCATCCATGCGCGCTTCCCCCGCGCCTATCTCGACGCGAATCGCGAACCCTATGAACTCGACCCGGCCATGTTCGCCGACCCGCTGCCGCCTCACGTGAATACGCGCTCGCTGCGCGTCGCAGGCGGCCTCGGAACAATCGCCCGCGTCGTTGCCGATTCGACCGAAATCTATCGCGAGCCGCTGGCCTATGCCGAAGCAGAGCGCCGCATTCGCCATCTCTACATGCCTTTCCACGAAACCTTGCGCGGCCTGCTGGAAGAGACGCATCGCGCCTTCGGCTGGGCGGTGCTGATCGACTGCCACTCCATGCCATCGGTTGGCGGTCCCACGGATGACGATCGCGGCGCGGACCGGCCCGACATCGTGCTGGGCGACCGCTATGGCACAGCCTGCGCAGGCGAGATCACAGAAGAAGCGGAACATATTCTGAAGCGCCTCGGCTACCGCACCACGCGCAACAACCCCTATGCGGGCGGTTTCAACACCGAGCATTACGGGCGGCCCAATCGCGGCCTCCATGCGCTGCAGATCGAGATCAACAGAGCGCTCTATATGGACGAGGCCAGGCTCGAGCGAGGTCCCGGCCTGAAGCGCATGCAAGCCGACATGTCGGCTTTTGCGGCAGAACTGGGCAAACTGGACTGGACCGGCCTGCCCGGCCGCGCCCGCGGCGCTGCCTTCTAGACGGCCCCTTCGGGCTATTTTAGAAAAAAAGGGGCCCCGGCGAACCGGGGCCCAAGTTTAGGGAGGAAACGCCCAAGAAGGGCTACGACATTGGGAGAAACTCAACCGATGTCGCAATGCACAAGATACATTGCGTTGCACAAAAAACAAGTAGATCACCGAAAATTCTTGAGTGACTGCGAGCCGCACGAAACCCACAACTCCATATAATACAATGGTTTTTCGTGATTTGGATTTAAGGTGCGCCGCAGCAAAATTGTCGCACCCGCGCCTTATTCGCAATCCGCCGGACAGTCGCACAATCAAAGCTTCGTTAAGACCCCCCGTGCAAAATAGGGACGCTCGGCCTCAAGAACTGGCCGCGCTCGGCCCCGCCACTATTGGCAGGTGCCATTGGGGCGTTGAATGCAGAAGCGGGCGAACGTGAAATCTGGGCAAATTGCAGTGAGATTGCCTGCCATATGGTCTGTCGCCGTAGCGATGGGCCTGGCGCTCGCCATTGCGCCCACATTTGCGCAGGCCCAGTCGCAGCCGCGGACAAGCCGGGCCAGCAGCGCGGACGCAAAGCCGTCGCCATGGGCGTTTTGCGAGCGCGCGACGGTGCAGATCGAAGTCGAGCACAAGATGCCCCGCGCCCTTCTATTCTCGGTCGCCATGGCCGAATCGGGCCGCTTCAACCCCGAAGCCCGCAAGACGCGCCCCTGGCCCTGGACGATCAATGCCGAAGGCCAATCCTTCTATTTCAAGAGCAAGGCAGACGCGATTGCCGCGACCCACCGGCTGCTGAAAGAAGGCGTCCGCAGCATCGATGTGGGCTGCATGCAGGTCAATCTGCGCTACCACCCCGACGCCTTTGCCGATCTCGATGACGCATTCGACCCCGTGACCAACGTGACCTATGGCGCAAGCTTTCTGAAAAGTCTGCATGGCCGCACGCAATCCTGGCCGGACGCCATTGCGGCCTATCATTCGCAGTCGAAAACACGCAATCAGCCTTACTTCGCCCGCGTCATCGGCATCTGGGTCGATGAGCACACCCGCATCGCCGACCTCGCCCGCAAGCTGAAAGCCGAAGCCGTCGCGTCGGCCGATGCCCCCTTGCGCGAAACGCTCGTTGAAACGGTGGCCATCGTCGCGGCGGAAACGCCCCGGCCTGCCCCCATGGTCATCGACGGCGGAGAGATCAGCAATGTGCGCGAGGCGGCCGTTGCAACTGTCGGCCTGCGCCTTTCCATCGCCGATGATGAGTTCGCGCCTTCCGGCCACGCATCGCAGCGCCGCGCACCGCATGTGCTCGAAGCGCCCCGCTCGGCACCGACCGTTCTCGCGGACGCATCGCCGAGCTTCTGAACCAGCCAGATACCGAGGTTAAATCTTCGAGCCTGTCGGCACGACAAGGCGCAGAATCTGCGTTCCCTGCTCGATCACCTGCGGCAGACCCCCGCGCGCATCGCCATCGACCTCGACTTCAAGGTCAACGGGCGAGACGAGCCTGATATGGCGGGCGGGCAGCACATCGACATCGGAAAGCTTTTCGACACGGCCAAGCCCGAGCGCGATCAGATAGCGTATGAGCGCAAACCGGCTGCCATTGCGAAACAGAAAAAGCGTCAGCCCCGGCTGTGAAATATCGCCGGACGGGGACAGCACATAAGGCCCGGCGAAATAACGCCCGTTGACGGCAACGGCCCATGCCGCGCGCTTTTCGCGGCCATCGACGACGAGATGGATATCGCGCCCCGGCCCGCGCAGCCACTCCTTGAAGCCTGCCCAGACGAAAGCTCCCTTGCCCCAGAATTTCTTCAGGCGGGGATTGATCGCGTGAACGACCACACCGTCAAAACCGATGCCGACCATCATCAGAAATATGCGCCCCTCGACGAGACCCGTGCCGATGAGATGCGCTGGACCGGTCAGCAGCATATCGGCTATGTCGCCCGCGCGCGGACGCAAGCCAAGCTCGATCGCAAGCACATTGGCCGTGCCGAGCGGAATGATGCCGAGCGGCACCCCTTGACCGAGAAGCCCCCGCGCGACCTCGTTGATCGTGCCATCGCCGCCCGCCGCGACGATCACATCCGCATCGCCCTGTTCGGCAGCCCGCCGCGCGAGCGACGTCGCATCGCCCGGCCCCGCCGTTTCCTCGATCGTGACCGCCACACCTGCGCGTCGCAATCGCTCGACAACGGCATGCAGAAGCCCCGGACGCCGGGCGCCCGCAACCGGATTGAGAATGATATGGATGGATTGGCGCAATGCCACGAAATGCCCCTGGATGCAGGTGTCTTTAAAACGTCATCAGATCGTCACGAAAGCTTGTCCGCACGCCCCTTATATGACGGGCAGAAGATCAGGCGCCACCGCTTATAGCGGCAAACGATCTGACTGGCGAGCGGCGAGCGATCTTGATCCGTAAACGAATGATCGTTGAGGACATGACGACACTCGAAACGACACTGGATCGAATCGGCTCGGCAAGGGCCATCCAACCTTTCGCGCCGCCGCAGGACGCCCGCGTCCCCGGCAAGCAGAACAAGGGCCGCCGCTCAAGGCGCAGCATCCTTGACGAACGCCTGACCGGCCCGCGGCCGAAAAATCGCAAGCGCCACCGCACCCTCTTCATCTCCGACACGCATCTGGGCACGCCCGGCTGCAAGGCCGAGCTTCTGCTGGATTTCCTGCGCCACAATGAGGCCGAAACCATCTACCTCGTCGGCGACATAGTCGATGGATGGCGGCTGAAACGCTCCTGGTACTGGTCGGCATCGCATAATGCCGTCGTACAGGAATTGCTGCGCAAGGCCCGCAAAGGCGCGAATGTCATCTACGTGCCCGGCAACCACGATGAAGCGCTGCGCGACTATATCGGCCTCAATTTCGGCGGCGTCGATGTGCTCGCCGATGCGATCCACGAAACCGCGGACGGACGGCGCTTTCTGGTCATTCACGGCGATCAGTTCGACGGCGTCGTCAAATATGCCAAATGGCTCGCCCATCTCGGCGACCGTGCCTATGAACTGGCGCTGTCGCTCAATAACTGGCTGCATGAGATACGCCGCGCCTTTGGCATGCCCTACTGGTCGCTCTCATCCTGGCTGAAACACCGGGTCAAGAACGCGGTCGAATTCATATCGAGCTACGAGGTGGCGCTCGCCCGCGAGGCGCGCGAACGCGGCGTCGATGGTGTCATCTGCGGCCATATCCACCATGCCGAAATGCGTGACATAGATGGCATTCTCTACTGCAATGACGGCGACTGGGTCGAAAGCTGCACGGCACTTGCCGAAGACGATCAAGGCGCACTGAGCATACTGACCTGGCAGCGCTTCTCCTGGGAAGTGGCGGAAGATGCCGGCAATGCTCGCATCGGGCACGACGCACCCAATGTGTTGAACGCTGCATGAGGCTCACGCGCGAGGCCTATCGGCTTGCAAAGCCCGCACACGGCCAGGTCGGTCAGCACCTGCGGATCGTCGTTGTCTCCGATGCGGCACCCCCGCAGGTCAACGGCGTCGTCAGAACGCTTGGCGAGTTGAAGCGCCACCTGACCGCAATGGGCCACGAGGTGACCTCGATCACGCCCGATCAGTTCTCCACGCTCCCTATGCCGAGCTACCCCGAAATCCGCCTCGCCCTCTTTCCGGGTCGTCGCATTGCGCGAATGATCGAAGCGGCAAATCCGCATGCGATCCATATCGCGACGGAGGGACCGCTCGGCCTTGCGGCGCGCAACTATTGCGTCAAACGCGGCCTTGCCTTCTCCACATCGTTCCACACGCGTTTCGGCGAATATCTGCATGCGCGCATCGGCTTCCCGCTGCGCTGGAGCTATACATTTCTGCGCTGGTTCCACGCGCCCGCAGCAACGATCATGGTGGCGACCACCTCTCTCCAGAAGGAACTGGAAGAACGCGGCTTCGGACGGCCTTCAATCTGGTCGCGCGGTGTCGACACAGAGCTTTTTCGGCCTCGCCCCGAATTGCAGGGCGAGCATTATCTCGGCCTTGAACGCCCGGTCTATCTCTATGTGGGCCGTGTCGCAGTCGAAAAAAACATCGACGCCTTTCTTCAAACGGAACTTCCGGGCACGAAAATGATCGTCGGCGAAGGCCCGCGCCTCGAGCATTTGCGCAGGCGCCACCCGCAAGCGCACTTCACCGGCGCGCTGTTCGGCGAGGATCTCGCAAAAGCCTATGCCGCCGCCGACTGCTTCGTCTTTCCCAGCCGCACCGACACATTCGGCCTCGTGCTGATCGAAGCGCTCGCATCGGGCACGCCGGTCGCCGCCTATCCGGTGCAAGGGCCTCTCGATGTCATAGGCACAGAGCCTGTTGCCGCACTGGACGAGGACCTGAAGGCCGCATGCCTTCTCTCTATACGCACGCCGCGCGGCGATGCCCGCCAATTCGCGCTTCGCTTCTCGTGGCAAGCCTGCGCGCAGCAGTTCCTTTCCAATCTCGCGCTGGCCGACGACGCCCTGCTTGAGTCGCGCTGAGAACTGTCATCAACTAGGCGACATTCAATGCGCCTAAGGAGGGCCCTCATGAAATCAATCGTCTTCGCGCTCGCAGCCACAGCGGCACTCGCGCTCTCCTCGTTCGCTCACGCAGACGAATACGAGATCGACGCGTCCCACACCCATGTCGGCTTCACTGTCAGTCATCTGGGCTTCTCTGAGACCTATGGCGTCTTCAAGAACGTCTCGGGCACGCTGACGCTGGACGAGAAAAAGCCTGAGGCGAGCAAGATCGACGTGACCATCGACGTCGCAAGCCTCGATACAGCGAGTGAAAAGCGCGACGAACACCTGAAGGCCAAGGACTTCTTCGACGTCGCGAACTACCCGACCATGACGTTCAAATCGACCAAGGTTGAGGTCACAGGCAAGGACACGGCAACCGTCACCGGCGACCTCACGCTGCATGGCGTGACCCGGCCCGTGGGGCTTTTCGTCAAGCTCAACAAGGCCGGACCGAGCCCGATGGACAAGTCAAAGCAGGTCGCGGGCTTCTCCGCACTCGGCAAGCTCAAGCGCTCAGACTTCGGCATAACGACCTATGTCCCGGCCATTGGCGACGAGGTCACAATCGCGATTTCGACCGAAGCGATCAAAAAATAGGCAAACCCGGCGCAAATCAGGCCCGCGGAGGGATTAACCTTCCGCGGGCCTATCTACATGAAAGCCTTGTGGCAAGCCCACTCTCCGATATATAACGCGCCAATATCAGGCCGCCCTCGCGCGCGATACCCCGTGCCGCTGCTGGCCAACATGACCCCGGCGGAAAATAATGTCCCTTCGTAATATCGCGATCATTGCCCACGTTGACCATGGGAAGACGACCCTCGTCGACCAGCTTCTGCGCCAGTCCGGCACATTCCGAGAAAACCAGCAGGTTGCGGAACGCGTTATGGACTCAGGCGATCTTGAGCGTGAACGCGGCATCACCATTCTGGCAAAGCCCACCAGCGTCGACTGGGTTGACGAAAACGGCGTCCATACGCGCATCAACATCATCGATACACCTGGCCACGCCGACTTCGGCGGCGAGGTGGAGCGCATTCTCTCGATGGTCGACGGCGTGGTGCTGCTGGTCGATTCGGCTGAAGGCCCGATGCCCCAGACGAAGTTCGTCACCTCCAAGGCGCTGGCGCTGGGCCTGAAGCCCATCGTTCTCATCAACAAGGTGGACCGTCCCGACGGCCGCCCTGATGAAGTCCATATCGAAGCCTTCGACCTCTTCGCCGCGCTCGGCGCGACCGATGAACAGCTCGACTTCCCGGTCATCTTCGCCGCCGCCCGACAGGGCTGGGCGACGGAAGACCTCTCCGCTCCCGATGCCAAGGAACACGGCCTGAAGGCTTTGTTCTCCAAGATCATCTCGCACTTCCCCGAGCCTGAAGCGCTGAATGACGGCTCCAAGGACGAGCCTTTCGCCATGCTCGTGACGACGATCGAGAGCGATCCCTATCTCGGCCGCATTCTGACCGGCAAGATCGTCAAGGGTACAGCCAAGACGAATATGCCCGTGCAGGTGCTGCGCAAGGACGAAGGCGTGGTTGAAAAAGGCCGCGTCACGCGCGTTCTCGCCTTCCGCGGCATTCAGCGCATCCCCGTCGAAGAGGCGCATGCAGGCGACATCATCTCCATCGCCGGTCTTGTGCAGGGCACCGTCGCCGACACGATCTGCGATACATCCGTGACCGAACCGCTCAAGGCGCTCCCGATCGATCCGCCGACGCTTTCGATCACCATCTCGATCAATGACAGCCCGCTCGCGGGCCGCGAAGGCACCAAGGTGCAGTCGCGCGTCATCCGCGACCGCCTGATGCGCGAAGCTGAAAGCAACGTCGCAATCCGCGTGACCGACAGCGAAGGCGGCGACGCATTCGATGTTGCGGGCCGTGGCGAATTGCAGCTCGGCGTGCTCATCGAAACCATGCGCCGTGACGGCTTCGAGCTTGGCATCTCGCGTCCGCGCGTGCTGTTCCGTGAAGACGAAAACGGCCACCGCCTCGAGCCGATCGAAGAAGCGACCATCGACGTCGACGATGAATTCTCCGGCGTCGTCATCGAAAAAATGGCGCAACGCAAAGGCGAACTCGTCGACATGCGCCCCACCGGCGCCGGCAAGACGCGCATCATCTTCCATTGCCCGTCGCGCGGCCTTATCGGCTATCACGGTGAATTCCTGACCGATACGCGCGGCACAGGCGTGATGAACCGCCTCTTCAAGGCATACGAGCCGTTCCGCGGCGATGTCGAAGGCCGCCGCAACGGCGTGCTGATCTCGACGGCAGACGGCGATGCCGTGCCCTACGGCCTCTGGTACATCGAAGAACGCGGCACGCTCTTCATCAGCCCCGGCGACCGGGTCTATCGCGGCATGATCATCGGCGAGAATGCGCGCCCCGACGATCTTGAAGTCAATCCGCTGAGGGCAAAGCAGCTGACGAACATTCGCACAACGTCGAAAGACGAAGCCGTGCGCCTGACGCCGCCCCGCCCGCTGACGCTCGAACAGGCCATCGCCTATATCGAATCCGACGAGCTGGTCGAGGTGACGCCGAAGTCGATCCGCCTTCGCAAGCGCTATCTCGATCCGAACGAGCGCAAGCGCTTCGCACGCGCCGGCTAAACGCGCTTGCTTCTCACAACACCAAGTCATGGCCGCGCTCGTCGCGGCCATTCCTTTTTCTCGCGGTTGTCACTCCATCCCAGCAATGCCACTCTCTCCAAAATTATTGGGGAGAGACGTCATGGCGACGAACGAGAAATGGCTGGCGCAGGTGCAAGAGGAAATCATCGATCCCGGCCTGCCGATCATCGATCCGCACCATCATCTGTGGGATTTTCCCGGCTCGCGCTACATGCTGGATGAGCTGAACGCGGATACGGGCTCAGGCCACAATATCCGCGCCACCGTCTTCGTCGAATGCACGGCCATGTATCGCGCCGAAGGACCGGAGCATCTGAAGCCGGTCGGCGAAACGGAATTCGTGAACGGCATCGCCGCGCAATCGGCGAGCGGCCTTTATGGCGAGATGCGCGCCTGCAAGGGCATTGTCGGCTTTGCCGATCTCGCGCTCGGGGCGGCAGTCGAGGACGTTCTCGAAGCCCATATCAGTGCGGCACCCGACCGCTTTCGCGGAATCCGCCACGCCTCCGCTTTTGACGACAGCGACGCGGTGCGCCCTGCACATACAAACCCGCCCAAATTTCTCTTTGGCCAGGCGAAGTTCCGCGAAGGCTTTGCCAAGCTCAGCAATTATGGGCTGAGCTTCGACGCATGGCTCTTCCACCACCAGATTCCCGAACTGACGGCGCTTGCCCGCGCTTTCCCCGAAACGACGATCATCCTCGACCATTTCGGCGGCCCGCTCGGCATCGGACCGCATGAGGGCAAGCGCAGCGAGATTTTCGCGCAATGGATGAAGGACATCGTCGATCTGTCCGAATGTCCGAACGTCGTCGCCAAGATCGGCGGCATCAATATGGCGGTGAACGGCTTCGACTGGCACAAGCGCGACAAGCCGCCCTCCTCCGACGAGCTGGTCGCAGCGACGCAAGACTATTACCTGCACACCATCGACGCTTTCGGCCCTGATCGCTGCATGTTCGAAAGCAACTTCCCGGTGGACAAGCTCTCCGTCTCCTATCCGGTGCTCTGGAACGCCTTCAAGAAAATCGCAAAGGACTTCAACGCCGATGAAAAGGCCGCGATGTTCCACGACACGGCAAAGCGCGTCTACAGGCTGGACTAGGCAGCACACCCGCTCCATGATGCGGCCAATTCCAGAGAGGTTTCTATGCTGACGCCCGCCGATATCGACGAGCTTTCAACCTTTGCCCTGACACTCGCCGATGCGGCGGCGGAAGTGACCCTTCCGCATTTCCGCTCGGGCCTCGCCGTCGACAACAAGCACGGCGATTATGCCTTCGATCCGGTGACGGCGGCGGACCGCGACGCTGAACAAGCCATCCGTACACTGATCGGCAAGCATTATCCCTCGCATGGCATATTCGGTGAAGAGCATGGGCGCGAGGCGGGCACGAGCGCGCTTCACTGGGTCATCGACCCGATCGACGGAACGCGCTCCTTCATTTCCGGCGTTCCGCTCTGGGGAACCCTGATCGCCCTGAACGACGGAACGCGGCCCGTCATCGGCGTCATGGATCAGCCCTATATCGGCGAACGCTTCGTCGGCCGCCCCGGCAGCTCGGAACTTGTCGGCCCGCGCGGCACCGTGCGGCTGAAGACAAGCACCTGCACGAAGCTCGAAGAGGCATTGCTCGGAAACACCGATCCGGGGATGTTCAAGATCGACGCTGAACGCGCAGCCTTTCGCGAAATCAGCGCGCAAGTGCGTCTGCGCCGCTTCGGCGGGGATTGCTATTTCTACGCGCTGCTAGCAGCAGGCACGCTCGATCTCGTGATCGAATCCTCGCTGCAGCCCTATGACATTCAGGCGCTGATCCCGATCATCGAAAATGCAGGCGGCATCGTCACAAGCTGGACAGGCGGCGATCCGCAAATGGGCGGCAATGTGATCGCGGCGGCAACGCCGGAGCTTCACGCGGCAGCGCTTGAGCGGCTTTCAAAAGCCGTCTGAAGCAAACACGCGACGATTTATGAACTCGTCGAAAGCAGCCCAGAATTTCGCGCGGCGCGCATCCGTCTCGATCAGAATTTCGTGATATGCGCCGTCAATGACGACCAGTTCTCCATTGGGCAAATGATCGGCGGCGAAATGAAGCGCCGCCCGGTCGATCAGCCCGTCTTGCTCGGCAAGCGCGATCAGCACCGGCGTCTTTATGGCAGCGAGATATGTGGCCGACCTCGTTTTCCTGACCGAACGAAGCGCCGCCGCAAGCCAGCCAAATGTCGACGCGCCGAGGCCAAGCTGTGGCGCCTTGCGGATCAGCGCCTGATAGACGCCATAGCGCCGCTCATCATGCGTCAGGATGTTCTGGCCAAACGGAACCTCGTCCGCCGCCTTCGCGCTGCCGCCCGGCAAATAGCTTGAACCGAAACCGAGGACGGTTGCCGAATAGGCGACGACGCGGGCCAGCGTCGCGGCAAACACGCTCCCGAGCCGCAAGCCGAGCATGGGCGCGGAAAATACGCAGGCCGAAAACCATTCGGGATGGTCATGAGCCGCCCGCGTGAGGATTTGCCCGCCCATCGAATGAGCGAGCGCAATCCAGGGCTTGGGCAAGAGCGGCGCGACCTCACCCATGAAGGCGGAAATATCGCGGTCAAACTCGGCAAAATCGCGCACATGCCCCTTGCGCGGATCGGCAAGCGACCTGTCGGACAGGCCCTGCCCACGCCAGTCGACCGTCGCGACCGCAAAACCGCGCGCCAGAAGCTCGCCGACCACCTCGCCATATTTCTCCGCAAACTCCGTCCGCCCGCCAAAGACAAAGACGGTGCCACGAACCATCGCAAGCCCCGCCGCTTGCGGCGTCCAGACGATTGCGCGCAACCGAACGCCATCACTCGTCGTGATCCATCGCGCCTCGCCGCCGGTCGGCAGGGGATTTTCAGGAACGAGAACGACAGGAGCGCTCAGAGCATCGGCGTTCAAGATCGCCCCTGATTGGTTGTCTTGAGAACCAGCGGCCCGAGCCGAACCGCAACCGCGACATCCCCCGAAATCCGCATCTTGCCCTGACGAAAGGCAATACCCTGATCCAGTTCCAGATGCAGCATCTGAAGATGCAGCAAAGGATCGATCTGCACGGTGCAATCGGCCACTTCGTCGCGATTGTGGATTTCATTGGGCACTTTGGTCCCATCCACCATGACGACCCCCGCGCCGGGATAAACGAACTTGAGGCGCGCACCGAGCGATGCATCCGCAGGCATGGCGTTGCGCAGGAATTCTGTAATCTCGGCAGCGGCCTTCTGGGCCTCGGCAATTGTCGTCATGATTTCGCTCTCTCTGTCCGGCCCCATATCACCACCTTGAGCGCCACCGCTCAACGGGTTTGCCTGCCCCTTTGGCGAGCAGACGCATTTCCTTTAGGGTCTGTAAAACGGAATTGAAAGCCGGAAGAGCATGAGCTGGGAAAAGGAAGCGGACGAAATCAAACGGCGGCACACGCTTGCCCTGCGTCAGGGCGGCGAGGAGGCTGTCCGCCGTCAGCATGAGAAAGGCCGGCTGACGATCCGCAAGCGCATCGAACGCCTGACCGATGCATCGAGCTTCCGCGAACTCGGCCAGGGCGCAGGCGTTCCCCATTTCGACGAGGACGGCAACCTCATCGACTTCGAACCCGCCAATTACGTGCTGGGCTTTGCCACACTCGCTGGACGCCGCATCGCCATCGGCGGCGAGGATTTCACGCTGAAGGGCGGCTCCCCCAATCCGGCGGGCTTGCGCAAAAGCGTCTATGCCGAAGATCTGGCGCTCCAATACAAAGTTCCGCTGGTGCGGCTGCATGAAGGCGGCGGCGGCAGCGTCGCGGGCGCAGGCGGCAAGAAATCCGCACGCCCTCTCGGCGATCCGGTCTTCTCGACGCCGCGCTTCCTCTCGGTGACGCAAGTGCTGGGCGAAGTCCCGGTGGCGACCGCCGCAATGGGCCCCGTCGCCGGCCTTCCCGCCGCGCGCCTCGTCGCCTCCCATTTCTCGGTGATGGTCGAAAGCGCGCAGGTGCTGATCGCAGGGCCGAAAGTCGTTGAACGCGCGCTTGGCGAAAAGCTGACGAAAGAAGAACTCGGCGGCGCCGATGTGCATGCAAGGAGCGGCGTCATCGACAATGTAGCGGCAAGCGAGGACGAGGCGCTCGCCGATATTGCGCGCTTCCTTTCCTATGTGCCTGACAATGTCTGGCAGCTTCCACCCAGCGTGACGCCCACGGACAATCGCGACCGCATGGACGAGGCGCTTCTGTCCATTGTGCCCAGGGACCGGCGCAAACCATTCGCGATGCGCAAGATCGTCAAATCCGTCATGGATGAAGGCAGCTTCTTCGAAATGACGAAACGCTTCGGCCCTTCGCTCATCACCGGCCTTGCGCGGTTGAACGGCACCAGCGTCGGCGTCATAGCGAATGATTGCATGTTCTATGCGGGCGCGATGACGGCGGATGCCGCGCAAAAACTTCGCCGCTTTGTGGACTTCTGCAACACCTTCCACCTGCCCGTCATTTCCTTTGTCGACGAGCCCGGCTTCATGATCGGCTCCGCATCGGAAAAAGCGGCGACCATCCGTCACGGCACCGCCGCCATCGCCGCCGTCATGCAGAGCCGTGTGCCCTGGGCCTCCATCATCGTGCACAAGGTCTTCGGCGTTGCCGGCGCCGCCCATTTCGGGCCCGGCGGCTTCATTCTGTCATGGCCGAGCGCCGCGACAGGCGCGCTCCCCGTCGAAGGCGGCGTCGCCATTGCCTTCGCGCGCGAGATAGCGGCAGCGCCGGACCCTGAAGCGCTACGCAAGGAATTGGAAGAAAAACTCGCAGCCGGACAGTCGCCTTTTCCACGCGCGGAAGGCTTCTCGGTGCATGAGCTGATCGACCCGCGCGAAACGCGGCCAAGGCTTTGCGACTGGCTCGACTGGATCGAACCGCGCCGCAATGTTGCGCTTGGCCCCTACATGACAACCATGCGCCCCTGATCATGCCACCCCGCCAGCACCGCGCCACAGAGTTCAATCCAAACGGCCTGCCGATGCGCATCGCCGCAAGCTATAGCCGCGACATCGCGGCAAGCCTCGCCCGCGCATGGGAAAATGTGCGCGACTGGGAGCATCTCCCCTGGCTGCATGCCGACAGCTTTTCCGCTTGCCGCCTCGACGATGAGGGCGACTGGGGCTGGCGTGCCGTGACCAGAGGTACGGGTGCCGCCGCAAATCAGGAAACCGTGATCGAGCTTGCAATCGACGCAGGCAATCTCCGCTATGTTTCGCGCACGCTGGAAGGCCCGCTGCCCGGCGTCGAAATCTGGACGCGCTTTACCGAACTTGAACCGCGCAAGACGCGCGTCGATGTCGAGTTTCACCTGCCCCATCTCGCGCAGGAGCAAGCAGCCAAGGCAGGCAAAGGCCTGATCCGCCTTTATACAAAGCTGTGGGACGAGGATGAGGCGATGATGATCGCCCGCCAGCAGGCGCTCGACAGGCGCGGACAGGTCGCCCGCGACCCCGTTCCGCTCGGCCCGCTCGATGCCTTGCGCCGCACCTTGCCGCTCACCCTCGACATCGACGGAATGACGCTGCGCATCATCGGCCTGCGCGGCACGCTTCACGCCTATCCGGCCCGTTGCCCGCATATGATGGCGCCGCTTGATCAGGTCGTGCCGGACGCAGATGGTTGCATCACCTGCCCCTGGCACGGCTATCGTTTTGATGTTGCGACCGGTCTGTCATCCGATGGGCGCGGCCTGAGCCTCGGCGCAATGCCGCGCATCGACATCGACGAAGAAAATCACGCAACGCTCATCTGGCCATGAAAAAAGGCCCCGCATCAGCGGGGCCTTTCCTGTCCACTCGTTGCGATCAACGAATTTCGTTCAATATCTTGCCGCTCACGGAGTCGACGATCAGCACGACATTGCGTCCCTTCGGATCGCGCGCCTTCAGCG
>NZ_JBASBH010000056.1:0-49554 GCF_049651025.1 Parvibaculum sp. | reverse complement strand
AATGTATGGTCCGGCGAGACCTGAGCGAGCGGAGGCGGCGAAACCTCGCGCGTGTCGCGATAGCTCTCGCCATAGCCCGGCTCGCGGAACTCGGCGGCGCCATAGCCGCCACCCGCCGCATTGAGCGACGGCGCGTCGAAATTCGGGATCGGGAAGGCTTGGCCTGCCGGCGCAAAGCCCGCGCCCGCCAGTGCTCCGCCGACCGCAAGCTGCGGCGACAGCAAGCCGGGGGCGGCAGCCTGATTGAGTGAACTGCGCGTCGCCTTCGTCTCGCGCTCGATCCGCCCGAGACGGTCGGTCATGCGCTCGAACATGGCGTGCAATGCGTCGATCGTCTCGCGCGAGCGGTTCTCGGCGACATGCATGCTGTCCGACATGCCTGCAATGGCGCGCTCGATCGTCTGCGCGGCCTGCAATGTCATTTCTTCGGTTTGGTGCAGACGCGCCGCCATTTCCTCAAGGCGGTGTTCGACGACATGCGTATTGTCCGCTTCGCGCGGCGTGTCGAGGTCTTCAAGACGCCGCGCGATGCCGGTCACGGTCATCTCGAAAGTCTTCAGCGTTTCGTCGGTGCGCTGCTCGGCGCGTTCCAGACGAAGCGTGATTTCGGTGAGGCTGCGCTGGAGCTGCGCAATCGTCGCCTTGTGCTGTTCGGCATCGGTCTTGTCGGCAATAGCCTTCAGCGCGGATTCGACCGCCTGACTGCCGACGCTGCTGACCGATGTTTCCATCTTCTCCAGACGCGAGGCGAGCGTCTGCATATGCGTTTCGAGCGCGCGGGCGCGGGCCTGCTCTTCTTCGCGTTCTTCCGCCTGCTCGCGCTCATCGACGCGGCTTGCGATGTCGGCCAGCGTGCGGCGAATTTCGAGCAGGGATTCATCTGTCCGGCGCTCCGCCGTATCCAGATGATCGACAACGGCGGTGACCGCCTTTTCGAGCGACTGGATTTGCGCTTTCTCGTCAGGCCTGCGCCCGAACGATCCGCGGCCGCGCTCGGCTTCTTCAAGCCGCTCGGCAAGCTGCTGGATCTTCCGCTCGAGCGGATCGAGTGTGCGCGGGTCCGGCATGGGGCTGTCCACGTGGCGTTCGGCCAAACGCTCGGAATGTTCGAGCCGCTCTGCCAGTTGGCCGACCGACTGTTCAAGCCGTCGCGCGAGGTCCTGATTGCGTCTTTCGCTCTGTTCGACGCGGCTGACGATTTCGCGCACCGCTTCGGCGACAGGCGCGAGGTCGGGCTGCTGCGATTGCGCGGGGCTTTGCGGAAAAACCGATTGTGTATGGGTTTGCTGTGTCGGTCTCAGTGAGATGGCTTCACTCGGCATGCCGACTTCATCGGTGCCGCCATCCATGATGACCTGATTGAGCCATGCGCCAAGCGTAACGCCTGCGCGGCGCGCTGCCTGCTTGGCAGCCTCGCGGGCTTCGGGCTCGATGCCCTTAACGCTCCAAGGTACACCAGATCTCATACGAATCACTGCCCATTAACCGTTTGGATAAGTATAGGCCACATCATCTAGTATTAAGAAGTGCAACGCCCGCTATGTCTTGGTCTAAAGCCCGTCTTTGCCGGCCAATGGCCGGAATGGCATCCCGGGACGGAATATCCGCCCGGAAATTGCTTCAGTATGAAACGCCCAAGAGGGTAAATACGGCGTTAATGAGTGTTGAAATTCGGTGTGTATGTCCGCACAAGGCGGATTTTCGGCCTTATGGACCGGCAAACAACTCGGTCGCATAGATCATGTCGCCCCTGCGCGCGATGCCGATGCCGCTCCGGGTATAGGCGGCATTTTTCAGGTTCTTGCGGTGCGACGGGCTTGCGACCCAGCCCTTGAGCATGTCCTGCGCGATAGCGTCGGGCGTCTTCGCATTCATGCCCTGGACCATGGCGAGGTTCTCGGCGAGGTCGCCATTGAAGGACGAGGATACCGCCAGCACACGTTCCTTCGGCCCCTGACCGTCCGGATTGTAATGCCCGAAGAAGCCCCGGATCGACATGTCGGCGCTGTGAACGGCGGCGGCGCGCTGCAAGGTGGCATCGTTCGCAAGCACCGGCGCCCCGATCTGTGTGCGGTAAATATTGACCGCCGAAAGGATCGCCCGCGACAGCTCGTCCTCGTTCTGCGCCACCGCGCTCGCCTCGACAGGCAGGGAGGCGACATTGACCCGGGCGGGCGGCGGCGGAGCCATGCTGGAGCCCGCCGAAGTGCAGGCGGCAAGGGCGAGCGCCATAGCGGACGCGATCAGGCGCGTTCTCATACGCATTATTGGTCTCTCTCCCACGGTTGACCGCCTCCCTATACAAACGCTTTGACGTTGTGCCACTTTGCAGCGGGGGGAAGAGGTCTTGCAACCAGCGAACGATGTTCGAAGTCGGCCCACCAGCATGACTTGGTGGTTTCGGGGTCGCGATGCTCTTTAATTCCTACGTCTTTCTGTTTGGCTTCCTTCCGCCGACCGTGCTTGTTTTTTTCCTGCTCGGTCGCTGGAGCCATGACTATGCGCGTTTGTGGCTCGGCCTCGCCTCTTTGGCATTTTATGCCTGGTGGTCGCTCGATTATGTCTGGCTGATCGTCGTCTCGATCCTCTTCAACTATTGCACCGGTCTTGCAATCGACGCCTACCGCATCGCCGCGAAGGCGCGCGCGGCAAAATTTGCGCTGGTTGCGGGTATTGCGGGCAATCTGGCGCTGCTCGGCTATTACAAATATGCGGATTTCTTTATCGGCAGCGTCAGCGCGCTGACGGGTGCGGATTGGTCCCTGATCCATCTGATCCTTCCGCTCGGCATTTCCTTTTATACGTTCACGCAGATCGCCTATCTGGTGGATACGGCCGAGGGCAAGGCGCAGCAATTCGGCTTCTTCAACTACCTGCTTTTTGTCACTTACTTTCCGCACCTTCTGGCCGGGCCGATCATTCATCACAAATCGGTCATGCCGCAGTTTCAGGCCGCTTCGACATTCCGGCCTTCGGCGCCGAATATTGCCGTTGGACTGACGATCTTCGCGATAGGTCTCGCCAAGAAGGTGTTGCTTGCCGATGCCTTGATCGACGGCGTGCATCCGGTGTTTTCGGGCGCACAAGCGCCGCTTCTCTACGACGCCTGGGCCGGTACGCTGGCCTATACGCTGCAGCTATATTTCGATTTCTCCGGCTATTGCGACATGGCGATCGGCTTGTCGCTCATTTTCGGCGTTCGCCTGCCGTTAAATTTCAACTCGCCCTACAAGGCCGTGAGCATCATCGATTTCTGGCGCCGCTGGCACATGACGCTGTCGACCTTTCTGCGCGACTACCTTTACATCCCGCTCGGCGGCAACCGAAAGGGGCCGACGCGGCGATACATAAACCTCTATTTGACCATGCTGCTCGGAGGCCTGTGGCATGGCGCCGGCTGGACGTTCGTCATTTGGGGTGCCCTGCACGGGGGCTACCTGATCGTCAATCATGCATGGCGGGCTGTTTTCCCCGACGAAACACCTTCGGTCTGGAAAAGATGCGCATACGGCGCGCTGACTTTTCTGGCGGTCGCCATCGCATGGGTCTTCTTTCGTGCGCCCGACTTTGCGACGGCCATGTCGATCCTGGCCGGGCTTTGCGGCATGCATGGCGTGAGCCTGAATGGCAGCTTCACGGCGACCGGCCTTGACCGAGACATCTTGTGGAAAATCGTCGTTGGTCTGCTCATCGTATTCCTGCTGCCCAACTCGCAGGAGATTGTCGGGTTTTCGCGCGAAGCGTCCCCGCAAACATCCGGCGGAGCTTTTTTCAGCCTTTCCAGACGCGCGCTCGCATGGACGGCCACGCCTCAGGCTGGCGTGCTCTTCGGCCTCCTCTTTTTCGTATGTCTCTTGAAGCTCAGGCAGGTCAGTGAATTCATCTACTACCAATTTTGATGTGAGCCCGAGGCGGGCAGTCCGCTATCTCCTCTGGTTCTTCGGCACTGCGATGGTCCTGTCGATCTGCGCATGGGTCGTCGTGCGTCCGATTGCGCCGCAATTCACCGGCAATGCCTCCTTCGATCAGAAGCTGCTTTATCTTCGCGAGCATCCTCCGAAGTCGGGGCCGATAGGGCTGGTGGTCGGTTCGAGCATGGCGCTGAACAATGTCGATACGGACGTGCTTGCAAGCAGCCTCGATCGACCATTTCTAAATCTCGGCGTCTGGGGATTGGGCACGGCGGAGGCAGGGCGGATCGCCGATCAGTTCGATCGCCTTTATGGCGCGAGCGAGATCATTCTCGTTGCGCAATTCTTCGAGATGAAGGACGAGCCTGCCGAACGTTTCGCCATACCGGACGCAGCGCTCCATGAATATCTGAAGGGCAATGCGTGGCTCGCAGATATCGAGCACCGGGATTTCTACGAGTCATTGCGCATGCGCTCCCGCTGGGCCCGAAGTTTCGAAAACCAGCATCGCTATACGAGCCTGAAATTCTCCGAAACGGGCGCGGCACCCCTCCTCATCCGGCCAGATCAGAGCGATCCGTCGCGCTGGAACCCGCCTCAGCCTTTCTCCGTCGAATGCAAGGATTGCATGCGGGAGATTGAGAGCATGTGCGTCGCTTTTCGTGAGAAAAACATCCCCTTTTCGGTCGTCATGCCGCCATTGACGCAATGGATCGGGGAACACCGGGAGGATGTTCGTGCCGCCTATGCGGACAGGCGTACCCGCCTCGCCGCGGTTTTGAAGAGGTGTGGCGCGCCCCTTTTCGATGCGGCGAAGTGGGCGAAATTCGACGATGCCTGCTTTGCCGATTTTGCCCATCTCAACGCGACGGGCATGCGGCGGATGACCGAGCTTTTCCTGCATTGGCGGGAGAAAAGGCTGACTGAAACGCCCATATCGATCAATTGCGCTGAAGACTGATCCTGTCGCCACTTCCCCAGCGTGCAGCCCTTGACGCTTACGTCAACGTCAACTAGCCTGCCCGCCTGTCATAAGAAAACGGCGGAAAACCGCCAAAGATTTTAGTGGCCGCACGCTTGGGCCACGGGTAGACAAGCGCCCGCAGTCAGAAAATAGACCGAAGTCTAGAAACAGGGAATAGGAACTGGCCATGGATCAGCAGATGGAAACGCGTACCGAAAATGCCGCTCTCGCAAACGCGACGCATGCCAACAGCAAGCCCGTCACATTTTCAATCACGCAGCTCGCCGAGGAATTTGAACTGACGACCCGCGCGATTCGCTTCTATGAGGACAAGGGTCTGCTGTCGCCGGAACGTCAGGGCCAGACCCGCATCTATCATCCGCGCGACCGCGCGCGCCTGATCCTCATCGTGCGCGGCAAAAACGTCGGCCTCGCTCTGTCGGAGATCAAGGAAATCCTCAGCCTCTACGATCTGCATGACGGCTGCGAGACGCAGAACCGGGTGGCGATCGACAAGTTCCGCCGCCGCATCGCCAGCCTCGACAAGCAGCGCGAAGAAATCGAGCTTCAGATTGCGACCCTGCGGGAAAGCTGCCAGCGTCTCGAAAGTCAGGTTGAGGGCCAGGTCGCCGAAAGCGAGATGACGAAGCCGCTGCCTGAGCCAAAAAAGCGCGCCAAGCCGGCGACGAAACCGGTGCTTGCAAGCCGGGCGGCCGCTGCAACCGCTTGAGGCCTGTCCCTCTGACTTCGAGGCTATCCGATGCCCAGCTATAAAGCTCCCGTGCGGGAATATCGCTTCCTGCTGAACGATACGTTCAACATGTCGCAATATGCGAGCCTTCCCGGCTTCCGCGATGCGCCGCTCGATATCGTCGATCAGATTCTCGACGAGGCGGCCAGGCTCGCTGAAGAAGTGCTCCAGCCGCTGAACCAGATCGGCGATACGGTTGGCTGCAAGCTGGAAAACGGCGTCGTCACCACGCCGCCGGGTTTCAAGGAAGCCTACAAGACGCTTGTCGAGGGCGGATGGCCCTCGCTCGTCGCCGATCCGGCATTCGGGGGCCAAGGCCTCCCGAATGCGCTGGGCGTCCTCTTCAACGAAATGGTGTCGTCGGCCAACATGGCCTTTGGCATGTATCCGGGCCTGAGCCACGGCGCTTATTCGGCGCTGCTGCATCACGGCTCGGATGAGTTGAAGCAGACCTATCTGCCCAAGCTCGTCACCGGCGAATGGACCGGCACGATGAACCTGACCGAGCCGCAATGCGGCACGGATCTGGGCCTGCTGCGCACCAAGGCTGTTCCGCAGGCGGATGGTTCCTACAAGATCACGGGCACGAAGATCTTCATTTCCGCCGGTGAGCACGATCTTGCCGACAATATCCTCCATCTCGTGCTTGCGCGCGTCGAAGGCGCACCTGCGGGCATCAAGGGCATATCGCTTTTCCTCGTGCCGAAATTCTTCGTCAAGGAAGATGGCAGCCTCGGCGCGCGCAACGGCGTTTCTTGCGGTGCGCTCGAACACAAGATGGGCATTCACGGCAATGCCACTTGCGTCCTGAACTATGACGAGGCGACGGGCTGGCTCGTCGGCGAGCGCGAAAAAGGCATGCGCGCCATGTTCACGATGATGAACGAAGCGCGCCTCGGCGTTGGCCTGCAAGGCCTCTCGCAATCCGAAGTCGCCTACCAGAACGCGCTGGCCTATGCGAAGGATCGCCTTCAGGGGCGTTCGCTGACGGGCGCGAAGGAGGCCGACAAGCCGGCCGATCCGATCCTTGTGCATCCTGATGTGCGCCGCATGTTGCTCAACGCCAAGTCCTTCAATGAAGGCGCTCGTGCGCTGCTCGTCTGGACGGCGCTTCATGGCGATCTTGCCCACGCGTCTGACGATGCGGCGATCCGCGAAACCGGCGAGGACATGATGGCGCTACTGACGCCGGTGGTGAAGGGCTATCTCACCGATCGCGGCTTTGCCAATGCCGTTGAAGCGCAGCAGGTCTATGGCGGTCACGGCTACATCGAGGAAAATGGCGTCAGCCAGTTTGTCCGCGATGCGCGCATCTCCATGATCTATGAAGGCGCGAACGGCATTCAGGCGCTCGATCTCGTCGGTCGCAAGCTCGCACAAAATGGCGGCCGCGGCGTCTTTGCCTTCTTCAAGCTGATCGACGATTTCATTGCGGCAAACAAGGATGAAGCGCTCGCACCATACGCGGCGGCGCTTGCCTCCGCCCGCAAGGATCTCGAAGCGGCGACCATGTGGTTCATGGAGAATGCGCTTGCCAATCCCGACAATGCGGGCGCGGGTTCGGCGGAGTATCTCCACCTCTTCGGCGTCACCGCTGTCGGCTACATGTGGGCGCTGATGGCCAAGGCATCGATCGCCAAGATCGCCGAGGGCAAGGGCGACAATGCCTATTACGAAACGAAGCTGAAAACGGCGCGCTATTATTTTGAGCGTGTCGTGCCGGAAACGGCGACGCATCTCGCGCGCATTCGCGTGGGCGCTGCGCCGCTGATGGATTTCGCCGCCGACGAATTCTGAGCGCTTCGGCGACGCTCGAACACTGACCTACAACAAAGAGCCCGAAGCGGGCGCCTATCAGGGAGACGGAGAAGAGATGGAATTGATCGCGGGCTACAAGTCGCCATGGCTCAACGAAGAGCTGGAAATTCTTCAGGACGCAGTCCGCAAATTCTATGAAAAGGAATTCGCGCCGCATTCGGACCGCTGGAACAAGCAGGGCCATGTGGATCGCGACGCCTGGAACAAGGCAGGCCAGGCCGGCATTCTCTGCGCCTCGATCTCCGAGGAATATGGCGGCGGCGGCGGCAACTTCGCTCACGAAATGGTCATCACGCAGGAGCAGGCCCGCGCGGGCGTTGCGGGCTTCGGCAACTCGGTCCATTCGGGCATCGTTGCGCATTACATCCAGTCTTACGGCACCGAAGAGCAGAAGAAGAAGTGGCTGCCGAAAATGGCGAGCGGCGAAATGGTTGCCGCCATTGCCATGACCGAACCCGGCACCGGCTCCGATCTTCAGGGCGTCAAGACGACCGCGAAGAAGGTCGGCAATCAATATGTCATCAACGGCCAGAAGACCTTCATCACCAACGGCCAGCAGTCGACGCTGATCTGCGTCGTCGCGAAAACCGATCCGGCAGGCGGCGCCAAGGGCACGTCGCTCGTCATGGTCGAAACGGAAGAGGTCGAAGGTTTCCGCCGTGGCCGCAACCTCGACAAGATCGGCATGCATGCGCAGGACACGTCGGAGCTTTTCTTCGACGATGTGAAAGTGCCGACCTCGAACCTGCTCGGCACGGAAGAAGGCAAGGGCTTCTTCCAGCTCATGCAGCAGCTTCCGCAGGAGCGCCTCATCATCGCCGTGCAGGCTTGCGTTGCGATGGAACGCGCGGTTGAGGAAACAGCGGCCTATGTGAAGGACCGCAAGGCCTTCGGCAAGTCGATCCTTGATTTCCAGAACACGCAGTTCAAGCTCGCCGAATGCAAGACGGAAGCAGCAATCGCCCGCGTCTTCACTGACGATTGCGCGATGAAGCTGCTCGACGGCAAGCTCGATCCGACGACCGCCGCCATGGCCAAATGGTGGACGACCGAGAAGCAGTGCCAGATCGTCGACACCTGCCTGCAGTTCTTCGGCGGCTATGGCTACATGATGGAATACCCGATTGCGCAGATGTACACGGATGCGCGCATCCAGAAGATCTATGGCGGCACGAACGAGATCATGAAAATGCTGATCGCGCGCACGCTCTAATCAAGGCCCCTCACCCTGACCCTCTCCCCAAAAGGGAGAGGGGACGAGGGCGGGTTCTTCTCCCTCTCCCGCCGGGGAGAGGGGCGGGGTGAGGGGAAGCCACAAATGATGACTCTCTCAGGGAGACGAAAATGACCGACGCTTATGTCTACGACACCGTGCGCACACCGCGCGGCAAGGGCAAGAAAGACGGCGCGCTGCATGAAGTGACGGCGCTCGAACTCGGCACGCAAGTGTTGCGCGCGCTTCGCGACCGCAACGGCCTCGACACCAGCCGTGTCGATGACGTCATCTTCGGTTGCGTCGATCCGGTGGGCGAGCAGGGCGGCGACATCGCCCGCATCGCGGTGCTGAACGCGGATTATGCGCAGACGGTTGCCGGTGTGCAGATCAATCGCTTCTGCGCTTCCGGCCTCGAAGCGACAAACATGGCGGCGGCGAAAGTCATGTCCGGCGAGGCCGACATGGCGATTGGCGGCGGCGTCGAGAGCATGTCGCGCGTCGGCATGGGTGCATCGGGCGGCGCATGGTCGTCCGACCCGCATGTCGCCTTCAAGTCCTACTTCACCCCGCAAGGCATAGGCGCCGATCTCATTGCGACGAAATATGGCTTCTCCCGCGCAGACGTTGACGCCTATGCGGTCGAAAGCCAGAAGCGCGCGGCCCATGCCTGGCAGAGCGGCTACTTCAAGAATTCCGTCATTCCCGTGCGGGACATTAACGGCCTGACGATCCTCGACCATGACGAACATATGCGCCCCGATGCGACCATGCAGTCGCTCGGCTCGCTTGGGCCGTCCTTCGCCGCCATGGGCGAATTCGCTTTCGATGGCGTCGCGCTTGAACGCTATCCCGAAGTTGAAGAGATCATCCACGTTCATCACGCGGGCAACTCGTCCGGCATCGTCGATGGCGCGTCGGGCGTTCTCGTCGGCAATCTCGACACGGGCAAGGCGCTCGGCCTGAAGCCGCGTGCGCGCATTCGCGCCATGGGTTCGATCGGCTCGGAGCCGTCGATCATGCTGACGGGCCCGGCGGATGTTTCGCGCAAGGTCCTGAAGAAGGCCGGCATGCGCCCTGAAGACATCGACCTTTACGAACTCAACGAAGCCTTCGCCTCTGTCGTGCTGCGCATGATGCAGGCGCTCGATATTCCGCACGAGAAGATGAACGTGAATGGCGGCGCGATTGCCATGGGCCATCCGCTCGGCGCAACCGGCGGCATGATCCTCGGCACGGTGCTCGACGAACTCGAGCGCCGCAATCTGAACACGGCCCTCATCACGCTTTGCGTCGGCGCGGGCATGGGCACGGCCACCATCATCGAGCGCGTGTGAGGCGAACATGACCACTTACGAAAACTTCAAATTCGACGTCGATGCTGACGGCATCGCGCTTGCGGTCTGGGACATGCCGGGCCGCTCCATGAACGTGCTCTCGCAAAGCTCGATGGCCGATATCGCTTCGATCATCGAGACGATCATGTCCGACGACAAGATCAAGGGCGCGATCCTCACCTCCGGCAAGGCGGCCTTCTGCGCTGGCGCGGACCTTTCCATGATGGGCGGTCAGGCGGGCGGCTCGGGTGCAGGCTCCAAGGAAGATCGCGTCAAGGCGATGTATGAAGGCAATCTCGCTTTCAACATGCTGCTGCGCCGTCTCGAAACCTGCGGCAAGCCGATTGTGGCTGCGATCAACGGCGTCGCGCTTGGCGGCGGTCTGGAAGTGACGCTCGCCTGCCACTACCGCGTCGTTGCCGATAATCCGAAAATCCAGCTCGGCCTGCCCGAAGCCAAGGTCGGCCTTCTCCCCGGTGGTGGCGGCACGCAACGTTTGCCGCGCCTCATCGGCGCAATGGCGGCACTTCCGCTGATCCTTCAGGGCACGGCGCTCGATCCGCAAAAGGCGCTGAAGGCAGGCATCGTGCACAAGGTCGTGCCCGCTGCAGAACTTATCGACGCTGCCAAGGCGTGGCTCAAGGAAGGTCTCGCCCAGCCGAAGGTCAAGCTCGGCAAGAAGGGCCCGGAAGTTTACGCAATTGCCATTCAGCCCTGGGATCGCGAAGGCTATCGCATTCCCGGCGGCGGCCCGCATGACAGGAACGGCGGCTCGGTCTTCACCATGGGCAATGCGACGCTCCACAAGACCACGCATGGCAACTTCCCGGCGCAGCAATACATCATGTCCTGCGTCTATGAAGGCTTGCAGGTGCCGATGGAAGCGGGCCTCCGCATCGAGACGCGCTACTTCACGAAGCTGCTGATGGACCCGCGCTCCAAGGCGATGATCCGCTCGCTCTTCCTATCCATGCAGGAACTCGGCAAGGGCGCGCGCCGTCCCGCCAATGTGCCTGCCTTCACGGTGAAGAAGCTCGGCATTCTCGGCGCGGGCATGATGGGCGCGGGCATTGCTTACGTGTCGGCGCAGGCCGGCATGGATGTCGTGCTTCTCGACACAGATCAGGCCAATGCCGAAAAGGGCAAGGCCTATTCCGAGAAGCTGCTCGCAAAGTCCATCGAGCGCGGCAAGACGACGAAAGAGAAAGCCGACGCGCTTCTCGCCCGCATCAAGCCGACGACGAACTATGATGACCTCAAGGGCGCGGACCTCATCATCGAGGCCGTGTTCGAGAGCCGCGAGATCAAGGCGGAAGTGACGAAGAAGGCCGAGCCGATGATCGCCGCAGGCGGCATCTATGGTTCCAACACTTCGACGCTGCCGATCACCGGCCTTGCCGAAGCGGCGAAGAAGCCGGAAGACTTCATCGGCATCCACTTCTTCTCGCCCGTCGACAAGATGCAGCTTGTCGAGATCATCGTCGGCAAGCGCACGAGCCAGGAGACGCTCGCCAAGGCGATGGACTATGTGAAGCAGATCAGGAAGACGCCGATTGTCGTCAACGACAGCCGCGGCTTCTATACCTCGCGCTGCTTCGGCACTTACGTCGGCGAAGGCCTCGCCATGCTGGCCGAAGGCATCAAGCCTGCCATCATCGAAAATGTCGGCCGCATGACCGGCATGCCGATGGCGCCGCTCGCGCTCAATGACGAAGTCTCGCTCGACCTTGCCTACAAGGTGCGCGAGCAGACGAAGAAGGACCTCGGCGACAAATATGTCTCCGGTCCCGCCGACAAGCTCATCGAGAAAATGGTCGTCGAGCTTGGCCGCGTCGGCAAGAAGGCAGGCAAGGGCTTCTACGACTATCCCGCCGACGGCAAGAAGAAGCTGTGGACGGGCCTTGCCGAACTGGCCAAGACGCATAAGGACATCGAAGACGTCGAAGTCGACGAGCTGAAGAAGCGCTTCCTCTACATTCAGGCGCTCGAAGCGGCCCGCTGCTTTGAAGAGGGCGTGGTGACCGACGTGCGCGATGCGGATGTCGGCGCGATCATCGGCTGGGGCTTTGCGCCCTGGACCGGCGGCCCGCTCTCGCTGATCGACATGGTCGGCGTGAAAGCCTTCGTCGAAACCTGCGACAACCTCGCGCAGAAATATGGCGAGCGCTTCAAGCCGAACAAGCTGCTGCGCGACATGGCCGAAAAGGGCGACACCTTCTATGCCCGCTTCGCACCGGAAAAAGCCGCAGCCTGATAAAGCACTCTGACCGACGGAAAATGCCCGGGCATCGTCCCGGGCATTTTTTTGAGTTGGCGTCATCGCAGCCCGCACCATCTGCGCGCATCTGCTAAACTCGCGGCAGTTTGGGATGGGTGAACGACTATGCGCATGCGCTATGTTCTGGCGGCTTTGGTGGCCTGCCTCGTTTTTGCAGGCAGCGGTGCCGCGCGCGCCCCAAGCCCCGACGATCTTCTCTGCGCGAATGCGCCGTCCGGCACGGTCGAAACCGTGCCCGCGCCTTTCGACCGCTGGCTGGTTCTCGTCTGCGCGCCGCAATCGCAAGCCCTTGTGCCGATCGAGGGCACGATCTGGTTTGCACATGGCGGGCAGGAGCCCGTATCGATCCTCGCCTTGCCGCCCGGCGCGACGCCGATGCGGAAAACCGATCAATATGATCCGCGCTATGGCGTCCGCTTCAAGGCGCTGTTCGGCACCGAAGCGAAGGATGCAAAGCGCCTTCGGGCATTGAAGCTTCTCGAGGTTGCGCTGGCCGGTGGCCCCGCACCGAAAGTCGATCGGGTTTTTCAGCTCGATGCGGTCAGCATCATTTATGACATGCGCTACAACATATATTTTTACGTCGCGGATAATCGTCCCCGTGCCGCTCTCGTTTGCATCGATGAATGCAAGCAGGCGCTCCTTATCGACATTCTGACGGTGAGCGAAGCTGCGGCGCGGATGACGGGGCGGTGAGCGCGTCATGATCGTCGTCACGCCGACCATTTCGATCTCTGACAGCGATATCACCGTCACCTTCATCCGCGCGGGCGGACCCGGCGGCCAGAACGTCAACAAGGTTTCGACGGCAGCGCAACTGCGCTTCGACGCACGCAACGCCGCCTCGCTGCCGGAGCGTGTGCGCACGCGTCTTGAAAAAATCGCGGGCACGCGCCTCACGAAAGATGGCGTGATCGTCATTACTGCCAGCCGCTTCCGAACGCAGGAGGCGAACCGGAAAGATGCCGTAGCCCGTCTGGTCGCGCTGATTGAAGAGGCGGCGGAGCGCCCGAAATTTCGTGTGCCGACCCGCCCGACGCTCGGCTCGAAGAAGCGTCGTCTGGAAGGCAAGACAAAGCGCGCGGATGTGAAGCGCATGCGAAGCGGCAGGCCGGACGTCAGCGATTGAGCGCCAAAATGCGCTGCGGCTTGCATCGCAGAGCTAAAACCGATTCCCTCATCATCGGTGAGTCGCGCGGGCTGGACAGGCCAGACCGCCGCCTTTACAACGCCACATAATGTTCGACATTAATCATTATGCGATGCCGACGCCGGGGGATGCAAAGAGATGACGCAGGGCTATACGCTTTATGGAGCGGAACCGAGCTACTACTCCGGCAAGGTTCGCGCCTATCTTCGCTACAAGCGCATTCCCTTCGCCGAATTCCTGAACACGCCGGACGCCTATCGCAGCGTGATCCTGCCGCGCGTGGGCTGGCCCGTGATCCCTGTCGTCATCACGCCGGAAGACGAGACGCTTCAGGATTCGACCGAGATCATCGACGAGCTGGAAACCCGCTTCCCCGAAGCGCCGATCTATCCCGCCACCGTCAAGCAGCGCCTCGCCGCGCTTCTCCTCGAAGTCTATGCGGATGAATGGCTGAAAATTCCGGCAATGCATTATCGCTGGAACCGGAACTACGATTTCGCCATCGCTGAATTCGGAAAAATGTCGGCGCCCGGCGCGGACGCTGAAACGCAGCATGCGGCCGGTCTCAAGATTTCAAAGCCCTTTGCGGGCGCCTTGCCCTTCCTCGGCGTGACGCCGAAAACGGAAGCGGCGATCGAGCAATCCTATGAAGGCCTGCTTGGCGAACTCGACAAGCATTTCGCGGTTTATGAGTTTCTATTCGGCACGCGCCCGTCCATCGGCGATTTCGGCCTGATCGGCCCGCTCTATGCGCATCAATATCGCGATCCCGCATCGGGCGCGCTGATGAAATCGATTGCGCCGAATGTCGCGCGCTGGGTCGAGGGCATGATGAAGCCGCCGCATCCCAAGGGCGGCGAGTTCCTTCCCCGCGACGAAGTGCCTGAAACGCTGATCCCCGTGCTTGCGCGCATGATGCGCGAGATGGTGCCGGTGCTCGTTTCGACCGCGCATCATCTGCAGAAATGGGTCGATGAAAATCCGGAAGACCGCAGAGCGGGAGCCGAAGTTCCCCGCGCCATCGGCATGCATGTTTTCTCGCTGGGCGATGCGAAGGAAAACCGCGCGATTTTCCCCTTCGATCTCTGGATGCTTCAGCGCCCGCTGGATTACATCGCCAATCTCGAAGCGGATGATCGCTTGCGAGCTGCCGATCTTCTGCGGCAGGCGGGCGGCGAGACGTTGATGGAGTTTCCATCCTTCCCGCGCCTCACGCGCCGCAACTTCAAGATTGCATTGGCGTAAATCCGAACTCCGCGTCGTCCCGGGACTTGTTCCCGGGACCCATCTTCCTTCAATCCTCAAGGCACTGGGCCCCGGGACAAGCCCGGGGTGACATCATTGGATGCTGTGCGTTCGTGGGACTGCCGCAGCCTTACCGCAACTGCCCGCCATCGACGACGAGGATTTCGCCGGTGACGAAGCTCGCGCGCGGGCTCGCAAGAAACAGTGCCGCGTCGGCAATTTCTTCAACCTTGCCGAAACGCCGCAGCGCCACTTCGCGATTGATCCAGCGTCCCCAGGCATCAGGCCGCTCATTCACGCGCTTTTCCCAGTCTCCGTCCTTGAACAGAATATTGCCCGGCGCAATCGCATTGACGCGTACGCCGTCCTTGCCGACCAGCTTGGCGAGCGATTTCGTCGTGTGGTTGATCCCGGCCTTGGTTGCCGCATAGGTGAGCGAAGTGCCGAGCGCATCAACGCCCGCGATCGATGAAATCAGAATGAGATTGGCGCCCTCGCGCTCTGACGCGGGCCGCGCGAGAATGCGCCTCAGCGCCTCGCGCGCCAGAAAGACCGCGCCGTAAAGGTTCTGCTGAACGTCGGCCTCCCAATCCGCATCGCTGACATCAAAGCCAAGCGGTGCGCGACCGAGGCCCACATTGGCGATGGCGCAATGAATGGGCCCGAGTTTTTCCTGCGTCGTATCCAGCGCCTTGGCGATGACGTCCGACGACGTCATATCGCCCGCAATGGCGAGAAGGTCGGCGGGTTTTGCGCCTTCCTCGACGAGCAGCGCGCGGGCGGCATCGAGTGCCGCTTCGCCGCGCCCCGTCAGCGCAATTTTCGCGCCTTCCTTTGCAAAGCCGCGCGCCATGCCAAGGCCGATCCCCTTGCTCGCCCCGGCGATGAAAACGACTTTCCCTTTGAGTTGCAGATCCATGTGCCCGATTCCCCGGTTCAATTTCGTTGCACGCATAGCACGGCAAGGCAGACGCAACGTCAAGGCCGCGCGCTGTTACTTGTGGGCGCTTCCCGCCTGGGCCTAGACTTGGCGCAACGAGAAACCAATGCCGCCCTGGGGAGGGTTCCATGCGCTATGAACAAATCATCGTCGAAAAACGCGGCGCGGTGACGTTGCTGACGCTCAATCGTCCGGACAAGCTCAATGCCTGGACGCCGCAAATGGCGGGCGAACTCGCCCATGCGATTGAAGCGGCCAATGCCGACCGCGACGTGGGCGCCATCGTGATGACCGGGCAGGGGCGCGGCTTCTGCGCGGGCGCGGACGTCGATGCGGTATTCAAGACGCGCGTCGATGGGCGCGATCCGGGCGAGAACACGGCGGGCGGCTCGGGCGGCATGCCCGCCAATGTCGATTGGATCAAGCTCACGCGCTCATCGAAGCCGCTCATCGCCGCCGTCAACGGTGTCGCCGTCGGCATCGGCGTGACCATGATCCTGCCATTCGACATCATCGTCGCGGCGGAAGAAGCGAAATTCGGCCTCGTCTTCGTCAAGATGGGCATCGTACCGGAGCTTGCCTCCTCGCATTTCCTCGTCAGCCGCATGGGTTGGGGACAGGCGAGCGAAATGATGCTGACAGGGCGTCTTTACCCCGCCACCGAAGCGAAGGCGAAAGGCCTTTGCGAATATGTCGTGCCGCAGGCGGAGCTTCTCGACAAGGCTTTCGAGATCGCAAATCTCATCGCTGAAAATCCGGCGCGCCAGCTCCGCATGACCAAGGTCTTGCTCACCGAAAATGCCTGCACGACCGATCTGAGCCGCGCCCAGAAACTTGAAACCGATGCGCTGAAGGAATGCTGGACGACGCCCGAGCATCACGAAGCCGTCGACGCCTTCCTCAACAAGCGCAAGCCCGATTTCAAGAAGGTGGCCCAATAATGAGCGGTGCGAAATACGAAGTCGAACGCATCCCGTTTCATCTTCATTGGCAGGAAAAGGCGGCCTTCAAGGAAACCTATGCGGGCGCGCTCGACCAGATCGTGGTGGAGGGCCAGTTTCTGAAGCCCAAGGGCTCGACCTCGAAAACGGTTCTCGTCTTCATGCATCCGACGGGAACGATGAACCTGCTGCCGATGCCCAATGCGCTCGCTGCTGCAGGCATTCCCTGTCTCACCTGCGCCAGCCGCTATCCGCACAATGACAGCGCGCTCATCATGGAAAAAGTGATCCTCGATCTCGGTCACTACATCCGCTATGCGAAGGAAAAACTCGGCTTCGAAAAGGTGATCCTTGCCGGGTGGTCCGGTGGCGGTTCGCTCTCGATGTTCTATCAGTCGCAGGCTGAGAAGCCATGGATCACGGCGACGCCCGCAGGCGATGCTGTCGATGTCGTCGGTGCGAAGCTGCCCAAGGCCGATGCGGTTCTGCAACTCGCGGCCCATGTCAGCCGTGCGATAACGCTCACCGAATGGCTCGACCCGTCGATCAGGAACGAGATGGACCCCGATGATCGCATCGTCGAGCTTGACCTCTACGATCCGAAAAATCCCAACCAGCCGAAATTCACCGACGACTATGTCGCGCATTTCCGCGCCGCCCAGATCGCGCGCTCGGAAAAGATCGACAACTGGGTGAAGGAAAAGCTCAACGACCTGAAACGTCAGGGTCGCAATAATGAGGAGTTCGGCTTCGTGGTCCACGGCACCATGGCCGATCCGCGCTGGATGGACCCATCGATCGAGCCGAATGACCGCAAGGGGCCCAACTGGTGCTTCATGGGCGAACCGAAAATCGTCAATATGATGCCCGCTGGCCTTGCGCGCTTCTGCTCGCTTCGTGCATGGCTGTCGCAATGGTCCTATAAGGAAAGCCGCGCTGACGGGCCGAAATGCGCGGGCGATATTTCCGTGCCCGTATTGGTCGTTCAGAACAGCGCCGATGATGCTTGCACGCCCTCCCATGCCGCGCGCCTGTTCGCTGGTGTAAAACACTCGGGCAAAGAATTTCACGAGGTGAAGGGCGCGACGCATTACTATATCGGTCAGCCCGACAAGATGGCGGAAGCCGTCGCGATTGTTTCCGGTTGGCTGTCGAAGAAAGGTTTACTCGTTTGAGCGCCGTCAATGTGAGTTTGAGAATAAACGATGTGATCCCGACGCGACACGAGCTGGCGCTGGAAGGCGGTGCTGTGTCTTTTCTTGAGTGGAAGGGTGAGGGCCCGCAGCCCGCGCTTCACTTTGCTCATGCCAATGGCTTCAACGCGATGACCTATCGTCACCTGTTGTCGCCGCTTGCCACGCGCTTTCATATTCGTGCATGGGATGCACGCGGTCACGGCTTCACGAGCCTGCCCGCCGATCCGACGACGCACAAGAACTGGTATGTCTTTCGCGACGACCTCATTCGCGTCGTCGAAAGATTTGCTGAAGATGCAGGCGGCCCCGTGCTGCTGGGCGGCCATTCGATGGGCGGCACGACGAGCCTGATGGTCGCGGCCGAGCGCCCCGATCTCGTGCGTGGCCTTGTGCTTGTCGATCCGGTGATGGTGCCGCGTTTTGCCAGATTGGCCATGCAGTTTTATCGTTTGCTGGGTCGCAAGGGCGGGCCCATGTCGCTTGCCGATGGTGCGGAGCGCCGCCGCGCAATCTTCTCCGACCGCGCGACAATGGCTGGCGCCTATAAGGGCCGTGGCGCGTTTCGCACATGGCCGGACGAAATGATTGCCGACTATGTTGAAGGTGGCACGAAGCACCGCAACGACGGGCAGATAGAGCTAGCCTGCGCGCCCGCATGGGAAGCGGCGAATTTCCGCGCTCAGGGCCACAATGTCTGGGAGGCGCTTGGAAAACTCAAAGTGCCGCTGACCCTGATCTATGCGGGCCGGGATTCGACCTGCCGTTCGCCCGCGCCGCAGCTTCTCGGCCAGCGCGATCCGAAAGCGACGCTGCTTCGCTTGGGCCAGGCATCGCATTTCATTCCGATGGAATTCCCTGACGTCATTCGTCGCGAAATCCTTGCGCTGGATGCGCGCCTCACGACCTAGGCCGATGGCCCGTAAGTCGCCACAAGGCCAGCGCCGATGCGCTCGCGCATGATCTCGGTCGAGCCATCCGTATAGGCGGCGATCTTGGCGCAGGCGAGGTGACGCCCGAGGCCATGTTCATCGCGCAAGCCCGCCGCGCCCATCGCCTGCATGCAGTCGCCGATACGCGAGAGCGTCACTCTGCCTGCAAATTCTTTCGCATGCGCCGCCAGCATCACGGCGTCGTCGCCCGCATCAATCAAGCGTCCGGCCTTCGCGGTTAGCGCGCGCAGAGCCTCAAGATCGGTTGCGACATTGCCAAGCGACCAGCGGATGCCCTGATGCTCGATCAATGACTTGCCGAATGTCTGGCGCTTTGCGGCATAGGCAAGCGCGGTCTCCAGGCTTCCCGCGATCATGCCGGCGCACATCGCCGCCACATAGACCCGTGCTCCATTGACGCTTTTCATTGCGAGCTTGAACGCCTCGCCCGGCGCGCTGAGCATGTCGTCATCGGGCGCGATATACCCGTCGAGCGTGAAGCCGCCTGCGCCGATGGCGCGGCCGCCCATCAGCGGATAGACATCGCCGCGCCGGAATCCGTCGCGCTGCGCATCGACGAGAAAACAGGCAATCCCGCGCCAGCCCGCAGCAGGGTCCGTTTGCGCATATGTCACGAAAAGATCGGCAATCGTTGCATTGGTGATCCAGCCTTTTTCGCCGCTGAGCCGCCAGCCGCCATCGACTTTTTCCGCCCGCGTTTTGATCGCTGCAAAGTCGCTGCCTGCGCCGGGTTCGCTCAGCGCCGTGGCGCCGAATATTTCGGCCTTCATCAACTGGGCGATCTGCGTCTTGCGCTGCGCCGTCAATGGCGCCTGCGCCAGCCGCGCGGCGACATTATGCGTGTTGATCATCGCGAAGGTGAAACCCATATCCGCCTGCGACATATCCTCGGCAATGGCGAGCTTCAACAAATACCGATGCCCGAGTCCTCCCAGCGGCTCCGGCACTTCGAGGCGCAGAAGATCCATCGCGGCTGCCGCGCGCAAAGCTTCGAGCGGGCTTTCGCCGCGCTCCCAAGCGGCCGCACCCGGCGCGACGACTTCGCGGCGAAAGGCGCCGGCGCGGGCCAATATTTCGTGCTCGGCCTCGTTGAGTTCAGTATCCAGAAAGTCTGACATGCCGTTTCCCTCGTTCCTGAATGAGGATAGCCTTGAGACCCCGGTGTCACAAACTCGAGCCCGTCTTGCCTCTGACCTTCCACGAATCCGATCCCGATCGCGAGGCCAAGGAAGCGGCGCTCCACGCCATGAGCGATGCGGAACTATTGGCGCTCTATAACGACACGCGCGCCGCCACTGCGGTCGCCCGCGCGGCGCAGGATATGGAGCGTCTCTATCCGCTCGTGCGCGGCATGAAGACGATCCAGCGTATCGCAGGCGAGCGCGGCTTCGTCATCAAGGCGCGACGCTTGCAGCAAAGGCCTCTCGCCTAACCCTCTCCCCCGAAGGGGAGAAGGCTGGAAAGACAAGGCGCTCTCAAACACCCAGGCCCGGCGCTACCAGCCCTTCAAGGCGCATCCGCATCTCTTCGGGAATCGGAATGGCCTTGCGCGTTTCGAGATCGAGTGCGATGGCGACGGCTTCCGCCGTGCCGACCGACTTGCCCGTTTCCAGATCGAAGAGCCAGTGACACCAGGTATATGTCTTCGGCCCGACTTCCTTCAGCCCGCTTCGCAACGTCAGCACGTCGCCCGCCTTCGGATAGGCGTGATAGCGGAACCTATATTCGAGCGCCGCGCCGCCGACTTTCGAGTTTTGCGAACGGTCGTCGCCGCGCGTCTGGCCGAGCAGGTTCGGAATTGAATCCGAGACGATGCCCATGAAATGCCGTGTGACGAGAAATCCCTGCGCGTCGCATTGCGTGGTCTGGATTTCGCCCTGCCATGTGAAGACGAGCTTCATGGCTTCGGCCTCTGCGAGCGTCGGTGCTTCGCGCGGCGGATAGATTTGCAAGCCCCGTGGGCTGCCATGCGCAGGCAGATCGATCAGAAGCGCTTTTGCCGCCGCCTTTGCGCGGGCGGGGAGCGGTTTCGTTTCGCGGCTGTCCTCGTCCATCAATTCGACATCGGCAGCGAAAGTTGCCGCGACCTCACCCGACACTGTGTTCCACATTTCCAGATAGACGCGCAGGCTGAAATCCTGCACTGCCAGAATGCCTGCGCGAATGGTGAAGGGCGCACCGGGCCGCTGCTCGCGCAGAAACCGCACGTGATGATCGCGCGCAATCAGGCGCGCCCGCTCGGCGTCGATGAAGCGCGGGCCGAGGCCCAGATGCACGCCAAGCGCCGCAAGTCCC
Source organism: Parvibaculum sp. (assembly GCF_049651025.1). Classification (GTDB taxonomy): domain Bacteria; phylum Pseudomonadota; class Alphaproteobacteria; order Parvibaculales; family Parvibaculaceae; genus Parvibaculum. The sequence continues at coordinate 28,565 of NZ_JBASBH010000056.1, read as the reverse complement.
TGCGTCGCCTGATCCAGATAGAACTGCACATTCATGTGCCCCATCTGGTCGGCCTGCCATGTCTGCACACTGGAGCGTGCGACGTCGATCATTTCTGCCATGTGGTCCTCAAACTCGATGTGGGAATGTCGGGTGATATCAGACGCGCGCAAATCTCTTTGCGACGGCGTTGGGAATGGTGACGGCTTTGCGGCTTTCCTTGTCGAAGAGGAGGCCAAGTCCTTCCGCCGCGCAGGCAGGCTCGCCCGTCTCGGCGTTGAAGAGCCAATGGCGATAGCGCAACGTCTTCGCACTCGCCTCGACAAGGCCGGTTCGTACAACAAGCGTTTCGCCGGCCATAAGCTCGCGCAAATAGACAAGCCGCATCTCGACCGTTGCGGTCGCAAGCCCCGCTGCCGCCTGTTGATGACGGCCAAGCCCCGCATGCGCCCACATATGTCCCTGCGCATCCGAAAAGCGCGACATGATGAAGCGTGCATTCATATGCCCGTTCGTGTCGCATTCCCACGGGTTCACGGCCGAGCGATTGCTTTCGATCATTCCCGCTGCATCGGCGCGGGCAAGGGAGACATCGCGATCGATGGTTTCGCGGTGAAGCCCGCGCGGCGTTGCATAGTCGGGAAGCGCGGTCATCAGCGCCTCTGCCTTCGCTCGCGTCTCCGCAGGCCACGGCGTCAGCCTGCGCGTGGCGAGATCGAGGCAGCCGACATTGACGACGAAGGTGGCCGCAAGCCGGTCGTCCAGCACCTCGCGCATTTCCTGAAATTTCACCAGCGTCTTGTCGCGCATCTCGACGACGCCGGAGCGGATCGACACAAGGTCGCTTGTCTTCAACTCGCGATGAAAGCGGATGTGATGCTCAAGTGCGACATAGCCCTTGCCGCTCACTGCCTGCTGCGACGCGGGAAGCCCGAGCGCATTGCGGAAATGAAACGAGGCATCGGACGTCTTGCCGATATAGTGCTGAATGTTCATGTGCCCCATCTCGTCGCATTCCTGCATCGAGACATAGCCGCGAAACGTGTCGATCATCCCGCTCATGGCGCAACCTTGGCAACGGAGCGCACCTGAGTGGAAAATTTCTCGCGCACTTCATCGGAATAGCTTGTCGCGCGACGCGTATCGAGATCGAGCTGGATCGCCGTCACTTCGCTCGTCGCCGCGAGAAGCCCGGTTTCCGCATTGAACATGAAGTGGCAAATGCGGATCGTCTTCGCCCCCACTTCGACAAGCGCGCTCTTGATGATCAGAATATCGCCGGAAAGAACCTCACGTACATAATTGAGCCTCTGTTCCAGCACCACGCTTCCGCGTCGTGCGGCCAGCATCTTCTTTCGTTCCAGCCCGATCCCTTGCCATAAATGGCCCGAGCCGTCGGAATAGCGCGAAATATAGAACTGCGTGTTCATATGGCCGAAATCATCGCATTGCGTGGGGCTGACGGGCCCGCGATAAATCTCGATGAAGCGCCGCGCGCTCGCTTCCTCAAGCGTCAGGTCGGCAAGGCGCGTCTCGCGCTGAACGCTGCGCGGTGCCGCATGGTCCGGCAGCGGCCCGATCAGCGCCCGGCCTTTTTCGAGAGCGCTTTGCGGCCAGGGCTCCACTTTCCGCGTCTTCATGTTGAAATAGGCGCTGACGGCAACCATGGTCGCCGCCGTTTCGCCCGTGCCCGCATTCAGCAGCTCGTGATAAACCACAAGCGTCTTTTCGCGCATGTCGATAAGGCGCGAGCGCATCGTCATCATGTCGCCCGCATGAAGCTCGCGATGGAAGCGGAAATGCTCCTCCAGTGCGATCATGGTGTGCTGCGTGTCGCGAATGACGCTGGGCGAAAGGCCCAGCTCATGCCGCAGGAAAAACGCGCCATCCGACGCGCGTGCGACATAGAACTGCACGTTCATATGTCCGTTGTCGTCGCATTCCCAGGTATTGACTGCGCCCCGGAAGCTCTCGAAATAACCGTCGCTACCGAGTGTCATGCTGGCGACTGACCCGTCACGCGGCGCAGAAACGCATCGGCTTGCGCATTGGCAGCACGGGAAATCTCGCCGGGGAAGGCGACAAAGCCATGCGCCCCGCCGGGATAGACGCCAAGCTCTGCCTCGTTGCCCGCCGCAATCCAGCGTCCATGCATGAAGAGCGTATCGTCGACCAGCGCGTCGCGCGTGCCGATGGTGAAGAGGGCAGGCGGCATGCCTTTGAGATCGGCATAGAGCGGCGAAATATCGGGATCGCGGCGATCTTCGCCATTGGGCAGAAATGCGTCGCCGAATTTCTGAATGTCGATGGTCCGCAGCACCAGCCTTTCGTCGCCAAAGGCTTTCTGGCTTGGCGTCATCGTCATGTCGAAAGCGCCGAACACGAGGTTCGCGCCCTTGAAGCCCGTATAGCCATGCCGGTCGCGCATGCGCAGCAGCGTCACGGCAGAAAGATGACCGCCCGCACTTTCGCCGCCGATGGTTAGTACATCGGTGCCGAATTCAGCCTTCGCATTCTTGACGAGCCAAACCGCCGCCGCCTCGCAATCATCCGGGGCCGCAGGATAGGGATGCTCCGGCGCGAGGCGATATTCGACGCTGACGCAGGCAAGCCCCGCATTCTCCGCGATCCGCTCGAGCATCGGGTCCTGCTGGTCGGCAGCGCCGAGCACCCAGCCGCCGCCGTGAATATGCAGATAGACGCCTTTGGGGTTCTCCGGTGCGATGATCCGCAGCGGCACCTTCACGCCGCCCTTGCCCTCGATATGGATGGTGCGCGCCCTTGCCGATTTGGGCGGCAGCGGGAAGCCGCCTTCACCGCGGGCCCGTGCCTCGCGCACGGTCTGGGCGCCGACATCCCACCATTCCGGCGCAGCCTCGAAGGCTTTGATGATGAAGTCGTTGATGGTGCGGGTTTCTTCGGAAATCGCCTCAGGGCGAAACAGGGCAGGGTCGAGCGGGTTCTTCGCCGTCATGAAAGAGCCTCCGGGGTTTTCTTTTGCCCTAAAGTAGACCGGATTTCGGCGCATTCGTCTAATATCTGTGAGAAAGGAGGCGACAGATATGAACACGGCTCTGGTGTTGCGAATTCCTGAAGTGGAACATGTCGTATCGCGATGGCGGACGCTGCATGACCCCTCTGCCGCCGAGGGCATGCCCGCCCATGTGACGCTGGTCTATCCCTTCCGCGCCAGGGAAGAGATCGACGAGGAGGCTGAAGCCTCGCTCACATATTTATTTGCGCAAAGCGCGCCTTTCGATCTGCATTTTCATGAGACGCGCCGCTTTCCCGTAACCTCGGTGCTCTGGCTTGCGCCACAAAATCCTGCGCCCATTGTGTCGCTGGTGCGCGCGCTGGGATTGGCCTTTCCCGAACACCTGCCTTATGCGGGCGCCCATCCTGACACCGTGCCGCATCTCACCGTCGCAAATCTGAAAACGCGCAATGCGACCGTGGCGGACCTCGATCGCATCGAGCGCGAATTCATGGGCGAGGCCAAGGCGCATCTTCCGCTTCGCGCCCGCGTGACAGCCGCCACGCTTTTTCACAAGCATCAGGATGCGGTCTGGCGCGAGGTGAAGCAGTTTCCTCTTGGGAAAGCCTAGCGGTTGCTTTTCGTCAGGTCTCAAACAGCGGCGGCATAGGGCGGGGCGGGATCATATTGCATGCCGAGTTGCGTAAACCGCGCGTGATCTTCGCCATGCATCTGCCCGGTCAGCCATAGCGCCATGTCGATGCCCGCTGAAACGCCGGCAGACGTCACGACATTTCCGTCGCGCACATAGCGTATCTTTTCCAGCACTTCGGCCGCCTCGCCGCGTTCGCGCAGCGTTTGCAAAAAGGCCCAATGCGTCGTGACGCGCTTTCCTCTTGCGGGACCGGCCGCTGTGAGCAGCATCGCGCCGGTGCAGACGCTCGTCACCCATTCGCAAGTCCCGGCGACTTTGGCGATCCAGCCAAGCAGCGCCGTATTCTTCACTTCGCGCCGCGTGCCCATGCCGCCCGGCACCAACAGCACATCGAGCTTCGGCGCATCGGCGATGCTGCAATGGGCTTCCACGCGCATGCCCTTGGCGCATGTAACGGTCTGCCCATTCTCGGAAATCAGCAGCACCTTGTCGGGCCGCGTGTTTTCGGAGCGCGCGAACATCTCGTTCGACATGGTGAAGACTTCATAAGGTCCGACGAAGTCGAGTTCCTCTGCGTCGTCGAAAATGAGAATGCCGATGGTGCGTTCACGGGACATGAGGTCTCTCCTGAAAGGATGTTGCTGCGGCAGGTGTGCGGCGCGCGGTCTGAAAGCGTTCGCGGTAGCGATGCGGCGTTACGCCGAGATGGCGGATGAAGGCGCGGCGCATGCGCTCGGCAACGCCAAAACCCGCATCATAGGCAATGGTCTCGAGCGGCAACGCGCCTTCGGTCAGCCGCCGCCGCGCTTCGTCGAGCCGCGCGCGTTCGACAAAGAGGGCAGGCGTCATGGCGGCGGCTTCTGAAAAACGCCGCGCGAAATTGCGCTCGCTCATGCGTGCTTGTTCGGCAAGGTGCGGCACCGAAAGATCGGCGCGCGGGTTTTCGATGATATAGACGCAGACCCGCGCGATGCGCTCGTCTTCGATGGCCTGCGCGGCAAGCTGGGCAGAGAATTGCGACTGCCCGCCCGGACGCATCAGATACATCACATGATGCCGCGCAATCGTCAGCGCTATTTCACGGCCAAGGTCTTCCTCGACGAGCGCAAGCGCGAGATCCATGCCTGCCGTCACGCCTGCCGATGTCCATAGGTTCCCGGCGCGGACATAGATCGCGTCCTCATCGACCTCGATCAATGGAAAGTCGCGACGGAGTTTTGCTGCGAAAGCCCAATGCGTGGTGGCGCGCTTGCCGTCGAGAAGCCCGGCGGCGGCAAGGAGCAGGGCGCCGGTGCAGATCGATGCGGTACGTCGCGCGCGTCCGGAGGCTTCGCGAATAAATGAAAGAGATGCCGCGTCATGCGCGAGATCGCGGCTACCCATGCCGCCGGAGACGAGAAACGTGTCCACGCCCGCAAGGTCGCTTGATGTGATATCGGCTATGCCTCGGGCGGCAACGAGCGCGAGCCCGCTGGTTGTGCGCACTGGCCCGGCCCTGGGCGCGACGAGTTCGATTGAATAGGCGGGGGTGCCGTCCGGCAGGAGCACCGAGGCGAAGATTTGCAGCGGCCCGGTCACGTCGAGAATCTGCGCCTCGTCGTAACCGAGCATCATCACGCGGCGGGGGCTGTGGCTGGTCCTGTTCATGGCGCCAAGACTAGCGGCGGCCGCGTCTGGCAGAAACGCCAAAGAAGAAGCAAATTCTGCCAGAAACCAGCGATCAGGCGGGGATCAGGCGCCTTTTCGTGCGCGAAGTCCGGCCATAAGCAGCGCAATCGCCGCCGCAACCGCCCCGACAATGCCGACAAGGAAGACCACGAAATTGAACGTGTTCCAGTCGAGTCCAGTCGCGCCCGTGCCGCGTCCGCCCGTCAGCGGCGAAAGCGTCGAGGCGACGACATTGGTCCAGCCTGCAATGACGAGCCCCCAGAAGATGACCTTTTGCAGCCTGTCGTTCATGGCGATCTGGCCCGCCGCCGCCGCTGCCGCGATCAGCAGCATGCCGTTCAGCACACCTTCGAGATGCGCCATATGCCAGCCGCGAATGTCGCCGGGGATGCCCGACGCTATGCCGGAGATCTCCGCCGTCACCATCGAGCCATATGGAAAGCCCGCCGCATATCCCGCGAGCAGCACCAGCGCGCCGTTCGCAATCAACAGTCCTTGCAGTCGCTTGTTCATTGTCTCCCCCACTTCTCTGGCCCAAAGGAGGCGCCGGACATGAAACAGTCCGGCGCCCGTTCCTGATTATGCGCTGAGCGTGCACTTGCCATTGTTGATGACGACAACGTCGCGTTCCTTCACGCGGGCGCGGAACGACGCGATGTTACCGTCCTTCCAGATATCGACGGCAATCGTCTCGCCGGGGAAAACGGGCGAGGAGAAGCGCACGTCAAAGCCCGTAATCTTCGTCGGATCGTAATCGACGACCGGCGATGAGATGATCGCGCGGCAGCACGAGCCGTAAGTGCAGAGCCCGTGCAGGATGGGTCGGGGAAATCCCGCCGCCTTCGCAATATCGGGATCGGAGTGAAGCGGGTTGCGGTCGCCCGACAGGCGATAGAGCAATGCCTGATCAGGCCGCGTATCGACCTCGACCGTGAGATCGGCAGCGCGCTCCGGCATCTTGTGCGGTTCCGGCGCGCCCTCGCGCGGGCCGCCAAAGCCGCCATCGCCGCGTGCGAATGTCGTGCCCTGCATGGTGCAAAGCTTGTCGCCGCTTTTCTTGTCGGTGATCACCGTTTCGGAAACGAGGATCGCACCCTTGTCCTTGCCCTTGTCCCACACGCCGACGACGCGGCTGTCGACGCTGATCGTCGTCGCTATGGGCAGCGGCTTGTGCATGGTCAGCTTCTGCTCGCCATGCACGACCATCAGATAGTTGATGCCGCTGTCGCGCATCCCGCCAGCGCCCCAGGCGATGACGCTCGACATGGTCGGAATGGTCTTGAGATTTTTTTCATACACGAAGGGCAGTTCCTTCGTGTTCATCGGATCGCGGCCAAAGCCGATGCCGAGCGCATAGAGCATCGTCTCGCGGTCGGTATAGGTGAATTCCTGGCCCGTCGATTTCGAAGCCATGAGTTTATCGTAGTCGATGGCCATGAAAGCCTCCCTTTGTCGTCGTTTTTACGTGTTGGCGCATAGCAAAGCCGGAATGTCCGGCCTCTGCAAGCGTGATATGTTTCGTTAAAAGAACCAGCTTCCGGGAGGAATATGAGATGACCGCAGCGTCAACGAAGCGCCTCGATGAGCGCACTTACGAGTGCTTCACCGTCGAGATTGCAAACAAGATCGCGCATATCACCCTGAACCGCCCGGACCAGTTCAACGCGATGAACCGGGCCTTCTGGCGCGAGTTGCCTGAGATCGTCCGCGAGATCGACGACAATGCGCTCGCCCGCGTCATCGTCGTCTCCTCGACCGGCAAGCATTTCACGGCGGGCATGGATCTCTCCGTTTTCACTTCGGGCAAAAGCCAGGAGGGCAAGGAGACGGGCCGCCTGCGCGCGAATCTGATGAAGAACATTCTCCGCCTCCAGAAAACCTTCGGCTGCCTCGATGAAGCGCGCGTGCCTGTGCTGATGGCGGTGCAGGGCGGCTGCATCGGCGGCGGCGTCGATTTCGCCTCCGCCTGCGACATGCGCTATGCGACCAAGGATGCGTTCTTCTGCATTCAGGAAATCAACATCGGCATGACGGCCGACGTCGGCACCTTTCCGCGCTTGCCGCATCTGATGCCGCAGGGCCTCGTGCGCGAATTGTCCTATACGGGCCGCCGCCTCTTTGCCGAGGAAGCGAAATCCTGCGGCTTCGTCAACGCCGTCTTTGATACGCAGGAAGACATGCTGAAAGCGGTGATGGGCATTGCGCGCGAGATCGCGGCCCGCTCGCCGCTCGCCGTTCACGGCTCAAAGGAAATGATCAACTACGCGCGCGACCACTCGATTGCCGATGGTCTTCGCCAGATTGCCATCTGGCAGACTGGCATGTTTCAGCCGCACGACATGATGGAAAGCTTCAAGGCAAAATCGGAAAAGCGCGACCCCGACTTCGACGATCTTCTGCCGCTCGACGACGCGCTCTGAGAAGATTTTCTAAATGTCATCCCGGCACAAGGCCGGGATGACATAAAGAGGGTGGCGTTATCCCGCAGCCTTCGCAAATTGCGGCAAGCCTTCCGGCATATGCGCCCAGGGCTGTGCCGACGAGGTATAGAAGACGAGGCCCGGCTTCAGCCAGCTCGGATCGTCCAGCGTGCCTGCCTTGACGACCCAGATGCCGGGATTGGCTTCCACATCGCTGAACATCGGCGTTCCGCAATTGGCGCAAAACTGCCGAGTCACATGCTTGCCGCTGTCGCCTTGCGATGTGTAGCCCTTGGTCTCGCCCTTGGTGACCTTCAGCGCATCGCGCGGCACAACAACGACCGAGGCGGGCTCGCCGCCCGAGACATATTGGCAGTCGCGGCAATGGCAAAGGGCGAAAGCGACAGGTTCGGAACTCACCTCGTAGCGCACCGCGCCGCAAAGGCATCCGCCTGTGAATGGTGCTGTCATCTGCATCTCCTCCCTCTGATTTCTGTGAGGGAAGCCTAGCGCTCGCCGAGCACTTTCCACAAGCTTGTCGCGGTCATTACGGGCTTTGCGCCGACCGAAAAATTGGCGGAGACGAATATGATCGCCCGCGTCTTGTGCTCCACCCTGGCGCGGCATTCGACCACTTCGCCAAGTTGCACATCGTCCAGATAGCTCGTTTGCATGCTGAGCGTGACGCAAGGCTTGCCGCCCGAGCCGCGCCATGCCGCGCCGCCCATGAACGCATCGGCAAAGGTCATCATCATGCCTTCATGCACCGTGCCGTCCGCGCGCACATGCCGTTCGTCGGCGCGAAACGCGGTGACGCGCGATCCATCCGCCTCGGCCCGTTCGAAAAGCGGCCCCATATGGGCTTCGAAAGGATCGAAAAGCTCGACGGCCTGAAAGCCTTCCGGCGCCGCCACCTCGACCGGTGAGGCGAGCGGAATACGCGGCGGCCGTGTAGCGTCGCGCGCTTCGGTCATGGGCGCTCCGCCGTTTTAACCGCGTAAACGCCGGTTGCCGTCATCAGGATGCGCGCGCCGACGCGCAATTCGCCGGTAATGAAGAGCACGCTGCGCGTCGCCCGCGTGACATGCGCGCGGCCTTCCACGCGCTCGCCCGCCTCGCCCGCGCTGACGAAGTCGCAATTGACCGAAAGCGGCCGCGTGGAGGCGCCATTATTTGCCGCTGCCGCCGCGGAGGCCGCCACCTCGCCCATGACGATCGAGACAAGGCCCATCATCATGCCGCCATGCAAGCGGTCGTCGCCGTTGAGATGCTGCTGGGCAATGTCGAAAAGAAAGAGGTCCGCTCCGGCCTTCTCGCCGCGCAGGACCGGCCCGGCAAAGCCGCCGAAGCCCTTGGTCTGAATGGGGGTGAAGCCTTGCGGGAAGGTCTGATGATCCATGACGCGTACTCTGGGAAACTGGAGGGGGGCAGGGTGCCCCTTGTCTAATGCGCCCGGCCGCGCCGGGAAAGGGTCAAAAGCAGGCTTTGGCGAGGGCGCGGGCCATGCGGGGCGGGCGAGGCCTGTCCATTCCTGATCAATCCCCCTGTCGCAAACGCAGCGGAGGCTTGGAGATTCGCCCTTCCGAAGGCGGCTCCGGGCGGTTAAGGTGCGCCCAACGCGGCCAGTCCGGGCCACAAGAAGCGAGCGTAAAGCTCCCGGATCAGCCAGAAATCGCAAACTCCCTGGAGGACTTCCATGTCGAGAGAAGCAGTTATCGTATCCACGGCCCGTACCGGTCTTGCCAAGGCAGGCCGCGGCGGCTTCAACAACACGCACGGCGCGGCCATGGGCGGCCACGCGATCCAGCACGCCATTGCGCGCGCCAAGATCGAGCCGGGTGAAGTCGAAGACGTCATCATGGGTTGCGGCAATCCCGAAGGTGCGACCGGCATGAACACCGGCCGTCTCGCGGCGATCTGGGCCGGTTGCCCCGTCACGACCTCGGGCACGACGCTGAACCGCTTCTGCTCCTCGGGCCTCAACTCCATCGCCATCGCGGCGGGCCGCATCGTCAATGAAGGCGTGCCGATCATGGTTGGCGCGGGCGTCGAGTCGATCTCGCTCGTCTCCATGGCTGGCACCAACATCAAGAACATCACGGAAGAGAAGCTGCTCTCGACCTATCCGGCGCTCTGGATGCCGATGATCGAGACCGCCGATATTGTCGCCAAGCGCTACAACGTCAGCCGCGAATATCAGGACGAATACTCGCTCCGCAGCCAGAAGCTGATCGCAGCCGCTCAGGCCGCCGGCAAGTTCGCGGATGAAATCGTTCCGATGAAAACCAAGATGAAGACGGTCAACAAGGAAACGAAGGAAGAGTCGATCGTCGACTACACAGTCGATCGCGACGAGTGCAACCGTGCGGACACGACCATCGAAGGCCTCGCCTCGCTGAAGCCCGTGCGCGGCGAAGGCAACTTCGTCACCGCAGGCAACGCCTCGCAGCTTTCCGATGGTGCAGCCGCCGTCGTCATGATGGAACGCAAGGAAGCCGAAAAGCGCGGCAATGAAATCCTCGGCGTGTTCCGTGGTTTCGCTGTCGCCGGTTGCGAGCCTGACGAAATGGGCATCGGCCCGGTCTTCGCCGTGCCGCGTCTTCTTGAGCGTCATGGTCTGAAGGTTCAGGACATCGACCTTTGGGAGCTGAACGAAGCCTTCGCGAGCCAGTGCCTCTACAGCCGCGACCGCCTCGGCATCGACCCCGAGAAGTACAACGTCAATGGCGGCTCCATCGCCATCGGTCACCCCTTCGGCATGACCGGCACGCGTTGCACGGGCCACATTCTGCTCGAAGCCAAGCGCCGCAAGGCCGCCGGCCAGAAGCTGAAATATGGCGTCGTCACCATGTGCATCGGTGGCGGCATGGGCGCAGCGGGTCTCTTTGAATTTGCTTGATCCGAACACTTGAATGCGGAAAGGCCCGCCGGAAACGGCGGGCCTTTTTGTTTGATATGCTCATCTACAAATAAAGACTGTCATCCCGGGCTTGTCCCGGGATCCAGAGCCGCGCGCTCTGAACCAGCCGCCACTGGACCCCGGCACAAGGCCGGGGTGACATTGAGTATAAATGCGGAAAGGAAGCCCATGCGCCACTTCGACGATTTTAAACTCGGCGAGCGCCACGACATCGACGCCGTCTATGAAATGAGCGAAGACGAAATCACCTCCTTCGCCAAAAAATGGGACCCGCAGCCCTTTCACATCGACCGCGCCGCCGCCGCGAAATCCGTTTACGGCACGCTGACAGCTTGCGGCACGCATGTGCAGGCCGTCGTGCTCTGGCTCGCCGCGCGCCTGCCCGAAGAAACCGCTGTCATCGGTGCATTGGGTTATGACGAAGTGCGCTTCCACAAAGCCGCAAAGCTCGGCGACAGGCTGTGCCTCGTCATCGAATGCATCGAGACGAAACCCTCATCGTCAAAGCCCGATCGCGGCGTGGTGAAGAACCGCCATATTCTGATGAACCAGAACGACGAAACGGTCTTCACACAGACGACGACATTGCTGATTGCAAGGAAGCCCTGACCGTCACGCCAACCTTTGCTGTCACCCCGGCGAAAGCCGGGGTCCATCTTCTCTTGATGTGCGAAGCAAAGATGGATGCCGGATCAAGTCCGGCATGACGAAACGGGGTAACTTGCCCTCGGAACCGCCCTTAAAGCCCCAGCACCAGCTTCGCCATGATCCCGCGCTGAATCTCGTTCGAGCCGCCGTAAATCGTGGAGGCGCGATTGTTGAGATAGCGCGGCATTGACGTCAGCCCGTAGCGCGGGCCGACCGGTTCCACATTGGAGCCGGGCATGCGCGCCGCGTGCTGATCGACATCGGCGTAATAGGCAATGGCCTCGACCGCCAGCTCATCGATCTTCTGCGTCATCTCCGAGCCGCAGGTCTTCAGCATGGAGGATGCAGGTCCCGGATTCTTGCCGCCCGACAGTGCCGACATCACGCAATGCTCGGTGATCTCCATGGCCTGTACCGAAATCTCGGCTTCCGAAACCTTCGCGCGGAAGGCCGGGTCGTCGATCAGGCGCGCGCCATGATCCGAGCGTTCTGCCGCAGCGATCATCTTGATCTTCTCGATGCCGACCGCAAGCCCTGCCGCATAGGCGCCGCCGCGCTCGAATTCGAGCAGATACTTCGCCACCGTCCAGCCTTCATTCTCAGGCCCGACGCGGTTTGCTTTCGGCACACGCACATCGTCGAAGAACACCTGGTTCACTTCATGCTCGCCCGCCAGCGTGATGATCGGCTCGACCTTGAGGCCGGGCGTGTCCATTTCCAGCAGAATGAAGGTGATGCCTTCCTGCGGCTTGCCGTCCGATTTCGTGCGCACGAGGCAGAACATGCGATTGGCGAAATGCGCATGCGTCGTCCAGATTTTCGATCCGTTGAGCACATAGTCGTCGCCATCGCTGACGGCGCGCAATTGGAGGCTCGCAAGATCAGACCCCGAACCCGGCTCCGAATAGCCCTGGCACCAGTAATCCTCGCCCGCGAGAATGCGCGGCAGGTAAAATGCCTTCTGTTCCGGCGTGCCGTATTTCATCAGCACGGGCGCGCACATGCGAAGGCCCATGGGCGAGAGATGCGGCGTGCCTGCCCTCGCGCATTCCGACGCCCAGATATATTTCTGCATCTCGTTCCAGCCGGTGCCGCCATATTCGACCGGCCAGGCGGGGGCGACCCAGCCTTTCTTATGCAGGATTTTCTGCCACTTCAGGTTCCACTCCTTGTCGGTGAAAACGCTGGTGGTCAGGCTGCCCGCTTCCTTGAGTTCGGGCGTGAGTTTCTCGTCGAGAAAGGCCCGCACTTCGTCACGGAACGTCGCTTCTTCGCGCGTGAGATTGAGATCCATTGTGTCTTCCGCAATTTTTCTTTGTCGACGCTGCGTCAAGGCCGTGCGGCCCCGCGAGAAGCTTTATCTGTCAGCTTTTCAGGCAGTCTGTCGAGGCCCTCATGCCACGGAAGATCGGGCGAGGCAGCCCGGACGGGCCGGGGCTTAAAGCCCCAGCACCGCCTTCGCCATGATGCCGCGCTGAACCTCGTTCGATCCGCCATAGATCGATGAGGCGCGCGTATTCAGATATTTCGGCATGACCATCAGCGCATGGTCGGGGCCAACCGGCGGCACGTTCGAGCCCCAGTTGCGCGCTTCCAGCACATGCGGCTCGGCATAATAGCCGATCGCTTCCATCGCCAGCTCTGTAATGCGCTGGCTCGTATCGGCACCGCGCAGCTTGATGATCGAGGCCGCCGCACCGGGGTTTTGCCCGTTGGAAAGCTGCGACATGATGCGGTGCTCGGTGAACTCGACAGCCGTCACCTCCACATCGGTCTCGTCGATCTTGCGGCGGAAAGCTGGATCGTCGATGAGCTTCGTGCCGTCATCGCTATGTTCGGTGCCGGCAATCACCTTGAGCTTGTTCAGCGAGTTGCGGAGGTTCGCGCCATGCGCCGCGCCGCCGCGCTCAAACTCGAGGAGATATTTGGCAACCGTCCAGCCATTGTTTTCCGCGCCGACGCGATTGGCCTTGGGCACGCGCACATCGTCGAAGAACACCTGGTTCACTTCATGGTCGCCCGCCAGCGTGATGATCGGCTCGACCTTGATGCCCGGCGCGTCGAACTCGTCGATCAGAATGAAGGAAATGCCTTCCTGCTTCTTGGCGTTGGGATCGGTGCGCACGAGACAGAACATCTTGTTGGCGATATGCGCGCCGGTCGTCCAGAGCTTCGTGCCATTAATGATGTAGTCGTCGCCGTCGGAGACGGCCTTGCATTGAAGCGAGGCGAGGTCGGAACCCGAACCCGGCTCCGAATAGCCCTGGCACCACCAGTCTTCGCCCGACAGGATGCGCGGCAGGTAATGCGCCTTCTGGTCAGGACGGCCATGGCCCATCAGCGTCGGTCCGACCATGCTGAGACCCATGTTGGAGCCGATCGGCGCGCCGGCAGCGGCACATTCTGACGCATAGATGAAGCGCTGTATGACGTTCCAGCCCGTACCGCCATATTCCTTCGGCCAGGAGGGTGCCGACCAGCCGCGCTTGTAAAGCCGCTTCAGCCATTCGACCCGCAGGTCGTGATCGGCGAGAATGCCGGGCGTCAGGCGCGCATGCGCCTTGAGGTCGTCGGTGAGGTTCTCGTTCAGGAACGCTCGCACTTCATCGCGAAAGGCCACATCTTCGGGCCGCATAGCCAAATCCATCACGTCCTCCCATTTTGTGCCGCCGGGCTTCTTGTTTTTTCGTCGTCCGGGCGGGGCAGCTATTGAATCTGGAACAAGACCCAGAAAATCTGCAACATTCCGGATCATGCTCTACAGTACAACCTCGGGCTGAACCCGGTCCATCCTGTTTGCCGACCTGCCCTGTTCATGGGTGAACGGTCGGCCTAACCATCTTGTATCCCAAGCCGCCTGGCCCTCATGGAATCTGCCAACCACATCATTCTGATCGCGGCGGCCCTGATAACTTTTGCGATTTTTGCCAGTGTCCTTTCGTCCCGCATCGGGGCGCCGGTTCTGCTCGTGTTTCTCGGTCTGGGCATGCTGGCGGGCGAAGATGGCCTTGGCGGCATTCACTTCAGCAACTTCAAGGTCGCCTATCTCGCAGGCTCGGTCGCGCTGGCGCTGATCCTTTTCGACGGCGGTTCGCGCACGCGTCGCGAAGCCTTCATACAGGCTGGCGCGCCGGCACTTTTGCTTGCGACGGCAGGCGTCATCATCACGGCGCTTATTACCGGCCTCGCCGCGCGCTATTTTCTGAAGCTCGAATGGGTCGAGGCGATGCTGCTCGGCACCATTGTCGGCTCGACCGATGCCGCCGCCGTCTTTTCGCTGCTGCATCTGAAGGGTTTGCGGCTCAAGCAGCGTGTCGCCGCGACGCTGGAAGTCGAATCCGGCATCAACGATCCGATGGCGATCTTCCTGACCCTCATTCTGGTTCAGGTGGCGACAAGCGGCGCGACGGCTCAGGGCTTTATGGATAATCCGCTGTTGCTCGCCGGCGATTTCGCCTGGCAACTTGTCGGCGGCGTTCTGTTCGGCCTTATCGGCGGCCAGATCGTGCTGCGCGCCGTCAATCGGGTGCAACTTTCCGCGGGGCTTTATCCCATTCTGGCCTGCGCGCTCGCCATCGTCGTTTTCGCGGCCACTCAGGCTGTCGGCGCGAGCGGCTTTCTGGCGATTTATCTCGTCGGCTATCGGCTGGGCAATAATCCCCATCGAGCCACGGCGGAGATCGCGCGTTTTTCAGACGGCATGGCCTGGCTTTCCCAGATTTGCCTGTTTCTGATGATGGGGCTTCTCGTCACGCCCGCGCGGCTTCTGCCGGTGCTGCTGCCCGCCCTCGCCATCTCGGCCGTTTTGATGCTGATTGCCCGGCCCGTCGCGGTTTTTCTCTGCCTCACGCCATTCAAATTTGCGCGCAAGGAACTCGGCTTCATTTCCTGGGTCGGGCTGCGCGGCGCCGTGCCGATTTTTCTTGCCATGATCCCGGTCATGTCCGGCCTTCACAATGCCCATGTGATTTTCGCCGTCGCCTATGTCGTGGTGCTGATCTCGCTGATCGCGCAAGGATGGACGGTGCCGCGCATTGCGCGACTTGCCGGGCTGGAGCTTCCCTCGCGGCCAAGCCCGCGGGCTCGCGCCGAACTCAATCTGCCTGCAGGCGTCGGTCGTTCCGTCGTCGCCTATACGGTCGATCCGATGAGCCTACTGGCGTTGCGTCGCTTGCGCCGTCTGCCGCTTCCGGCGGCTACGCAAATCCTTTCCGTCATGCGCGACGGGCATATGCGCGAAACACAGCCTGCCGACGGCCTCAAGCCCGGCGATGTCGTCATGCTTGTAAGCGATGTTGACGATCTGCCGACGCTCGACCGGCTTTTTGCCGCGCGCAAACCTCGCACCAAGGCGAAGGGCGTCGGCGTTTTCGATTTCACGCTCGGTCCCGATGCCAATGCGGGCGAGGTGGCCGATATTTATGGATTTCTCGTGACGCCGCATGAACGCGATCTGACGCTGTCGAGCCTCATGCATGCACGCCTCGGACGCGAGATCGCGGCGGGCGCCCGCATTCGCGCAGGCACTGTCGAGCTTGTTGCGCTTGCGACAGATGATGGAAACTCGCCGAAGAAAATCGGTCTTGATCTCGATCCGCCACCGCCCCAAAGCACCGTCAAGCTGATCCGTTTGCGGATTGCCGATATCTTGCGCTCGATCCGCGAACTCTATCTCGCCGCGCCGGGGAATTAGCGATAGGTTCTCTAAAAGCACAATTCAGGGAGAAGGCAAATGGATCTCGGACTTAAGGGCAAGAAGGCAATCGTCACCGGCGGCACGCGCGGCATCGGCCGCGCCATCGCCGAAACGCTGGCCGCCGAAGGCGCCGATGTGGCGATCTGCGCCCGCAATCAGGATCAGGTGAACGAAACGGTCGCCGCCCTGAAGGCAAAAGGCGTCAATGCGGTCGGCGGTGTCGTCGATATTGCGGATGGTCCGGCGCTCAAGAAGTGGATTGCCGATGCAGGCAACCAGCTCGGCGGCATCGATATTCTCGTGGCCAATGCCAGCGCGCTGACGATCGGCAATACCGAGGAAGCATGGAAGGGCTGCTTCGACATTGACGTCATGGGCGCGCAACGCTCCTTCGACGCGGCGCTTCCTTTTCTTGAAAAATCCGCCAAGGCATCCGGCGACGCCGCTGTCGTCATCATCTCGTCCGTCTCTGCGGCCGAGACAACCAACGGCAATGCCTATGGCGCAATGAAGGCGGCGCAAATTCATCTGGCGAAGGGCCTGTCCAAGGAGCATGCGGGCAAGCATGTGCGCGTCAATCTCGTCTCGCCCGGCACTGTCTATTTCAAGGGCGGCGTCTGGCACATGGTCGAAACGAATATGCCCGACATGTTCAAGGCGACCATGGCCCGCAATCCCATGCGCCGCATGGCGACCCCGCAGGATATTGCCAATGCGACTGTCTTCCTCGTCAGCCCCGCATCGTCCTTCACCACAGGCATCAACATGCTGGTCGACGGCGCGATCACGAGCCGCGTGAATTTCTGAACGATATTTGAATCGATCGTCGCCTCGGATTTGTTCCGGGGCGACGATCGGCGGCTACTCCGCCAGCGCCATCCAGCGCCCCATGACGCGCCGCGCAAATGCCTGCTGCGCAGGCAGCGCCTCGGCATTCAAACCCGCTTTGATCTCATCGAGCGGGAGTGCCGAATTTTCCGCGCGCAATTGCGTCCAGAAATCTGTCGTCTCTCGCGTCACTTCGAGATGGAACTGAAACCCATAAGTCCGCTCGCCGAGACGAAACGCCTGATTGGCGCAAGTCTCGCGCGTCGCAAGCCGCACCGCACCTTCGGGCAGCTCGAAGGTGTCGCCATGCCACTGCATGATTGCAAGGCCCTGTTCGGCGTCGCCAAGCAGCGGATCTTCCGTCGCCTCGGCCGTCCATGTCTGAGGCAGGAAACCCCATTCGTCATAGCCCATCTTGTAAACGCGCCCGCCAAAGGCGCTGGCAAGCATCTGTGCGCCGAGACAAACGCCCATCACTGGCTTGCGCTCTTCATGGAAGCGCCGCATCAGCGCCCGCGTCTTGTCGATGAAGGGGTGATCGGCTTCGTCATAGACGCCCATGATGCCGCCCAGCGCGACAAGCCCGTCATATCCCTCGCTCGTCGCCGGCACATCGCGCACCGCCCCCGTCGCAAAATCACGCGTCTCCGGCGCAAAGATGAGATCGGCGCTCGCGCCGAGGCGCGTTGCTTCTTCCAGCAATACGCCCGGCCCGGAATTGGCCTCGTTGATGAGATAGAGAATGCGCATGGAAGGTGTCGCGCTCACACCTTTGCGAAGCGATCGCTCGTCCGCACCATCACATCGACGATGCCCGGCTCCGTCGCGGTATGGCCCGCATCCGGCACGATGTTCAACTCGGCGTCCGGCCAGGCCTTGGACAATTCCCAGGCCGTGAACATCGGCGTCACCACGTCATAGCGGCCCTGCGCGATCACGCCGGGAATGCCCGTGAGCTTGCCCGCATTGCGGATCAGCTGATCCTGCGGCTCGAACCAGCCCTTGTTCATGAAGTAGTGGCACTCGATCCGTGCGAAGGCGAGGGCGAAGTGCCCGTCCGCAAACCGTGCCACGCGCTCGGCGTCGGAGAAAAGCGACAGCGTCGTCCCCTCCCAGATGCTCCAGGCCTTGGCGCAGGCGATCTTTTCAGCCTCATTGTCGCCCGTCAGCCGCTTGTAATAGGCCGCCATCAGATTGCCGCGCTCTGCCTGCGGGATCGGCGCGACGAAATGTTCCCATGCATCGGGAAACAGCGCGTCCGTTCCCTCCTGATAGAACCAGTCGAGTTCACGCTTCCGCAGCGTAAAGATGCCGCGCAGGATAATTTCGGTGACGCGGTCGGGATGCGTCTCGGCATAGGCGAGCGCCAGCGTCGAGCCCCATGAGCCGCCGCAAAGCTGCCAGCGCTCGATCTTCAGATGCTCGCGCAGCAATTCCATGTCGGCGACGAGATCCCAGGTCGTGTTCTCGCGCAGCTCGGCATGGGGCGTCGACTTCCCGCAGCCGCGCTGATCGAAGAGGATGATTCTGTAGGCGAGGGGATCATGCGTGCGCCGCATCGTCGGATTGGAGCCGCCGCCGGGCCCGCCATGAACGATGATGACAGGTTTTCCCCGTGGGTTGCCGCATTCCTCATAATAGATCGTATGCAGCGCCGAGACCTTTAAAGTGCCCGTATTGAAGGGCTCGATTTCGGGAAAAAAGGTGCGGCGGGCGGCTGTGTCGAACATGGGGTGAATTGTCCTTTGTCAAGCCTTCGCTGGCGGCGAACGCGGGTACAAAATAAAATCAAGCCTCTGAAATATCACATCTTTTTATGTCAGAGGCCCGCGCCGGCGGCCATTAACCAAAAAAACATTCCTGACGAGGCCACAACGTATTGACCTCCTGCCACCGCGCTCTACTATATCTGGACACCTCGCACTGATTTGGGGCTCCCGGGGGAGCGAGGTTATCAGCGAATACATAAATTCTGCCCTTATCGAAGGGTAGAGCGGCGGCGAAGGTGTTTGCTTCGCCCGGAGAGGTTTTGCGCGCCGTTTGAGCGCAAATTGAGGCCAAGAGGGGATTGCTATGCTGAATGATACGTCGAAAGCGGTTGATATGAGCGAAGTCGAGGCCACCCTTTCCGCGATCATCACGGGCGAGCGTGCGCCGAGCCGTGCGGGCGCGCATCGCCCGCGCGGCGACATGGCGACGACTGCCGAGCCCGAGATGCCGTTTGGCGAGATGGATCAGGTGGTTCAGGTCGCCCATGGTTATCGCGTGAAGGTGGACCACGCCCGCGACGCCCTTCTGACCGAATTCGGCAAGGCGACGCTGCGCGACCGCTATTTGCTGCCCGGCGAATCGTTTCAGGACCTTTTTGCCCGCGTCGCGTCATTCTATGCCGACGACGAGGCCCACGCCCAGCGCCTCTATGACTACATTTCCAAGCTCTGGTTCATGCCCGCAACGCCCGTCCTGTCGAATGGCGGCACGCAGCGCGGCCTGCCCATTTCCTGCTTCCTCAACGAAGCCAGCGACAGCCTTGAAGGTATTCTCGGCCTCTGGAACGAAAACGTCTGGCTCGCGGCCAAGGGCGGCGGCATCGGCTCCTATTGGGGCAATCTGCGCTCCATCGGCGAAACGGTCGGCGGCAACGGCAAGACGAGCGGCATCATTCCCTTCATTCGCGTCATGGATTCGCTGACGCTGGCGATCAGCCAGGGCTCGCTGCGCCGCGGCTCGGCGGCGGTCTACCTGCCGGTCGACCATCCCGAAGTCGAAGAATTCATGGAAATGCGCCGCCCGACCGGTGGCGATCCGAACCGCAAGGCGCTGAACCTCCATCACGGCATTCTCGTTTCCGACGCTTTCATGCGTGCGGTCGAGGCCGATGCCGACTGGGCGCTGCTGAGCCCCAAGGACAAGACCGTCCAGAAGACCGTTTCCGCGCGTTCGCTCTGGATTCGCATGCTCACCTCGCGCATCGAAACGGGCGAGCCCTATATCATCTTCAAGGACACCGTGAACAACGCGCGTCCCGAGCATCACAAGCTCGCGGGCCTCGAAGTGAAAACCTCGAACCTCTGCGCCGAAATCACGCTGCCCACCGGCATCGACCAGCATGGCGAGCAGCGCACGGCCGTTTGCTGCCTGTCCTCACTCAACCTCGAGAACTATTTCGAGTGGCAGGACAATCCGAACATCATCGAAGACGCGATGCGCTTCCTCGACAACGTGCTGCAGGACTTCATCGATCGTGCGCCCGACGAGATGAGCCGCGCGAAATATGCAGCCGCGCAGGAGCGTTCCGTCGGTCTCGGCGTCATGGGCTATCACTCCTTCCTGCAAGCCAACATGATCCCCTTCGAGGGCGTGATGGCGAAGGTCTGGAACAAGCGCATGTTCAAGGCGATCAAGGAAGGCGTCGATGCCGCATCGCGCAAGCTTGCCGATGAACGCGGCGCCTGCCCGGACGCAAAGCAGTTTGGCTTCCATGAGCGCTTCTCGAACAAGACGGCGATTGCGCCCACCGCTTCGATCTCGATCATCACCGGCGGCACCTCGCCGGGCATCGAGCCGATTGCCGCGAACTCCTTCACGCACAAGACGCTGTCGGGCTCCTTCAACGTCCGCAATCGTCACCTGACGAAGCTGCTCGAAGAAAAGGGCCGCAACGACGACGACACATGGTCGAACATCGTCACGAGCGGCGGCTCGGTTCAGCATCTCGACTTCCTGTCGGATGATGAAAAGGCCGTCTTCAAGACCGCGTTTGAACTCGACCAGCGCTGGGTCATCGAGCATGCGGGCGACCGCGCGCCGCTGATCGATCAGGCGCAGTCGGTGAACCTCTTCCTCGCGGCAGACGTCCACAAGCGCGACCTGCACAAGCTGCATCTGCAAGCCTGGAAGCAGGGCGTGAAGAGCCTCTATTACTGCCGCTCGCTTTCGATCCAGCGCGCTGAAAAGGCCGAAGTCATCTCGCTCGTGCCCTCCAAAACGCTTGAAGTGAAGACGCTCGATCAGGTCGTCGTCGAAGCTCGCCGCGAAGTCGTCGAATATGACGAGTGCCTGGCCTGCCAGTAATCCGACGAATAAAGCAAGAAAACGCAGGCGACGGGAGCCACACATGTCCTCACTTCTCGAAGAACGTCTCGTTTACAAGCCCTTCCGCTATCCTTGGGCCTATGATGCGTGGCTGACGCAGCAGCGCATTCATTGGCTGCCGGAAGAAGTTCCGCTTGCGGATGACGTGAAGGATTGGGCGAAGAAGCTGACGCCCGGCGAGCGCAATCTGCTGACGCAGATTTTCCGCTTCTTCGTGCAGGCCGACGTCGAAGTGAACAATTGCTACATGAAGCATTATTCCGGCGTCTTCAAGCCGACGGAAGTTGCGATGATGCTCAGCGCCTTCTCCAATATGGAGACGGTGCATATCTCCGCCTATTCGCATCTGCTCGACACCATCGGCATTCCCGAAGCCGAATACGAAGCCTTCCTCAAATACAAGGAGATGAAGGACAAGTTCGACTATATGCGCGAATGGGGCATGGAGACGAAGGCAGACATTGCCAAGACGCTCGCTGTCTTCGGCGCCTTCACCGAAGGCGTGCAGCTCTTTGCGTCGTTTGCGATTCTGATGAACTTCCCGCGCTTCAACAAGATGAAGGGCATGGGCCAGATCATCACATGGTCGGTGCGCGACGAGACGCTGCACACTAATTCAATCGTGAAGCTCTTCCGCACCTTCATCGACGAGAATCCGGAAATCTGGAACGAGGAACTGCGGCGCGACATCTACAAGGCCTGCGAGACGATCATCCATCACGAAGACGCCTTCATCGATCTGGCCTTCGAAATGGGCGGCGTCGAGGGCATGTCGGCTGACGATGTGAAGCGCTACATCCGCTACATCGCCGATCGTCGTCTGGTGCAGCTCAATCTCCAGCCCATCTATCGCACGGAAAAGAATCCGCTGCCCTGGATGGACGAGATGCTGAACGGCATCGAGCACGCGAACTTCTTTGAAAACCGCGCCACCGAATACTCCAAGGCCTCGACCAAAGGCACCTGGGACGAAGCCTTCGACTGACAGGCAGGCTGTTCGAGGGGCAGGTCTTGGAAGCGTTCGGAGAAGTTCTGCAGCCCTGGTACTTCCAGCTGAAGTTTCTGCATGTCATCTCGGTGGCCATGTGGTCCTTCAGCACGGCGGTTGCCTATCGCGACTATATCGTTCCGGTCTTCAACGCATGGTCGCGCGCGCCCGCCGATCCCGAGCGCATTGCGCGTCGCGACTGGGCGATGGAGCGCTTCGACAGCGGGGCGATCCTTGAGCATGTCGCCTTTCCGCTGTTGCTGGTGACAGGCCTTGCGATGTTTTTCGCGGGTGGCTGGTCGCTTGACGGCTTCACATGGCTTGCGGTGAAGCTCGTCATCGTTGCCGCCATCTTCATCCCCATGGAAGCCATCGACTATTACATCTCCCATTTCGGCGGCAACAAGGCGCGCCTGCGGAACCGCGGCGACATGGCGCGACACGAGGCCATGATGCGGTTCCACTGGCTTTTCTTCAAAGTCTCGACACCGCTGGTGGTCATCTTCATTCCCGCGATTTACTATCTCGCCATTGTGAAGCCGTTCTAGCGCGCAGCCTCAAGGGAGCCGCTCCATGTCATCTGGCCTCGCGTCTTCCTGGCAATTCTGGGCCGTGCTCTCGGCGGTCTTTGCGGCGCTGACGGCGATCTTCGCCAAGGTCGGTGTCGAGAACATAAATTCCGATCTCGCGACCTTCATCCGCACCATCGTCATTCTCGTTACGCTGGGGCTGATCCTCTATGCCACCGGCCAATATCGCAACACCGAGCCGATTTCGCTTCGCACAATGATTTTTCTGGTGCTCTCCGGCCTCGCGACTGGCGCATCATGGATCTGCTATTTCCGCGCTCTGAAGATCGGCAATGCGGCGCAGGTCGCGCCCATCGACAAGCTCAGCGTCGTCCTCGTCGCCATATTCGGCGTCATCTTCCTTGGCGAGCATCTGTCGCCGCTCAACTGGGCAGGCGTCGCCCTCATTGCCATGGGCGCACTTTTCGTCGCCTTTTGAGCCACTGGCGCGGCCGTAAAAACCCGCCTAGTCTTTGCCCATGCGCAAAATTCTCGTCGTCCTCCTGTCGGTTTTCATCTCCAGCGCGGCCTTCGCCGCCGAGCCCTGCGCGCCGCGCAAGGCCGTCGCGCCCGCATTGGCGCGGCTCGAAACGGCCATGGCGACGGCGCGCTTCGTCACCTACAACCCGACCGGCCTGAAGATTATCGACGGCAACATCACGTCCGCGACAGCGGAGAGCATCCGCGAAGACCTGAAGGCCTTGCGGCCTTACTTCGACGGCCTCGTGACCTATTCCGCTCGCGACGGAAACGAGCATGTCGCCGACATCGCGCAGGAGCTTGGCTACAAGGCCGTCGTCATCGGCCTCTGGACGCCCGCCGATCCCGAGGAAGTGCGAAACGCACTCCGCGCCGTCAAGGCGCATCCGAAGCTCGTCGTCGGCATATCGCTCGGCAATGAGATCATTTTCGGCAAGCGTGGCACCTGGGCGAACCTGCAATCCTATCTGGCGCTGATGCGCGCCCGCGTGCCGGACGTGCCGCTCACAGTCAGCGAGCCTTTCGCGCAATTCCTCGACAGCGATGCGCGCGACGTGCGCGGCCAGCTCGATTTCATGCTGGTCAATATCCACCCGATTTTCGAGAAATGGTTTGCGACCGCCGGCCCGGTCAATTGGGCCGACTTCGTGGTCAAGGCGACGGACAAGCTCGCCGATGCTTATTGCGGCCCGATCCTCATCAAGGAAACCGGCCTGCCGACCGGGCCGATGAATCTGGGTTACGACGCCGAGAAACAGGCGGCCTTCTGGCGCGCGCTGGAAGCGCAGTTCAAG
Source organism: Parvibaculum sp. (assembly GCF_049651025.1). Classification (GTDB taxonomy): domain Bacteria; phylum Pseudomonadota; class Alphaproteobacteria; order Parvibaculales; family Parvibaculaceae; genus Parvibaculum. The sequence continues at coordinate 4,851 of NZ_JBASBH010000056.1, read as the reverse complement.
CCTTCGCGGGCAAGGGCCTTTTCCTATTTCTCCGCCTTCGACGCGCCATGGCGCACCTCCGACTTCAACCCCGTCGCGGGCGTCCATCCCGAGGAAGCCTTTTGGGGTCTGTTCACGGAGGACCGCTCGCCCAAGCTCGTCATGCAGGGCCTTGAGAAGCTGAAGAAATAAATCTGGCCCCTATGCCGGAGCATCGGCCTCCCTTATGGTCGCGACCACCATCGGGGGAGGGCATAAGTGACCGCACAAAATCTGACGCCAGACGAGCGCCGCCTCTTTTCGCGCGCCGCGCGGCGGATCATTCCGCTGATGATCCTGCTCTATATGGTGAGCTTTCTCGACCGTGTGAATGTCGGCTTTGCCGCACTGACCATGAATGCCGATCTCGGTTTCACGCCTGAAGTTTTCGGCTGGGGCGTTGGCATTTTCTTCATCGGTTATTTTATCTTCGAAGTGCCCTCGAACGTCGTCATCGAGAAGATCGGCGCGCGCATCTGGATCTGCCGCATCATGGTGACATGGGGCCTGATCTCCGGCGCCATGGCCTTCGTCTCGACGCCGATGAGCTTCTACATCCTGCGCTTTCTTCTCGGCGCGGCGGAAGCAGGCTTCGCGCCGGGCATGATCCTCTATCTCACCTACTGGTTTCCCGCCGACTTGCGCGCGAAACTCTATGGTTCCTATTTCATCGCCATTCCGCTCGCGAGCGTCATCGGCGCGCCGGTTTCCTCATGGCTGCTCGGCTTTGACGGACATATGGGCCTGAAGGGGTGGCAATGGATGTTCGTCATCGAGGCGGTGCCCGCGCTCGTTCTGGGCTTTGCCGTGCTCTGGTTGCTGCCTGACGGCCCTAAAAAAGCGCGGTGGCTTTCCGATGACGAGAAGGCGCTCATCGCCGATTGCCTCGCGCGTGATCGCGCCAACACGCATGTCGATGCGAAGCACACGCTCTGGCCCGCGCTGAAAGACGCCCGCGTGCTGCTGATGTGCGCGATCTATTTCAGCATCGTCATTGGCCTTTATGGCATCAGCTTCTGGTTGCCGCAGATGATCAAGCAGATGGGCTTCACCAATATTCAGGTCGGCTGGATCGTTGCGCTCGTCTATGCCTTCGCCGCCGTCGCCATGCCGCTTTGGGGCTGGTCGAGCGACCGCGCGCAGGAGCGCATCTGGCACACCGTCATCGCCTGTCTCGTCGGCGCTGCGGGCTTCATCGGCGGCGCATGGTTCGGCTCGCCGCTTCTCGTCATCACCTCGCTCGGCGTGGCGGCAATTGGCGTCTATGTCTCGATCGTGCCCTTCTGGGCAATTCCGCCGACCTTCCTGGCCGGTACGGCGGCGGCGGGCGGCATCGCGCTCATCAACGCGACCGGCAATCTCGGCGGCTTTGTCGGTCCTTATGTCGTCGGCTGGGTCAAGCAGGCGACGCAGAGTTACACAGCAGGCATCCTCGCGCTCGCCGTCGCGCTTATTGCGGCAGCAGGCCTCACGATCGTGATGCGCGCCCTGCTTGCGCGCAGCGCGCGGCGCGTCCGGCTTGCTGCCGACTAGACGCATGGTCGGGTGCCGCCTAGACTGCGCTCGACCAGCCCCCACCGAGAGCGAAAGATGAATGCGGCTTTGAAGACAGGCCTTCTGGCCCTCATGTCGCTGATCTTCGCAAGCGGGGCGCAGGCGGAAACGCGCCACCCGCAGCGCGTCGTCTCGATCAATCTCTGTTCGGATGTGCTGGCGCTCGAACTGGCCGAACCCGGCACGGTCAAATCCGTCTTCCGTGTCGCCGCCGATCCCGAGGATTCGCCCGTCGCCGATCTCGCGCGCAATCTGCCGCTCAATAATGCGACGGCAGAGGAAATCCTGAGCTACAAGCCGGACCTCGTTCTTGCGCATCGTTATTCCTCGCCCTTCACGCTGAGCCTGCTCGCGCGCGCCCATGTGCCCGTGGTGCAGGTGAGCGAGGGCGAAAGCTTTGACGAGATCCGCGACAATATCCGCCGCGTCGCCGCAGCGCTTGGACAGATCGAGAAGGGCGAGGCATGGATCGCCCGCTTCGATGCGCGTCTTGCGGCATCGGCGCGCCCAAGCCTTGCGCATGCGCCGCGCGCGGTCATCTATCAGGACCTCGGCGGTGCGGCGGCGGCAAACACAATCCTCGGCGAGTTGCTGACTCATGCCGGTTTTGAAAATGTCGTGAAGGCATCGTCCAGCGGCGGTTTCGTCAACCTCACCATTGAAGAACTGATCGACAAGCGGCCCGATTTCGTTGCCGTGGGCATTTATCGCGCGCATGAACCATCGCTTGCGCATGAAGTGCTGGAGCATCCCGCCCTTCGCGTCTATGTCGCAAAATATGCGCGCGCCATCGACCTGCCCGCAAAGCTCTGGACATGCGGCACGCCTTTCGTCACCGAGATTGCGGATCGGCTCGCCGCTGCTCGCGACGCTTTCGACGTTGCGGGGACACATTGATGCGTCGTCTGCCGAATTATCTCCTCGTCAATCTCGGGCTCGCGGCGCTCGCGGCGATCTTCTTCGTCTCCTCCATCTATGTCGGTCGCGGCGGCGAATTGCTGTTCACGAAACTGCGCGCCATTGACGAGATCGACCGCTCGCTTGCCTGGCTGATCCTTGAAGAGGTGCGTCTGCCGCGCGCGCTGCTCGGCCTCATCGTCGGCGCGACGCTCGGCCTCACCGGCGCTGGGCTTCAAGGCTTGCTGCGCAACCCGCTTGCAGAGCCCGGTCTCATCGGTGCGTCGAGCGGCGCGGCTTTGGGCGCGGTGCTGGTTTTCTATTTCGGCTGGGCGGCAGGCTCGGCCATGATGGTGCCGCTCGGCGGCGTTGCGGGCGCGCTGCTCAGCCTCGGCCTGCTTTACATGCTGGCAGGCAAGAACCCATCCATCGTCACGATCATTCTGGCAGGCGTTGCCATTTCCGCCTTCGCCTCGGCGCTGACCTCGCTCGCGCTCAGCCTCGCCGCATCGCCTTACGCCGTTTACGAAATCATCTTCTGGCTGCTTGGCTCCTTCACTGATCGCAGCATGGATCAGGTCTGGTTTTCCGCGCCCTTCATCGCGGTCGGCCTCGTGCTCGTTGCATCGACCGCGCGCGCGCTCGATGCGCTCACGCTGGGCGAGGACACGGCAGCGAGCCTCGGCTTTGACCAGTCGTCGCTGAAGCTTCGCTCGATCCTCGGCACGGGCCTCGCGGTCGGCGCCGCCGTTTCCGTCACTGGCGTCATCGGCTTTGTCGGCCTCGTCGTGCCGCATCTCGTGCGGCCATTGGTCGGCCATCAGCCGGGGCGATTGCTGTTGCCGAGCGCGCTTGCAGGCGCGGCCCTCGTCCTCGCCGCCGACCTTCTCGTGCGCCTGCCGACCATCGGCCCCGAGCCGAAACTCGGCGTCGTCACCTCGCTGATCGGCGCGCCGTTCTTCTTGTGGCTGATCCTGCGCACAAGGCGGGAGGCAAACTGATGCGCCTGCAAGTCTCCGATCTTCAAGCCTCGCTTGGTGGCGCGCGCATTTTGCACGGCCTGTCGCTCGATCTCGAAAGCCCCGGCTTCATCGGCTTGATCGGCCCGAATGGCGTCGGCAAGACGACGCTGGTGCGCGCCATTGCAAACCTCATTCCCTTCGAGGGAGTGATCACGCTCGACGGTGTCGCGATTGGCGACATGGAAACGCGTGCCCGCGCGCGCATGCTTGCCTATCTCGCGCAAGGTGCCGAAAGCCATTGGCCGCTCACGGTCGAACGGCTCGTGGCGCTTGGCCGCCTGCCGCATCTCGAGCCGTTTCGCGCGCCGCGACCAGCCGACGAAGATGCGATAGAGCGTGCATTGCATCTTGCCGATGTAGAAAAATTCCGCAGCCGCGATGTGCTGACTCTGTCTGGCGGCGAACGCGCCCGTGTGCTGCTCGCTCGTGCGCTGGCCGTTGAAGCGCCGCTTCTCCTCGTTGACGAGCCGGTATCCTCGCTCGATCCCTATCACCAGATCGGCGTCATGGAAGTCTTGCGTGCCTATGCGGGCAAAACCCGCATGGTCGTCGCCGTCCTCCACGACCTTTCACTGGCCGCGCATTATTGCGACAGGCTCGTCCTGTTGAATGAAGGCCGCATCCACGCAGACGGCGCGCCGCGCGACGTGCTGACGCCCGAAAACCTCCGCGCGGTCTATCGCGTTGAAGCGAAGGTGAGCGGCGAGGGCGCAGATTTTCAGGTGCAGCCTTACGCGCGCACTGAGTAAGTCTTCAGCCGCCCATTCCGTCATGCGCGGGCTTGAAACGAAAATGGCCGGGTCAAGCCCGGCCATCACGTATCATTTATCCGATTGCGGACTATTCAGCCGCGACGTAGTTCCCGACCTTCTGGCCGAAGTTCACCGTCTTCAGATATTCGATGCCTTCCTCGGCAATCGCGTCGCCGACCATCTCGTCGCCTTCGCCCTTCAACTCGTCCATATCGACATAGACGGCGTAGAAGGCCTTGGTGCGTTCGGTGATGATGCCGCCCTTGAGCAACGTCTTGATGAGCACGCGGAAAATATTCGTGCTGCTCGCCATCGCCTTGCGGCGCACTTCATTGGTGCGCGCCTTGATGAGCTCGTCCTGAACTTCCTGCCAGTTGAGGCCGAAGCGGGCATACATATATTTCTTCTGCTCAGGCGAACCGAGATTGAAGAGAAGCGTCTGGAAGCACGTCGCCGCCCAGTCTTCGATCAGGTTGCGCTCTTCCTCGTTGAGCTTGGGGATCGTGCGGTCGGCCCAGATCTTGCCGAACTTGTGATGGAAGGCTTCGTCCGTCATCACGAGCTGGCAGAGATGCTTCAGCAGCGGATCGTTCGAATGGGTGTAGAGC
>NZ_JBASBH010000055.1:0-17048 GCF_049651025.1 Parvibaculum sp. | reverse complement strand
CTGAAAGCGTGGGAGGGTGAGGGTTCTTAAACCGCCACGAGCGGGCGATGCGGGCCTTCAGGCAGTTCGACGCGGATCGCGTCCCCTGCCCTGACCTCGCCGCCAGCGATCACGATGCCCATGACGCCCGCCTTGCGGATCAGATTGCCGTCGGCGTCGCGGCCGAGACACGCCTGCATCAACCCATCCTGAAACCTGTCGAGCTGAGCGCAGGGATTGCGCAGGCCCGTGACTTCGACAATGGCGTCTGCGCCGATGTGAAGCCGCGCGCCTGTGGGCAGCGCGAGAAGGTCGAGGCGGCGCGTGGTGATGTTTTCGCCCATATCGCCGGGGCCGACGCAAAAGCCCGCCGCATTTACCTCGTCATGCAATTCGCCATGGATGAGATGAACCTGCCGCAAATTCGGCTGGCTCGGATCGCGCGCAACGCGGGAGCGATGCTTGACCGTGACGCCCTGATGCGCGTCGCCCTCGACGCCGAGACCGGCGAGAAGGCGGATCGTGTCGCAATGGGACTTTGAGAAATTATGCGTCGCGTCGCGCGCGACATTGATGATTGTCGCGCCCATCGCTCACTTCTTGTTTTGCGCCACCGGCGCGGACCTGGCCGTTTCGGCAAGCGTCCACAACATGATCTCGCTCAAGGTCTGGCGAAGCGCCGCATCATAGGCGGCAACGACGGAGGCTATGCCGCTGCCTGTGACGGGCACGCTGACGCTGAAATCCTGCGCGGCTGCAATGCTGCGATCATCGGCGCGGATAAGCCGCGTGAACAGATCGACGCGTACACTGACTGCCTCGCCCTTCTCTTCAGCGGCGAACTGGCGAATTTCACCTGCCAGAATGAAATCGCCGCGAATGTCGGAACCGCGCGCCGCAACCGAGGCGAACCGCGCGGAGTTTTGCAGCGTCTGGATGGTCAACGTCTGGATCATCTTGGGCGCACGATCCGTCCAGCGCGACGCGGCGTAATATTTCAGCTCATTGGGATTGGGCTGAAAGACGATGCGGGCCGTATCGACGGCGGCGATCGCCGAAAATTCATCGATAAGAATTTGCGTCCTCGGCGCAACCGCATCCCCCGTTACATTGGGGTGGCCTGCCGTGAGCATGAACAATTGCGGCGCCGGTTCGCTTGCCACATTGGCAAGAGCACAGCCGCCAAGCGCGCCGCCGAGAAGAAAGACGATGCCGAGCCTTGCGAGATGCATCTTCATTTTGCCTTCACCTCGGGGACGTTATTGCCGATGAGGAACCGCGCGGGATCGTCCTGCGCGCGGGAAACGACGCGGTCGAGCGTGCCGACAAGCGTGCGCATTTCGCGGATGAGCTGGGGAAGCTGATCGAGACCGTTATTGGCAAGCCGGTCGATGGCCGGGCCATTGGTCTTGACCAGATGGTCGAGATCGTCGGCAAGCTGCCGATAGGAGGTCGATGTCTGATGCGCATCGGCGATAAATGCTTTGGCGTCGTTCTGCACAAGGCTGTCGGCGCTGCGGCTGAGATCCTTCAGATGCTTCGAGGCTTCGGAAATATCCTGGATCGCCTGCTTCATGTCGGTGGAGCTGCCCGCGAGCGCGGCGGACAACTTGTCGAGATTATCAAGCGTGCGACCGATCGATTCCTGATTGGAGCGCACGACCTTGCCGATATCGCTGATGAGGCGATTGGCGTTTTCCAGTGTCTCGGGCGCGGCCTTCGCCAGCTCCTGCAAGGTGGAGGGCGCACCGCGAATGACGGGATAAGCCTCGCCGCTCACATCGCGCAGAAGCTTCGAGCCGGGGCTGCCGCCGGTGAGCTGCACCACGGCAACGCCGGTGATGCCCGACGCTTCAAGCTGCGCGATGGAGTCCTGCTTTATCGGCGTGCGCGCATCGACCTGAATGACGGCGATGACTTTGGTCGGATCTTTTTCGGCCAGATTGAGATCGATGACGCGACCGACGGGCAAACCGTTGAACTGCACCGGACCGGATTTGCTCAGCCCCGAGACCGAACCCTGAAAGACGATCTTGTAATAGGCATATTGCCGGTCGAGCTGGACGCGGCTGATCCAGAGCGCAAAGGCGAAGATCGCGATCAGCGCAACAAGCGTCGAGAAGCCGATCAGGATATTGTTCGATTTGATTTCCATGACGGTCTACTTGCCTATGGCGGCCGCGCGCGCACGCGGACCGTGAAAATATTCGCGTATCCAGGGATGCTCGCTGGCGAGCATGTCCTTCATCGTGCCGATCAGGATAACACGCCGCTCGGCCAGAACCGCTATGCGGTCGCAAGTGGCGTAAAGCGTGTCGAGATCATGCGTGACCATGAAAACGGTCAGGCCCAGCGTCTTCTTGAGGTCGTTGATAAGCTCGTCGAAAGCGGCAGCGCCGATGGGATCGAGGCCCGCCGTCGGCTCGTCGAGAAACAGGACCTCCGGGTCCTGCGCCAGCGCGCGGGCAAGCCCTGCCCGCTTCTTCATGCCGCCTGAAAGCTCCGAAGGATAGAGCTTCGCCGCGCCCGGACGAAGGCCGACCATCGAAATCTTGACGGTCGCAAGCTCGTCCATCAGATCCTGCGCCATGTGCAGATGCTCGCGGTAAGGCACCTGAATATTCTCGGCAACCGTCAGCGCCGAGAAAAGCGCGCCTTCCTGAAACAGCACGCCCCAGCGCCGCTCGTAAAGGCGGCGCTCCTCGTCGGGCAGCGTTTCGAGATCGACGCCGAAAACCTTTATCTTGCCGCCATCGGGCTTCTTCAGGCCGAGTATGGTGCGCAGCAGAACGGACTTGCCCGTGCCCGAGCCGCCGACAATGCCGAGTACCTCGCCGCGCTTCACCTGCAGGTCGAGATTTTCGTGGATCACATGGTCGCCGAACTGGGTCTTCAATCCCTGCACGTCGATGATGATATCGGATGCCGGCATATTCATATCCCGACCGCGGTGAAGAAAATGGCGAAGACCGCGTCGAGAATGATGACGAGGAAAATGGAGCGCACGACGGAGCTTGTCGTCTGTGCGCCGACGGATTCGGCGCTGCCCGTGACATCGAGGCCCGAACGACAGCCGATCAGGCCGATTGCCAGCGCCATGAAAGGCGCTTTCAGAAGGCCGACGCCGAATGTCCAGAAGACCGCCGAGTCGCGCAGGCGTTCGATATAAACCATCGGCGCCATGCCAAGCTGCGTCCACGCGACGACGCCGCCGCCGATAAGCCCCATGATGTCGGCAACGAAGGTGAGCAGCGGCAATACGATGATGAGCGCCAGCACGCGCGGCAGAACGAGCATCTGCATCGGATCGAGGCCGAGCGTGCGCATGGCGTCGATTTCCTCGCGCATCTTCATCGAACCGATTTCAGCCGTGAAGGCGCTGCCAGAGCGGCCCGCGACGATGATCGCGGTCAGCAGCAATCCAACCTCGCGCAGAAAGACGATGGTGATGAGATTGACGGTGAAAACATCAGCGCCGAACTTCTTGAGCTGCGATGCGCCCTGCTGCGCAATGACCGCGCCGATGAGGAAAGTGAGCAGGCAGACAAGGGGAAGCGCGTCGAAGCCCGCCTTCTCCATGTGGTGGACGAGCGGCACGCCACGCAAGCGGCGCGGATCGCGGAGAACCTGACCGAAGGCGACAACGACGGCACCGAGAAAGGCAACGCCGACAACCGCCTCGCGCCAGAGCACGATGACGGCGGCGCCGATGCGGTCGATGATCTCGACGATGGTGGCCTGGCGCGTCACATGCTCGGGCTTCGGGCATTCCAGCTCGTTCACCTTGTCGAGCAGGATGCGGTGCTCGTCGCGCAGGCCTTCATAACGGGCGGTAAGTCCACGCGCTTCAAAAGCCGTCGCCGTGCGGTCGAGAACCCAGGCGCCCGCCGTATCGAGTCGCGTGACTTTGGCCACGTCGAAAACTGCCTCACGGGCGGTGGCAGGTGCTTCGGCAAGCTTCCGCAACCCCTCGTCGATCGTGAGGATGGCGGACACGGACCAGTCGCCCTCGGCCTGAAGGCGCAGGACATCGCCCTGCGTTTCAACCTTGTAGGATGCCTCAGCCAACTTGCCTCCTCGCGGGCCTGGACCTTTGGGCGAGCGCCCGCGCCAGTTTGACGCGGCCCCGTGACCCCATATTAGACATAGTCTAGCTTGCAGTTACGCGCGAAGACCAGCCGTTGCGGCTCATCCGGCCATGCGCGAACCGAACTATCCAAGGGAGAATATCATGAAGGCAGTTTTGAAGGGCCTGGCGGTCGCCACGCTTGCCATGTCCGTGTCGTCCTTGTGTCTGGCCTCGGAGTGGGAAGGCGGAGACGCCGTGAAGGGCGCCAAAGTATTCAAGAAATGCCAGGCTTGCCACACGGTCGAAGAAGGCGGCCCCAACCGCGTCGGACCCAATCTTCACAACATCATGGATCGCGGTATCGCTGCGAAGGCCGACTACAACTATTCGGCCGCCATGAAGAAGGAAGCCGCAAGCGGCGCGAAGTGGGACGAGGACACGCTGTTCAAATATCTCGAAAATCCACAGGCCTTCGTGCCCGGCACGATCATGTCCTTCCCCGGCCTGAAGAAAGAACAGGACCGCAAGGACCTGCTCGCCTATATGGAAACGGCGACCGGACATAAGAAGTAAGAAGCCCCTCACCCTCCCACGCCTGAGCCTGTCCTTGGGCTGCGCGTCGCGCAGATCCGAGGGGCGCGGGTGCCTCCCTCTCCCGCAAACGGGAGAGGGGCGATGAGGGCCGCCGATCACTAACCCTCTCCCTCTGGGAGAGGGTTGGGTGAGGGCCTTTAAACACCTCCCGCACCATCTGGAATGAAAGCTGCAATTCACGGATAGGCAGCGCCCGTCATTGTCCCTTAACAGGACAATTGCAGGCCAAGCGTTCAGAATAGGGGCACCGGCATCCCGTTTTAAGGATGTTCGGACGAGGCAAGATGAATTCGACACCGGTTTTCCGCAGGCTATCAGCCATCCTTCCAGGACTTGTCCTGATGATGGGCCTCGCCATGTCGATCTACGACGTGGGCGGCCTTGCCACGGCGCTGCAAAATCAGGTCTTCGACATTTACCAGCGCATAGAACCGCGCAAAGCCGCGCAGGATGGTCCGCGCGCCGTCTATATCGACATTGGCGCGGAAAGCGCCGCGCGCTACGGCGTCTGGCCATGGCCGCGCAAACGGCTTGCCGATCTCGTTTCCGCCGTGCGCGATGCGGGCGCGCGGGCGATCCTGCTCGACATGTCGCTCTCGGAAAGCGATCCGACCTCGGCGGCGGAACTTCTGAAACTCTGGGGCTCGCTCGATCGCCTGCCCTCCGCCTATGGCTTGCAGACGGGCCTTGCCGAACTGCCGGACTACGACCTCGAATTTGCAAACCTGCTTCGCGCGACGCCTTCCATCGTCTCGTTCGAGCCGGGCAAAAGCCCGCATGGCTCACCCCGCATCCCGCAAGGCCGGGACTTCATCGCCTCCGAAGGCAGCGATGCGCGCCATTACACCACCGCCTATTCGCTCTGGCGGCCAAGCCTCGACACATTCGAACTGGCGGCCAAGGGCAATGGCGCAGCGCTTCCCGACCGCGTGCCCGGCACATCCGTCCGCACGCTGCCGATGGTCGTGAACCTTGGCGGAACGCTCTACCCCTCAAACGTGCTTGAAGCCTTGCGCGTCTATCGCGGCGGCACCGGCTACCGCGTCAATGTGAACGAACCCGAAAATGGCTTTGCCCTCGGCATGGAGCCGGGCATCGACCGCATAGATATTGGCGGCGCCGATCTCGTCGTGCTGACAAGCGCGACCGGCTGCCTGCGCCTTTATTTCGGCGGGCCGGAAACGCGCGCGTCCATCTCGGCGGCAAGCCTGCTCGACAAGTCGGCCGACCTGTCGGCTCTCCGGGGCAAGATCGCGGTGATCGGCGTTTCGGCAAATGGCACGGATCGCTTTTACGACACGCCCGCAGGCGTCCGCCTGCCCTCCGGCGCCATCGTCGCCAATGCCATCGACCAGATACTTCAGGGCGATTTCCTTGTGACGCCGGGCTGGTCTTCGCTGGCCGAACAGCTTTTCATTTTCGTCGGCGGCATTCTCGTCATCCTCGTCGCTGGCCGTTTCCGCTTCCGCTGGAGCTTCATCTTCACGCTCATTCTGGTGGGCGGCGCGGGCTATGCCTCATGGTGGGCTTTCGACACGCATCGCTGGTTGCTCGACCCTGCCCTTGGCAGTGTCACGCTCCTCATCGCAACCGTCACCTGCTCGCTGATGCGCAAGCTGCATTCGGAAGAGCAGACGCGCTTCATCGACGGACAATTTGCGCGCCGCCTCTCGTCGTCGGGCCTTGCCAGAATGCATGCGCACCCCAAGCTCATTCAGGCCGAAGGCAATCTGAAGCCTGTGACCTCGGTGGTTGTCGGCCTGCGCGGCTTCAACATCATTGCCGACCGCTATCTCGAAGACCCCAAGGCCTATGCCGACATTCTCAACCGTTTCTTCTCGCCGATGACCAAGATCGTGCAGGACCGCAACGGCATGGTCGACCGCACGGTGGGCGACACGATGTATGCGGTGTGGAACGCGCCTTTCGACGTGTCCGATCACGCCTCGAAGGGCTGCGACGCCGCGCTGCGCATGGTCGAGAACCTTGAAGCGCTGAACGAGTTTCTGGAAGAGGATGCGCGCCGCCAGCATCTGAGCCATGTGCCGCTGAGCCTTTCCATCGGCATCGATAGCGGCCTGGCGATCACCGGCAATATGGGCGCGATCCTGCGCTTCGATTACGGCGTGCTTGGCGAGCCGGTGAGCTTTGCCGCTCACCTGCAACGCAATGCGCGCAATTACGGCCCCGCGATCATTGTCGGCGAAGGCACGCAGCGCGTCATCGGCGACCGCTATGCGCTGCTCGAGATCGATCTCATCTCGACGCCGCGCCACCCGGAAGGCCGCCGCGTCTTTGCCCTGCTCGGCGATCCGATCATGCGCGCCAATCCGAAATTCCGCGCGCTTCAGGAAGCGCATGCGCTGATCTTCTCGGCCTATCGCAACCAGCGCTGGGCGGATGCGCGCGCCGCCATCGCCGAATGCCGCAAGCTCAACGGCGCGATCCCGACGCTTTACGATTTCTACGAAGCGCGGATTGCGCAATATGAGGCGAGCGCGCCCGGCGACCACTGGAACGGCTCCTGGTTCGCAGGCCGTATTTGATCCCCGCTCCACGCTTTTGACTTGGCGGCTCGCGCGACGCACGGCATCATCGCGCGCAATCCGAGCGAGGCCCAAATGCGTGAAATCACCGTCGATGTCGAAACCTGGCCCATTGCAGGCGCCTTCACGATTTCGCGCGGCTCGAAGACGCAAGCCGAAGTCATCACCGTCACCATTCGCGAAGACGGCGCAACCGGGCGCGGCGAATGCGTGCCTTATGGGCGCTACGGCGAAACGGTGAAAGATGTCGCCGCCTCAATCCGCGTGATCGGCAAGGCGATTGCAGACGGTATGACGCGCGACGAGCTGCAACGCGCCATGCCGCGCGGCGCGGCGCGCAACGCGGTCGATTGCGCGCTTTGGGACCTCGAAGCAAAACAGCGCGGACTTCCCGTCTGGCAAATCGCGAACTTGCCCGAGCCGCAATCCCTGACCACCGCCTATACGCTGAGCCTTGGCGAGCCGAACGCTATGCGCGAAGCCGCGCGCAAGGCAGCGGCGCGGCCATTGCTGAAGCTGAAACTCGGCGGGACGGGCGACGACATTGCCCGCGTCGCCGCCGTGCGCGAGGGCGCGCCGAACGCGACGCTGATCGTCGATGCGAATGAAGGCTGGAAGGCAGATGATGTTTTGCCGATGGCGGGCGAGCTTGCGCGGTTCGGCGTCGCGCTGATCGAGCAGCCGCTGCCTGCAAAAGACGACGAAGCCCTGCGCGGCCTCGCCTGCCCCATTCCGCTTTGCGCCGATGAAAGCGCGCATGGTCTGGAAGGCATCTCGCGGCTGGCGGGGCTCTATCAGTACATCAATGTGAAGCTCGACAAGACGGGCGGGCTCACCGAGGCGCTATCGGTGATGCGCTGTGCGAGACGGCGCAACCTGAAGGTGATGGTCGGCTGCATGGTCGCGACATCGCTCGCCATGGCGCCTGCGATGCTGATTGCGCAAGGCGCGGAGTTTGTCGATCTCGACGGGCCGCTGCTGCTGGCGAAGGATCGCGCGCACGGGATCAGCTTTGAGGGGAGCTTGATGCTGCCGGCGGAACGGGGGTTGTGGGGGTAGAGTTTTTTCGCCCTTCTTTTCCCCTCCCCCCTTGAGGGGGAGGCGGATCAGCGAAGCTGATCGGGAGGGGGGGTCGCTTCGCAAGAGTCTTTCTTCAAGAGGTACCCCCCACCCAACCCTCCCCCTCAAGGGGGGAGGGCTAGTAAGGCGAGAGCCTCACGCGATATTCAGAACGATCTTCCCGAAATGCGAAGCACCCTGCATGAGACGCAACGCATCCTGTGTCTCTTCAAGCGAGAAACGCTTGTCGATGATCGGATGAATGTCGTTGATCTCGATGGCGCGGAACATGTCTTCGACCATGGCGCGTGAACCGACGGTGACGCCGCTGATCTTGACGTTCTGCGAGAAGATCGCCGCGACGTTGACGTCCTTCGTCATGCCGGACAGCAGGCCGATGACGGCAACATGGCCGCCGAGGCGCACCGCCATGATCGATTGCGGGAAGGTATCCGCGCCGCCGACTTCAATGACGTGATCGACGCCGCGACCATCGGTGAGCTTGCGCGCTTCGCCGGCCCAGTCAGGCGTCTTCTTGTAGTTGATGAAATCGTCCGCGCCGAGCTTGCCCGCGCGTTCGAGCTTTTCATCCGACGATGAGGTGACGATGACGCGCGCGCCTGCCATCTTCGCAAATTGCAGCGCGAAGATCGAAACGCCGCCTGTGCCCTGCACAAGCACCGTGTCGCCCGCCTTCAGCTTGCCCTCGACGAAAAGCCCGCGCCATGCAGTGAGCGCCGCGCAAGGCAGCGTTGCGATCTCTTCATGGCTGAGATTCTTCGGCGCGATGGTGACGCCTTCCGCCGAGACCTTGAGATAATCCGACGCGCAACCGTCATAGGGGCCGCCAAGTGCGGCCAGCGTGGCGGGCGTCGGCGCGCCGGAAAGCCAATGCGGGAAGAAGCTCGGCGCAACCTTGTCGCCGACCTTCACGCGCTTGACGCCCGCACCCACTTCCACGATTTCGCCAGACCCGTCCGACAGCGGAACAAAAGGCATCTTGCCGCCCATATAGGCGACGGTGGCGAGATCACGATAATTGAGCGACGCGGCCTTGAGCCGGACGACGACTTCGCCGGGACCGGCCTTGGGAACATCGCGCTCGACAAGCTTCAGATTTTCAATGCCAAGGGCCTGCAACTCCAGTGCGCGCATGGGCTTTCCTCCAATAAGTGAGTTTCGTTGCCGTAATAACTCAATGCGCAGAGAGGTTTGTCAAACGGTGTGTGTTTGACGTCGCGGAACCGATGCCGGCATCACCTTGGCCGGTCACCCTTGATCTGCGTGCGGTGCATGACGCGGCGTTCTGCGCCATTGAAACTGTCGCGGCGGTGGATGGCCGCGCGGTTGTCCCAGATCAGCAGATCGCCAACGCGCCATTGATGCGTCCAGGCAAATTCCGGCTTCGTGCAATGCGCCCAGAGCGCGTCGAGAAGCCTTTCGCTGGCGGCGAGATCGAGGCCCGGAACATAGGCGTTGAGGCGGCGGCCGAGATAAAGCGCCTTGCCGCCCGTTGCTGGATGCGTGCGGATCATCGGATGCTTTGCGCCGGGCGCGACGCGCACATCGACAACGGCGCCCGCCCCTGCCCGCAATTCGCCCACACTTGTGGTGCTGCTGTCGTGATTGCAGACGCGGCCTTCGATCTCGCGGCGAAGATCGGCGGGCAGCGCTTCGAGCGCCTTGTACATATTGGCAAAACTCGTATCGCCGCCGCGCGACGGGATTTCATGCGAATGCAGCACGCTGGCCATGGGCGGTTCCTCGACATAGGACATGTCGGTGTGCCATTCGGCCTCCTTGTCGCCCAGAGCGCCGATGGGTTTTCCGTTTTCGACGACATTGGAAATGATCCAGATTTCGGGACGCGATTTTTCCTGGGCACCCGCCATATCGGTTGCGCTGGCGGGCGCGATGTCGAGCGTGCCGAAATGCTGCGAGAAGCGGATGAGGTCGTCATCGGAAAGCCGCTGCCCGCGAAACAGCAGGACGAGGTGGTCGTACCAGGCTTGCTGGATGGCATCGAATGTTTCGGGAGAAAGCGGTGCGGTCAGATCGAGCCCACGAACTTCAGCACCCAGCGCCGCTCCCGTTGGAATGACCTCGATCGTCATGATCTTCTCCCTCGTCATCGATCAACGTGCCGCCGCTCCAGCGCGCGCCAAGCATCAGCGTTCCGAAAAACGCCACCACGCCCGCGCCCGCCGACAGGAAATAGGCATGTGCGCCATAAGCCTGATAAAGCGCGCCCGCGCCGAGCGTCATCAGCCCCATGATAACGCCCGCCGAGAGAGAAGCGTAGAGGCTCTGGCCGGTCGCGGCGAGAGAGCGCGGCGTCGCGCGGCTGATGAAGTGGAGCGCGCCGAGATGGGCGGCGCAATAGGTAAGCGCATGAAGCGCCTGCAGCGGAAACAGAACCCAGAGCGGCGGATTGAGCGCCGTCAGGCCCCAGCGGAAAACCGCCGCGCCCGCCCCGAGCGTCATCAGCCGCGCCGCGCCGACCCGCGCGACGACACGGCCCGAAAAGGCAAAAAGCATGATCTCGGCCACGATGCCGACGCCCCACAGGGCGCCGATGACGCTGTCGCTATAGCCGAGCTTCTGCCAATTCAACGTGCCGAACGCGTAATAGACCGCATGGCTGGACTGGATGACGCTCGCCGTCAAAAGGCCGAGCATGAAGATGGGCTGGCGCGCAATGTCGAGCGCGCCGCGAAGCTGGCCGCTGGTGCGCACCGCCGCCCTGCGCGTCGGCACTTCAGGCGCAAGGAGATAGGCGCCGAGAAGGTTCACGGCAATAGCGCCGATGAGGCAGAAGGCGATGATCGACGGCGGATTGAAACCGAGAAGCCATCCGGTGCCGGAACTTCCCGCGATGAAGGTGATCGAGCACCAGAGGCGGACACGGCCATAATCGATGCCCTGCTCATGCGCCGCCTTCATGGCGATGGTCTCGATCAGCGGCGTGATCGACGGCCAGAGCGACATGAGCAGCAGCGTGACGAGGAATATCTGCCAGAAACCGGAACTGACGAGATAGAGGCAGACGGCCAGCAGCGAGGCCCATGCAAGGCTGATGACGACGCGGCGGCGGTCGTCGAGCCGGTCGGCGATGAAGGCGAAAATCGGCCCCGCCGCGATGCGCAGGAACATGGTCGCGGCGATGATGAAGGCGATTTCCTGCGGGCCGAGACCCTTGGACTTCAGCCAGACGGGAAAGAATGGCAGTTGCACGCCCGAAAAGAGACAGAGCGACGCGTAGAAGATCGACAGGCGGATGGGGAGCGACATGAATGGCGTGCTCGCGGGTTCGGGCTCGCTCACTCATATCGCAAGGCTGGTGCTTGGCAAGGGGGCCTCAGCCTATCCCCAATTCCATCGTCACCCCCGGGCTTGACCCGGGGGTCCAGGGTTATTGCGCGAGGTCGTCGTAAAGATCGCGCCAGGTGGGATTTGCCCCTTCGATCAGGGCCATCTTCCACGCCCGCGACCAGTGCTTCAGGTTTTTCTCGCGCTGAATGGCATTGGTGATGCTGGGATGCACTTCGAACCAGACAAGATTTACGACGCCATATCGCTTGCTGAAACCGTCAACGGCGTGGGTTTTGTGTTCGTGGACGCGACGCAGAATATCGTTGGTGACGCCGATATAGATCGTCCCATTGCGGCCGCTCGCAAGCATGTAGACGTAGAATTGTTTCATGCGCCGGAGTGTGTGGCTCTGGACCCCCGGGTCAAGCCCGGGGGTGACGATGTGTATTTGCGTTGCTCCAAAGCCCGGCCCTAGCCCAGCGTCAGCATCGTCAGCTTGCGGCGTTCGGCGGCGGCGACGATGTGGTCCCAGATCTTCACGTCGAGCGCCGCGGCCCAAGGAGCCCTGGACTCTTCGACAAAGGCCTGAAGCTCGATCAGCAAGGTCTTCAGCTTGCCATTCGTTTCATCGAGCGCGCTGATCAGTAGCGAGGCGTCGCGGCCTGCCGAGGCTTGCGCGAGACGGGCAGCCAAACCCTTGTCGTCGATGAGACGGCCCGCTTCGGCAAAGAGCGCCCGCATCTCCTCGTTTTCGCGGAAGCGGATTTCGGCGCCTCGCTCGTACTCATCGGCGATGATGGACAGGGACTGACACATCACAGCCGCATTGCCCATCGAATATTCGGCACCGA
The DNA here is from genome assembly GCF_049651025.1 of Parvibaculum sp. Classification (GTDB taxonomy): domain Bacteria; phylum Pseudomonadota; class Alphaproteobacteria; order Parvibaculales; family Parvibaculaceae; genus Parvibaculum. The sequence continues at coordinate 4,638 of NZ_JBASBH010000055.1, read as the reverse complement.
GATTGGGCAGAATTTCGGTGAGCAGCGTGCCGACAAAACCCCGCAGAACGTTTGGAATTTGCGGTTTCATGTGCGGCCCCCCCTGACGAGATCGGCTAGGCAATGCGCCAGAATGCGGTTATGGCGGTCGGTCGGCATCCAGCTGGCAAAGGCCAGAATGGGATCGAGGTTCGTGCCGGATTCATATTCCTTCGCGGCGGAAATCCAGATCGCCAGCCCCTTCACCATGTTGAAGATTTCCCACCAGAGGAGAGCCTTGCGATCGATCTTGATGCCGCTCGCCTCCTGCCAGATGCGCAATGCTTCCTCGCGGTCGATCATGCTGCCCGGACGCTCTTCCGTTTCCAGCGACCAGAGCCTGCTCAAGGCCCAGCCGATATCTTCCAGCGGATCGCCGAGATGGCACATCTCCCAGTCGAGGATCGCGGTGATGTCGCCTTCGCCGTTGAACAGGAAATTGCCGGTGCGGTAGTCGCCATGCACGACGGAAATTTTCGTCGCGGGCGGCGGCGGATTGCGCTTCAGCCAACGGATGCCGGCACGCGCAATGGGCTGCGGGCAAAGCTCATCCTCGTCGATGACCTTTTCCCACTTCGCAAGCTCGACGCGCCAGCAATCGCCGGGCGCAACCTCTTCGAGACCGTCGGCAAAGCCGATGGCCTTCGGGTCCGCCCCGGCGATCTTGCCGAGATGCGACCAGAACTGCCTGCCGATCTTTTCGGCATTTGCGCCATAGGGATCGGCATTGAAGGCCGAGCCCGCGGCGCTGTTGACGATCTGCTCCATCACGAAGAAGGGCCGGTCGAGCCACTTCAGATCGATTTCAAGAAAGAGCGGCTGGGGCACCGGCAAGCCGGTCGGATGAAAGGCGACATAGGCATTGTATTCAATATCGCGTTCAGTCTCGATAAGGCTCGCCACCGGATCGCGGCGAAGGATCAGAGGACGCTCGATTTTACGACCGCCCTCCTCCCACGTCGCTTGCAAGCGATAGGTTTCGCGGCTTGCGCCGCCATAAATGCGGCTCAGGCCGAAAATCTCGACATTCGAGACAGCGGGCATCCGGTGCTGCAAATAGGCGGCAAAACGCGTGGCTATATCCTCCATGCCGGTTATCCCTTCGCCGGATCGAGAGCATCCGTGAAGCCCGACGGCGCATGCGGACCGATGATGAGCTGTTCGAGAATGCCGGAGCCTTCGCGCGTAGAACCGTCAGGCGACGTCATCCTGGCGGTGACGAATGCCTGAATGTGGAGATGCGGCGGCAGATAATTCTGGTCGGCAAGCTTGAAGCTCTCGCCGCCAACCACAAGCGGACCCTTGTGCCCGCCATGGGTCCATTCCGGGTGGCCATAGCCCAGACCCATCATCGAGAAATTCCACTTCGGCGTGAGATCGATGCGCGTGATCCCGCCCTTGCGATGCTCATAGAAAAGCGACGCGGCGCTGGCATGACGCGAGCCAGGAACATATTTCAGCTCGTGATAGGACTTCCACATCTCTTCGGGTTCGGCATCGCCGAGACCGCAGATGACGGCACTGTTGTTCCACGCTTCGCCATGTGCATCGTCGTTGACGTGAAATAGCGTGATGCAATCGTCGAAGTTAAGCGGCGCCCAGAGCCAGTAGAACTGGAACTCCATGGGCGGCACCATCGGCTGCGCATCGGCCGCGCCGATCGAACGCACGCCCCATGAGCGGTCGCGCGTGCCGACATACTGGTCGGGCTTTACATCGATGCGCTCGCCATTGACCTCGATCCAGCCTTCCCATGTACCGTTCTGCGTCATGCGCGTCAGGTCCATAAGCGTGCGCGGACCGTTACGGCGCATGAAACGCGGCTCCTTCAACGCAATGGCGCGGGCGCGGAACGTGACATCGGCCTTGATGCCGTATTCATTGTCGCCGACCGTGATGCGCAACACTTTCAGCGGCTCGACAACTTCAACCGCGATGGGGCCGACCTGCGTGTCCATGCGCTCCATGTTCAGATGGCGCGAGGCGTGGACATTGTACTGCACGCCCTTGTGCACGATGCAGAAGGACGCATCCATGATGTTCACATGCGGATAGACGCCAAGCGCGGCTGCAAAAAACACGTCGCCGGTTTTCGTGTAGCCGTTGAAGAAATAACGATCGTAGAAATTGCGATCCGTGCCCGAAAACGCAATGGGTTCCGGCAACTGATGAATTGGAAAATCATCTGCTTTGGTCAGCATTGGAGGCTCCCTGTTCCAGCACTTTGGCTGAATTTTTTGTTGTGATTGCATTGAGCATGGAGGTCGAGCGACGCGGGGTCAACTCCGGACGCAAGCATCCAAAGTCCCCAGCGTCACCTAACGTTTCTCGTCAGCCGATGACGACCATTTCGAAGGCGCTTTTCTCGCTGCCGCAATCGGGACACGCCCAATCTTCGGGAATGTCTTCCCATGCGGTGCCCGGCGCTATGCCTTCATCCGGCAGGCCTTCGGCTTCGTTATAGATGAAGCCGCAAACCTCGCATTGCCATGTCCGCATTGCCGCCATGTGAAGAACCTCCCCCGGGCTTTGCCCTTATTTCATCTTGTAGCGAACCGGCACCGACTTTGGACCCGAGACGAAATTCGCCTCGGAATTCTTCGGCGTGCCGTTGAGCTCAATCGTATCGATGCGCTTCAGCAGCTCTTCCCAGAAGATGCGCATTTCCATGCGCGCGAGATGCTGGCCGATGCAGACATGCGCGCCATAGCCGAAGGCAAGCTGCTTGTTCGGCGTACGGTCGATCTTGAAGGTGAAGGGATCCTCGAATACCTCTTCGTCGCGATTGCCCGACGGATAGCAGAGCATCAGCCAGTCGCCCTGCGCGACCTTCTGGCCGCGCACCACGGCATCCGCCGTCGCCGAGCGCATGAAATGCTTCACCGGTGTCGCCCAGCGGATCGTCTCTTCCATGAAGGGATTGATCAGCGAGGGGTTTTCCTTCAGCCGCTTGAAATCCTCCGGCCGCTCGGCAAGCGCCCACATGCCTGCCGACACGGTATTCGATGTCGTGTCGTGACCGGCGGTCGCCGCGATGATGTAGTAGGACATGGCCGCGAAGTGATCGAGCGGCTGGCCGTTGATCTGGCCGTTCGCAATGGCGCTCGACAGATCGTCGCGCGGATTGGCGCGGCGGTCTTCGGTGATCGCGTTGAAATAGGTGATGAAGTCGCCGATCGTCGCCTGAATGGCGGCGATGCCGTCTTCAAAGGTCTGGTGTTCCTTGCCGGTGCGGTTGAGCTCGGGATCGGCGCTGCCGAAAAGTTCTTGCGTCAGCTTCAGCATGCGCGGCTCGTCGGCTTCCGGCACGCCGAGCACTTCCATGATGACGTGCAGCGGGAAATAGAGCGCAATGTCGCGGGCGAAGTCGCAGGTGCCGCCCATCTCCGCCATGCGATCGACAAAGACCGTGGCGATGTCGCGAATACGGGTTTCGAGCTTTTTCAGATTCTGCGGCAGGAACCAGGCTTGCGTCAGACGGCGATACGCCATGTGGTCGGGATTATCCATCTGCACGAGCGAGCGCACCATATGCGGCGAGCCGCCCATCATCTCGCGGACTTTCTTGTCCACGTCGATGGTGGTCAGCGTCGTCGAGAGATCGCCATTGTGGAAAAGCTCGTTCTGGCGCTCAACCTCGAGAATGTCCGCATGCTTCGTAACGACCCAGAAAGGCGCAAAGCCCGTCGGCTGCGCCTGCGCGAAGGGCATTTCCTTGCGCAGATAGGTGAAGGCCTCATCGACCGGCGTGACGGCCGCATGAGCCTTGGGGTCGACAATCGTGTCGGCGATGTCCTGGGAAATCATTTGGCCACTCCCTGCCTTGATCGGAGGCGGGTCCATATGACGGCCCGCTTGATTATCTCTTTTGCTCATGTTGCTATACGTCCAACAACTAAGTAAATAGCTAAATGACCAATACGAGCGAAATCAAGCCCCTCCCCTCACGCGAGAAGGCAGCCCGCCGCACGCAGGCGGAGCGGCGCGCCCAATCGGACCGCGGCCTGCTCATGGCCGCAGCCGAGCTGATTGCGGAAGAGGGTTTCAACGCCGCCACTTTCGAGAAGGTCGGCGCAAGGGCGGGCTATAGCCGCGGTCTGGCGAGCCAGCGTTTCGGCTCGAAGGACGGGCTGATCGAAGCTCTGATCGACTATCTGCACGACCGCTCGGAAGAACTGGCGCAGGCCGAAGGACATGGGAGCGTGTCCGGGCTCGAAGCGATTCTTTTCTCGGTGGACATCTATATGCGCAACTTCGAGCAGGAACAGGCGATCCGCTCCTATTTCGTCGCCATGGCAGGATCGGTGGCGACCCGCTCCCACCTCCGCGCGGCCTTCGCCGCCTCGCACATGAAGGCCAAGGAACGCTTTCAGTCCCACATTCGCGAGGGACAGGCCGAGGGGTCGATTTCAAAAGACCTCGACGCCGAAGCCGCCGCCCTGATGATCGGCAGCCTGATCCTCGGCGTCAGCACCCAATGGCTCATCGATCCGTCTACGGACCTTGAGCGCATCCGCAAGACCTCGCTGGATACGCTCCGGCGCTCTCTTTCGGCGTAGGGGAAGTGACGCTTATCGCTCGGCGTTGACGCCCTTGGGTCCCGGGAACAAGTCCCGGGAC
>NZ_JBASBH010000054.1:0-23506 GCF_049651025.1 Parvibaculum sp. | reverse complement strand
CATTTCGGAGCTTCCTAAAAAATAAGGTTAGAGATTTGGCCGGGTTATAGCCGGGCTTAATGACGGCGGCAACGGGCTGTGTTAGGAACCGCCCCATGCTGCACATTAACGATCTCACATTCCGTATGGAGGGCCGCCTCCTCCTTGACCATGTCACCGCCGCGATACCGCCGGGGCAGAAGGTGGGCTTTGTCGGCCGCAATGGCACCGGCAAGTCCACCCTGCTCAAGATAATCACTGGCGAGTATCAGACAGAGACGGGGGGCACCAGTTTCCCGAAAAACTGGCGGGTCGGCATGGTTCGGCAGGAAGCCCCTGCCGGCCCGATCACGTTGCTCGACACGGTGCTGGCCGCCGATCTGGAGCGCGCCTCCCTGCTGGCCGAGGCCGAGCATGCGACGGATGCGCATCGGATTGCGGAAATCCACACACGCCTGTCCGACATGGGCGCCCATGCCGCGCCTGCGCGGGCGGCCTCGATTCTCGCGGGTCTGGGCTTTGACGAAGTAGCGCAAGCCCGCCCCTGCTCCGATTTTTCGGGCGGTTGGCGCATGCGCGTCGCGCTCGCGGCTGTGCTCTTTTCAGAGCCGGACCTCCTGCTGCTCGACGAACCGACCAACTATCTCGACCTTGAAGGCACGATCTGGCTTGAGGATTACCTGCGGAGCTATCCCTTCACCGTCCTCATCGTCAGCCATGACCGCGACCTGCTGAACAATGTGGCGGAAGGCATTCTGCATCTGGAGCACAAGAAGCTCACCTTCTACAGCGGCAACTACGACCGCTTCGACCGCACGCGCCGCGAAAAGCTGCTGCTGCAAATGTCGATGAAGAAGAAGCAGGAAGATGCGCGCCGCCACATGGAGAGCTTCGTCGAGCGCTTCAAGGCGAAGGCGTCCAAGGCCCGTCAGGCACAGAGCCGCATGAAGGCGCTCGCCAAGATGGAGCCTATTGCCGACATATTGAACGAGCGCGTGATGCCCTTCCGCTTCCCCGCGCCGGACAAGCCTCTGGCCTCGCCAATCATCCGGCTGGAACATGCGTCTGTCGGCTACGAACCGGACAAGCCGGTGCTCAGCAATCTCGATCTGCGCATCGACCAGGACGACCGCATCGCCCTTCTCGGCGCGAACGGCAATGGCAAATCCACTTTCGCCAAGCTGCTCTGCGACCGTCTGCAGGTGACGAGCGGCAACAAGTATGATTCCAAGAAGCTGCGCATCGCCTATTTCGCGCAGCACCAGCTCGATGAATTGAGCATGGGCGATACGCCTTATGAGCATTTCCGCGAGTTGATGCCGACAGGAACGCAGGCGCAGGTGCGCGCCGTTGCGGGCTCATACGGCTTTGGTTCGGACAAGGCGGATACGCCGGTGGAAAAACTCTCCGGCGGTGAAAAAGCGCGCCTGCTTTTTGCCGTGGCCACCTACCACAAGCCGCACATGATCATCCTCGACGAACCGACGAACCATCTGGACGTCGATAGCCGCGAGGCGCTGGTCATGGCGATCAACGACTATGACGGCGCATTCATTCTGATCAGCCATGATCGACATCTGGTCGAGACATGCGCCGACCGGCTTTGGATCGTCGCGGACGGCACCGTCAAATCCTATGACGGCGACCTCGATGATTATCGCAAGTGGCTGCTCGATCCGGCGCGTCGTGTGCGCCCGCTCGCCGCTGAAGATATGGCCGAGGAAGGCGCAGAACCTGCAGCACCCCGCCCTTCAAACGACAAGAAGGAAGCGCGCCGCATTGCCGCCCAGAAGCGCGAACAATTCGCCCCGCTGAAGAAGAAGGCGCAAGCTGCCGAAAAGGAAGTCGAGCGTCTGCAGGGCGAAGTCGCAAAGCTTGACGCGCTTCTCGGCGATGCCGCTGCCTTCCAGGGCAAGCCCGACGACGCCTCGCGTGTCGCCAAGGCTCGCGCCGACGCGCTGCGTGCGCTCGCCAAAGCCGAAGAGTCATGGCTTGAAGCGAGCACCGCTTACGACGAGGCGATGGCGAGCTAGACTTGCCCCGTCATGCCGGACTTGATCCAGCATCCATCTACCGTACGGCACCGTCGTGAAGATGGACCCCGGGTCAAGCCCGGGGTGACGGGTGTGGGCAGGGCAATGAGAGACGGGACAGCTTTCCCTCATCGTCATGCCGGACTTGATCCGGCATCCATCTGCCGTACTGCATCGCCGTGAAGATGGACCCCGGATCGAACCCAGGGCGACAGTGAGTGGCAGTCACTCGAAGCCTTTCAGCAATACGTGGCTTTCGACCAGCGCATCGACGACCTTGCCGTCATGGCCCGGTACGATGGCAAGCTTCGGCTCGGCTTCGTGCAGGCGCGCGAGTTCCTTCAACTGGCCGAAAACGGCGTGGCGGTCTTCCTTCAGCATGAATTGCGTCACGAGGCGGGCGCGTTCGCGCTGGGTTTCGATGTTGCGGAACTGCCATGCCACGTCGCCGATGAAGAGGACCTCGGAGCCATCGACCTTCTTCACATAGACCATCTGGCTGCCCGGCGAATGGCCCGGCGATTTAATGAGCACAATGCCCGGCGCTACGGCGACATATTTGTCGTAGGCGAGCGGCTTGTAGCCATCGAGCATGCCCTTGGCGAGGGCCGCCGGCAGCGAGCGTTCGGGGTGATCGACCTGCTCCTGCGTCAGCTCCGTTGACGGAAGAATTTTCGCAACATCGGGATATTCGGTAAGGCCCCCGATATGGTCCATATGCTCATGCGTAACGACGATGAGTTTGGCCTTGCCGAGCGCATGTTCCATGCGCGCATATGCTTCTTTGTCGAATGAAGCGAGATCGCTTCCGCCCAGCTTGTCGTCGAGTGCCGTGTCGATGATAGCAGTCGAGCCATCGGGAAAAACAAGCTCATAAGAAAAGACCGGAACGTCACGCATCGACCATCCGTCGCCCGCGACGATGGCCGTGGCCGGGAAGCTGAAAGCCGCAACCCTCTCGACGTGGATAGCCAGCGTCTTGTCGCCGGGCTTTTCGTCCGCCAGTCGGCGAACCTCGTTCATGTCGATGGAGAAAGCAGCGTCCGAAGGCACATGACTTTCGACGATGAGCCAATAGTAAGCGCCGCCACCAATGATGACGATTGCCGCCAGCACAATCAGTGTGATGCGTTTCCAGGTCGCCATAAGCTCATTCCCTTGTTTGATCCGATGATGGCGCGATATGAACGCGCCCCAGCCGAAACTCAATCAACGAAATCTTATACCGACTCTGTGATTTGCGTTCAGAGGGGATTTACGCCTTCTTTTCCCAGCGTCCCTCGTCGCTTTGCTGCCAATAGGTGGCATCGTGCCCGGCGCCTTTCAGCGCCTTCCAATGTTCGCGCGCGCGCCCGAGCGCCTGCTCGTTGCGGCCGTCAAACATCAGCACACAGCGTTCATAACCAGCGAGGTCGCCCGGCTCGGCACCGTCAACGAGGAAGACGACCTGCGCGGCATTGGGGTTTTCGTCCACCACCGTCAGAAATATTGGGTGGGCTTCGGCGGGGCCGTCATCCCGCGTGCCATGGGGGAGAAAGCTGTCGTCGCGATAGGTCCAGAGCGAATTGACGAGCGCTTCCATACGCTCGGCATCACCGACCTTGACGACGACACGCCAATCGCGGGCGAGCGAGCGCTCGAGCAATTGCGGCAGCACCTGCTCGAGCGGGGCGTTCTGAAGATGGTAAAACAGAACCTCGGTCATAGCACTGGCTTCGTCCTTCCGGTGGCCTCGCCCCTCGAGACGGGCGCTTGCGCACCCTCCTCAGGGTGAGGGTCTTATATCTAATCCTCATCCCGAGGAGCGGCGAAGCCACGTATCGAAGGATATTGCGATTTCAGCGCTGCTTATCCCTCGTAATTGTCCGCAACCAGACGGTTCAGAAGGCGCACACCCCAACCCGAACCCCAGGAATGGTTGATCGCCGTCTGCGGCGATGCCATGGCAGTCCCCGCTATGTCGAGATGCGCCCATTTCGTGTCTTTCACGAAACGCTGAAGGAACTGCGCCGCGGTGATCGAGCCGCCATCGCGACCGCCGGTGTTTTTCATGTCGGCAAATTGCGAATTGATCTGCTTGTCGTAAGCCGGACCCATCGGCATCCGCCAGACCTTCTCATGTTCGGCCTCGCCAGCATCAGACAATTGCTTCGACAATTTGTCGTCGTTGGAGAAGAGGCCCGCATATTCCTTGCCGAGCGCAATCATGATCGCGCCCGTCAGCGTCGCAAGATCGACGATGAATTTCGGCTGGAAGCGCTTCTCCGTGTAGTGAAGCGCATCGGCCAGCACGAGGCGGCCTTCGGCATCGGTATTGATGATCTCAATGGTCTGGCCGGACATCGAGGTCACGATGTCGCCCGGACGCTGCGCATTGCCGTCCGGCATGTTCTCGACAACGCCGATAACGCCGACCGCATTGACCTTTGCCTTGCGTGCAGCAAGCGCATGCATCAGGCCGGTGACGCAAGCCGCGCCGCCCATGTCGCCCTTCATGTCTTCCATACCTGCGGGCGGCTTCAATGAAATGCCACCCGTGTCGAAGCAAACGCCCTTGCCGACGAAGGCAACGGGCTTGTCGCCCACCTTGCCGCCGTTCCAGCGCATGACGACGAGCTGGCTTTCGCGCACGCTGCCCTGGCCGACGCCGAGCAGCGAGCCCATGCCGAGCTTCTTCATCTGCGCTTCGCCCAGCACCTCGACCTTGACGCCAACCTTGGTCAATGCCTTTGCGCGCTTTGCAAACTCAGCGGGGAAAAGGACATTCGGCGGCTCGTTGACGAGATCGCGCGTGAGGAACATGCCATCGGCGATCTTCTCAAGCGTCGAATAGCTCTTGCGCGCAACAGTTGCCGCTTTCGTCGCGACGGAGAGCGTCTTCAGCGCGGTGGTCTCGTCTTTCTTCTTGGTCTTGTATTTGTCGAAGCGATAGGAGCGCAGCTTCGCACCAAAGGCCACCCGTGCGGCGGCATCGCCTGCGGAAAGTTTCCCAGACTGGATACCGTCGACGATGATCGAGGCTGCTGTTTCCTTGGCGCGCTCCAGCCGACCGACCAGTTCGCCGCCCACAGTCTCAAGAGTGTTTGCGGATATGTCGGCAAGCTTGCCGACGCCGAGAAGGAGAATGCGGCTCGCTGCCACGCCATGCGGCGCGAGCAATTCGAGGACGCTGCCGGACTTGCCCGAGAAGCTCGATGCCTTCATCGCTCGCTTGATGGCGCCACCTGTCTTGCGGTCCAGCTCGGCGGCACTCCCGGCAAGCGTTGTACCTTCAGCGACTACAAGTGCCAGTGCACCCGATTTGCCGAGCGATATATCAGCGAAAGAAATGTTCATAAGTGGCCCTTCTCGTGCTTCTCTCAGATGCCTGAACGGGAAACGAATCGGCACAGGCCGCTCGGGCCCGATAAGGCGTCCGGCTTTTCCGGCTCGTCAAAATGGGATAACCATTCATATTCTCGACCTGGAGGGCTTATCCTATCGGAAACGCCTGAAAGGAAAAGCCATCTCGATCCGAAAACCGGGGCGCCAGCGCCTCTTCGCCCTGCCCCGAACCCCTGAAAGCCGGACCGGATGTTCATTGTCCTGACGCGCTACATCTTTAGACAAGCTGCCGGGCCGTTTCTGATGGCGACGGGCGTATTGACCGGCATCATCTGGCTGACCCAGGCGCTGAAGATGCTCGACGTGCTCATCACGCAAGGGCAGACGCTCGGAACCTTCTTCGAGATGAGCCTTTTGGCGCTGCCAAGCGCCGTCAACACCGTGTTGCCGATCGCGCTGTTTTGCGCCCTGCTCTATGCGCTCAACAAGCTCATCTCGGATAGCGAACTGATCGTCATGTTCTCGGCCGGCATCAGCCGATGGGCCATCGCATTTCCGGTGATGCTGCTCACCGCCCTCACGGTCATCGTCGTTATCGTGCTCAACGTCTATTTGATGCCCGCAGGCATGCGCGAGTTGCGCTCCAAGCTTTTCGAGATCCGCGGCGACATCGCAACATCGTTGGTCCGCGAAGGCGCGTTCACGAATCCTGTCTCCGGCCTCACCGTCTATGTCCGCTCCAGAACGCCGGAAGGCGGCATTCGCGGTATCCTCGTTCATGATGAGCGCGTCCCGGGGCAGCCCGTGACCTATATGGCGGAGACCGGCGAACTCGTCCGCGCGCCTGAAGGCGCGCGCCTCGTCATGTATAATGGCAATATCGAACGCGTTTCGCGCACGACGCAGAAGAACCAAAGCCCGGTCTCGCTCCTCTATTTCGACAAATACACCTACGACCTGTCGCAATACAGTGCCGCACATCAGGTGACGGAATATGAGGCTCGCGAGCGCTATCTCGGCGAATTGTTCAATCCGGCGAGTAATGATTTTTACGGTCAGCAGTTCAAGCACCGCCTCAGAGCAGAAGGCCATGATCGCCTCGTGGCGGCGCTCTATCCGATCATGTTCGTGATGATCGCATTGGCCAGCCTGTTGCCCGCACCGTTCAACCGGCGCGGCTACACAATGCGCATCGCGCTTGGCGCGGCCGCAGCCGTCATCGCTCGCGTCATCGGCTTTGGCCTCATCAACTTTGCGGCGACACAACCGGCTGCGATCCCGCTCATCTATCTGTTGCCTCTCAGTATTTGCGGCGTCTGCGCGGCTCTTGTTTCAGGGATGACGTTCGAGCGCATGCGGCGGCAGGTTGCGTCCTGGCTGGGCATCAAACCGACTATCCGCAGGGCCCGGGGATGAACACAGTCAATCTCTCATGGACGCTTTCGCGCTATCTCGGGCGCCAGTTCTTCATGACGGTGCTCGTCACCTTCAGCATTTTCCTTTGCCTCATCTACATGATCGACCTCGTGGAGTTGATGCGCCGGGCATCCGGTCAGGGAAACATGTCGTTCGGCGTTCTCGCCTCGATGGCCCTTCTCAATCTGCCGACTGTCGGCAGCGACACGCTTCCCTTTGCCGTCTTGTTCGGCGGCATGGCGGCGTTCCTTCGCTTCACGCGCAATCATGAACTCGTCGTTGCGCGCGCTGCCGGGGTTTCGGTCTGGCAGTTCATGCTGCCGGCGCTTGCCGTCACCTTCATCGTCGGGACGGTCATGGTCGCCGTCTACAATCCGGTGGCCTCGGCCATGTCGGCGCAATATGGGCAACTTGAAGCGAAATATCTGCGCGGGCAGACGAGCCTGCTTGCCGTATCTTCAAATGGGTTGTGGTTGCGGCAAGCCGATACCGACGGGCAATCCGTGGTTCACGCGCTCAGGGTCAGCGAACTCGGCTTGAAACTCGAAGACGTGACCATCTTCCTTTACGACACGAGCGACACCTTCTCCGGGCGCATCGATGCGCGCACAGCGTCGCTGGAAGACGGCTATTGGGATTTGCGCGAAGTCTGGATCAGCCGCCTCAACGACCAACCTCGGCGCTATGACGAGTATCGTCAGCCGACGACGCTCACGCTGACCAAGGTGCAGGAAAGCTTCGCGGACCCGGATACGATTTCCTTCTGGGACCTGCCGCGCTTCATCGATATGGCGGAAGCGGCGGGATTTTCGGCCAAGCGCTACAGGCTCCATTTCTACGATCTGCTGGCAACGCCGCTCCTGCTTTGCACCATGGTGCTGGTTGGCGCCGTCTTCTCGCTTCGCACCTCGCGCTTGGGCGGACTGGTCCAACTGGTCCTTGGCGGCGTTTTTGCGGGGTTTTTGCTCTATTTCCTCAGCGACTTGTCATTGGCGCTGGGCTTGTCCGGCGTGCTGCCGCCCTTCCTTGCCGCCTGGTCGCCAGCTATTGTGGCAATGCTTTTGGGACTTGCGGTTCTGTTCCACCTTGAAGATGGTTAGAAGTCGTCACAAGGCAGGCGGGTGGATTCGCGGCATACGCGAATAAGACGAAAAGGCGGGATATATTTTGAAGAAGGCATCGAGGATGGGCTCAGGCCGCCGCGTGATAGCGCTTGCCGCGACGGCTATCGCACATGTTCTCCTCGCCACGGGCTCGCCGGCGCAAGCCGCCGCGCAGACCGCCCCCATCGCCGCCACCTCCCCTGTGCGTGTCGTCGCGCCCGGCACACATGACAAGTCGAAGACCTATCCGGAATCCGGCGAAGTCCTCATGCAGGCGGACGACCTCGTCTATGATCGCGACAGCCAGATCGTGACAGCGACGGGACATGTCGAGATCGCCTATGACGGTCGCATTCTGATGGCCGACAAGGTCACTTACGATCAGAAGACCGATGTGGTGACCGCAGACGGTAATGTATCGCTGCTCGAGACCTCGGGCGAAGTCGCCTTTGCCGATCACGTCGTCTTGCGCAACAAGATGAAGGATGGTGTCGTTCAAACGCTGTCCGTGCTGATGACCGATAAATCGCGGCTCGCGGGCCATGACGCAGTACGTACAAACGGCACCGTCACGACAATGCATCGCGGCGTCTACAGTCCTTGCAAAATATGCAAGAAAGAAGGCCAGGACACGCCGCTCTGGCAGATCAAGGCGTTCCGCGTCATCCATAATTCGGAGACGAAACGGATCATCTATGAAGATGCCTTCATGGAAATATTCGGCGTTCCGGTCGCCTATCTGCCTTTCTTCTCGCATCCCGATCCGACAGTGAAGCGGCAGTCCGGCTTTCTGGTGCCCGAGATTGCAAGCTCGACGGACCTCGGCCAGGAAGTAACGGTGCCTTATTATTGGGTCATCAAACCCAATATGGACGCGACAATCGCGCCGCGCTTCACGACGCAGGAAGGCATCGTCTATCAGGGCGAATTCCGGCACCGCATTGAACAGGGTCAGTACCAGTTCTATGGAACGGGCACCTGGCCCAGAACGAAAACACTCGGAACGCCGGGTGAGGCCAGCTTCCGCGGCAGCCTGTTCGGCGACGGCGCATTCAAGCTCAACCCCGAATGGGATTGGGGCTTTCAGGCGCAGCTCGTTTCGGACAATACCTATCTGCGCCGCTATGGCTTGTCGGACACTACCGACCTGACCAACAACATCTATCTGAACAATTTTGACGGTCGCAACAGCCTGACGGCCAATGCCTATTACTTCCGCAACCTTCTGCAGACGACCAACCGTGATAACACGCCCTGGGTCGCACCAATCGTCGATTTCAAGCATGACTTCGGCGATCTTCTCGGCGATGGCCGCCTGACGTTCAACGGCAATGCCATGCTCCTCGGCACGCCAGCGGGGCTCGATTCCCGACGTCTTTCAGGCACGCTGGACTGGGAAAAGCCCTTCACATCGCGCGGCGGCCAGGTCTATCGCTTCTTTGCCAGCCTGCGCGGCGACGTCTACATGACGGATAAAGCGCCAAACAGTAATATGCCGGGTACAACCTACGGCGCAGAAACGATCACGCGCGCCCTGCCGACAGCCGGCGTCGAAGTCAGCTACCCGTTCGTCAACTCCGCCGGTTCATTCAGGCAGGTTATCGAGCCGATCGGCCAGGTCATTTATGCGCCCTCTATCGGCAACAATGATCGCATCCCCAATCAGGATTCGATCAGCATGGAATTTGACGATACCAACCTCTTTTCCGAAAATCGTTTCCCCGGTCTCGATCGTTGGGAAACGGGCGCGCGCGCCAGCGTCGGTGTTCGCTATTCGATCTATGGTGCCGATGGCGCACAGGCGAGCGTTCTGCTCGGTCAAAGCTATCGCCTGAAAGAAGATGACAGCTTTTCAGCAGCAACCGGCTTGCGCGACCAGCGTTCGGACTATGTCGGCGCCATACAGGTCGCACCGAACAACAATTTGTTCGTGGTTCACCGCTTCCGCATCGATCAAAAGAATTTCAAGTTCAGCCGCAATGAATTCGATGTGATCGCGAAGACCGGGCCTTTGTCCACGCAGCTCGGCTATGCCTATTTTGCGCAAGATCCGTCGCTGCTGACGGCCCCCGGGTCGCGCGAACAAGTGAATCTCGGCTCGGTTCTCAAGCTCAGCGAATATTGGCGCGTGTTCGGCAGCACGACGCGCGATCTGACGAATAGGTTCACAGTCTCCAATCAGATCGGTGTCGGCTATCAAGATGATTGTTTCGGCCTTGCCATCGGCATGTATCAGTCGAACATCAATTATCAGGACATCCAGAAGACCAACACTTTCCTCGTCCAGATTACCTTCAAGAACCTCGGCACAACGGGGGTCGGGGCTGGGGCGAACAGTTCTTCGTCCAACATTGCAGCCGGCGTCATCAACCCCGGTTCGTCGGTCTTCGGCAATCCAGACACATCGCTGTTCGGCGATCCGGCGGGCTGGATGTATGGCGGCTCGCTGCGCCGGTAAGCTGAAACCGGAAATCGCGGTTCGGGAGCCCAAGTTCCTGAAACTTGCGGCCTTTTGACACCCGTCCTTGGTTGATTAGAGCCTCGATTGCAGTATTCTGTGCGCCTCAGGCCGGGGGCGTCCAGGCCTAACGGGAGCGTCCGGCGTATCATCATGAAGTCAGAAAAGCTCGCGTGCTCGTACACGCCTGCCAGTGAAAATTTGTTTCGGCGCTTCGCGATTCGGATCGGAGCCGGGCTTGCTTTCATTTGCCTGTCCGCCGTTTTCGCGGCTGGAACGGTCCAAGCGGAAGAGGCCACGGAAAGCGCGCAGGGCATCGCGGCCGTCGTCAACGACCAGATCGTTTCCCGCTACGACCTTGAGCAACGCGTAAAGCTCATCATGGTGACTTCGGGCATCCCGAATACGCCTGAAAACGTCAGCCGCATAGAAGGACAAGTCTTGCGCGGCCTCGTGGATGAAGCCTTGGAGAGGCAGGAAGCCAAGCGGCTTGAAATCAAAGTCGAGCAGACTGAAATCGACAAGCAGCTTGAAGGCATCGCCAAGCGGGCGGGCATGTCGATGGAACAGATCGACGCCTTCCTCAAGGAAAACGACGTTTCGAAGTCTTCGCTGGTCAACCAGATTTATGCGGATATCGCCTGGAACAAGGTCGTTGGTCAGCAGTTCGGGCCGCTTGTCACGGTTGGCGAACAGGAAATCGACGAGATCCTGAAGCGCCTGAAAGACGAGGCCGACCAGCCGCGTTATCTCGTTTCGGAAATTTTGCTGACCTTCGACACACCAGCTCAGGAGCAGGAAATTCTCGGTGGCGCGCATCGCCTCGCCGACCAGATCCGCCAGGGCGCACCCTTCCCTGCCGTTGCGCAGCAGTTCAGCCAGTCGCCAAGCGCCGCCAATGGCGGCGATATCGGCTGGGTGCATTTGAGCCAGCTGCCGCGCGATGTTGCGCCCGTCGTCGAGCAAATGGGTATCGGCGCGACATCCGATCCGATCAAGACGCTCAACGGCCTCTACATCGTTCAGTTGCGCAACAAGCAGTCAGGCCTCGGCGCCGATCCGATGCAGGATGAATGGACGCTGGCGCATGTCCTGTTGCCCCTTTCGCCGGACGCGCCGCCTGCCCTGGTCGAACGTCGCGCGGCCGAGGCCATGAAATTCGCTCAGGAATTCAAATCCTGCGACGATCTGAACACTCAGGTTAAAGCCTATGTCGGCGGCGTCGCACAGGCACCGCGAACCGTGACGTTCGGCAAGCTCGATCAGCGCCTGCAGGAGGCCCTGTCCAAGAGCAAGCCGGGTGGCGTGACACCGCCGATTCGCAGCAATCAAGGCATGGAAATGGTCGCCATTTGCGGCCACAAGGCCGTCAATGCGGAAATGCCGACGCGCGAGGCCATCGAGGACAATCTCTATGCGCAGCAATTGTCGATGATGGCGCGGCGGTATCTGCGCGACTTGCGGCGCGACGCCGTCGTCGAGATGCGTTGAGGCGGAGCCGAAACAAGCCGGCATCCAGGTGGACGCCATGACAAGCCTGAAAAGAAGCCCGCCGCCGCTGGCGCTTACCATGGGTGAGCCGGCAGGCGTCGGGCCGGAAATCACGCTGAAGACGTGGATGGCACGCGAGCGCGAGACTGTGCCTGCCTTCTTTGTCGTCGGCGCCCCTGACCTCTATCAAACACTGGCCGCCGCTCTGGGGCTTGATATCCCCATACGTGTCATCTCCGACGCGTCGGAGGCCGCAGGCGTTTTCGCGACGGCCCTGCCCATATTGGCGATCGAGCTTGGAGCGCCCGTGAAGCCCGGCGCGCTCTCTCCGGCCAATGCACGCGCGGTCATGCATTCCATCGACATTGCCTGCGATCTTGCGCTGTTGGGCGCGGCGTCGGGCCTTGTGACCAATCCCATTCACAAGCGTGCGCTTTACGAAGCGGGTCTCCGAGTCCCCGGGCATACCGAATATCTGGCCGAGCGCACGGGCGGCGCGACACCTGTGATGATGCTTTCCTGCCCCGGCCTGCGTGTTGTCCCCGTCACGGTTCACGAGCCGCTGAAGTCGGTTGCCACATCGCTCACCACCGCCATGATCGTCGAGAAAGGCATCATCCTTGCCCGCGCGCTCAAGCGCGATCTGGGGATTTCCAAGCCGCGCATGGCCGTCGCCGGGCTCAACCCGCATGCGGGCGAGGAAGGTCATATCGGTCGCGAAGAAATCGAGATCATCGTTCCGGCCATCGAGGCGATCCGGCGTGAAGGCGTCGAAGTTTCAGGCCCCTTGCCGCCCGACACCATGTTCCATGCGGGCGCGCGGGCACGCTATGACGCGGCGCTGTGCATGTATCACGATCAGGCATTGATCCCGATAAAGACCATCGACTTCGAGCGTGGCGTCAACACGACGCTTGGCCTGCCCATCGTGCGCACATCGCCCGATCACGGGACGGCGCTCGACATTGCCGGACGCGGCCTCGCCAATCCCTTCAGCCTCATCGAGGCGCTTCGCCTCGCACATGAAATTGCGGCGAACCGCGCACAAGCATGACAGATGGACTTCCTCCGCTACGCGATGTGATCGCACGTCATGGGCTCGCTGCGCAAAAGGCGCTTGGGCAGAACTTTCTGCTCGACCTCAATCTGACAGGCCGCATCGCGCGAGCAGCCGGATCGCTTGTCGATCATGAGATCGTCGAGGTTGGACCCGGCCCCGGCGGGCTGACGCGCGCTCTGCTGATGGAAGGTGCAAAGCATGTAACCGTCATCGAGCGTGACAAACGCTGCCTGCCCGCACTGGAAGAAATATCCGCTGCCTATCCGGGGCGGCTGACGATCATTGAGGGCGACGCGCTCGAAACAGATATGGGCGCATTGGTAAGCGGTCCGGCGCGCATCGTCGCCAACCTGCCCTACAATATCGCGACGCCGCTGCTGATCGGCTGGTTGCAAAATGACAGATGGCCGCCCTGGTATTCCAGCTTGACGCTGATGTTCCAGAAGGAAGTCGCCGAGCGCATCGTCGCCGTGCCCGGTGGGAAAGCATATGGACGGCTTGCCGTCGCCGCGCAGTGGCGGTGTCGGGCACGCATGCTGTTCGATATCGACCGGCGCGCGTTCACGCCGCCGCCCTCCATCACCTCGACCGTCGTTGAACTGATTCCGATGGCCGAACCGCTCGCGCCTGCCGATCCGCGCGCGCTCGAAGTCGTTGTCGCAGCCGCATTCGGGCAGCGCCGCAAGATGCTGCGGTCGAGCCTCAAATCTCTGGGTGTCGACCCTGCCCCCCTTCTCGAGACAGCGGGGATCGACGGCACAAGGCGGGCCGAGGAACTGACCGTGCAGGAATTCTGCGCAATCGCCCGGGCCTTCAAGTGCGACACCTGAGCGCCCTTTAGAGCCTCTCCGCCCGAGCCTTTTACATTGGCCGTCCAGTCGGCCTGTGCGACATTGTCCGCAAATCCGGCGGCGTGAAGACCGTGTAGTTCATATACGAGGAGGTTTCCCAATGAAGTCCCAGGCCATTACAGATTACGGCCAGCCGTTGCAGAGCATCGAGAGCGAGACACCAGCGCCGCAAGGCACCGAGGTTCTGCTCAAGGTCACGCATTGCGGCGTCTGCCACTCGGACGTGCATATCCATGACGGTCATTTCGACATGGGCGGCGGCAACAAGCTCGACGTTCGCGCCGGTCGCAAACTGCCCTTCACGCTCGGCCATGAAATCGAGGGCGAAGTCATCGCCGTCGGCCCCGACGCCAAAGACGTCAAGGTCGGTGATCTGCGCGTGGCCTTTCCGTGGATCGGTTGCGGCGAATGCCCGACCTGCAAGCGCGGCGAAGAACAGCTTTGCAACAAGCCGCGCAATCTCGGCATTCAGGTTGCCGGTGGCTATGCGACCCATGTGATCGTGCCGCATCCACGCTACCTCATTGATTATACCGGCGTGCCCAAAGGTCTCGCTGCGACCTATATGTGCTCCGGCCTCACCGCCTATGGCGCGATGAAGAAGCTCGATGTCAGCGATGAAGAGCGCGTGCTCGTCGTCGGCCTCGGCGGCGTCGGCATGATGGGCCTTCAGTTCGCCAAAGCGATGTTCAAGCAGGCCCCTCTCGGCGCCGATGTGGACGAGAACAAGCTGCAGTCGGCCAAGGGCGCAGGCGCGCACGAGGTCTACAATCCGAAAGATCCGGAAGCGCTGAAGAAGCTTCTCGCCGACACGAATGGCGGCGTTCCGGCGGCGGTCGATTTCGTCGGCTCGGAAGCCTCGCTGCAATTCGCACTCGGCTCGGTGCGCAAGGGCGGTCAGGTCGTCGTGGTTGGCCTCTTCGGCGGCGGCTTTGCAATGCCGATCCCGCTCTTCCCGATGCGTGCGATTTCCATCGGCGGCTCCTACGTGGGTTCGCTCGGCGAAACGCTCGAAATGATGGAACTGGTGAAGGCAGGCAAGATCGACCCGATCCCGGTCGAAGAGCGTCCGCTTGAAGCAGCGTCGAAGTCGCTCGACGATCTGCGCAAGGGCGGCGTCATGGGCCGCGTCGTTCTGAAGCCCTGAAAACTCTACTGCGCTTGATCTCCTTCAATGCGCGCTGAAAACTCCGCTCCATGCTGAACCTCAAATTCGGCATGGAGCGTCCCGGCCTGTTTCGCACCGCAATCGACAGCGCCCGAGTTTTCAAGTCCCCCGCCCGCTCTTGATCCATATCAATGACCGTCACCCGATGACGGTAAAAGATGGCTTTTCTCATATTTGAGGAGAAGAGCATGAATATCCGCGCATCAGCCCTTATCGGCCTGCTGGCATTATTTTGCGTCACCGCTGTCGCTGCTGAAGAACCTAAAAGCCCACAGCCCGGCTTCTGGTCGGGAATGATGGGCCAAGGCTGGGGAAACGGCATGATGGGCCGCGGCCAGGGCTATGGCCCCGGGATGATGAGGCAAGGCTATGACGGCGGCCCCATGGGCGGCTGCGGCATGATGGGTGGCGGCTCCAACAGCTATGTCGACGGCCGCATCGCCTTTCTGGAGGCGGAACTCAAGATAACGGCTGCGCAGAAAGCGGCATGGACTGAATATGCGGATGCCCTACGAAGCAATTCTCAGATCATGGCCAGCATGCACAAACAGATGGCCGAGGCGTTCCGCAAGGATGAACGCTCCGCAATGAAGTTCCTCGATTTCCATATCCAGGCCATGAAGTCGAGGATTGCGGCGCTCGAGGCTCTGAAGCCCGCGACCGAGGCGCTTTATAAGGTGCTGACGGAGGAGCAGCGGAAAAAGGCGGACGATCTTATCCCCGTCATGGGCTGCATGTAGCGCCTACAACGTCTCTCGCATCTGCTTCACGAAATTGGAAAGCCCCGTCAGCCGGTGTCGCTTGAGGCGCTCGGCCACGAGGATTGCACGAAGCTCGCCCAGGCTTTTCTCAATATTCTCGTTGATGATGATGTAGTCGTATTCCTGATAGTGGCTGATCTCGTCCGACGCTTTCGCCATGCGGGCGGCGACGACATCG
This sequence comes from Parvibaculum sp., assembly GCF_049651025.1. Classification (GTDB taxonomy): domain Bacteria; phylum Pseudomonadota; class Alphaproteobacteria; order Parvibaculales; family Parvibaculaceae; genus Parvibaculum. The sequence continues at coordinate 7,684 of NZ_JBASBH010000054.1, read as the reverse complement.
GCGGGGTCTTGTGCGCGGCGATTGAGGCGCTTTTCGAGATCCTGCGCCGAGGGCGGCAGGATGAAGACCTTGACGATATCCTCGTGGCGCGCTTCTTCGAGCTGCTGCGTGCCTTGCCAGTCGATATCGAAGAGAACGTCGTGGCCATTTGCGAGCGCGTCCATCACCGGTTTTGAGGGCGTGCCGTAATAGTTGCCGAAGACCTTGGCGTGTTCGAGGAACTCGCCCTTGTTGCGCATAATGCCAAAATCTTCAGTGCTCAGAAAATAATAGTCCTTGCCATGCGTCTCGCCGGGGCGCGGGGCACGGGTGGTTGCCGATACGGACATGGTTATCTCGCTGTCGCTCTCGAGCAGCGCCCGCGACAGCGTTGTCTTGCCCGCGCCCGAGGGCGAGGAAAGTACCAGCATGAGGCCCCGACGACCCACGTGCTTGTCATTCGACATTTTGAATTTGCTCACGCAATTGATCGATCACGGCTTTCAGTTCAAGGCCGATACGGGTCAGGCTGACGTCCGCCGCCTTGGAGCAAAGCGTGTTCGCCTCGCGGTTGAATTCCTGGGTCAAAAAATCCAGCCTGCGGCCCGCAGGCTCGCTCCCTGCGAAAAGCTCACGCGCCTGGGCGACATGCGCACTCAGGCGGTCGATCTCTTCGCGCACATCGGCCTTCGTCGCCAACAGCGCCGCCTCTTGCGCAAGACGCTCTTCGGAGAGAGCGGGCGATGCGCCGAGCAATTCGGCGATCTGTGCCTTCAAGCGTGCGCGCATTGCATCGACGCCTGCAGACGGCGACGCCGCTGCCTGAGCGGTCAGCCGTTCGATCGTGTTTACCTGCTCGGTCAGGATCGTTTCGAGCTTCGCGCCCTCTTCGCTACGAGCGCGAGCGAGCGACGCAGCCGCCTCGCCGAACGAAGCGATCAGTTCTTGCTCAAAGCCCGCGCGGTCTTCCTCGACCTCTTCGGTTTCGACGGATTCGAGCACGCCGCGAAGTGCGAGGATACCTTCCGGGCGCGGCGGCATCAGCTCGATACGCTCGCCAAGGCTCTTCATCGCCGCGACGACGACGGCAAGCGCATCCTCGTTGACGCGCAAGGGTGCTGCGGCCTTCACGCGGTCGAGCGACAGGGACGCCTGTACATTGCCGCGCTTCAAGTGCCGCGCCATTTCCTCGCGCAGACGCGCCTCGATGGTCTCAAAACCGGAGGGCAAGCGGAAACGGACGTCTAGCCCCTTGCCGTTGACGCTTCTGAGCTCCCAGTGCCAGCGCGCGACGGCATTGTCGCCATCTGCGCGGGCAAAGCCTGTCATGCTGGTAAGCGGCATCGGCGGAACCTTCCGAGAATCACAATGGAGCTGATGGGCAGTATAGCAAGGCGACGGGACTAGCCGCCCCCGGGCCTTTTCGGTGCTGCGATGGGTGTTGCTGGCGCTTTTGCGGGCGAGGTCTTTGCGGGTGCCGTTTCGGCGGGCTTTTCCGGCTGTTTAACTTGCTGGCGCTCGATCTTGCGCCAGTTGCCGACATTGCGCTGATGCCCCGCCAGAGACGGCGCAAAGGCGTGGCCGCCCGTTCCATCGGCGACGAAATAGAGATCGTCGGTCGCGGGCGGGTTCAGCACCGCTTCGATCGAGGCGCGGCCCGGATTGCAAATCGGCGTCGGGGGCAAACCATCGATCTGGTAGGTGTTGTACGGCGTCGGGCGATAGATCTCGCTGCGGCGAATAGGCCGCCCAAGCGGCCCTGCTCCACGCGTGATGCCATAAACGATTGTCGGGTCGGACTGAAGTCGCATCGGCAGGCGCAGCCGATTGACGAAGACGGCGGCAACCCTCGGTCGTTCTGCGGCAAGCCCCGTCTCCTTTTCGACAATGGAGGCGAGGATCAGCGCTTCGTTCGGCGTGGAGAAAGGCAGGCCCGCAGCACGCTTGGGCCAGAGTTCGGTCATCAATGCTGTCGCGGATTTCTGCATGCGCGAGACAATACCGACCCGCGTCGTGCCCCTGAGGAAATTGTAGGTCTCGGGCAGCAATGCACCTTCGGGAGGCAGTAACGGCATGTCGCCGGTCAGCACAGGATCTGCCTTGACGATCTCCATGGCTTGCTGGCTCGTCAGGCCCTCAGGGATCGTGATCCGGTGGACGATCGACTTTCCCTCTCTCAGCACACGAACAATATCGGCCATGCTCGCATAAGCCGCAATTTCATATTCGCCGGCTTTGAGCGATCCGGCCGCGCCGGTGAGGCGAACGGCCGTGCGGAAAATCAGCGGGTCATCGATGGCGCCGGCGGCGTGCAGCCGGTCAGTGATGGCGGTGAGGCCGATACCGGGCTGCAACCAGACGATTGTCGGTTCAGCCAGCGACCCTCTGGCCTCGTAACGCGACTTGCCATAGAGAAACACGCCCCCCGCGACAAGCGCCACGAGGCTCGGCAAAACAACTGATATGAAAAGCAGGGCGCGGAGAAACCGCCGCCGCTTGGGCGCTTGCGCAGGCTGTGACCCCGGCGTTTCGCCCTCGTCGCTCAATCAGTTGACCTTCTTCATCACCAGCGACGCATTGGTGCCGCCGAAACCGAAGGAGTTCGACAGGGCGTAATTGACCTCTTTGGCGCGCGCCTTGAGCGGCACCAGGTCCATCTCCGTTTCGACCGACGGATTGTCGAGGTTGAGCGTCGGCGGAAGCATGCTGTCGCGCATGGCGAGCAGGCAGAAAATTGCTTCGACCGCGCCCGCCGCGCCGAGAAGATGGCCGATGGAGGATTTGGTCGAGGACATCGAGACAGTGCCGACCGCATTGCCAAGCAGGCGCGACACGGCGCCAAGCTCGATCGTGTCAGCCATGGTCGAGGTGCCGTGGGCGTTCACGTAATCGATATCCGACGGGGAGATGCCTGCACGCTTCAGCGCAGCCTGCATCGAGCGGAAACCGCCATCGCCATCTTCGGCGGGCGCGGTGATGTGATAGGCGTCGCCCGAGAGGCCATAGCCCACGATCTCGCCATAGATCTTCGCGCCGCGCGCCTTGGCGTGCTCGTATTCTTCAAGCACGACGACGCCTGCGCCTTCGCCCATGACGAAACCGTCGCGATCCTTGTCGTAAGGACGCGAGGCGCGCTCGGGCGTGTCGTTATAGGAGGTGGAAAGCGCGCGGCAAGCGGCAAAGCCTGCAATGCCGATGCGGCAGATGGCCGATTCAGCGCCGCCCGCGACCATGACATCCGCGTCGTCGAGCGCGATCAAGCGCGCTGCGTCGCCGATGGCGTGAGCGCCTGTCGAGCAGGCCGTCACGACCGAATGGTTCGGGCCCTTGAGCCCGTGGCGGATCGAGACATAGCCCGATGCGAGATTGATGAGGCGACCAGTAATGAAGAACGGGCTGACGCGACGCGGGCCTTTTTCATGAAGGATCAGCGCGGTTTCGGCGATGCCTTCAAGGCCGCCGATGCCGGAGCCGATCATGGTGCCGGAGCGGCACTTTTCTTCTTCGGTGGAAGGGTGCCAACCGGCGTCGTTGAGCGCCTGTGTTGCAGCAGCCATCGCAAAGACGATGAAATCGTCGACGCGCTTGGATTCCTTGGGGTCCATCCAGTCGTCCTGGATGAATGCGCCCTCGCCTTCGCGCGGCACAGGGCAAGCGATTTTTGCGGGGAGATCCGAGACGTCGAATTTTTCGATCGTGCGCGCGCCGGATTCGCCTTTGAGAATCCGCGACCACGTCGTTTCAACGTTGCCGCCGAGCGGCGAGACCATGCCAAGTCCAGTGACGACTACCCGTCTCATTTAGCTCCAACCTCACCCAGATACTCTTGAGAGTCGTTCAGGCGGAAACAGAGCCCCGAGCCGACGCCACGAGCCTCGTGTTCCGCCGCGGGGCGCAGATCATCCGCGCCCCGCCAGCCGAAATCAGGCCTTCGCGTTCGCTTTGACGAACTCGATTGCGTCTTTGACAGTCAGAATTTTCTCGGCTGCGTCATCAGGGATTTCCACGCCGAATTCTTCCTCGAACGCCATGACGAGTTCGACGTTGTCGAGGCTGTCCGCACCGAGATCATCGATGAAGCTCGCATTTTCAGTCACCTTGTCGGCATCGACGCCGAGGTGCTCGACCACGATCTTCTTCAGGCGTTCTCCGATATCACTCATTTTAAGTCCTCAGATCCTTGGTTTGTGACCGGCATCACGTTCTTTCCCCATGCCTTCGGCGTCGAAGAAACAACGTGATCGAATTCGGCGGAAAGACTGCCCTTCTTCTGGCCCATTTCAAGTCAGGACCGCAAGCCAAATCGAGGGCCTAGTTAACACAGTTTTGCATCCCCTGCCAGCAGATGCAAAGCATCGAAATACGCGACTACACGACTGAATCCAATAGCAATTTCTCGACAGAACAGAACCTGTGAGGCTCAGATCATCGCCATGCCGCCATTTACGTGGATCGTCTGACCGGTCACATAAGCGGCTTCTTCGCTCGAAAGAAAGACAACGGCGGCGGCAATTTCGCTCGCTTCGCCGAGTCGCCCTGCCGGAATCGTGCCCATGATGCGGCCCTTCTGATCGTCCGTCAGCGCGTCCGTCATCGCACTGCGAATGAAGCCGGGCGCGACGCAATTTGCCGTGATATTGCGGCTCGCGACTTCCTGCGCCAGCGACTTCGTCATGCCGATCATGCCGGCCTTGGACGCGGCATAATTGCCCTGCCCCGGATTACCCATGACGCCGACGACCGAAGTGATTCCAATGATGCGGCCCCAGCGGCGTTTCATCATGCCGCGCAAGCTCGCGCGCGAAAGGCGGAAGCCTGCCGTGAGGTTGACGCGGATGACTTCATCCCATTCGTCATCCTTCATCCGCATGAAGAGATTGTCGCGGGTGAGGCCCGCATTGTTGACGAGAATGTCGAGCCCGCCCATCGCCTCTTCAGCCTGCTTGGGCAGCGCGTCGACGGCGGCGCCGTCGGAGAGATTGCAGGGCAGCACATGGGTGCGGGCGCCCAGTTCGGCGGCCAGCGCATCGAGCGCTTCCTTGCGCGTGCCCGACAGAGCAACAGTCGCGCCCTGCGCATGAAGCGCCCGGGCGATGTCGGAGCCGATGCCGCCTGAAGCGCCGGTGACCAGCGCCGATTTTCCTGTGAGGTCGAACATGAGGGCTCCTTAAAGCGTCTTGATAAAGGCTTCGACGTCGGCGGCAGTGCCGATGGAAAGGGTTTCGGCTTCCTTGGCGATGCGCTTCACCATGCCGGTCAACGCCTTGCCCGCGCCGACTTCGACGAAGCTCGTAACGCCCTGCGCTTCCATATAGAGAACGCTTTCGCGCCAGCGCACCATGCCGGTGACCTGCTCGACAAGAAGTTCGCGAATGGTCGCGGGATCGGCAACGCGCGAGGCGGTGACGTTTGCCACAAGCGGAATGGCGGGTGTTTTCAGATCGACCTGCGAAAGCGCTTCCGCCATTTCTTCGGCGGCGGGCTTCATCAGCGAGCAATGGAAAGGCGCACTGACAGGCAACAACATGCTGCGCTTTGCGCCCTTCGTCTTGGCGATTTCAATGGCGCGCTCAACCGCTGCCTTGGTGCCTGAGATCACGACCTGACCGCCGCCATTGTCATTGGCCGCCGTGCAGACGTCGCCCTGCGCGGCTTCCTTCGCCACTTCGGCCGCCGCCTCGAATTCGAGGCCCAGAAGTGCCGCCATCGCGCCCTGACCGACCGGCACAGCGCGCTGCATGGCAAGGCCACGCCGCTTCAGGAGGCGAGCCGTATCCGCAATCGTCAGCGAGCCTGCGGCGGCGAGCGCCGAATATTCACCGAGCGAATGACCGGCAACGAAGGCCGCCTTGTCGGCAAGGCTGAAGCCGCCTTCCCTTTCCAAGGTGCGCACAACCGCGAGGCTAACGGCCATGATGGCGGGCTGGGCGTTTTCCGTCAGGGTCAGGTCTTCCTGAGGGCCTTCCCACATCAGTTTGGAGAGGTCCTGGCCCAAGGCCTCGTTTACCTCTTCAAAGACCTCGCGCGCGGAGGCGAAAGCCTCGGCCAGCTCGCGGCCCATGCCGACCGCCTGCGATCCCTGCCCCGGAAAGGTAAAAGCCCTGCTCATCGACGCTCCCTGACGTTATTCTCCAGACTCTTCGTGGTCCGGAAGTTGCCCAACAAATACAGTCTGATAAAGCTGAGTCAAGTTGGCGGGCATTTGGCGTTTCGGGCCCAGTTACCACCGCTTCCGCTATTGCTTATTGGGTCCATTTCCTTATATTGCGCCACTTCTGAAGGCCTTGGTTGGAGGCTGAACGGAACGTCGCGCCTTTTCGGGTTCGACAGGGCTAGAAGCCCGGGTTCCGGTGTCTCCGCTTCTTTGGTAGTCCTTTCGAGCCTTTTTCGGGGCTCAAAGGGGGCTTTGCGCCAGGGCTGGACATAAAAGGAAAAGGCTCAATGGCTCTATACGAGCATATTCTCATTGCGCGACAGGACGTGTCGCAGCAACAGGTCGAGGCGCTCATCGAGCAGCTTACGACGATCATCAAGGACAATGGCGGCTCCGTCGCAAAGAACGAATATTGGGGTCTTCGTAACCTCTCGTTCAAAGTGAAGAAGAACCGCAAGGGTCATTACGCACTCATGAACATCGACGCGCCGCATGCGGCGGTTGCCGAGATGGAGCGCCAGATGAGCCTGAACGAAGACGTTCTGCGCTTCCTCACCATCCGCGTCGAAGAGCATGAAGAAGGCCAGTCGGCCATGCTTCAGAATCGTGGCGGCGGACGCGAAGAGCGCGGCGGTGGACGCGGCGGCGACCGCTTTGACCGTGGCGATCGCCCGCGCAGCGGCGGCTTCGATCGTGACCGTGGAGATCGTCCGCGGTTCCCGCGTGGTGACGACGCTTCTGCAGGAGACAACGCATAATGAACACCACAGCTTCTCCCGCGCGCCGGCCCTTCTTCCGCCGCCGCAAGACGTGCCCCTTCTCCGGTGCGAACGCTCCGAAGATCGATCACAAGGACATCAAGCTCCTGCAGCGCTACATCTCCGAGCGCGGCAAGATCGTGCCGAGCCGCATCACTGCGGTCAGCGCCAAAAAGCAGCGTGAACTTGCCCGCGCCATCAAGCGCGCGCGCTTTCTCGCGCTCCTGCCCTACGTCATCGGCTGAGCCCGGAAAAAGGAAAGAGACTCATGCAAGTCGTACTTCTGGAACGGGTCGAGAAACTCGGCCAAATGGGTGAAGTCGTACAGGTGAAGGACGGGTTCGCCCGTAATTTCCTGCTGCCGCGCAAGAAAGCGCTGCGTGCGACGAAGGAAAACCTGGTTCGCTTCGAAGCGCAGCGCGCGCAGCTCGAAGCCCGTAACCTCGAGCTTCGCAGCGAAGCCGAAAAGGTTCAGGTCAAGCTCAACGATCTCGTGATCGTCGTGTTGCGTCAGGCTGGCGATACGGGCCAGCTCTATGGTTCGGTCACCACCCGCGATATCGCCGATGGCGTCACCACGGGCGGTTTCTCGGTCAACCGTAATCAGGTTGCCCTTGAGCACCCGATCAAGACGATTGGCCTTCACAAGGTGCGCGTCGCCCTTCACCCCGAAGTCATTTCGACGGTGACGGTCAATGTCGCGCGCTCGGAAGAAGAAGCCACGCGTCAGGCCTCCGGCGAAGACCTCACGCGTCGCGATCGCGACGAGGACGAGGAAATCGAAGCCGCTGAG
>NZ_JBASBH010000053.1:0-5821 GCF_049651025.1 Parvibaculum sp. | reverse complement strand
CCATCGCCCATCTCGTCTCCCATTATCTCGACAAAGGGCTCCCGCCACGCGCGGCCGCAGCCGCAGCGCTGAAAGAGCTCGAAGGCGCCTTTGCGCTCGGCATCATCTTCAAGGATGAGAACGACCTCATCGTCGGTGCGCGGCGCGGCAGCCCGCTTGCGGTCGGCTATGGCGATGGCGCAATGTATCTGGGCTCCGACGCCTTCGCACTGGCGCCGATGACGAACCGCATCTCCTTCATGGAAGAGGGCGACCGGGTCGAGATCACAAGAAGCAGCGCGATTTTTTATGACGCCGACGGCAATCGTGTAGAGCGGGCCATTCGCATCACCGACGTTTCGACGGCGCTTGTCGACAAGGGCAATCACCGCCACTTCATGGCGAAGGAAATCTTCGAGCAGCCAGAAGTCATCGGCCACACACTCGGCGAATATGTGAACCCGCTCGACGACACGCCGCGCTTGCCCAAGCTGCCGATCGATCTCGCGACAGTACCGCGCATCACGATCATCGCTTGTGGCACAGCATCATATGCCGGTCACGTCGCAAAATACTGGTTCGAGCGCTACGCACGCATTTCGGTCGAGGTCGATATTGCCTCGGAGTTTCGCTATCGCGAAGCGGCAATGCCGAAGGGCGGCCTCGCCATCTTCATCTCGCAATCTGGCGAAACGGCCGACACGCTGGCCGCGTTGCGCTATTGCAAGTCGCAAGGCCAGACAATCCTCTCCGTCGTCAACGTCACGGAGTCATCCATCGCGCGTGAGTCCGATGTCATCATGCCGACCTTTGCCGGTCCCGAGATCGGCGTCGCATCTACGAAGGCCTTCACCTGCCAGTTGACCGTTCTCGCCGCTTTGGCTGTTGGAACAGCACTCGCACGCGGCGCGATCAGCCTTGCCGAAAGCCAGCGCCTCGTCCGAAAGCTTCTGGAAACGCCGCGTCAGGTCGCCGACGTGCTTTCGCGTGACAGCTCGATCCATGCGATCGCGGCAGAGCTTTCAAAAGTCCGCGACGTCCTCTATCTCGGCCGCGGCCATTTCTTTCCTATCGCGCTTGAAGGCGCGCTGAAGCTCAAGGAAATTTCCTACATCCACGCCGAAGGCTATGCGGCGGGCGAGTTGAAGCATGGGCCCATCGCGCTCATCGACCCTGCCGTGCCGGTCATCGTCATCGCCCCGGTGGATGTTCTCTTTGAAAAGACCATTTCCAACATGCAGGAAGTGATCGCGCGCGGCGGCAAGGTGATCCTCATCTCCGACAAGGAGGGCATCGAGCGGGCGGGAATGGACGCCTGGGCGACAATCGAAGTACCCACGGTCGATCCGCTGATCGCGCCCATCATCGCTGCGATCCCCGTGCAATTGCTCGCCTATCACGCTGCTGTATCGAAGGGCACAGATGTTGATCAGCCGCGTAACCTGGCCAAATCGGTGACGGTCGAATAGCTGATTCGTCGCGGCCCAGCCTCGCGTCAGATGGAAGTGTGCCACTCTAATCCATTCTGAATACAATCATTTTCGCCCTGAAGCCCGGACGTTCCCTTTCGCACGTGTTAATATTGCGTACGGAGGGATTCGATGCGGCTGATAAATTCCAGGTATTTGCTGACAGGCGTGGCCGTAGCCGCGCTGATGCTGCTTCTGCCCGTGCCCGCGACTTCCGTATCGTCGACAACCGGCGCGACGCCGGATCGCCTCAATGCGACGGCCGCCTCGGACCTCGATGCAGGCGTCAAGGCCGTCGAGCAGCGTCACTACGAGGAGGCGACGCGCCTGCTCACGCAGGCCATCGACAGCGGCATGCTCAGCAAGGAAGGCCTGGCGCTCGCCTATCATCATCGTGGCATCGCGCGCCAGAAGCTCGGCTTCTCCAGCATGGCGGTTCTGGATTACACCCAGGCCATCGGACGGGATGCTCTGGCCAGGGAAGTATTGGCGCGGGCCTACTACAATCGAGGCATCGCAATGGCGGATGTCGGCGACAAGCTCGGCGCAGAGCAGGATTACACGCGCGCGATCGACCTCTCTCCGGACTATGCCGCCGCCTATCACAACCGCGCCAATCTGGAGCGCGCAAGGGCCGACTATCCAACAGCCATTCGCGACTACAGCGAGGCGATCACGCTTCTCAATGGCGACAAACGCAAACTGCCGCTGATGGGCCGCGCACTTTCCTATGAGAAATCAGGAGATGTGGCGTCTGCCGTTGCAGATCTCAATCAGGCGCTTTCGATTGATCCGAACTACGCGCCCGCATTGCAAAAGCATCGCGAACTCGCCGCGCTGCCGATAGCGCCCGACAATATCGGGACAGGTTCGATAGCAACACCCGGCGCGGGCCTTCTGCCGGGCCGTGACCGCGCCATACAAACTGGTTGGGAGCCGCAGGCGACGCGCTTCGACAAGGGCGCTCCGGTAAGCCAGCCCGCCGCATCTGCAGAAGAGCGCCTTGAAACCGCATCGCTCCGCGCCATCGATATGGTGCCTGCACCTTCAGCCGTCCCACCGCCATCGGCCAACGGGCGTTACAAAATGCAGCTTGGTGCGTTCCGCGCGGCGGCCGACGCAGCCAAGGCATGGAACACCATCAGCCAGAGCGGCGGTACACTCGTCGGCTCTCTCGACCATACGATTGAAGAAGCCGATCTCGGCGCGCGCGGCACCTATTTCCGGCTGCATGCCGGCGCATTTGCCAAGGCGTCTGACGCCAAGGCGCGTTGCGCGGCACTGGCTGTTAAAAAGATCGACTGCATCGTCGTCGCGCGCTGATCGCGTAGCGCCGAATTTTTCCGGGCAAATCGCTCAAAAAACCCTGTTTTGTTCGAAAACAACGCCTTGACGTAGCGGCGGAGCCTTTGCGCGCCTGTTGTCGTCAGAGGCTCTTCGCCGGTAAACTCGACGCCAACAATATAACGAGTAAGCGAAAGGGAGACGATGGCTCAGCAGTCAATCGGACTTACAGCCTTTGGCGGATATATTCCGCGGCTTCGCCTGCAACGCAAGGCAATCGCACAAGCCAATGCCTGGGTCGCACCAAACTTTCTCGGCAAGGGGAAGGGCGAGCGTTCCATGGCGAACTGGGACGAAGACGCCGTCACCATGGCGGTTGAGGCGGCGCGCGACCTGCTCGGTCCCGACGATGACCGCTCGCATGTCGATGCGCTCTTCTTCGGCTCGACGACGATGCCGTTCAGGGATCGTCTGAACGCGGGCATCATCTCGGCCGCACTGACGCTGAACGAAACGGTGCGTGCCGTTGACGTGTCGTCGACGCAGCGCGCTGGCACATCCGCGCTGTTGCAGGCATTGACGGCTGTGAAGGCGGGCGATGCGAAGCACGCGCTCGTGCTCGCCGCCGATCATCGCAAGACGCGCGCAGCAAGCGCACAGGAACTCGACTTCGGCGACGGCGCAGCCGCCGTTTCGGTCGGCACTGAAAATATCATCGCCGAATATCTTGGCGGCACCAGCCTCACCGTCGATTTCGTCGACCACTTTCGCGGTGAGACGGAAGACTTCGACTACAACTGGGAAGAGCGCTGGATCCGCGACGAGGGCTACACAAAGATCGTCCCCCGCGCGATCAAGGCCGCTCTCGACAATGCAGGCGTGAAGGCCGATGAGATCAAGCACTTCATCCTGCCGACGACCTTCGGCACGAAATTCGTCGAAACGCTTGCGAAGAAAAGCGGCATTGCGCCGGAAGCTGCGCGCGACACGCTGGCCGCCAATTGCGGCGAGACCGGCGCAGCGCATTCGCTGGTGCTGCTCGTCCACACGCTGCAGAAAGAAGCAAAGCCCGGCGACAAGGTGCTGGTACTTCATTTCGGCGGCGGTTGCGACGCGCTTGTTTTCGAAGTGACGGACAAGCTCGCAAGCCAGGCAGGCAAGCGCGGCATTGTCGGCTCGCTCGCGAACCGTCAGGAAGAAACGAACTATCTGAAGTTTCTCACCTTCAACGGCCTGATCGAGTGGGAAAAGGGCATGCGCGCGGAGCAGGACAAAAAGACTGCCCTTACGACGCTTTACCGCAACGAAGACATGATCATGGGCCTCGTGGGCGGTCGTTGCACGGAAACGGGCGTCGTCCAGTTCCCACGCTCGCGCATCTCGGTCAACCCGAACAACCACACAGTCGATACGCAGGAGCCCTACAAGTTCGCCGAGCGCAAGGCGAAGATCCTGTCATGGTCGGCAGACTTCCTGTCCTTCAGCATGAACCCGCCACATCACTACGGCATGGTCGTGTTCGATGAAGGCGGCCGGATCATGATGGACTTCACCGACGTCGAGCAGGGCGCGGTCGACTCCGGCATGGATGTGCGGCTTGTCTTCCGCATCAAGGACTTCGACGAACGTCGCGGCTTCCGGAGATACTTCTGGAAAGCAGTGCCGGTCGCCGGCGCAAACGCAAAATCGAAAACCGGCCAGGCGGCTGAATAAGCCAGGCGAACGCGATCAGGGAGATTTGATTATGGCTGCAGGTATCAAAGACAAGGTTGCGATCCTTGGCATGGGTTGCTCGAAGTTCGGCGAACGCTGGGACGCCGGTCCGGAAGAACTGATGGTCGAGGCCTATCTCGAAGCAATGCAGGATGCAGGCATCGAGCCGACGCAGATCGACGCGGCATGGTTCTCGACGCATATCGACGAAACCGGCACGGGCAAGGGCGGCACGCCGATGTCGCTGGCTCTGCGTCTGCCGAACATCGCGGTGACGCGCGTTGAAAACTTCTGCGCAGGCGGTTCGGAAGCGCTGCGTGGCGCGGTCTATGCGGTCGCCTCGGGCGCCGCCGACATCGCCATCGCGCTCGGCGTGGAGAAGCTGAAAGACACAGGCTATGGCGGCCTTCCGGTCGGCAATGCCGGCACGCTGATCCCGCAATGGGCGCCGTCAGGCTCCGCGCCCGGCAACTTCGCGCAGCTTGCGTCCGCCTATCGCGCAAAGCACGGCGTTTCAAAGGAAGACCTGAAGCGCGCCATCGCACATATCTCGGTGAAGAGCCACGCGAACGGCGCGAAGAACCCCAAGGCGCATCTTCAGAACATCGTCACCGAAGAGCAGGTGATGAACGCGCCGATGATCGCCGAGCCGCTCGGCCTCTTCGATTGCTGCGGCGTTTCGGACGGCGCGGCAGCCGCCATCGTGACGACGCCGGAAATCGCCAAGGCACTCGGCAAGAAGGACATCGTCACCGTGAAGGCGATGCAGCTTGCCGTGTCGAACGGCCTTGAATCCCAGCATAACTCCTGGGACGGCAGCTACTTCCACACCGCGCGTATCGCCGCGAAGAAAGCCTATCTGGAAGCAGGCATCCAGCGGCCCCGCGAAGAAGTCAGCATGATGGAAGTGCATGACTGCTTCTCGATCACCGAACTCGTGACGATGGAAGACCTGTTCATTTCGCCCGAAGGCCATGCCGTGAAGGACGTGATGGACGGCTTCTACGACGCGGACGGCAAGGTGCCTTGTCAGATCGACGGCGGCCTCAAGTGCTTCGGCCACCCGATCGGTGCGTCGGGCCTGCGCATGGCCTATGAAATGTATCTGCAGCTTCAGGGCAGGGCGGGCGCGCGCCAGCTCGGCAATCCCCGGATCGGCCTCACGCATAATCTGGGCGGTGCGCCGTCGCAGAACGTGTGTTCGGTCACGATCATCGGCGCACACGGAGCGTAAATGCACTCCATATGATAGAAGCAAGGGCCGGGAGAAATCCCGGCCCTTTTTTGTGGATGCCCAATGCTCTTTAACTCCCCGATCTTCCTGTTCGCCTTCCTCCCGCTGACGGCAATCGCCTGCTATCTGATCAGGGCGCGGG
>NZ_JBASBH010000052.1:0-29176 GCF_049651025.1 Parvibaculum sp. | reverse complement strand
GCCCTTCTTCACATATTGCTCGATGACCTTGCAGAGGCCCTCATTGAAAACAACGACGCGATGCCATTCGGTCTTTTCCTTGCGCTCGCCCGTATTCTTGTCGCGCCAGGATTCCGAGGTCGCAATGCGCAGATTGGCAATCGGCCGACCGTCCTGTGTGCGGCGGATTTCAGGGTCCGCGCCCACATTCCCAATCAGGATCACTTTGTTGACGCTGCCTGCCATAACTCTGTTCCTTCGCCGCAAGATCGCAATTTCAAGACTCGGTCGGCGGACCCTAAACCACCAGCCTCTACTCCGGAAGCCGCAAGCTGCCATCCGCCTCGATTTTGAATCCCGGATTCCATGCCACTTCCCAGGGATAGCCGTCAGGGTCGGCGAAATAGCCGCAATAACCGCCCCAGAAGACCTTTTGTCCCGGTTTCAGAATGCGCGCACCGGCGCGCTCCGCCTCGATGAGCAACGCATCGACTGCTTCCGGCGAATGCACGTTTTGCGCAAGCGTGATGCCGCCGAAACCCGTTCCCTCAGGCGGCAGGCATGCATCCTCCGCCAAGGCCGCCTTGCCGAACAAAGCGAGCGCCATGCCGCCAAGCTGGAAGAAGGCAGTGCTTTCGACGCTGGCGCTTGAGGCTTTCCAGCCCAGGGCTTCGTAGAAACGCCGGCTGCGGGCCACATCGGCGACGCCGAGGGTCACGAGGCTGATGCGCGGTTCCATTAACCATTCCATTTCAAATCATGTTCTCTTATTGTTCTCATATGGAGCGACTCAATGCAAGATGGGTCGAACCGCCCTATAAAATCTTTGGCGCCGCCCCTGCCCCGCACTTGAAGCGGCTTCGCGCGGCCTCCATACATGAGAGCAACAGACATGGCGCGGCCTGTCGCGCCAATCCCAGAGCTTAATCAAGGTTATTATGAGCGCCTCTGCCAAGAAGCCCGCCCGCTCTGCTGCCCGCGATCCACAAGCAAAGATGCTGACCGTTCGGGGCGCGCGCGAGCACAACCTCAAGAATATTTCGATCGAGTTGCCGCGTGACGAGCTGATCGTGATTACCGGCCTGTCGGGTTCGGGCAAGTCTTCCCTCGCCTTCGACACGATCTATGCCGAGGGTCAGCGCCGCTATGTCGAAAGCCTTTCGGCCTATGCGCGCCAGTTCCTTGAAATGATGCAGAAGCCGGACGTCGATCAGATCGACGGCCTGTCGCCCGCCATTTCCATCGAACAGAAAACGACCTCTCGCAATCCGCGCTCGACGGTCGGCACCGTCACCGAGATATACGACTATATGCGCCTGCTCTGGGCGCGCATCGGCGTTCCCTATTCGCCTGCGACGGGCCTTCCCATTGAGAGTCAGACGGTCACGCAGATGGTTGATCGCGTGATGGCGCTGCCGGAGGGAACGCGCCTCTATCTCCTTGCGCCGATGATCCGCGGCCGCAAGGGCGAGTACCGTAAGGAATTTGCCGAGCTGCAGAAAAAGGGCTTCCAGCGCGTGAAGGTGGACGGCACGTTCCACGAGATCGACGCGGTGCCTGCGCTCAATAAGAAGCTGAAACACGATATCGATGTCGTCGTGGATCGCCTCGTCGTTCGCGAGGATCTTGGCAACCGCCTTGCCGATAGTTTCGAGATCGCGCTCGGTCTTGCCGATGGCATTGCAACGGTTGAATTTGCCGACGCCAAGAAAGGCGCGGAGCCGGAACGCATCATTTTCTCGTCGCGCTTCGCGTGTCCGGTTTCGGGCTTCACGATTGACGAAATCGAGCCGCGCCTCTTTTCCTTCAACAATCCGTTTGGCGCCTGCCCCGTTTGCAGCGGCCTTGGCACGCAGCATTACATGGACCCCGATCTGGTGATCCCCGATCACGGTCTTTCGCTTCGCCAGGGTGCTGTCGCGCCGTGGTCGAAATCGACCTCGCCCTATTACACGCAGACGCTCGACAGCCTCGCCAAGCATTACAAGTTTTCGGTCACGGTGCCCTGGGCGCAGCTTCCAAAAAAAGCGCAGGACGTCATTCTGCATGGCTCGGGCGAAGAGCCGGTGACATTTGCCTATGACGACGGCATGCGTTCCTACAAGACGACGAAGCCGTTTGAAGGTGTGATCCCCAATCTCGAACGCCGCTGGCGCGAAACGGACAGCGCGTGGTCGCGCGAAGAGATCGAGCGCTTTCAGGGCATCACACGTTGCGATGAATGCGGCGGCTATCGCCTGAAGCCCGAAGCGCTGGCGGTCAAGATCAACAAGCTGCATATCGGCCAGGTCACGGAAATGTCGATCCGCGAGGCGGACCGCTGGTTCTCTGAACTGTCGCAGCATTTGACGCAGAAGCAGAACGAGATTGCCGGGCGCGTACTGAAGGAAATTCGCGAGCGCCTGCATTTCCTCAACAATGTCGGCCTTGAATATCTGACGCTGGCGCGCAACTCCGGCACGCTGTCTGGCGGCGAAAGCCAGCGCATCCGGCTTGCCTCGCAAATCGGTTCCGGTCTCACCGGCGTTCTCTATGTGCTGGACGAGCCGTCGATCGGACTCCATCAACGCGACAATGATCGCCTGCTTGAAACGCTGAAGCGTCTGCGCGATCTCGGCAATACGGTGATCGTGGTCGAGCATGACGAAGATGCGATCCGCGCCGCCGACCACGTTGTCGATATCGGTCCGGGCGCTGGCGTTCATGGCGGCGAAGTTGTTGCCGAGGGCACGCCGGAAGACATCATGGCAAATCCGGCCAGCCTGACCGGGCAATATCTTACCGGCATGCTCCAGATCCCCGTGCCCGCAAAACGGCGCGATGGCAACGGCAAGTCGCTGAAGATCACAGGCGCGAAGTCGAACAATCTTAAGAATGTCAGCGCCGAAATTCCGCTTGGCACCTTCACTTGTGTCACGGGCGTTTCAGGCGGAGGCAAATCCACGCTGCTGATCGAGACGATCTACAAGGCTGTGGCCCGGCGTCTCAACAATACGCGCGAGCATCCCGGCGCCTTTGACGAGTTGTTCGGCCTCGAACATCTCGACAAGATCATCGACATCGATCAGTCGCCCATCGGGCGCACACCGCGCTCGAACCCGGCAACCTATACCGGCTCGTTCACTTTCATTCGCGACTGGTTTGCCGAATTGCCGGAGTCGCGTGCGCGCGGCTACAAGCCCGGCCGTTTCTCCTTCAACGTGAAGGGCGGGCGCTGCGAGTCCTGTCAGGGCGATGGCGTCATCAAGATCGAGATGCATTTCCTGCCCGACGTTTACGTCGAATGCGACGCGTGTCACGGGCATCGCTACAATCGTGAAACGCTTGAAGTGAAGTTCAAGGGCAAGTCGATTGCGGACATTCTGGAAATGACCGTTGATGAGGCCGCCGATTTCTTCAAGGCCGTGCCCGCCGTGCGCGAAAAAATGGAAGTGCTTCAGCGCGTCGGCCTTGGCTACATCAAGGTCGGACAGCAGGCGACGACGCTTTCGGGCGGCGAAGCGCAACGCGTGAAGCTTGCCAAGGAACTGGCGCGGCGCGCGACGGGTCGCACCATCTACATTCTCGACGAGCCGACGACCGGCCTGCATTTTCATGATGTGGCAAAGCTTCTGGAAGTGCTGCATGAGCTTGTCGAGCAGGGCAACACTGTTGTCGTCATCGAACACAATCTCGAAGTCATCAAGACCGCCGACTGGATTCTCGATCTTGGTCCTGAAGGCGGCGATGGCGGCGGCGAGATCGTCGCGGCGGGTACACCGGAAGAGGTCGCCATGGAGCCGCGCAGCTATACGGGCCACTATTTGCGCGAACTCTTCAAACGGCGGCCCGGCCATGTGGCGGTTCCCGCCGCGAAACCGGCAAAAAAAGCAGCGCGCGCAAAGTAGGCGGGCCGTTCCCCCTGCCCGTCAAACCCCCTATAAAGGCCGGGTATAGGGGCTTGAATCGTATCTGGGGGCTAGATGGCCGGTTTTGATCGCCGCGAGTTTCTGAAGCTGTTTGCTGCGACGGCCGGATGTTTCGCGCTTTCAGCGTCGCCGGCCCCCTTTGTCTCGAGCCTCAACCGGGCCAGCGCCGCACCCGGCCTCTATTATTTTCCACAAGGTCTTGCCTCCGGCGATCCGCAGCCCGACGCGGTCATGCTCTGGACGCGCGTCGCGCCACTGGCCGGTGGCTCTGATGAGCCGCAGCCTTCCGCCAAGGCGCCGATCGATGTTTATGTGCAGGTCGCCGAGGATGAAGGTTTCACCAAGCTCGTCGTCGAACGTTTGCTGCGCGCCGATCCTGCGGCCGACCACACTATCCGCGTTCTGCTGCGTGGACTGAAACCCGATACCTATTATTACTATCGCTTCTTCGCGGGCAGCGACACTTCGCCCTTCATCGGTCGTACGCGCACAGCGCCGCCGCCCGGCAGCCGCCGCCCCGTGCGCTATGCATTTCTCTGCTGCCAGAATTACGAGCAGGGTTTTTTCAGTGCGCTCCGTCGTCTCGTGAATGACGACATTGCGGCAAAGCCTGAAGACCGCATCGAATTCGTGCTGCATCTGGGCGACTTCATCTATGAGCACACCGGCGACGTGCCCGAAGACGAGAAGCCTGCGCGTCTCATCGGGCCGATGCCCGACGGTTCAGCGCCATGGGTGCCGGACGGCACGCGCCCATGGTGGCAGGCCGGCGGCCAATCGCCCCAGACGCTTGCCGACTACCGTTTCCTCTATAAGACCTATCTGATGGATGCGGACCTTCAGGCCGCGCGCGCGCGTTTTCCGTTTATCCATACGTGGGACGATCACGAATTCACCAATGATTGCTGGCAGGCGCACGACACCTATTTCGGCGATGGCAGCCCTGCGCAGGTGCGCAAGCTCGCAGCCAATCAGGCGTGGTTTGAATATATTCCCGCCGTGCTTTCCGATGCGCCTGCCGTCGATGGCGTCAAATCCGCCGCGCATGATTTCCGGCCCGCCAAGGTTGCAAACACGCCGATGGGGACGACCGACGAAAATCTTCTGTATCAGGGTGCCGACAATCTCAAAGCCATTTCGAGCCTGACCATTTATCGCACCGTCTCATGGGGCGGCCTGCTCGATCTCGTCATCACCGATTTGCGCAGCTATCGAAGCGCGCCTGTGATGAGCGAAGACGTCAAGGCGTTGATCAAGGGCTCGCCCATGCCGCCTGTCCGCCTCGTCAAGCTGCTTGATGCAGGACGCACCGCGCAAGGCGGAAACCCGCCGGAAAAGCTCACCTATGCAGGGCGCGAATTGCCGAACCCGCGCCGCACCGCGCCGCCGGGAACGCATATGGGCGGCCCGCAAAAGGCGTGGTTCAAAGCCACGATGAAAAACTCGAAGGCGCGCTGGCGTGTCTGGGCAAACAGCGTTCCCGCCCTCTCCATGCGTCTCGATTTTTCCAATCTGCCTTTCGCCGCTCTCGAAACTGGTTATCTCGGTACGGATGGATGGCAGGGTTATCCCGGCGAGCTGCGCGAATTGATGGCTTTTCTGAAAGAGGAAAAGATCGTCAACGTTGTCTCTTGCGCGGGCGACTATCACACGCATGCCTCGGGCCTTCTCCCCGTCGATCCCGATGCGGAGAAGATCTCCTTTTCTGCCGTCGAATTCGTCACGACCGGGGTCAGCTCGGGGAGCATGTTCTCAGGCGCCGAGCGGGCATCGCGCCAAAGCGCTTTTTTCCGCCGGATGGTCCTCATCGAGGAAGACGGCAAGTTCATCGAGAACTTCAACAATACGGTCGTCAACGGTCTGCGCGCGGGCGTCATCACCAACTACACCAACTCGCCCAAAATCGGGGCCATGTTCCGCAATGAGCGCGCCAGTCCCGGCCTCTCTTTCGTCGACTCCAATTCGCATGGCTATGGGCTTGCGACCGTGACCGAAGACAAAATGACGATCGAGCTCGTAAATGTCGGCAGCGTATCGAACGACGCAGGGCCGCAGGGATCGTCCGTGTTGCGCCGCACGCGTTTCGAGGTCAAGCCCTGGGGTCCGGGTGAGGATCCGTCGCTCAGCGAGCCTGTTTTCGAGGGCGTGCCCTCCTTCCCGTTTACGGCCAGCACCACCTGACCCCTTGCCTTGCTCGTCTCACTGCCTAAGCTCTTTGTCAGATTGAACGGAGGAGCTTACGCGTGACTATTTCCGACTATGCTGCCTATGACGGGCTCGGCCTTGCGGCGCTGGTAAAATCGGGCGATGTGACGCCCTCGGAGCTTGCCGAAGAGGCAATCGCTCGCATCGAAAAGCACAATCCGGCGCTCAACGCCGTCGTCATGAAAATGTACGAGCAGGGCCGCGCCATGGCGAAGGCGCCGACCAAGGGGCCGTTTCACGGCGTCCCGTTTCTTCTGAAAGACGCCTTTGGCGATCTGGCCGGAACGCCGACGCGAGACGGCTCGCGCTTTCGTTCGGGCGAGCCCGCAAAGCACGACTCGACGCTTGCCGCGCGCTTCAAGGCTTCGGGTGTCGTCATACTCGGCAAAACCAATGTTCCGGAATACACGCTTCTGCCGACGACTGAATCCGCCCTATACGGAGCAGCCTGCAATCCGTGGAACGTGGCCCATTCGACGGGCGGCTCGTCGGGCGGTTCAGGCTCGGCGGTCGCAGCCGGCTTTGTGCCCATCGCGCATGCAAACGACTCCGGCGGTTCGATCCGCATTCCGGCCTCTGCCTGTGGTCTTGTCGGCCTGAAGCCGACACGCGGGCGCAACCCGCTCGGCCCTGATTTCGGCGATGTCGTTGCGGGGCTTTGCAGCGAACATGTGCTGACGCGTTCGGTGCGCGATTGCGCCGCCATGCTCGATTGCACGCAAGGCCCGGATATTGGCGATCCCTATTATGCACCGCCTGTCGAGCGTCCTTACCTCGACGAAATTTCACGCGCGCCGGGCAAGCTGCGTGTCGCATTCAGCACCACCGATTTCGACGGCAAGAAGTTCCATCCGGATTGCCTCGCCGATGTCGAGCAGACGGCCAAACTTCTTGCCGATCTCGGCCATGAAGTCGTGGAAACTGCGCCGCCGATTGCACCGGGCGAAGCGGCGGGGCTTTTCCTCCCCATCTGGGCGACGTATCTAGCCTGGGATATTGAAGCGGAAGCCGAGCGTCGCGGCCGCCCGCCAAAGGATGACGAGCTTCAAGGCCTCACCTGGGGGTTCTACGAAATCGGCAAGACGGTAACGGGCGCGCAATTCCTGGCGCTTCGCGAGAAGTCGCAACTCATGGCGCGCCGCGTCGCGGGCTTCATGCAGAGCCATGACGTTTGGCTCACGCCGACGCTTGCGACGCCGCCGATCCGCAACGGCGTGATCGATCTTTCCGAACGCGATCCGATGATGGGTTTTCTTCCGCTTGCGGATTATGTACCGTTCACGACCATACAGAACCTCACGGGACAACCTGCGATTTCCCTGCCGCTTCACTGGTCCGCGGACGGGCTTCCCATCGGCATGATGTTCTCGGCAAGGTTCGGCGATGAGGCGACATTGCTCCGCCTCGCTGCCCAGCTTGAAACGGCGCGGCCCTGGAAAGACAAATATCCAAAAAACTGGAACTGAGGGAGAACGGCATGAGCTTTCCCGAGTACACGAAATATGACGGCGTTGCTCTTGGCGGCCTTGTCACCAAGGGCGACATCACGCCGCTTGAGCTTGTGGACGCCGCCATAGAGCGCATCGAAAAGCACAACCCTGCGCTTAACGCTGTCGTGCATAAAGCCTATGACGAGGCGCGCGCCGCCGCGAAAGGCAACTTGCCGGACGGCCCTTTCAAGGGCGTGCCGTTTCTCATCAAGGATCTCGGCACGGAGGTCAAAGGCTGGCCGCGCACCAGCGGCAGCCGCTTCGTTGCCGATGTTGTGGACGATCACGACAGCGTGCTCGTGAAGCGCTTCCGCGACAGCGGCGTCGTTCTCGTCGGCAAAACCAACACGCCGGAATATGGCATCACCGGCACGACCGAATCCGCCCTGCTCGGCCCCTGCCGTTCGCCGTGGAACACGAACCACATCGCAGGCGGCTCGTCGGGCGGCGCAGCGTCTGCCGTTGCGGCGGGCATCGTGCCGCTTGCCCATGCGAGCGACGGCCTCGGCTCGATCCGTATTCCTGCCGCCTGTTGCGGCCTTGTCGGGATGAAGATCACGCGGGACCGAAATCCTCAGGGGCCTGACGATTATGATCGCGCCATCGGCTTCAGCGTCGATCACGTCGTCAGCCGCACGGTTCGCGACAGCGCGGCCATGCTCGACGCAACCGGCTATCCAGAACCCGCCTCGCCCTATGCGCCGCCGCCAAAGTCCCGGCCTTACATGGATGAGATCACCAGATCGCCGGGCAAGCTCAAGATCGCCTGGTCGAGCGAAACGCCGAACGGTCGCCCCATCGATCCTGAAATTCAAGCCGCGCTTGAGCGCACTGTCGATATGCTGAAGCAACTCGGCCACGAGCTTGTGCCGCGTGGTCTGGGCATCGACTACCACACGCTCTATCAGGCGCAGGGCGCGGTCTCGGCCTCGAACTTCGCCGCGGGCATGGGGCGGCTCATCGCCAAGAAAGGTCGCGAGCCGGAACCGGACGAGCTTGAGCCGCTGACATGGGCGGCGATGAAATCGGGCCGCAAGATCACCGGCGATCAGGCCATGTGGGGCTGGCAAACGCTGCGCCTGCTCAATCGCAAGATCCTCGCGACCTTCGAGGAGTTCGACGTTTATCTGTCGCCGGTCATGGGCACGCCGCCGCCCGAGATCGGCTATGTCGATCCGGTCCATCTGGAGCCGCGCGAGGTCAACAAGCGGCAGGGCAAGGTTTTCCCGTTCACGCCGCCTTTCAATTTCACCGGCCAGCCCTCGCTTTCGCTTCCCCTGTGGCTCAGCGACGGCGGACTGCCGATCGGCATGATGTTCACCGGCCGTTACGCCGACGAAGCCACCCTCTTCCGCCTCGCCTCGCAGCTTGAGAAAGAGCAGCCGTGGAAGGACCGGCGGCCGAAGGTGTGGGATTTGCTATAGCTTCCGTGTCGTCCCGGGACTTGTTCCCGGGACCCATGGGCCTCTCAACCCGTTGCTGAAGTCGTTGGATCCCGGGAACAAGTCCCGGGATGACAGCCTTCTGGTATCTTGATCTTGGGCTTTGGCTCACTTCGCGCTACAAAGCGGCCATGAGCAGCACCATTAAACCCGTTCACGTCATCGGCGCCGGCATGGCCGGCTCCGAGGCCGCGTGGCAGCTTGCGCAAGCAGGCGTGCCGGTTGTCCTCCATGAAATGAGGCCCGTCGTCAAAACCGACGCGCATCATACCGATGGCTTTGCCGAGCTTGTCTGCTCGAATTCCTTCCGCTCCGACGATGCCGAGCAAAATGCCGTGGGGCTTCTCCACGAGGAAATGCGCCGTGCGGGGTCGCTTCTGATGGAAGCGGCCAATGTCGCCAAGGTGCCCGCAGGCGGCGCGCTCGCCGTCGACCGCGACGACTTCTCCAAATACGTCACGGCAAAGCTTGTCGCGCATCCGCTCGTCACCGTGGAGCGCGGCGAAGTGGCCGGGTTGCCGCCCGCCGAATGGGACAATGTGATTGTCTCAACCGGCCCCCTCACCTCGCCTGCGCTGGGCGAAGCGATCGCATCGCTCACAGGTGCGGAAGAACTCGCCTTTTTCGACGCCATCGCGCCGATCATCTATCGCGATTCGATCGACATGTCGGTTTGCTGGTTCCAGTCACGTTACGACAAGGTCGGCCCCGGCGGCACGGGCAAGGATTACATCAACTGTCCGCTGACGCGCGAACAATATGAGACATTCATCCGCGCACTGATTGAAGGCGAAAAAGGCGACTTCAAGGAGTGGGAAAAGAACACGCCCTATTTCGAAGGCTGCCTGCCGATTGAAGTGATGGCCGAGCGCGGCGCGGAAACGCTGCGCTATGGCCCCATGAAGCCGGTCGGCCTCACCAACGAGCATGATCCGCAAGTGAAGCCCTATGCGGTCATCCAGCTTCGTCAGGACAACGCGCTCGGTACGCTTTACAACATGGTCGGCTTTCAGACGAAGCTGAAGCATGGCGAGCAAACGCGTGTCTTCCGCACCATTCCCGGCCTTGAGAACGCTGAGTTCGCGCGACTTGGCGGCCTGCACCGCAACACCTTTCTGAACAGCCCGAAGCTTCTCGATGGCTTGATGCGGCTGAAGCTCGATCCGCGCCTGCGTTTTGCCGGTCAGGTCACGGGCGTCGAAGGCTATGTCGAAAGCGCCGCGATGGGGCTTCTCGCCGGGCGTTTTGCCAGCGAAGAACGTAAAGGCCGTGCGCCGTCCCTGCCGCCGCGCACCACGGCGCTTGGCGCGCTTCTCGCCCATATCACGGGCGATGCCAATGCCGAAACGTTTCAGCCGATGAACGTCAATTTCGGACTTTTCCCGGAAGTGGAACTGACGCTCGACGAAGATGGCAAGCGGCCGCGCGGCAAGGCCAAAGGCCCGGCACGCAAACGCGCTTACACGTCGCGCGCGCTGCGCGATCTCGAGCCGTGGCTCAACCCGCGCGCTGAAGCCGCGGAATAATCAGAAGCGCCCGGCAAGTTTGCGGCCCATCAGGCGCAGTTGCAGCTTGAAGGCCGGAACCTCGGTTCTGTCCTGAAAGGGATTGAAGTCCGGCGCCATGACGATATCGAGATAGCGGTCGCAGAACGATGCGGGCAGAAGCGCAGGCAGAATGCGCCTGCTCACCGGCTCGCCGGTTTTGCGCGCATCATTAAGCAGAGCGCGCGCGCGCGTCGCCACTTCATTCATGACCGAGCGCAAGCCGTCAGACATTTCGCCCGCGAAAATCTGATGCGGATCGACATTGTATTGGCCAAGCAGATCGAGCGGCAGATAAAGGCGCCCGTGCGAGGCGTGCACCGGTATTGCGCGCAGCAATCCCGTCAGGGCATAGGCGATCCCGGCAAGGCGGATTTTTTCACGCGCCGCCGACGCCGCTTCGCCCGCAAGCGTCAGGCTTGCGAGGGCCATCACGTTTGAAGACGTCGCCTCGCTGTAAGCCTCAAGCGCTGCCATATTCGCGAAAGGCTCGTCGTCGAGATCGCGTTCTCGCGCATCGATCAATGCGGTGAACTTCGCCGTTGGAAATTCGTCCGCCGTCCATGTTCCGGCCAGCGCAACAATCGCTTCGTGGCCGTGCACGTCGCCGCGCGGAATTGCCTCGATCGCTTCGCGCCACCACTGCAGCCGGATTTGGCCGAGCATCGGTTCGCTCACCGTTTCGCGAACGCGGGCGATTTCCGCATTGAAGGCATAAAGCGCGGTCAAGGCCGCGCGCCGGTCTGCCGGAGCGAGCAGCGCCGTCAGGTAACGGTCGTGGTCGAGCCGCCGCACAATATCGAGGCTTGCCGCAAGGCTTTCATCGAGGGGGATTGCGTTCATCGCACTCTTGTCCAAATGGAAACGGGGCTGCCTTTCGACAGCCCCGCCCCGTCAAACGCTTCGCAGCGATCAATAGATGTTCTGCGCCGAAACCATGGCGAAGAGCATCGGGATCGACAGCAGTGTATTGACGCGCGAGAAGAGCATCGCCATGCGCGCTGCCTTCGGCTTCTGGTCGGCAGCGGCGTCAACGAGACCGAGCGCGATCTTCTGGTTCGGCCAGATCACAAACCAGACGTTGAACCACATGATCGTGCCGAGCCACATGCCAATACCGATGGCGATGTTCTTGGGAACGGCAAAGCCTTCATAGGCACCCAGCGTATAGGCGTCGAGGAGGTAGCCGCTCAGGTGAGCGAGAACGATACCGAAAACGATCGTGCCCATTGCGCCCCAGCGGAACCAGAACAGAGCTTCCGGTGCAATGACCTTGCTCACGGCAGGCTTCTGATCGTCCGGGATCTTCGGCATGCTCGGCATCTGCACGAAGTTGAAATACCAGAGCAACCCGATCCACATGACACCGCACACGACGTGCAGCCAACGAACGATGAAGGTCCAGAAGTTGAGATCAAGCGTGTTGCCGAAATTCACGTACATAAGCAGCAGGATCAGCGCCAGCACGAAACCGGCAATCACCGTATTCCTGAGCGACGTCAAGATGACAGCCATGGGTTGTTTCCCTTGTTATAAATCGATGTCGGTCGCGGCACTTGATGGCTGCGGCCCCCTTGAGGCAGCGCCTTGTCGCACGAGACAAGGAGTCGCAGCCCTTGGTGGGAAGTTAGGATTTTCGGAAAGAAAAGCCAAGCACTCCGGCTTGCGCTGGCCTCACGCCA
Source organism: Parvibaculum sp. (assembly GCF_049651025.1). Lineage (GTDB taxonomy): Bacteria > Pseudomonadota > Alphaproteobacteria > Parvibaculales > Parvibaculaceae > Parvibaculum. Next base: position 16,926 of record NZ_JBASBH010000052.1, on the reverse strand, counting down.
CGGCAATCAACGCTGCCGCAACGCGGCGATCCTCCGCCCGGAGCACATTATAGGTCCGGCAAGCAGCGCCAGTGTCCATATAGTCCGGAGTGATTCGCGAATCGGCCAGATAGAGCGACAGGGATTTCGAGAATCGCGCGAAGCCCTTGCCGCAACCGACGATCAGAAAATCGACCTCTGCGGCGCATTCGATCAGCGGTGCAAATGAGGCGGCGTCGGCCTCGCCTGCACTCTCGACCGTCCAGGGATAGAGCCCGCGCGGGGTGAGCAGGATCGAACCTTCAAAGCGTTGCCCGGCGAGCCGAAAGCCGAAGTCGCCATACGCCTCGACCTGCGGCTGTCCGTCAAATCGCGGTTTCATCATGCCTTCTTGTCGATGCTCGTCTTGTTCTTGTCGAGCTTCGCCACCGTCCAGTCGCGCGTGATGCCAATGGCAAGCAGCACAGGCGCGGCAACGTAGATCGACGAATATGTGCCGACGATGATGCCGAAGATCATCGCGAAGGTGAAGCTGCGGATGACTTCGCCGCCGAAGATGAACAGCGCAAGCAGCGCAAGCAACGTCGTCACCGAGGTCATGATGGTGCGCGACAGCGTCTCGTTCAGCGACAGGTCGATCAGCTCGCCGAGATCCATCTTCTTGTACTTGCGCAAGTTCTCGCGCATGCGGTCGAACACCACGACTGTGTCGTTCATCGAGTAGCCGACAATGGTGAGCAGCGCGGCGATGGTCGTCAGATTGAACTCAAGCTGGAACAGCGAGAAGACAAGGATTGTCGCCATCACGTCATGGACGATCGAAAGCACAGCGCCGAGGCCGAACTGCCATTCGAAGCGAAACCAGATATAGGCAAACATGCCGCCAATCGCGATCAGCACGGCAAGTGTCGCCGAACGAATAAGCTCGCCGGAAACCTGCGGACCGACGCTTTCAACGCGGCGATATTCAACCTTGTCGCCAAGCTCGGCCTTTACCTTGCTGACGATCGCCTGGCCGCCATCATGCGCCGATTCACCGTGCTGGGTGCCGATGCGGATCAGGACGTTGGTGTCTTCGCCGAAGCGCTGAAGCTGCACTTCGCCGAGCCCGAGATTGTTCAGGCGGGTGCGCAGATCGGCGATATCGGCCGGGCCATGGGTCGAAATTTCGATGACCGTGCCGCCCTTGAAGTCGATGCCGAAGTTGAAGCCCTTCGTGAACATCAGGGCGAATGCCACCACGACGATCACGACCGACAGGCCGATTGCGATGTGGCGATACTTGACGAACGGAATAGTGGTGTGTTCCGGAACGAGTTTCAAACGTCTCATTTGCTTGCCTTCGTTCTGGTCAAAGTTGGATTGTCTTGGGACGCGCGCGGCGCACCCACGTCGAAACGATCAGGCGGTTCACCGTCACGGCGGTAAAGACCGAGGTGATGACGCCGATGGCGAGCGTCACGGCGAAGCCGCGCACAGGCCCCGAGCCAAGCTCGAAGAGCACGGCCGCAGAGATGAAATGCGTCACGTTCGCGTCGATGATCGGCGCCATGGCGCGATTGTAACCGGCATCAAGAGCCGCAATCGGCGTTTTGCCTGCGCGTAATTCTTCTCTTATTCGCTCATAGATCAGAACGTTCGCGTCGACCGCAGTGCCGATGGTCAGGATGATGCCTGCGATGCCGGGCAGCGTCAGCGTCGCCTGAAGAAGCGACAGCACGCCCAGAATGAGCACCACGTTGACGACAAGCGCGATGTTGGCGAAGACGCCGAACAGCCCATAGCTCGCCACCATGAAGACAATGACCGCGAGCGCGCCGATGATCGACGCCAAGAGGCCCGCCCGGATCGAGTCCGCGCCAAGGCTCGCGCCGACTGTGCGTTCTTCAAGAACATTGAGCGGTGCGGGAAGCGCGCCGGCACGAAGCAGAATGGCCAGGTCGTTTGCCTGCTGCACCGAGAAGTTGCCGCTGATCTGGCCGGAGCCGCCCATGATCGCTTCGCGGATCACAGGGGCGCTGATGACTTTGTTGTCGAGCACGATGGCGAAGGGCTTGCCGACGTTCTCGCGCGTCACTTCGCCGAAAAGGCGGCCGCCGGTCGAGTCGAAGCGGAAGCTCACGATCGGTTCGCCCGAACGCTGGTCGAAGCCCGGCTGCGCATCCGTCAGGCTGTCGCCGCCGACCATCACGCGCCGCTGCACGAGAAGCGGCTGCTTGGGATCTTCGGTCATGTAGAGGACTTCGGAACCGGCTGGAATCGTATGTGTCGCCAGCGCCTGCTGGGCTGTCGTCGTGGTATCGACGAGGCGGAAGTTGAGTTTCGCCGTCTGGCCGAGCAGCGCCTTGAGGCGCGACGGATCGTCGAGACCGGGCACCTGCACCAGAATGCGATCCGCGCCCTGCTGCTGGATGACGGGTTCGGTCGTGCCCAATTCGTCGATACGGCGACGAACGATTTCCATGGACTGCTGGATCGCCGATTGCGCGCGAGCGAGGATAGCCGCATCGGTATTCTTCACCGAGATGAGGTTGCCCGTCGAAGTCACCGAAATGTCGCGCTGCGGAAGGCCGCCGCTCAGAAGATTGGCAGCCAGAGTGCTTGCAAGCCCCTCGATGGCCTTGACTGCGGCGGGGACATCTTCAGGCTTCGTAATGCGAACCGTCACCGCGTCGCCCGAAACGCCGAGACCCGTATAGAGGATCTGCTTGTCGCGAAGCACCCGGCGCACGTCATTCATCTGCGCCTGCAACCGGTCGCGATTGACGGTTGCGGTATCGACTTCCAGCAGCAGATAGGAGCCGCCGCGCAAATCGAGACCGAGGTTGACCTGTTTATGCGGCAGGTAGGAAGGCACTCCTTCCAACATGGCTTTGGGCAGGAAATTTGGAGCCGTATAAAGGACGCCCGCCAGCGTCACCAGTGCGATAAGCACAATCTTCCAGCGTTCAAAGTAAAGCATAACGGCTCTTGTTCCCCCCGATGTCCGGGTCTCGCGGATGTCAGGCTCGCAATCGAGCCTTCACTTGTCCGGCTTGAAGTCTCAGGAAGGCGTATTCGCGTTGGCGGGTACGGGTTCCGACTTGGAACGCACTTCAGCCAGCGTGCTTTTCACGACGCGAATTTTGACGCCTTCGGCAATTTCGACCAGCACTTCAGCGTCTTCGGCCTTGGTCACCTTGCCGATAATGCCGCCCGAGGTCACGACAACGTCGCCCCGGCGCACATTCGCCACCATATTCTGGTGATCTTTCAGCCGCTTTTGCTGCGGGCGCAAGACAAGAAAATACATGATCGCGAAGAGTGCGATAAAGGGAAACAGGGAGATCAGGAAATCGCCGCTGCCGCCGCCAGTGCCACCAAACATATGCTTCTCCAGTTGGGGCGCCGGGCCTTCGAGGGCAGCCAGCGCGCCGTCGCGTTGGGGGCGGACTATAACGGCAGGTTGCCTTTTTGCAAACGGCCTTGGCGAAGACGGCGGCAAGGCTTAACTCTAGATGTCGGCGGGCATTTTCCTTGAAGGGGCCTCGATGTTAGGGTCCGCCCGAGCCCTTCCCGCCCTCCCAATTCCAAGAGACAGCCTTCATGGGACAAGATGCCGAGATCGCCCCGCTGCTGACACGCATTGCCGCCGCGCTGGAACGCCTCGCGCCGCCGCCTGCCCAAAGCGCCGGGCTCGACGCGGCCGATGCCTTCACCTGGAATGCGGAGCGCGGCGTGCTCGATCCTGTGCCGGATGTCGCCCGTGTCGATCTATCGCTCCTGAAAGGCGTCGACCGGGTCCGCGACATTCTTCTCGACAATACAAGGCGCTTTGCCCGCGGCTTGCCCGCCAATAACGCGCTTCTCTGGGGCGCGCGGGGCATGGGCAAAAGCTCGCTGGTCAAGGCGGCTCACGCGGCGGTCAATATGGACGCGCCCGCCACTGATCGGCTCATCCTGATCGAAATCCATCGCGAGGATATTGAAAGCCTTCCGCGCCTTATGGGTCTTCTGCGCGGTCAGCCGCGGCGCGCGCTGATTTTCTGCGACGATCTCTCCTTCGATCATGACGACACCAGCTACAAATCGCTGAAAGCCGTGCTTGAAGGCGGCATTGAGGGACGCCCCAAAAACGTCGTCTTCTATGCAACCTCCAACCGCCGCCACCTTATGCCGCGCGACATGATGGAAAATGAGCGCTCGACGGCGATCAATCCTTCAGAGGCGATCGAGGAAAAGGTGTCCCTGTCCGACCGTTTCGGCCTCTGGCTCGGCTTCCATAATTGCAGCCAGGCCGAATTCCTCGGCATGGTCGACGGTTATGCCGCCCATTACGGGCTCGATGCCGATCCCGAAAATCTTCGCGCCGAAGCGATCGAGTGGTCGGCGACGCGCGGAAGCCGCTCCGGCCGCGTCGCATGGCAATTCATTCAGGATTATGCCGGACGGCTCGGGCGGATGCTCGACTAGACGGCCGCGTTGAGCCCGCGCCATGTCACGCGAGGATCGGCGACATATTTTCGGACGTCGCTAATACCCGCAGGCTCGTTGCCGTTGCCATGCACCAGCACGATGCTCCCGGGCTTTGGGTTGCGGCCCTTGGCAAGCCAGGCGTCGGCGCCGAGCGGCAACAGGCTCAGCCTGCGCAATTCCATCAGCAGATAATCGTCGGAGACGAGGCCGGGAAAGCGGAAGAAGACGGATGGCGTCAATCCGTGGCCGATAAGCAGTTGTTCGTTGCGCAGCACTTCGCTTTCAAAATCCGTATGCGGCATCAGCAGGAAGTTTTGCGCGTCAGGCATCCCTTTCACATAACGATGTGAATAGGAGTGATTGACCCAGGTGATATCGAGCTCGCCTCGCCGCTGGCGCTCAATCAGCGATGTGAATTCCGCCTGATGCTGAAGCGCCCAATATCCGCTGATCGATATGGCGACTGGCATTGCCCTGCCCTCGCCCCGCGCCCGCTCCGCCAGTGACGCAAAGAAGCGACTCTCGAACGCCTTGCGCGACGGGCACATATCGACGGTCAGGAAATATCCATCCGTCGCGCCGCGCGCATGACGCAGCCCGGCATTTTCAGTCGGCGATGGCTGGTTCGTCAGCGAATGCAATGCGGAGAGATAAGGCGTCGCAGACTGATCTGCCCACGGACGCTTGTCGGCTTCCAGCCATGCCTCGGACCGGATCATCGTTGTGAGCGTCGTCGGCTCGACGGTCAGCGCCAATCGCTCACCGCCGAAAGTGAAGCGGCGAATGGCGAAGAGGCGTCGCCCATCCTCGGCGCGCACAGGCTCGAACGTCACGCGATATTCGCCAAAGCCGCGTGTCGATGCTGAAGCGGCACCCGCCGCGCCCAATGCGCCGAGCATGGCGGCGCCTGCCGTCAACTTCAGAGCATCGCGCCGTGACGCGCGGACCTTGTAGACCACGCACATGGAAGCGCCCTAACTGCCGATAACACTGCGCGGGTCGACGGCCTTCGCACCCTTGCGCACCTCGAAGTGAACCTGTGGCGAGGTCACGCTGCCCGTATTGCCCGCAAGAGAGATCGTTTGCCCGCGCGTGACCGTGTCACCGCGCTTTACCAGCAGCTTGCTGTTATGCGCATAGGCCGTCATCCAGCCATTGGCATGGCGCACCAGCAGCAGATTACCGTAACCCTTCAACTCGTTGCCCGCATAGGCGACAACACCGCTTTGCGCCGCCTTGACGGGCGTTCCGCTCGGCACGGCGATATTGACGCCGTCATTATGCAGACCATTTTCCTTCGCGCCGAAGGACGACAGAATCTTGCCCTGTGCGGGCCAGACGAAATCACCCGAGGGCGTCGGCGGCGCGGGCAGCGGGTCTTTTGCCTGCGACACAGGTGGCGGTGTCGTCGTCGTCGTGGTCGTCGTCGTATAGCCCGTCGAGGGACGGCTGACCGGAACGCCGCGCTGGCCCGGGCCTTCATCCGCCGATGCGACCTGCGTATTGACCTTTGAGGGAAGTTGCAGCCGCTGCCCAACCTTGATCCTGTATGGCGGCGGCACGTGATTGGTACTGGTCAGCGTCGCCATGTCGACGCCATAGGTGCGCGAAATGCTGTAGACCGTGTCGCCGCGCTGCACGACATGAAAGCGCGCGGTCGGAATGACGAGCCGCTGGCCCGCCCGCAATGCATAAGGCGGCTGCAGATTGTTCGCCTCGATCAGCGAGCGGATCGGAATATTTTTCTCGCGCGAGATCCGGTAGAGCGTCTCTCCCGGCCTGACGACATAGCTGCCGCCGCTGCGATCCGGCGCGGGCATGGGCGTCGTCTCGACATAGCGGTCGCGACGTTGCGAATTGTCTTCATCCCACCAGTTGTTCGTCGCGCAACCGGCAAGCATCAGCAGCAGCGCGGCACAGGCGCTGAACCGTATGGTCTTGACTGCTACTTGCTGACGCATCGCCGGCTCTCCGCCCCTCGCCTCGAAAGGCCGTCAGGATTCCTTCGCCACACCCTCGACCAGCGGGACGAATCGGACGGGCATGAGCTCTTCGCGTTTCACACCTTCCCCTGTTCGTTCGATCCGCACAAGGTTCTGGTCGCCTCGCCCGCCTGCGATGCCCACCGGCACGATCATGATGCCGCCCGGCTTCAATTGCTCGACCAGCTTTTGCGGCACGGAGGTTGCGGCCGCCGTCACAATGATTCGGTCGAAGGGCGCCTGCTCGGGCCAGCCTTCCGCGCCATCGCCGACCTTGGCCGTGATGTTGTGGAGGCGCAGTTCCTCGAAGCGCTTCAGCGCGTCTTTCAGCAGCGTGCGATAACGCTCGATCGTATAGACGCGACGGCAGAGCTTCGACAGCACGGCGGCCTGATAGCCCGACCCCGTGCCCACTTCGAGCACCTTCATCCGGTCGCCGAGCTGCAATTGCTCTGTCATATAGGCGACGACAAAAGGCTGGCTGATCGTCTGGCCGCATTCGATGGGCAGCGCGTGGTCCTCGTAGGCCTGCTTGCGAAACGATGCGTTGATGAAAATCTCGCGCGGAATGCGTTCAAGCGCCGACAGCACGCGCTTGTCGCGAATGCCCTGCCTGCGCAATGCCATGATGAGCTCGATCTTGCCCTGCTCAATAGCATCCATGGGCTTGTCTTCAGGCTCATCCCTTGGCGGTTGGCCGTTCATGGCGCGTCTATGCCTTCCCCAACGCGGCCACCAGCTCGGCGCGCGTCTGTTTATGGGTGAGGTTCATGTGGAGCGGGCTCACCGAAATATAGCCATCATATATGGCGCGCAAATCCGTCCCCTTGGGCGGGTTGCTTGGAATGCGGTCAAAGCCCAGCCAGTAGTAAGGCGTTGCGCGCGCGTCGATGCGCTCTTCCACGCGCACCAGCGACTGGTCGCGCTTGCCCTGCGACGTGACTTCGATGCCCTTGACCTTGCCCGGCAGCACATCGGGAAAGTTGATGTTGATCAGCACTTCTTTCGGCCAGCCTGCCGCGAGAAGCTTGCGGATGATGCCCGGCGCGAAATGCTCCGCCGTGGACCATTTGACGAGGCGGCTTTCGCCAAAACCGAAAGCCTGGCTCAGCGCGATGGAGGGAATGCCAAGCTGCGTGCCTTCCATCGCCGCTGCGATGGTGCCCGAATAGGTCACGTCATCGGCGACGTTCTGGCCGCGATTGATGCCTGAGAGAACGAGGTCCGGTTCCTTGTCCGTGATGATGTGGCGCACCGCCATCAGCACGCAATCGGACGGCGTGCCCTTCACCGCGAATTTGCGGGGGCCGAGCTTTCGCACGCGGATCGGATTGGACAGCGACAGCGAATGTGCCGAGCCGCTCTGCTCTTCTTCCGGTGCGGCGACCCACACATCGTTTGAAATCTTCTGCGCGATGCGCGTCAGCGCCGCCAGACCCGGCGCGTGAATGCCGTCATCGTTGGTGACGAGAATACGCAAGCCCGTTTTCTTCGCTTTATCCTGGGTGGGCGACTTAGCCATGAGCGATAGTGTCCTGTCCGCCCATATAGGGCTTTAGCACTTCAGGAATGGCGATCGAGCCATCCGCCTGCTGGTAGTTTTCAAGAATGGCGACCATGGTGCGGCCGACCGCGAGGCCCGAGCCATTGAGCGTGTGCACGAAGCGCGTGTTCTTCGAGCCTGCAGGCTTGTAGCGCGCCTGCATGCGCCGCGCCTGAAAATCGCCGCAGACCGAGCAGGACGAGATTTCGCGAAACGCGTTCTGCCCCGGCAGCCAGACTTCGATATCGTAAGTCTTCCGCGCCGAAAATCCCATATCGCCGGTGCAGAGCGTCATCACGCGGTAATGCAGGTCGAGCCGCTTCAGCACTTCCTCGGCGCAGGCAAGCATGCGCTCATGTTCCTCGATCGCCTTTTCCGGCGCGGTCACAGAGACAAGCTCGACCTTTGCGAATTGATGCATGCGGATCAGCCCGCGCGTATCGCGGCCTGCCGATCCCGCTTCCGCGCGGAAGCATGGCGTATAGGCCGTCATGCGCTTGGGCAGTTCCTCTTCCGACAGGATGCTTTCGCGCACGAGGTTGGTCAGCGAGACCTCGGCCGTCGGGATCAGCCAGAACCTGTCCTGATCGTCCCGGCTCTGGCCCTTGAAGACCGCAAACTGGTCGTCGGCAAATTTCGGCAATTGCGCCGTGCCGAACATCACATGATCTTTGACGAGCAGCGGCGGCGAGACTTCCTCATAGCCGAACTCGCCGGTATGCAGGTCGAGCATGAAGCTCGCAATGGCGCGTTCGAGGCGGGCAAGCTGCCCCTTCAGTACGACGAAGCGCGAACCGGAGAGTTTGGCCGCCGTTTCGAAATCCATGAGGCCCAGCGCCTCGCCGAGATCGAAATGCTCCTTCGCCGCGAAGTTCAGCGCGCGGGGCGTTCCATGCCGGTGATGCTCGACATTGCCCGTTTCATCCGCGCCGACCGGGGTATCGTCGAAAGGAATGTTCGGGATCGCGGCCAGTTCCGTTTCCAGCTCTGCGGTCAGCCGACGCTCGTCTTCCTCGCCCTGCTGGATCGCGCCTTTGAGGTTCGAGACTTCGTCCATCAGTGTCTGGGCGAGTGCATCGTCCTTCTTGGCTATCGCGGCGCCGATCTGCTTCGAGGCGTCATTGCGCTTCTGCTGCATATCCTGCAGCGACACGATCACCTTGCGGCGGCGCTCGTCGATCTCAATGAGGCGCGCCGACTGCGCCGCAAGGCCGCGCTTGGCGAGTCCCTTGTCGAAAGCCTCGGGGTCGTCGCGGATGATTTTTATGTCGTGCATATGATCCGTCGCGGATTGGATATTCGCGGCCCGCGCGAATCCCGCGCGTAACCATGAGTTACGTGCGTTTTGTATACGCGGAAGGGCTGGAAGCGTCCACCGGGCCACAACCTATCGCTGTCACCCCGGCATAAAGACGAGGCGGCACGTAACTCATGGTTACGCTTTTTGGAGCAGTCGTTAGGGTGTCGCCTCGGCGTCGCCCGCTTGCTCGCCGGCTTCCTTCGCCTTTTCAGCCTCTTCCGCCGCCTTCTTCTTCCGTTCCACATAGACCACGGCGAAGATCGACAGCTCATAGAGAAGCACGGTCGGAATGCCGAGGCTGATCTGGCTCAACAGGTCCGGCGGCGTCAGCACGGCGGCGACCGCAAACGCAATGACGATGGCGTAGCGGCGGCCCTTGCGCAGCATGTCGGAGGTGACGACGCCGATCTTGGCAAGCAGCGTCAGAATGACCGGCAGCTGGAAGCAGACGCCGAAGGCGAGGATCAGGCTCATGATGAGGCTCAGATATTCGCTGACGCGGGGAAGCAACTGGATCGCCGCCTTACCCTCGCCGCCCGCCTGCTGCATGCTCATGAAGAAGTGCAGCGCGAGCGGCATCACCATGAAATAGACCAGCGCCGCCCCGATCAGAAACAGGATCGGCGTTGCGATCAGGAATGGCAGGAAGGCATTGCGCTCGTTCTTGTAGAGGCCCGGCGCGACGAACATGTAGACCTGCGTCGCAATGATCGGAAAGGCCAGAAAGAACGCGCCGAACATGGCGAGCTTCATCTGCGTGAAGAAATATTCCTGCGGCGCCGTATAGATGAAGGTGACGTCCGCACCTGCGCCCGCCGCGACCTCATAGGGCCGCACCAGAATATTGAAGATGTATTTGGCGAAGGTGAAGCAGACGGCAAATGCGATGGTGATTGCGACCATCGACTTGATAAGCCGCGAGCGCAGTTCGATCAGGTGATCGAGCAGCGGGGCGCGCGTGGCGTCCATGTCGTCGGGATCGATGTCGCTCATACCGGGCCTGCCTCTTTCGGCTCGGCCTGTGTCGCGGCCGGTGCCTCAGACGGCGGCAGGGTTTGCTCGGGCGCTTTGGTCGCCGTGGCGATCACCTCGGCCGACTGCTGCATATCGGCCAGCGGTTTCATGGCCCCCTCTCGCAGCTCGGCCATTTGCTTGCGCAGTTCTTCGATTTCGGTTTCGCGGGCCAGATCCTCGAACGAGTTTTGAAACTCGCGGGCCATGGCGCGCATCTTGGCCGTGTACTGGCCAAGCGTCCGCATCAGCTTCGGCAGGTCCTTTGGACCAACGAAGATGATGGCGAGCACCGCCACGAGCAGCAGTTCGGACCAGCCGATATCGAACATGAAAGGTCTACCCGGATTGCGTCAACCGACTCCCGAGGAGTCGGGGCCGCGCCTCAGCCGTTGGCGGTCTTGTCCTTGGCCGGCGCGTTCGCTTCCTGCGTCGCGCTGCCTTCTATGATTTTCGGATCGGGTTTGGCGACCGGCACGTCGTCATCAGCGAGCCCCTTCTTGAAGCTCTTGATGCCTTTCGCCACGTCGCCCATCAAATCCGAAACCTTGCCGCGACCGAACAACAAAACGATAACGGCGACGACGACGAGAATATGTGTCCAACTCAACATCTAAGTCTCCCAATGTTCTCGCCCGCCAAGCGCTTAAAGGCGCATTTCCCAGCTCGGGAGCAAGTCTCTCAACGCTTAATCTATCGCATATGGGCAGCAGCTTCTTGATTTTCGAGCACAGATTGCGCCCCGGCCCGGATCAAGACACTGCAGAATTTCGTTTAACCCAACCGCTCAAACCCAGGCGGCAGCTCAAATCCGACCAAACCTCAGACTCTGGATGAGGAAGGCCTAGCTCGCCCCATCCTCGTCATTGCCCAATTGCGCCAGATGTTCGTCATGCGCAGCGCCGTATTCCTCGGCCACTTCGTCCTCGAATTCGCCGTCGCCTTCGACGCCGCCCTCGGTCGGGATCGGGATTTCAAAGCCCGGCGGCAAGCGGCCATCGAGCAGACCCGACGCTTTCAGATCATCGAGGCCCGGCAGATCGCCGACGGCTTCAAGTCCGAAATGAACAAGGAAGGCTTCGGTCGTGCCATAGGTCACGGGGCGACCCGGCGTGCGCTTGCGTCCGCGAAGCCTGACCCAGCTCGTCTCCATCAGCACGTCGATCGTGCCCTTCGACACGGAGACGCCGCGAATTTCTTCGATCTCGGCGCGTGTCACCGGCTGGTGATAGGCGATGATCGCCAGCGTCTCCATAGCCGCACGCGAGAGCTTCTTCTGCTCGACCGCTTCGCGCTCCATCAGGAATGACAGGTCTTCCGCCGTCCGGAAAAGCCACTTATTTGCGACACGAACAAGGTTTACGCCGCGCTTCTCATAAAGCGCCTGAAGGTCTTCAATAACAGCTCCAACATCGGTCCCGGCAGGCAGCCGCGCGGCGAGACTATCGATATCCAGCGGTTCGGCAGCCGCGAAGAGCAGCGCCTCGGCCATGCGCATCAACTGGGCATGATCGGTCGCATTGGCCGGAAAACTGACCACATTGCCTTCGGCTCCCTCGCCTTCAACGGCGCCGGCCACGGCAACTTCAGGCTCATCTTCCTCGTCGGCATCGGCCTCTGCGCCGTCATCGTCTTCGCCGGACTCCACCTCGCCAACGGCATCGGCTTCGTCGTCCGACACAACGCCTTCAGCCTGCGGCTCGTCGTCATCCTCCACGCCTTCCAGTTCGGGCTCGCTCTGTGCGGGCTCGACCATGTCGGACTCGGGCATGTCAGGCTCGGGAGTGTCCGTTATCGTTTCTTCCATCGTCATTCGCTGGTCTGCTCGTCGGTATCGTTGGTGTCCTCAGCCGAAGCCTCGGACGGGTCGATCTTCTTGCGACGCATGAAGAGCGGCTGGTAAACACCTGATTGTCTTATCTCAATGTCGCCATTCTTAGCCAGAACAAGAGCTGCGCTGAAAGTGCTGGCCAGTGTCGAGCGGCGCATTTCCGGGCTCATATCCTCGCTCGGCAGATAGGCATCGATACGTCCCCAGTCGAACATCATGCCAAGCATGGATTCAAGACGCTTGCGGGCCTGCTCGATTGCCATGATCGGCAAGCGCTTCGGCTCCCAATGCGTAAACTGCGTCTTGAGCCTCTGGTCTGAATAAGACTTCAGGAGGTCATAAAGGGTTCCCTGATATTCGCTTGTTTTTACAACGCGAACGCCTTCAGGCGCTCCGCGCTGGAAAACATGAACACCGAGACGCTGCCGGGCGAAGAGGTTGCGAGATGCATTGCGCATCGCCTCGAGGCGCTGAAGCTGGAAGGCGAGCCGTGCCGCCATCTCCGCGCCGCTCGGGCCTTCCTCGACATCCGGCGGCGGCAGCAGCAGCCGCGATTTGAGGTAGGCAAGCCAAGCCGCCATGACCAGATAGTCGGCGGCGAGATCAAGCTCCATCCTGTGCGCGCGGTTGATGAAGTCGAGATATTGCTCGGCCAGCGCCAGGATCGAGATGCGGGTGAGGTCGACCTTCTGATTGCGGGCGAGCGCCAGCAGGACGTCGAGCGGCCCTTCATAGCCGTCGAGATCGACGATCAGCGAGGCGGACGGATCGGCTTCGGCGGCATCGCGCGGCGGGCCTTCAATGAAGGCGTCCGGCGGCGGCGCGTCCGGTGTTCCGGCGTCAGCCTCGTTATGTGAGGACGTCTCTTGCATGCCGCCTATGTCGCTGATCCCAAGGGTCGCCGCCACGTCAAACAGACATGGGGGCCATATTCGCCCTTATACCCCGCGCTCCAACCGCACGGTACCCCGTTTCGCATTTATCCCCAGGAAGTGCCCATAAGCTCGGCGAACCGGGCAAGGCCTGCCTGCTCGTCGAAATCCTCGGGCGCGGACAGCCGTGCCAATGCGGCGGCCGACCGGCGCAAGGCATCGCCCGCCAGCAGCGGGGCTTCGCTGGCGACCGCCTCCATTTCCTTCATCTCGCCATTGCAATGAAGGGCAATGTCGCAACCGGCCTTGAGGCTCGCCCGCGTACGCTCGGCAATCGTGCCCTTGAGCGCCTGCATGGAGACGTCGTCCGACATGAGGAAGCCGTCAAAGCCGATGGTGCCCCGGATGATGTCGTCGATCACGATGCGCGAGGTTGTGGCGGGCGCATGGGCGTCGATCGCCGAATAGACGACATGCGCCGTCATGGCGATCGGCATATCAGCCAGCGCCTTGAACGGGGCGAAGTCCGTATCCGTCAGCGTCCGCGCATCGGCTACGACCACCGGCAAGCTCAAATGGCTGTCGACGCCTGCCCGGCCATGACCGGGAATATGTTTGATGATCGGCAGTACGCCGCCCTCGAGCAGCCCCTCGGCGGCGGCGCGGCCCAGCGCAATCACCGGCCCCGGCGTCTCGCCATAGGCCCGGTCGCCGATCACATCATGCGCGCCCGGCACCGGCACGTCGAGCACCGGCAGGCAATCGACATTCACGCCGACTGCGGTCAGTTCGGCTGCAATCAGGCGGCTTGCGAGTCTTACGGCTTCGAGGCCCTGTTCCCTGGAGCGAGCATAAAGTTCGCCATAACGCCGCCCTGCCGGATAGGCCCGCCATTGCGGAGGGCGCAGCCTGGCGACGCGGCCACCTTCCTGATCGATCAGCACGGGCACATCTGGCCCCGCAATATCGCGAAACTCATCGGTCAGGGCGCGAAGCTGCTGCGGAGAAGCAATGTTGCGCGCAAAAACGATGAAGCCCCAGGGCTCCGCATCTTTGAAAAAGCGCTTCTCGGCCTCGGTCAGCGCCAGCCCGGAACAGCCATAAATGGCGGCCCTGGTCGGCATTATTTCGGCCTGACGAGGCAGGCCTGCCCCTTCGCCTTCAACTCGGTGCAAAGCGTCTGCGCCTTGGCCTTGTCGAGATAGCCCGCGCGCAGGCGGTAATAAATGCCCTTCGCGCCAAGGTCCGCTTTCTGGATATCGGCTGTGAGGCCGACCAGAGCGGGATATTTCTTCTGCAGCGTCTTCAGCTCTGCGCGCGCCGATGCCTCATCGCGGAAAGCCGCAAGCTGGGCAACGAAACCGCCCGATGTGCTGGCGGCAGCAGGCGCCGTCTCCGCGGGTTTCGGCGTTGCAGGCGCGGGCTGCACAGGCGTAACCGGCGCAGCGATAACGGGCGCGGCCTGAGCGAGCGGCGGAACCTCGGCGGCTTCCGGCGGCACCCCCGGAGCTGCCGGCGGCGGCGTTGCGGGCGCAGGCTCGCTCATCGCCATCGGCTCCTCTGGCTTGGGGAGCAAATGCTCGGTATCGGACTGCGTGCTCTCGCCACTGCCCGACAGCCGGTCGTAGACGGCGCGGTCCTGATGGGGAATTTCGATGCCGCCCGGATTGGTCGGCGCGACCTTGGAGGGCGAGCCATCGGCGCGGATAACGGGCGGGTTGCCCGAAGCGCCCTGCTTCAGCCCCTGCTTATAGGCAAGAAAGACGACGCCCGAGAAAACGACGATAAGCGCCAGAATGGCCAATATGACGACAGGCCGACGACGCCCCTCGTCCTCATCGTCGGTGGCGTCATAGGTGTAATAGTCGTCGTCTTCGGATTCGTAGTAACCCGGTTCCTGCCGTCCATCATCCGACATCAGCGCATCTCCTCTGCCGGCTCAACGCCGAGAACGCCCAGACCGGCGGCCAGCACATAGGCCGCTGCACGAATCAGCGCGAGTCTCGCAAGGGTAACATCCCTCTTCTCCGCCAGAATAAACCGCAAATGGTGTTCGTCCTTGCCTTTGTTCCACAACCCGTGAAATCCGGCGGCCAGGTCGTTCAAGGCAAAGGCAATGCGGTGCGGCTCATGCGCCAGCGCGGCCTGCTCGATCTGGCGCGGGAAAGCGCCCATCAGCTTGACCAGCCCAAGCTCGGCCTCATCGCTGAGAAGGGAGAAATCGGCCCCGGCAAGTGCCGCATCGGACAGGTCGAAGTCCAGTTCCTTCGCATTGCGCAAGACGGAGTGGATACGCGCGTGAGCGTATTGCACATAGAAAACCGGATTGTCGCGCGACTGCTCCATGACCTTGGCGAAGTCGAAATCGAGCGAGGCGTCGTTCTTGCGCGTCAGCATCATGAAGCGCACGGCGTCCTTGCCGACTTCATCGACCACATCGCGCAGCGTGACGAAATCGCCCGCGCGCTTCGACATGCGGAAAGGCTCGCCATTGCGGAACAGCCGCACGAGCTGGCAGACCTTCACGTCGATCTCGGCCTTGTTGTCGGTGACAGCGGCCACCGCCGCCTTCACGCGCTTGATATAGCCGGAGTGATCCGCGCCCCAGACGTCGATGAGCTTCGTGTAGCCGCGATTGAACTTGTCGAGGTGATAGGCGATGTCCGGCGCGAAATAGGTCCATGAGCCATCGGACTTTTTCAGCGCGCGGTCCTGATCGTCGCCGAACTGCGTCGAGCGGAAAAGCGTTTGGGGCCGCTCCTCCCAGTCTTCCGACGTGTCGCCCTTGGGGCGCTCGAGAACGCCGGTATAGATGAGGCCCTTGTCTTCCAGCAGCTTCAGCACCGCCTCGATAGCGCCGGTCTTGTGCAACTCGCGCTCGGAATAAAAGACTTCATGCGTGATGCCGAGCACCGCGAGGTCGCCGCGAATAAGCTCCATCATCATTTCGATGGTCGTGTTGCGCACGATGGGCAGCCATTCGCTCTCGGCCATCTCCGCAAGCTTCTTGCCGTGCGCCTCGGCAAGCGCCGTGCCCACAGGCTTCAGATAGTCGCCCGGATAAAGGCCTTCCGGGATCGTGATCGTCTCGCCCATCGCCTCGCGGTAACGCAGGAAGGCGCTGCGTGCCAGCACCTCGATCTGCCCGCCCGCATCGTTGATGTAATATTCGCGGCAAACCCGGTAGCCGACTTTTTCCAGAAGGTTCGCCAGCGCATCGCCGAAGACAGCGCCGCGGACATGACCGACATGCATCGGCCCGGTCGGGTTGGCCGAGACATATTCGATGTTCACCGCCTCGCCCGCGCCGAGGTCGCTTGCGCCATAGGTCGCGCCGGTCCGCAATACATCGGCAATGCCGGTCCGCCAGATATCGTCATTGAGGCGCAGATTGATGAAGCCCGGCCCGGCAATCGTCACCTCCGTCACCGACGGCTCGCCCTTGAGCTTTGCCGCCAGTTTTTCGGCCAATGCGCGCGGCTGCATTCCGGCGGGCTTTGCCAGCACCATGGCGGCGTTGGTCGAGAGGTCGCCATGTGAAGGATCGCGCGGCGGCTCGACGGCGATGCGGGCAAAATCGAGCCCCGTCGGGATCGCTCCTTCTGCCGCAAGCTCTGTCAGCGCCGTCTCGACCCGCGTCTCGAAATGCCGAAAAATATTCATTGTGCCCGTCGTTTAGCCTGTATTGCGGCGCGCACTCTAACCTCAGGCCCCTCCGCTTTCCAGTCGCATCGGCGTATAAGGGAAGCTCCGTAGCGACAAAATGCAGCTTTCGTCACCCCGCACGAAATGGTCATCTACGCGCATGGGATTCGGGGCTTACACAGACAGCAGCACCTTTCAGGCGACCCGCCAGCGGGCCGCAGGGATATTTGCGCTCCTCGCAATCCTTCTCCATGTCGTCGTTCCGACCCTTTACGACCTTTCCGGCCCGGCCACACGCGGTCTGATGC
>NZ_JBASBH010000051.1:0-32943 GCF_049651025.1 Parvibaculum sp. | reverse complement strand
ATTCTGGTTTAACGCTTTTTCTTCGTCGTCGGTTTTTCAGGAGGCGCTGTCTTTCCGGGCGGCGCCTTCTGCTTTTTGGCAGCGGCTTTTTTCCGCTCCGCCACCCTCGCCGCCTTTGCGAGCTTTTCCGCACGCACGACCATCATCGCGTCGAGCGATTTGCGCGCCCATTGCACAAGTTCGTCGGGATCGTCGTAGAGGCGTTCGGGAACTTCGTAGTAGCGCAATGAACCGGTGCTGCCGTCCGTCATCTCGTAAGTGAAGGGTTCCATGCCCTCCGCTTCATAGTCGGGACGATTGCGGTCGTCGACTTTCAGATAGAGAGTTTCGTCGAAGATCAGGCCGAACATCAGATCGTCGAGATAGACGCCCGCGCCGCCGAACATGCCGCGCATCCTGACCGGCCCCAGCCGCTCAAGCTGCTCGATGATGAATTCCTTGTATTCGGGGCTTACGGGCATGGTTCAACCAAGCCAGGATTTGATCCGCTCCGCCGCCTCGGCCATGTCGGCGGTTGCGCCGGAAAATGAAAAGCGCACGGTCTGGCGTCCGCGCTCGGTATCGAAATCGTAGCCGGGCGTCAGCGCAACGCCGATTTCGCGCAGCATGCGCTTGCAGAATTCGGTGCTGTCCGCATTGCCGTCGGCGCGCAGAAAACGGCTTATATCCGCATACAGATAGAATGCCCCGTCGGCGGGCGCGAAGGTGTCGAAGCCCGCTTTCGGCAATTCCGCGAGCAGCAATTCGCGGTTCGCCGCATAGACGGCCACGTTGGCGTCCAGCTCCTCGCTCGCATCGAAGGCTGCTATGGCGGCCTCCTGCGACAGCGCAGCAGGCGAGATGAACAGGTTTTGCGCCAGACGATCGAGCGGCACCATCATGCGTTGCGGCGCAATCAGCCAGCCAAGGCGCCAGCCGGTCATGCTGTAATATTTCGAGAAGCTGTTGATGACGATGGCGTCGGGCGAGGATGCAAGAGCGGTCGCCTCCGCCATGCCGTAGCTGATGCGATGATAAATCTCGTCGGAGATGAACCAGCGGCCTTCCGCCTCGCAAGACGCCGTCAGTGCTGCAAGGTGGGTCGCATCGAGCATGGTGCCGGTCGGATTGCCGGGGCTTGCGACCAGAACGCCTGCGATGCGGCCATGTTTGCGTTCCGCATCGGCGATCAGGTCTGGCGTCAAATTCCATCGCGTTTCGGGGCCGACGGGAATGCCGACAACTTCGAGCCCCAGAGACTTCAGGATGTTGCGATAGGCCGGATAACACGGCTCGGCGATTGCGACACGCGCGCCTGCTTCGAAGCAGGCAAGAAAGGCCAGCACGAAACCGCCCGAGGAGCCGGACGTGACGATGATGCGATCAGGCGAAACAGACTGGCCGTAATGCTCGTCATAGTGTTTCGCGATGCGCTCGCGAAGTTTCAGAATACCAAGACTGTCGGTGTAACCGAGGCGGCTCTTTTCGAGAGCGCGAGCGGCCGCCTCGCGCACCAGACGCGGCGCGCCGGTCGAGGGCTGACCGACCGCGAGCTGGATAATGCGTTTGCCGTGAGCGCCGCCTTGCATGGACAGCATGGCCGCCTCACGCATGACTTCCATCGCGATGAAGGGCGCGCTTGCTCCGCGACTGGATACCTGAGGACGTGAATTCATGGCGTTCCGCTCAGGAGCCTGCCGCGACGGCGCCGAAGCCGACGCCGAAGCCCTTGGGGCTGACATGGATCGAGCATGCCCCGGCGGGCAGGCCTTGCGGGCAGACAATGGCGTTGGCAGGCGAACGCGCATCGGCGGGGCCCGAAGCGAGCGCCGACGCGGCGGCACCTTCATTGCCGGTCAACGCGCCTGCGACGACGCTTTCAATTGCGGCGCCGCCCTTGGGCGCACCCGCACCGGCACCGGCGACATAAAGGCCCGTGCTGCTGTTTGCCTTCACGACCATCACCGGCACGAGGAAGGCCGAGCCGAGGCCCTTCACGACGGCCTCAGGGGTCGCTGCGAAAACGACACCTGTGCCATCTGCCGTGCGCGTTGCGCCGAATGCGCCGTTCATGGTGACGGAGCAGGCAACCGCGCCGCCCTTGCTATCGACGGTAACGAACGAGGTCGAACCGTAGTCGCCCTCAAGCGCCGGGCCCGATCTCGCGCCAAGCGCGATAGCCGTGCGTTCGGCGGCGGCGGTGAGCGCGGCGGCGCCGGATGCACCCTGAATATTCGACCAGAGCGTTCCGGCGAATACGCCTGCGCCAAGGTTGCGGGCAGGAAGCATGACGTTCAACTCGCCAACGGCGATCTGCTGCGCGGGCGATACTTCAGGACGGTAGTTCACAAGATCGGAAGCGGAGAGCGAACCGCCTTTGGTGCGCGATTCAGCGATAAGAATGCGACCCGTCTCGCCTTCATAAAAACCGGCAACGCCACGGCTGCGAATATGCGCGAGCGTTCCGGCCAGGGCCGCGGGGCTGAACGTGTCGAGTTCCTGATAGGCTGTGCCATCGGGACGCGCGAAGCTGCGGCGCAGATCGGGGGAGTTGCCGATCATCACGGCGCTTTCACCAAGCTGATGCGCCATGGCGCGCGAGACGGGCACGCCGGTCGCCGCCAGCCGCTCGGCCGGCGAGACAATTTCCGACCAGGACTTGGACCCGTAACGGGCTTGCAGCAGCGCGAAGCCGCGCACGTTGCCCGGTACGGCGATGGAGCCGCCTTCAAGCGGGCGGCGCGTAAGGAAGGCAATGCTTTCGACTTCAGGCTTGCCGCCCTGACGCGCGAGGCAGACGCCGCCGCCGCCAAGGCTTGCCGCTGCCGGATAGGTCACGGAAAGTGCAAAATAGAGGGCCGTCGCCGCGTCGGCGGCATTGCCGCCTTTTTCCAGCACGTTGCGCGCGACCAGTGCCGCTGTCGGCTCGTCGGCGATAACTGCACCGGCGAAGGAAGAATCAGACGGGTCGAGCGCCAGCTTTTTGCCGGCAATGTCGTCGCGCGCATATTTGGTCTCGACGCCACTGGTGACGGTGGCCCCAAGCGGCGAACTTGATCCGCCGCCCATGTCCGGGAGCATGGAGCACCCCGCAAGCGCGGAGACGAAAGCCAGATTGACGATGGGACGGGCTGTTCTCAACCAGGTGGTGCGCACGAGTAAGTCTCCCCTTTGGCCGGTGTTCGGCCCTTTCGCGCCTTGGGCCATGTTCAGCCCTATTCACAATTCGGCCTTTATTCGAGGCTTTGTTCTCGGCCAGCGTCAAGACAAACGCCGGTATTGGACATGCGAACCGTTTATCTTGAGGCTTGATTGACGGGCGGTGGGCTCGCACTTACCGTTTAGTCGGCTCGGCTCGGGCTTTCAACGCCGTTTTCTACCGATTCTGTTGAAAGAAATGTTGCAAACCGATGAGCCGCCAAAGAAAGACACGGCGCGGCATGGGACGTCAATGCGCCTGTGTTGTGGATTTGAGGTACGGGGCCTTTAGAACGCGCACCGGACAGTCCGGCGATGTGCGCAAGGGGAGACGATGAAAGCTGCGACGCTGACGAAGAAGACAAGCGCATTGTGCTTGAGCGCCCTGCTCGCTTTTGCCGGGGCGGCCCCGGCCTATGCAGACAGCATATCGCTGGTGCGCGACGCCGAGACCGAGCAGATGCTCCGGGATTATTCGACGCCGATCTGGCGCGCGGCAGGGCTTGTCCCCTCCTCCGTGCGCGTTCATCTGGTGATGGACCCCGGCATCAACGCTTTCGTCGCTGGCGGCCAGCGCATGTTCATCAATACCGGCCTGATCACTCAGTCGGACGAGCCGATGGAGCTGATCGGCGTCATCGCGCATGAAACCGGCCATATGGCGGGCGGGCATCTGGCGCGCGGCCAGGAGGCTATGGGCAAGCTGGCGCTTCCCTACTACGCATCGATGATTGCCGGGCTTGGAGCGATCATCGCGGGCGCAGGCGATGCCGGCATGGCCATTCTGGCGGGCGGCTCGCAGGTCGCGATGCGGTCCATGCTGACCTATAGCCGCCAGCAGGAAGGCAGCGCCGACCAGGCGGGCGCAACTTATCTTCAGCGCGCGGGCCTGTCCGGCAAGGGCATGCTGCTTCTGTTTGAAAAATTCCGCGATCAGGAAGCTCTGAGCACGCAGCAGCAGGACCCGTTTATCCGCAGCCATCCGATTTCAGAAGATCGTCTTGCCTCGCTTGAAGAGCGCGTCAAGGCGTCGCCCTATTTCGACAAGCCCGATCCGCCGGAGAGCATTCATCATTTCAAAATGGTGCAGGCAAAGCTGAACGGCTTCGTCGATGCGCCTGACGTCACGTTTCGCCGCTATCCAAGTTCCGACCAAAGCGACTACGCGCATTACGGACGCGCGGTCGCCTATCACAAGGCCGGAGACAATGAAAAGGCGTTGAGCGAGCTTGAGTTTCTGCTGAAGAAAGACCCGAAAAATCCCTATCTGTGGGAATTGAAGGGCCAGATCCAGTTCGAGGGCGGCAAGGTTGCCGAGTCGGTTCCCAGCTACAGACAGTCGCTGGCCCTGAAGCCCAACGAGCCGCAGTTCCAGCTTTCCCTCGCGCAATCAATGCTCGCGGTGGAAAAGCCTGAATTCGATCGTGAGGCGCTTGGCTATCTTCAGGAATCCGTCAAGCACGACAGCGAAAACCCGTTTGCCTTTTACCAGTTGTCGATTGCCTATAGCCGGCAGAACAATATCGGCATGGCGGAACTTTCCACCGCGCAGTATTACGAAGCGATCGGCGCGATGAAAGATGCGCGCATGCATGCCGAAAAGGCGCAGTCCCTGCTCAAGGCAGGCTCGCCGGAATGGCTCCGCGCGCAGGACATTGTGACCGCGCGCAATGAGATGGAAGACAGATAATGAAGTTGACGGTTCTGCGTGGTTTTGCGTTCGCTGTGATTGCGGTTTTCGGATTGGCTGCAGGCTCCACTTTGAGTCTGGCCGCTCCACAGGAAAAAACGCAGAGCTTTAGCAATACGCAAAAGCGCGACATCGAGAAGATCGTCCACGACTACCTCGTGAAGAATCCCGAAATTCTGATCGAGGTGATGACAGAACTCGATGCCAAGCAGGCTTCTGCTGAATCACAACGGCAGAGCGACGCCGTCGCGGCCAATCGAAAGGCGATCTATGAAGATCCCTCGTCTTTCGTTGCGGGTAATCCGAACGGCAATGTCACCATCGTCGAGTTCTTCGATTATCACTGCGGCTTCTGCAAGCGTGCTTTCGGGCCGCTGATGAAGGCGGTGCATGACGACGGCAATATAAAGCTGATCCTGAAAGAGTTTCCGATCCTCGGGCCGGACTCGGTCGTCGCTTCGCATGCCGCCATTGCTGCGCGCAAGCAGGGCAAATATTTCGAGATGCACCAGGCGCTTTACGCCAACAAGGGCGAGCTCGACGAGAAGAAGATCATGCAGATCGCCAAGAGCGTCGGCCTCGATACGGCGAAGCTCCGGCGCGACATGGCGGACCCCGAGATCGAGGCGACGATCGCGCGCAATGAAGAACTGGCACGCGCCCTCGGCGTCACGGGAACGCCGGGCTTCGTCATCGGCGGCAAGATGCATCCCGGCGCGCTCAGCACGGATGAACTGGCTTCTGCGGTGAAAGTCGCGCGCGAGACCTGCGGCGCGAATTGCTGATCAGATAAGGCCCGCCAGCGGCGAACTCGGATCGGCATATTTGCGCTTCGCCATGCGACCGGCGAGATAGGCAAGCCGACCGGCTTCGACCGCAAGCTTCATCGCGCGGGCCATCAGGATCGGATTCTTGGCTTCTGCAATTGCCGTGTTCATCAACACGCCATCGCAGCCCAGCTCCATCGCAATCGCGGCGTCGGATGCCGTGCCGACGCCCGCATCGACGAGCACCGGCACTTTCGACTGCTCGATGATGAGGCGAATGTTGATCGGGTTCTGAATGCCGAGGCCTGAGCCGATGGGTGCTGCAAGCGGCATGATGGCGCAGCAGCCAAGGTCTTCGAGCTTCTTGGCCATGATCGGATCGTCAGAGCAATAGACCATGACGTCGAAGCCGTCTTTCAACAGCGCTTCGGCGGCACGCAACGTCTCGATCATGTCGGGGTAAAGCGTCTTCTGGTCGCCCAGCACTTCGAGCTTCACGAGATTCCAGCCGCCTGCTTCGCGCGCGAGGCGAAGCGTGCGCACGGCATCTTCCGCCGTGTAGCAACCGGCTGTGTTCGGCAGATACATGACCTTCTTCGGATCGATGAAGTCGATCAGCATCGGTTCCTTGGGGTTCGTCACGTTGACGCGACGCACCGCGACGGTGACGATCTCCGCGCCCGCCGCCTCAACTGCCGCAGCGTTCTCGGCCAAGTCTTTATATTTGCCGGTGCCCACGATGAGGCGCGAGCGGTAAGTGCGCCCCGCAATCACGAAACCATCGTCTTGCGTGCCGCCCGTTTCCACCGCCTTGACCTTCACCGTTTCCGCCACTTGTTACTCCTGCACTCGGTATTAAAAATTTTACAGCTCGACACCGGCTTTCGGGCGGTTAACCGCCGCCGACGAAATGAACGATCTCAAGCCGGTCGCCGTCGCCGAGCAGTGTTTGAGCATAGGTCGAACGCGGCACAATTTCGAGATTGCGCTCGATGGCGACCTTGCGCGGTTCCAGGCCGAAATGTTCGATCAGTCCCAAAAGGCTGATCGGCCCCGGAATTTCGTGGATGTCACCGTTTACAGTTAGTTGCATCATGGAATATTCGCCGCCTTGGCATCTGGCGGGCGCTGGCCCGCATTGGCTGGATAATGGGTGAGGCGCGACCCCAATTCAACCCGGCAGGCACGAGCCTGCGCAACAGTCCGTTAGTGCCGGTTAAAGCCTTTCGCGGCATAAGGGACTTGCGTATAACTGGACCGCCTCGAATCGAGGTACGGCCCATACTGCCAAGAACTTCCGGCGAGAAAATGGCAAAGAAGTCCACATCCGCGACGAAAGTGACCAGCAAGCCCGTTTACGTGCTGAACGGGCCGAATCTGAACCTGCTCGGTCTGCGGGAACCGGAAATCTATGGCCGGACGTCGCTCGCCGATATCGAGAAAATGGTTACGGCACACGCAAAGGCGCGTGGTGTGACGGCGCTTTGCCTTCAGAGCAACCACGAAGGCGAACTCGTCACCTGGATTCAAGAAGCTCGCAGCATGGCCAGCGGCGTCATTATCAATGCCGCTGCTTATTCACATACATCCATCGCCATTCACGATGCATTGGCAATGCTCGATATTCCCGCCGTGGAAGTTCATATTTCGAACATCTACAAGCGCGAGGAATTCCGGCATCACTCCCATGTGTCGTCAGTGGTTAAAGGCGTGATCTGCGGCCTCGGCGTTCAGGGCTATACTCTTGCCCTCGACGCGATCCTCGCCGACATTTCCAAATAGAACAGGAATCGAGACATTGGCCTCACCCCGCCAACCGGCACAAAAATCTGGAAGCCCAAAGTCAGAAAGCAATAAAAGCGAGATGAGCAAGGCAGGCGTCGACCAGGACTTGATCCGGCAACTCGCGGCTCTCCTCAAGGAGACCGATCTTAGTGAAATCGAAATCGAAACCGGCTCGCTGAAGCTGCGCGTGGCGCGGCAGGTGACGCAGGTTTCCGTGCCGGTGATGACAGCATCTTCCGCTGCGCCAATCGCCGCCGCCGTCGCACCCGTGAGCGATGCGGCGCATCCGGGCGCCCTCGCCTCGCCGATGGTCGGCACGACCTATCTCGCGCCTGAGCCCGGCGCCGCGCCCTTCGTGACGGTCGGTTCGAAAGTCAGCGTCGGTCAGACGGTGCTCATCATCGAAGCGATGAAGACCATGAACCACATCCCCGCGACCAAGGCGGGCACGGTGACGAAGATACTCGTCGAAGACGGCCAGCCGGTCGAATTCGGCGAACCTCTCATCATTATCGAATAGGCCACAGGGCCATGTTCGAAAAAGTACTCATCGCAAACCGTGGCGAGATCGCGCTGCGTATCCATCGTGCCTGCCGCGAAATGGGCATCAAGACGGTCGCCGTGCACTCGACGGCGGATGCCGACGCGATGCATGTGCGCCTCGCCAATGAAAGCGTTTGCATCGGTCCGCCGCAGGCAAGCGAAAGCTACCTCAACATTCCCGCCATCATCTCGGCTTGCGAGATCACGGGCGCCGATGCTGTGCATCCGGGCTACGGGTTCCTGTCGGAGAATGCGCGCTTTGCCGATATTCTCGCGGCGCATGGCATCACCTTCATCGGGCCGAGCGGCGATCACATTCGCCTGATGGGCGATAAAATCCAGGCGAAGATCACGGCGAAGTCGCTTGGTATCCCTTGCGTGCCCGGCTCCGACGGCGCGATCACCAGCGACGAGCAGGCCTACAAGGTCGCGGCCGAGACGGGCTATCCCGTGCTCGTCAAAGCGGCGGCAGGCGGCGGCGGACGCGGCATGAAGGTCGCCAATTCGCGAGACGAACTGTCCGGCGCTCTCTCGACGGCGCGGGCGGAAGCCAAAGCTGCGTTCGGTGACGACTCTCTCTACATGGAGAAGTATCTCGGGCAGCCGCGCCATATCGAGATGCAGATCATTGCCGACAGTCACGGCAACGTCGCGCATCTTGGCGAACGCGATTGCTCGTTGCAGCGCCGCCACCAGAAGGTGCTCGAAGAGTGCCCCTCGCCTGCCCTGAATGAAACGCAGCGCCAGAAGATCGGCGACATCGTTCGCAATGCAATCGGCAAACTCGGCTATCTCGGCGTCGGCACGATCGAATTTCTTTATGAAGACGGCGAGTTCTATTTCATCGAAATGAATACGCGCCTTCAGGTCGAACATCCGATCACCGAGGCGATCACCGGCATCGACATCGTGCGCGAGCAGATCCGCATCGCGGCGGGGCTTGAGATGAGCTTCACGCAGGAGGATGTGACTTTCTCCGGCCATGCCATCGAATGCCGCATCAATGCCGAAGACCCCAAGACCTTCGCGCCCTCGCCCGGCACGATCAAAGACTTCCACACACCGGGCGGCCTTGGCGTGCGCGTCGATAGCGCGGCCTATTCCGGCTATCGCATTCCGCCCTATTACGACAGCCTGATCGGCAAGCTCGTCGTTCACGGGCGCAATCGCAACGAATGCCTGATGCGCCTGCGCCGCTCGCTCCACGAGTTCGTGATCGACGGGATCAAGACGACGATCCCGCTGTTTCAGGATCTGGTGAACGAGCCGGACTTCATCAATGGCGATTACCACATCCATTGGCTTGAGGATTACCTCAAGACAAAGTCCTGACGCGAAGCGCTGTCGCCTGAACGGCGTCAACCCGGAAAGCGGACATGGGCAACATTGATAGCGATGTGCTCCTGCGCGCCTATGCCTTCGGGGTTTTCCCGATGGCAGAGGCGCGCGACGATCCGGAGCTTTACTGGATCGACCCCGAGATGCGCGGCATCCTGCCGCTCGACGCCTTTCATTTGCCCAAACGGCTGAAGCGCACCGTGCGCTCGGCGCGCTTCGAGGTGCGGATAGACACGAGCTTCCGGCAAGTGATGCTCGGCTGCGCGGAAACGGGCGCGGGGCGCGAAGGCACCTGGATCAACGACCGCATCCTCGAACTTTACGGCCAGCTTTTTGCGCGCGGCCATGCCCACTCCGTCGAGTCCTGGCAGGACGGGAGACTCGTCGGCGGGCTATATGGCGTTTCGCTCGGCTCGGTTTTTTTCGGCGAGAGCATGTTCAGCCGCGAGACCGATGCGAGCAAGGTTGCGCTGGTGCATCTCGTCGCGCGACTGATCGCGGGCGGCTACAAGCTTCTCGACACGCAGTTCGTCACCGAGCATCTGAAGCAATTTGGTGCGGTGGAAATTCCGCGCGATATCTATCGCGCACGGCTGCATGAAGCGACGCTCACGCGGGCGGACTTCAAGCGTCTGCCGACTGCTTACGGGGCCGGTGTGGCGGGCGCCGAAGCTGTTTTGCAGGTGTTGAGCCAGACGTCATAGACGGGGTGCTCCAGCCCGTTGAGGCCGGGGCTTTCAGCGAACATCCAGCCTTTGAAGATCGGCGCCGGATCGACGACATGCGTCTCTTCGTTGACCTGCCTGATTTCGACATAGGCGGCCGTCTGCGGCGATTCCTCTGGCGGCTTCTTGTCGCAAGAACGCACCAGCACCTCAAGAGCGCCGAAGCGCGCGGGCTTGTCCTTCGTCGCCTCGAACTTCGTCACATGCGCTGTGATCTTGTCGAGGCCGCTGAAGACGGCGACAGGATAAGGCTCCGCATAGGCAGGCGCCGCCGCGAGCCCGACGCCGACAAGCGCGCCGAAAAGAACATATCGATGAAGCGCTGAAGCCAAGGCTTTCAACCTATTGCGGTGTGGCGGGAGTGGCGGGAGTGGCGGGAGCCGCGGGCGCGTCCGGCGTTGCCGCCTTGCTGCTGCCGCTGCCTGTCGAGAAGATTGCCTGTCCGATCAGACCCATCAAATCGATCGAGCCTTGCGTGAAGGTGATCTCGCCGCCATCGGCCAGATATTCCTCGCTGCCGCCCGGCGTGAGCGCGATGTAATTCGAACCGAGCAGACCCTCGCTCGTGATCTTCGCGCTCGAATCGTCTGGGATCTTCACATCCGTCGCGAGGCTCATGGTGACCACGGCCTGATAATTCTTCGGATCGATCGCCTGCCCGACAACGGTGCCGACCTTGATGCCCGACAGACGCACGTCGCTGCCATTGGCCAGGCCGTCGACGCGGTCGAACTCTGCCTTCACATGATAGCCGGCGGCGCTGCGCATGCCCGAATTCGAGTAGCCATAAAATAGAAACACACCGGCGATAACGACGACGATGGCGCCGATAAGCGTCTCAACGAAATTGCTCTGCATACTCGTCCTCGGTTGATCGGCTCAAATGCGCGTGGGAAATCAGTGCGGACGCCAGGGCTCGTAATCGCCCGTCGCCTTGGGACGCTCGCCACCGCGAATAATGCTGCCCTTGGGGCGGTAGGCGCGCGGGGTTCCGGTCATGTTCGGCCGGTGCGGCAACTGCCAGGACCTGGGCGTGTAGTCTTCGTCGACCGGCGGAACGTCGACCGTATTGTGCAGCCAGCCATGCCATTCGGGAGGCACGCGCGATGCTTCGGCGACGCCATTGTAAATGACCCAGCGGCGCGGATATCCGCCGACCTTTTCGCCGTTACGCGCTTCGTAATACCGATTGCCCTGCCCGTCCGTGCCGACCGGCTTCCCGTTCTTCCACGTATAGAAGCGCGTACCCATGGTCTGGCCATGCCACCAGATGAAGATTTCGGAAAACAGGCTCATCAAATCACCGCCACGACGCCTCGCGAATGAGGCTGAACAAATCGATTCCGCCCCCGAAAGAAGGCGGGGCGAATATGGCATTCACAGGCGGGATGGTCCAGAGCCGGGGCGCGGCCCGTGTCAGTCGAGGGCCCAGACTTCGCTCGATTTCGGCGCGACCGCCGCGACAGGCTTCTCGGCAACCTTTGGAAGGCGCATTTCCTGACGATAGGCATCGCCCATCCGCACAAAGGGCCGATCATCTTCCAGCACCCAGCCGATACGCTGAAGAAGATTGGCGGGCGTTACAGGCTTCACCAGAAGTTGCGTCGCGCCTGCATCGAACGCTTCCCCGATGATCTGGCGCGAGGCGTGCGCAGTCAGCACGATGATCGGCACAAAACAATGCGGCTCGCCGCCGACACGGCGCACGGAGCGGATGAAATCGCCACCATTCATTGGCGACATTTCCCAGTCGGAAATAATGAGCGAGGGAGGACGGCGCGCGAGCTCGGCAAGACCGGCCGTGCCGTCACGCGCCTGACGCGCTTCGGCAAGACCGAAGCTGCGCAGGATGGTGCGGATCAGCAGGCGCATGTTCGCATTGTCGTCGACGATCAAAACGTCGAGCGATTTCAAAGGCATACCAAATGCTGTACTGACAAGCTGTGACATATCAGGCCCGATGCTCCCCATCTCGCGCCCTATCTTCGCGGTCGAACCATTACCGTTTCGATAACTGGCCGAATATCCCTACGGAAAGGCGATTCGGCGCCGAGACGGGACTACGGCAACGCAAGATGTGGCGTCATTATTGGGTTATGCCACTATGCCTTGACGTCAGACCGCTCAAGGCCCAAGATTTCTCTCTGCCAAGGGGCGGAGCGAGGCCGAACAGGATCACGACAAGACCACATCGAGGCGACTGAAAGTCTTTTGAAATCAAGCGATTGATTGCTTGAACCAAAAAAGACCAAAGGGCGCGGCGGTAGAACTTTGTCAAAAATCTGGAAGAGCCCTGCTCCACCCTGAACGAACGTCAAGTGAGCCAAGAAAGCCGGGGGGTCCCTATGCGTATCCAGCGTTGCTTCACCGTCGAAGGTCATTCGCCTTATGAGGGAATTTCCTTCCGAACAACGATGAGCGAGATACGCAACCCGGACGGCTCCATTGTCGGCAAGGCGGCGCAGGTTGTCGTGCCCGAGGCCTGGAGCCAGGTCGCCTCCGACATCATCGCCCAGAAATATTTCCGTAAAGCCGGCGTTGCGAGCGTGCTGCGCGCGGTGCCGGAAAAAGACGTGCCCGCTTTCCTGTGGCGCCACGAACCGGATCAGGAAGCGCTTGCGGCGCTGCCCGCTGAAGAACGCTTTGGCGGCGAACAGGATTCGCGTCAGGTCTTCGATCGGCTCGCCGGGACCTGGGCCTATTGGGGCTGGAAGGGCGGCTATTTCGACACGGAAGCGGATGCCAGCGCCTATCGCGACGAGATGGCATTCATGCTGGCGGCCCAGATTGCCGCGCCGAATTCGCCGCAATGGTTCAACACCGGCCTTCACTGGGCCTATGGCATCGACGGCCCGGCGCAGGGCCACTTCTATGTCGATCACGAAACCGGTGAGACGAAGCGCGCGACAAGCGCCTATGAGCGCCCGCAGCCCCATGCCTGCTT
Source organism: Parvibaculum sp. (assembly GCF_049651025.1). GTDB lineage: Bacteria > Pseudomonadota > Alphaproteobacteria > Parvibaculales > Parvibaculaceae > Parvibaculum. Next base: position 19,974 of record NZ_JBASBH010000051.1, on the reverse strand, counting down.
CATCCAGAGCGTGCAGGACGACCTCGTCAACGAGAACGGCATCATGGACCTCTGGGTCCGCGAGGCGCGGCTATTCAAATATGGTTCGGGCACGGGCTCCAATTTCTCGAACCTGCGCGGCGAGGAGGAAAGCCTTTCGGGCGGCGGCAAGTCATCCGGCCTGATGAGCTTCCTGAAGATCGGCGACCGGGCGGCAGGCGCGATCAAATCCGGCGGCACGACGCGGCGCGCGGCGAAGATGGTCATCGTCGATGCGGATCACCCCGACATCGAGCAGTTCATCAACTGGAAGGTCGTCGAAGAGCAGAAGGTGGCGGCGCTCGTCACCGGCTCGAAGGTCAACCAGAAGCATCTGAGCGCGGTGATGCGCGCCTGCGTCAACTGCGAAGGGCCGGAAGGCGATTGCTTCGACCCGAAGAAGAACCCGGCGCTGAAGCGCGAGATCATTGCCGCGCGCAAGATGCATGTGTCGGAGAACTATATTCAGCGCGTCATCCAGTTCGCGCGCCAGGGCTATACCGACATTGATTTCCGCACCTATGACACGGACTGGGATTCGGACGCCTATCTCACTGTGTCGGGCCAGAACTCGAACAACACCGTGCGCGTCACCGACGATTTCCTGCGCGCCGTCGAAGAAGACGGCGACTGGAGCCTCAAGCGCCGCACCGACGGCAAAGTGTCGAAAACGCTGAAGGCAAGCGAGCTTTGGGAGCAGATCGGCAATGCCGCATGGGCATCCGCCGATCCGGGCATCCAGTTCCATACGACGATCAATGACTGGCACACCTGCCCTGCCTCAGGCGACATTCACGCCAGCAATCCGTGCTCGGAATATATGTTCCTTGACGACACCGCCTGCAACCTCGCCTCGCTCAACCTGCTGACCTTCCGCGAAGAAGCGGGCCGCTTCGACGTCGAGGCGTTCGAGCATGCGGTGAAGCTCTGGACGGTGACGCTCGAAATCTCCGTGCTGATGGCGCAGTTCCCGAGCCGCGAAATCGCCGAGCGTTCCTATCGCTACCGCACGCTGGGCCTCGGCTTCGCCAATATTGGCGGGCTGCTGATGTCGGCCGGCATTGCCTATGACAGCCCGCAGGCGCGCAGCCTTTGCGGCGCAATCAGCGCCATCATGACGGGCGTTGCCTATGCAACCTCGGCGCAGATGGCAAAGGAACGCGGGCCATTCGCAGGCTATGCCGACAATACAGCGCATATGCTGCGCGTGATGCGCAATCACGCACGGGCCGCACATGGTGATGCTTCGGGCTATGAAGGCCTCAGCACGCCGCCCGTGCCGCTTGATGCTGCAAACTGCCCGCAGCGCGATCTTGTCGACCATGCGCGCGCCGCCTGGGATCTCGCCGTCGCGATGGGCGAACGTCACGGCTATCGCAATGCGCAGGCGAGCGTCGTTGCGCCGACAGGCACGATCGGCCTTGTCATGGATTGCGACACGACGGGGATCGAGCCGGACTTCGCTCTCGTCAAATTCAAGAAGCTCGCGGGCGGCGGCTATTTCAAGATCATCAACCGCGCTGTGCCGCAGGCGCTGAGCACGCTTGGCTATTCGACGCGCGAGATCGAGGACATCATCGATTATGCGGTCGGCCTCGGCACGCTTCGGCATGCGCCGGGCATCAATCACGACACGCTGCGCGCCAAGGGTTTCACGCCTGAAAAGATCGAGGTTGTCGAAGGTGCGCTGGCGACGGCTTTCGATATTCGCTTCGTCTTCAACAAGTGGACGCTGGGCGAGGATTTCTGCACAGAGGTTCTGGGCCTCGACGCTGAAGCGATGGACGATCTCGACTTCGATCTTCTTGCGGCCATCGGCTTCACCAGGGCGGCCATCGATGCAGCAAACCTTCATGTCTGCGGCGCGATGACCGTCGAAGGCGCACCGCATATCAAGGCGGAACACCTTGCCGTGTTCGATTGCGCCAATCCCTGCGGGCGCACGGGCACGCGCTTCCTTTCCGTCGAGAGCCATATCCGCATGATGGCGGCGTCGCAGCCCTTCATCTCGGGCGCAATTTCCAAGACGATCAATATGCCCAATGCGGCAAGCGTCGAGGATTGCAAGGCGAGCTACATGCTCTCATGGAAACTCGCGCTGAAAGCCAATGCGCTTTACCGCGATGGCTCGAAGCTTTCGCAGCCGCTCAACTCGCAGCTTCTCGACGACGAGGTGCTGGAAGAAGACGAGCCTGTCGTCGAACGCATCGCGGCGCTGCCGCAGCAGGAACGCGCGCGCGTCGTTGCCGAGAAATTCGTCGAACGCATTGTCGAGCGCGCAAACGAACGCCAGAAGCTTCCCGACCGCCGCAAGGGCTATACGCAGAAGGCGCTGGTCGGCGGCCACAAGGTTTACCTGCGCACTGGCGAATATGAAGACGGCACCATCGGTGAAATCTTCATCGACATGCACAAGGAAGGCGCCGCCTTCCGCAGCCTGATGAACAACTTCGCCATAGCGATTTCGCTCGGCCTGCAATATGGCGTGCCGCTCGAGGAATATGTCGAAGCCTTCACCTTCACGCGCTTCGAACCTGCGGGCCTTGTGCAAGGCAATGACAGGATCAAGAACGCGACTTCGATCCTCGACTATGTATTCCGCGAGCTTGCCGTCTCCTATCTCGGCCGCGCCGATCTCGGTCATGTCGATGCCAAGGAAATCGGCTTTGACGTGATGGGCGGCGGTGACGGTGAGGGCAAGCTGCCCGCCGCCAGCGTCGTCAGCCCCGGCTTCACGCGCAATCCGCAAATGGCGAACCTCTATATCGTGCGCGGTGGCGCAGCGACGACAATGCGCGCGCAGGTCGCGGGGGCAACGGCAACCAAGGCGATACTCGACGCGTCGGAACATGCCGAAGAGCTCGTCGTGCAGGCAACGTTGCGCAGCGAAAGCAATGTTTCGGGCTTCAATCGCATCTCCGAAGCACGGCTCAAGGGCTATGAAGGCGAAGCATGCGGCGAATGCGGCAACTTCACGATGGTTCGCAACGGCACCTGCCTGAAATGCGATAGCTGCGGCGGGACGAGCGGGTGTAGCTGAGCCCAGCCGGAGATATCCAATCCGTTAATATTTGAAGGGAGGATGCGGAGACGCATTCTCCCTTCTTCGTATGCGGATCGAAACCTGCGCTTGAGCGTTTATGTCAGAATACGCCGTTTTGCTGTCGTATTTTCGCCGGATTATGTGATTAAGTTTAAACGCTCACGTTATCAGAGGCGTCTTTCCTCTCGAGTCCTTCCGGAGGTGATCCAAGATGAAAATGAAAACCGTTCTCGCCGCTGTGGCCCTCATGGCCATGTCCAGCGCGCCTGCATTCGCGGCAGGCAACCTTTATGAGACGCTAAAGGCCGATCCGGAATTTTCGACGCTCGTCAAAGTCATTGATGCGACGGGCACGAAGCACAACTACACGTCGGGCACGCGCACCGTATTCGCGCCCACGAATGCCGCTTTCGACAAGATCAAGGGTGGCTATGACGACATGCTCAGCAGCACCGACAGGGAAAATACGCGCGCATTGCTGCTCTATCAGATCGTGCCTGGCGCCCATACGCCCGAAAGCCTCAAGGGCAAGACGGTAACGATCAATACGCTGCAGAAAGACCCCGTGACCATCGACGGCACGGGTAGCGCTATCCATTACGGCGGCGATTATGGCGCGAGCCAGTCCGGTGCGGCCATCAAGGCATCCAACGGCGTGATCATTCCCGTCGACAGCCTGCCCACTCCGGTTTTCTCGCAATCGGATGACAGCGCCGCGACGCCCGCACCGCATGAGGGCCTTGCGCCTTCCAATGGTACGCTGACGGCGCCTCCGAAAACGCAGCTCTAAAGGGCGGCGGTCAAAACCAGTCCTCGGCAGCAAAACTGCTGCCGAGCTCGGTCGGCGAAAGGTGCGTCAAATCCTTGACCACCTCGCCGATGACGAGCGTTTTCGTCGCGCTATCTATGGCGGCCCGCAAGTCGCCCATCATCTGGGGCGGAGCGACAAGAACGAGCTTGTCGAAGGCTTTCTCCCGCGCCTTCTCAGCCAGCAATTCCGCTATCTCTTCGGCGAATTTTCGCTTTGCTTCGCGATGCCAATCGACATGCGGCTGCACGGAGTGACGTGCGCTGCCCATGCTGTCGAAGACGCGGCCGGGCTCACTCGCCCCCTGTTCGCGCGTCGGCGGGTTGGGCATGCGCATCTCGAAAGGCAAGGCGGGTTCAAGCTTCTCGTGGCGCTTCCTGCTCGAATAGAAGCGCGCCGCTTCACCGTCCGCCACCACAATCCAGATATGAGGACGCTTCACCAGCTCACCTCCTTCTTAGACGGCTGAAAGTCGGTGCGACTATTTCTTGCCGTTGTCGAGCATGAAGGAAATTTTGGCGTTGATGCGATAGCTGGCGATCTTGTTGTCCTTGACCGTCGCTTCCATGTCCTTGATGTAAATCGACTTGATATTGTGCACGGTCTTTCCTGCCGTCTTGACCGCAACCGCCGCCGCGTCTTCCCAGCTCTTGTCAGACTCCGCGAGAACTTCGATGACCTTTAGCATGGCCGTCTCCTGTTTCAGCTCATGTGAGAGAACGGATATCGCCGCACCGCTCTGCGAGAGCTGGCAGCGTTGCACGTTTTGCGGCCGGATATCTTGATCCAGATCAAAGGCCTCGGTTCATCAACCTGGCGTTCAAACAGAAAAAGGGCGGGATATGATCCCGCCCTTTCGCATATTCAGTCCAGCTTGTGGCCGAGAGCCCTGGCTCCGTCAGCTCTTCTTTTCGAGCGGCGGCACGACGCGGATGTGGAGTTCCTTCAGCTGCTTCGGCTCGACTTCCGACGGGGCCTGCATCAGCAGATCCTGCGCCTGCTGGTTCATCGGGAACATGGTCACCTCGCGCAGGTTCTCGACGCCGGCAAGTAGCATGACCATGCGGTCGATACCGGGCGCGAGACCGCCATGCGGCGGGGCGCCAAACTTGAACGCATTGAGCATGCCGCCGAATTTCGTCTCGACGGTCGCCTGATCGTAACCCGCAATGCCGAAGGCCTTGTACATGATCTCGGGCTTGTGATTACGGATCGCGCCGGAGGAAAGCTCCACGCCGTTGCAGACGATGTCATATTGATAGGCGTTGATCGTCAGCGGATCCTGCGTCTCAAGCGCCTCAAGGCCGCCCTGCGGCATCGAGAAGGGATTGTGAGAGAAATCAACGCGCTTCTCGTCTTCGTTCCACTCGAACATCGGAAAATCGACGATCCAGCAGAACTTGAACACGCCCTCTTCGATCAGGTTCAGATCCTTGCCGATGCGCGTACGCGCAAGACCGGCAAAGGCGGTGAAGGCCTTGGGGAGTCCGGCGACGAAGAAGACGGCGTCGCCATCCTTCAGATTCAGCTCGGCGCGAATCTGCTCGGTGCGCTCCGGACCGATGTTCTTGGCAAGCGGGCCTGCACCTTCCAGCACGCCATTCTCGGTGCGCCAGAAAATGTAGCCGAGGCCCGGCTGGCCTTCGCCCTGCGCCCATGAATTCATGCGGTCGCAGAATGTGCGGCTGCCGCCGCCCGGTGCGGGGATCGCCCAGACTTCGACCTTGGGGTCCTTGGCAATCATGCCTGCAAAGACCTTGAAGCCCGAGCCGTCGAAAATATGCGTCGCGTTCGACATCTCGATCGGGTTGCGCAGGTCCGGCTTGTCGTTGCCGTATTTGCGCATCGAGGTGGCGTAAGGGATACGCGGGAAGGGGTGGCCGGAGACTTTGCGACCGTCCGCGAACTCTTCAAACAATCCATGAAGAACGGGCTCAATCGCAGCAAAAACATCGTCTTGGTCGACAAAGCTCATCTCGACGTCGAGCTGGTAGAACTCGCCCGGCGAACGGTCGGCACGCGCGTCCTCATCGCGGAAGCAAGGCGCGATCTGGAAATAGCGGTCGAAGCCCGCAACCATGATGAGCTGCTTGAACTGCTGCGGCGCCTGCGGAAGCGCATAGAACTTGCCGGGATGAACGCGCGAGGGAACAAGGAAGTCGCGCGCGCCTTCAGGCGAGGACGCCGTCAGGATCGGCGTCTGGAATTCGTTGAAGCCCGCATCCGTCATGCGGCGGCGCACTGAGGCGATGATCTTGGAGCGCAGGAGGATATTGCGATGCAGCGTCTCGCGGCGCAGGTCGAGGAAGCGATAGGTCAGGCGCGTCTCTTCCGGGTAATCGGGTTCGCCGAAAACCGGGAGCGGCAGATCCTGCGCTTCGGAAAGGACTTCGAGACTTTCGACCGCGATTTCGATCTCGCCGGTCGCAAGGTTCGGATTGGTGGTGCCATCGGCGCGGGCAACAACCTTGCCCTCGACCTTGATGACATATTCGGAACGGACCTTTTCGGCGAAGGCGAAGGCTTCGGCGCGGTCGGGGTCGAAAACAAGCTGCGTCAGCCCGAAATTATCGCGTAGATCGATAAAAAGCAGGCCGCCATGATCGCGCTTGCGGTGGACCCAGCCGGACAGGCGCACGGTCTCGCCGACGTTGGATTTCTTGAGCTGACCACAGTTGTGGCTTCGATAAAGGTTCATCGTTCCAAGGCCTTGATAATCAAAGACGAATCGCCGCAACGTAGCGGCGTGTACTGCCCGACGGGGGAAAAGCGCATGGAAGGCCTCGACTTGTCAAGGGTTGGGCCGTCCGAAGCCTGTCCTTCTCTTATCGCGCTGCATAGCCGCGTGTGCATGACAGGACCGCGACAGGGGAATTCTGATAGGTTATAGAGGCGCTGCATGATTATTGTCACCACAACCGCCGAGCTCGAAACCGTATGCGCGCGCCTGTCCGGCGCGGGCTTTATCACGGTCGATACGGAGTTCATGCGGGATTCGACCTTCTGGTCCAAGCTCTGCCTGATCCAGCTTGCCGGTCCCAATGACGAAGTCATCATCGATCCGCTGGCACCCGACATCGACCTTTCGGCCTTTTATGCGCTGATGCGCAACAAGAAGGTCGTGAAGGTTTTCCATGCGGCGCGGCAGGACATCGAAATCTTCTGGCACGACGCCGAAACCATCCCCGATCCGCTGTTCGACACACAGGTCGCTGCCATGGTTTGCGGCTTCGGCGACAGCGTGGGCTACGAGACGCTGGTGAAGCGGCTCGCGGGTGGCAGCGTCGACAAGTCGTCGCGCTTCACCGACTGGTCGCGGCGTCCGCTTTCCGACAAGCAGCTTCAATATGCCTGCGGAGACGTGACGCATCTGCGCAAGATCTATGAGGTTCTGGCGCGGCGGCTGACGCAGACGGGCCGTGCGCGCTGGGTCGCCGAGGAAATGGCGATCCTGCAAAATCCCGAGACTTATATTGTTCAGCCGGAAGACGCCTGGAAGCGGATCAAGACGCGCTTCAAGGGCCAGAAGGGTCTGGCCGTGCTGGTCGAAGTGGCGGCATGGCGCGAACGTCAGGCGCAGGAACGCGATTTGCCGCGCTCGCGCATTCTGAAAGACGATGCGCTGGCAGAAATCGCAACGCAGATTCCGCGCAGCATCGAAGAACTCGACAGGTTGCGCGCCGTGCCCAAGGGCATGTCGAACAGCCGCTCGGCCGCCGGGCTGATGGAAGCCATCGAGCGCGGGCTCGCCATGCCCGAGGACAAGATTCCCGTCGTCAAGGACGCCGAGCCCCTGCCCTCCGGCATCGGCCCGCTGGTCGAATTGCTGAAGGTGCTGCTGGCCATGCGTTGCGAGCAGCATGAGGTGGCGCAGAAGCTGATTGCCAAAATCGCCGACCTCGAGCTGATCGCCGCGCATGAAGAGGCGGATGTGCCTGCGCTTTCAGGCTGGCGGCGCGAAGTCTTCGGCGCGGACGCGCTACGCCTGAAACGCGGCGAACTTGCCATCGGCGCCAAGGGCAAGAAGGTCATGCTCATCGAAACGACGAAGGGCGGCGCGTAGCCACCGGCCCCCCTGCTTTACATCACATCTGTCGACTGATCCGGCCCCGTTCGGAGCCCTCCATGAGGCGGCCGAAATCCTGTCCGCTCATGTGAATGAGCGTCTTGTGATCGCCTGCCTCAAAATAGACATCAGGCAGTTCGGACAGTTGATCGTCGAGAAAGACCTTCATGCCGTATGGCTCGCCAAGCGGCGGCAGAGCGCCCATCTCGCAATCGACAAAGCGATGCTCGATTTCCTTTTCGGTCGCCAGGCCAAGCCGTTCGTGCATGAGGCTGGAAAGGCGCGCGAGATCCACTTTGCAGGTGCTGGGAACGACCGCGAGGCGGTAACCGCTATCGCTTTTGATCAGCACGGCCTTTGCCAGTTTCGCGCCGTGAATGTGAGCCCGCTCGGCAACGCGGCTCATTGAAATCTCGCGAGGATGCTTGACCTCCTCGTAGTCGATGCCGCGCACCTTCAGATAATTGTGCAATGTCGTCGCCATGGTCGCACCTCCTTGTCCAGCCGTAGCGGATTCAGAAAACGACAGCTCAGAACAGACAGCCATGCTGCCGCTTTGCCGGGTCGATCGAACATTGCAATTCTACGCTCGACGAGCGCTTGTGCCTAGCGCCCTACGCGCGTTTCGCCCTTGCGGTCGATGGCGCGAGCAAGCGCGCCGAGGCGCTTGGTGACGACTTCGCCAAGCAATGACTCATAGCGACGCGGCACGATGAGCGTGATGGTGCTCTTCGTGATTTCAAGCCGCGTCTTCGGCAACATGCCGGTGGTCGCGGCGCAAAGTGTGAATGCGAGACGCAGCGCGAGGCCGAGCACCAGCGCACGATGGTTTTCATTCTCGTTCAGCAGCCCGACAAGATTGCCGATCATCTCCGGCTCTCCCTTGCCTTCATGGCGATGGTAGAGCGTGCGAGCAATCAGCAGTCTTCCCGCATGATCGACGCCGGAGAACGGCGCAAACAGAATTTGCGTCATCGAATGATGGGCGCGGTAGTCGGGATGCACATACCAGCCGATATCGGCCAGGATGCAGGCCGCATGGCGAAGCCGCGCTTCTGCGGGCGTTTCGCCGACAACGTCATCGGCAAAAAGCGGCGCGGTCCAGGGCGTGAGTTCGGCGCCATGCTCGGGAAAACGTGCAAGCCGCATCGCAAGATCGCGCGCGCCTTCAATGAGCGGGTCTTTCGCCTGTTCGCGCTTGCCGAGATTGTCGAAGAGCAGTCCTTCGCGAAGACCATAGGCAGAGACGACGATCTCCTTGGCCTTCATTGCGGCGATCAACCGCTCGAGAACCAGTGCGCCGAAGGGCAGCGTATCAATGCGGCGTTCGGAGATATCGGGAATTTGCGCCAGCGTCTTGGGGCCGAGCTTCTCAATCACCTTGGCGATGTCCGAGGCATCGCGCGCCGGGATCACATATTCGTGCAGCACATGGATCGGATAGTTGCGTTGCGCCATATGGATGCGCGCCAGATTACGCCAGACGCCGCCGACGACGTAGAGCCTCTTGCCCTGAGACTCCTTCAGGAGATCGACCCCTTTAAGCGTCTTGTCGACAATCGCTTCCGCCGCGACCAGTGAACCGTTTGCCATATCCATGATGCGCAATGGGCCGAGCGGCAGCGTCATGCCTTCGTCAAGCCGCGTACCGCCGCTGACGCCGACAAGTTCAAGGCTCGCGCCGCCGAGATCGCCTACGATGCCATCGGCGCCGGGAATGCCGGACAAGACGCCTTGCGCAGAGAGGCGCGCCTCTTCCGTGCCGGAGACGAGAATGATTTTGAAACCGCAAATTTTTTCGGCACGAGCAAGAAACTCCTGCCCGTCTTCAGCGTCGCGCACTGCGGCGGTTGCGGCCACCACAAGGCGGCTGATGCCGATCTGCTCGCGCAGGGCGACGAAGCGTGTAAGCGCAGCCAATGCGCGCTCAATGCCCTTGGGGTCGAGCCGCCCGGTGCTTGCCAGCGTGCGCCCGAGACCGCAGAGCACTTTTTCGTTGAAAACGAGCACGGGGTTGCGAACCGCCGCCGCGTAGACGACGAGGCGGACGGAATTGGAGCCGAGATCGACGATGCCGAACCGACCTGCCGTCTTGCGGCCGTTCAATATGACCCCTTTATTCTCAAGCGGCTGTCAGTCCCTGCCCGCCTTGACCGCGAAGGTCGGCGGTAGATTTTGATGCAGGGATTTTCCACGGCCAGAGAGACTTGCGTTGTTCATGAAGTAGGTGTGCGCGTTAAACGGCTCCCCACCCTCCGGCACAGTTTGCCGTTCATAGGTACCATCGGACCGGAGGGACCAACTTTGCTGATTGTCTCTCAGATTCGCAACCATGATCTGATCCAGCACCTGATCGTGAACGGTCGGATTCAAGATGGGTACCAGCACTTCCACGCGACGATCGAGATTGCGCGGCATCCAATCGGCAGATGAAATATAGACCTTGGCCTTGTCCGACGGAAGCCCATGACCATTGCCGAAGCAGATGATGCGGGAATGCTCAAGGAAGCGCCCGACAATACTCTTCACACGAATGTTTTCGGAGAGATTCGGCACGCCGGGGCGCAGGCAGCAGATACCACGGATCACGAGCTCGATTTTTACGCCGGTGCGGCTCGCCTCATATAGCGCGTCGATGATTTCGGGATCGACAAGCGAATTGAGCTTTGCCCAGATCGCACCGCGCCGTCCTGCCCTGGCATGTTCCATCTCCGCCTTGATGTGAGACAGGAGCCGGGGACGCAGGCTCGCAGGCGAAAGCGCCAGCAGGTTCAAATCTTTCGGCTCGGCATAGCCGGTGATGAAATTGAATATCTGCGATACATCGGCGGCAAGCAGCGGGTCGCAAGTGAACATCGACAAGTCGGTATAAATTTTCGCTGTGACCGGGTGATAGTTGCCGGTGCCGAAATGCACATAGGAGCGCAAGCTGCCACCTTCGCGGCGGACAACGAGCGAAAGCTTGGCATGCGTCTTCAACTCGATGAAGCCGAAGACGACCTGTACGCCTGCGCGTTCCAGATTGCGCGCCCAGACGATGTTGGCAGCCTCGTCGAAACGAGCCTTGAGTTCGACCAGCGCGGTCACTGACTTCCCGGCTTCCGCGGCCTCGATCAGCGCCTGAATGATGGGGCTGTCTTTTGAGGTGCGGTAAAGCGTCTGCTTGATCGCAACGACATCGGGATCGGCTGCGGCCTGACGCAGAAATTGCACCACGACGTCGAAGGATTCATACGGGTGATGGACAATGATGTCCTTGGAGCGGATCGCCGCGAGGCAGTCGCCGCCGTGGTCGCGAATGCGTTCTGGGAAGCGCGCATTGTAAGGCGGGAACTTGAGGTCGGGGCGTTCGTCGACGATGAGCTGCGTCGTCTGGGCAAGGCCAAGCAGCCCGTCCACCATGACGAGTTCCTTGTCGCCCACGCCAAGCTCCGATACGACGAGATCGCGCAAAGAGGGCGGCGTTTTCGCCTGCATCTTCAGGCGGATGACGCTGCCGCGGCGGCGGCGCTTCAATGCGCTTTCGAAATAGCGCACGAGGTCTTCGGCCTCTTCCTCGATTTCAATATCGCTGTCGCGCAGCAGGCGGAAAGCACCCTGTCCGATCACTTCGTAGCCCGGAAACAAACGGCCAAGGAAAAGGCCGATCATATCTTCCAGCGTAACGAAGTGGATCAACGCGCCGACTTCACGGTCCGGCAAACGGACAAAGCGCTCCACCTGTGTCGGGATCGGCAGCAGCGCATTCATCGACTTGCCATCGGTCTGGCGGCGCAGATGCAGCGCCAGTGCAAAACCGAGATTGGGAATGAACGGAAAGGGATGTGCCGGGTCGATCGCGAGCGGCGTGAGAACGGGGAAAACCTGTTCGAGGAAACGGTTTTCGAGCCAGGAAAATTCTTCGGGCGTCACCTCATGCGGCGCAAGCACGGCTATGCCCGCCCCGCGCAGCTCGCCGCTGATCGAAAGCCATTGGCGCTGCTGTTCCTGAAGGAGCCTGTTTGCGGCGGCGTTCACCATGTCGAGTTGCTGAGCCGCCGTGAGGCCGTCCTGGCTCAAGCTATCGACACCGGCCCGCACCTGCCCGCGCAGGCCCGCGACGCGGACCATGTAGAACTCATCAAGGTTGGAAGCGGAGATCGACAGGAAGCGCAACCGCTCCAACAAGGGATGATTGCGGTTCGCCGTTTCTTCCAGCACGCGCGTATTGAAGGCGAGCCAGGAGAGTTCGCGATTGATGAAGCGGTCCGTCGCGCTCATCTCGATCGACAGCGTCGGTTTTTCCTCGTCCGGCAGCACATCGGGCGCAGCACCGGACTCCGCCTTGCGCGCCAGAGGCGGAAGCGGGGTCACGGATTTCGTCTCGCCGGAGACAGAAACGGGGCGTTGCGTAGTGGTCATTGACGTACTCATTCGGGTGCGGACGGGTCCACCCCTTGTCGCCTGAGTTTACGTCAAACATATGACCGAGTCATTGCGGGGGATTTGGTCATTTCCCCGGCTATGGGTAGCCGATCAGGGCAGATTCAGCTCTTCCAGCACCTGCGCGGCAAGCGGAACGGTGATGGGGCGTTTGCCGGACAGCGAGGCACGGTCCAGAGCCTCGACAACATCGCGAGCGACCGAGATGCGACGTTCGATGCGGCTCGCCACATAGGCGATCAGCGGCTCGGCCACGCGAAGCTGGCGGTCATCGAAAAGCTTCACGAGGACGCCAGCGAGAAGCGCGTCGTCCGGCCCGCCCAGTTCGGCATGAGGCAGGGCCTTGAGGCGGGAGGCGAGATCGGGAAGGCGGATGCCTAGACGCGCCGGCGCTTCGCGCGCGGTCATCAGAAGGAAAGCGCCCTCTTCCTTCACCAGATTGAGGAGGTGGAAGAAAGTGCGCTCGGCTTCGTCGTTCAGGGTCGCGACGTCCTCGACGATAATCGCGCGGGCGGCAACGAGCGCGGGCACGTTCGCGCCTGCAAGCTCGGCTGCATCGATACTCACGGCGCCGCTCATCTCGCGCCAGACCTCGGCGAGATGCGTCTTGCCGCTACCCTGCGGCCCGGAAATCGCAACGGCCGGGCCCGGCCATGCAGGCCAGGCGTCGATCAGCGCGACGGCCGTGGTGTTTGACGGGCCGACGAGAAAGTCGTCGCGCCCGCGCGCGGTGCGGTGGCCGAGTTCGAAGACGAGTTGACGGGGCATCTAGCTCTCGACGTCCGGCGGGTTCAGCGGATGCGGCGCATCCGTGCCCCAATAAAGTTTGCTCTGCTCATAGCGCGAGATGCCGAAGCGGGCGATGACGCCAATGGCGGCGGAGACAGGCAGCGCAAGCAGCGCGCCAGCGAAACCAAACAGCGAGCCGAATGCGAGAAGCGCAAACATGACCCAGACGGGATGCAGCCGCACCTTGTTGCCGACCAGCTTGGGCTGAAGAAAATTTCCCTCGATGAACTGGCCGAGAACGAAGATACCGACGACGAGGCCGATATGCGTGTAGTCGGGCCAGAACTGGAAACAGGCCAGCGCAACCGACGCCACAAATCCCGTGATCGTTCCCAGATAGGGAATGAAACTCAAAATGCCTGTCAGTATGCCGACGACGAGGCCAAACCTCAGCCCGACGACCGACAGGCCGACTGCGTAAAAGACGCCGAGAAAGAGGCACACTATGCCCTGGCCGCGCAGAAAGCCTGCCAGCACTTCATTTATTTCGCGGGCCAATCCACGGATCGTCTCGGCATGCTCGCGCGGCAGAAGTTCGTCGACGCGCGCGATCATGCGATCCCAGTCGAGCAGCATGTAAAATGCGACGACCGGCGTGATGACGATGAGCGAGATGAGGCCGACAAGCGCGAGGCCCTGTGAGCCGATCGACGTCAACAGGCTGAGGAACCATGAGATACCGCCGCCCGCCACATCGGTGACGGCTTTCTTGATTTCCGCGTTTTGGCCGAGGAGCCGTGCTAGTTTGCCGTCGCTTGCTTCGAGCAGGAAAGTGCGCGCGCCCTTCACGATGCTTGGCAGGACTTCGATGAAGGCGATCGTCTGCTGATAGAGAAGCGGCAGGATGATGATCGCCACGGCAACCGTCAGCAAGGTGAAGACGACAGAGATGATCGTCGCCGCCATCAGGCGCGACAGGCCGCGCTCCTCAAGGCGATCGGCCAGCGGGTCCAGAAAATAAGCGAGTGCGAGCCCGGCCACGAATGGCAGCAGGATATTCGAGAGCAGCCACAGCAGAAATGCGAAGGCGAGGATCGCGCCGATCCAGATTGCCGTCTGGCGCTGCATGCTCATGGGGACGCTCCTATCGGACGCGGAGCGACCAGCCGCCCGCATCCTGGCTCAAGGCGACGTTGGCTTGCGCGAGCGAGAGCGCAAGCTTGTCCGGCGTACCGCGATAGCTGATCTGCACTTCGGCGCCGCGCGCTGCAATGCCGGAAACCTGCAATCCGTTGACGAGCGGTGTCGAGGACAGGCCCTTGCGGATTGCTTCCCACTGATCGAGGCCGGTGAAGTATGCCGAGGCGGTCAATTGCGACTGCTCTCCCGCCTGCACAATGGTGTCACGCTTCCATTGTTCGCCGAGCGCATCGAGAACGCCGGAGGCGGCAGCATCCAGATTGTCAAAGGAGCGTTTGACCGGCGCGGTAGGGGCAGCGACGCCATAGCTGTTGACGGTTACATCGATCTTGGAGCCATTCTCGACGGCGAAGGCGACGATAACGTCATCGGTGCCATAGCGCTGAGCGAGATTGGCCAGCGCCGCCTTGTCTCCCGCCAGCGCCTGTGCGGTCGTCACCAGCGTGAACTCCTGCACATCGCCAAGCGGCATGATGAGCGGCGTGATCGCATTGACCAGATCGAGACGGCTCATTGCATCGCGCCACGGGTTCGGGTCTTCCCAGAGAATGCGCGTGCCGGGCTTTTCATAGACAGCCAGCAGCAGAGCGGGCTTTGCCTGCGTCTCGCCATAGGCGATGCCGCTGCGCGCCAGCAGACGCCTGACGGTGGCAGGCTGGAAGCTCACATTGAGGTCGGCGATATAGCGGGTCGAGCTGGTTTTCTCGCTCGCCACCTGAAAACCGCGCACCGCGTCCTGCGCCGTATTGCCGTCGACCTGCGGCAGCGAGGCCCAGTCCGACGGCAAGGTGAGGCGTTTCATCAGATCGGTCAGCGCCTGACGCTGGCCCTTGGTCTGGGCGATGGTCCGCGCCTCGGTGGCGCTTTTGGCCGTTTCGTCGACGTGAACGCCCCGCACCGTATAAAGATCGGCGGCCTGTGCTGCCGGGCTGGCGAAAACGCTCGTGCAAATTGCCGCAAGGGCCACAAACTGGAATAATCGTTTCATTCGGTAGGCCCTTGATCCGTCTCACTTTTGGCCAAGCAACGCCGCTTGGCCCGAGCCGGAGATTATAGCATCGCAAGAGCCCAGCGAAGGGCGGATGAGGCAATTTTCCCCATAGGGGCAATTCAGCCCCCCTTCCCCTTGCTTATGAAGGCAATTTCGGGTGTTTTGTGCCCGAACCACGAGCCCTTCGATTCAAGAGAACCGGACACCCGCATGGCAGCCCCCAAGGATCGCCCGAACGGCTACACCTATGCGCAAGCTGGCGTCGACATAGACGCAGGCAATGCGCTGGTACGCGCCATTGCGCCGCTTGCCCGCTCAACGCGGCGACCGGGCGCAGATGCAGAGCTTGGCGGCTTCGGCGGCCTCTTCGATCTCAAGGCGACGGGCTACAAGGACCCGGTTCTGGTCGCGGCCAATGACGGCGTCGGCACGAAGCTGAAAGTCGCCATCGATGCGGGCCTGCATGACACGGTCGGCATCGACCTTGTTGCCATGTCGGTCAACGATCTCGTGGTGCAGGGCGCGGAGCCGCTGTTCTTCCTCGACTATTTCGCCACCGGCAAGCTCGACGTGGAGATTGCGAAGTCCGTCATCGCCGGGATCGCCGAAGGTTGCCGTCAGGCAAACTGCGCGCTGATCGGCGGAGAGACGGCGGAAATGCCCGGCATGTATGCGCCGGGCGATTACGATCTTGCAGGCTTTGCAGTCGGCGCTGTGGAGCGGACCGAGGTGCTGCCGCGCGCCGATGTGGGCGCAGGCGATATCATCCTCGGGCTTGCCTCGACGGGGTTTCACTCCAACGGCTATTCGCTGGTGCGCCGCGTCGTTGCCGATCATGGCTTTTCTTATGCGGCGCCCTTCCCGCTTAATCAGGACATCACCGTCGGCGAAGCGCTGATCGCGCCGACGCGCATCTATGTGCGCAGCGTGCTGAAGGCGATCCGCGAGACGGGGGCGGTGAAGGCGCTGGCGCATATCACCGGCGGCGGCTTTGTCGAAAACATTCCCCGCGTTCTGCCGGACGGCATCGTTGCGGAAATCGACGGCGCGTCGTGGCACATGCCGGATGTGTTCCGCTGGGTGATGAAGCTCGGCGGCATCGAAGAGGCCGAGATGGGCCGCACCTTCAACTGCGGCATCGGCATGATTGCCGTCGTACCGGAAGCGAAGGCGGACGAGGTCGCCAAGGTTCTGACAGAAGGCGGCGAGACGGTCTGGCGCATCGGGCATCTTCGCGCGCAAAAGGGCGACGAGGCTCGCGTCGAAATCAAAGGCGCAATCGGAAGCCTCAAGTGAAAGTCGGCGTTCTCATCTCGGGCCGCGGCTCGAACCTGCAATCCCTGATGGATGCTTGCGCCACACCGGGTTTTCCAGCCGAGATCGCCATCGTCATTTCAAACAAGGCCGATGCGGCAGGCCTCGACATCGCCCGCGCCGCGAAGATTCCCGCCAGGGTCATCAGCCATAGCGATTATCCGACGCGCGAGAGTTTCGACGCGGCGCTGGATGCGGCCTTGCGCGAGGCGGGTGCGGAGTTCATTTGCAGCGCCGGCTTCATGCGCATCCTGTCGGATGGTTTCGTCGAGAAGTGGCGCGACCGGCAGCTTAACATCCACCCTTCCCTGCTTCCTGCTTTCAAGGGTCTCCATGTGCATCGGCGCGTGCTGGAAGCAGGATGCCGCGTGACAGGCTGCACTGTGCATTTCGTGCGCGCCGCCATGGATGAAGGCCCCATCGTCGCGCAGGCGGCCGTCGCCGTGCATCCCGGCGATACGGAAGAAACGCTTGCCGCGCGTGTGCTCGAAGCGGAACACAAGCTCTATCCGTTGGCGCTGCGGTTCGTTGCAGAAGGCCGCACGCGCATCGTCGAGGAACGCGTTCTGATCGACGGCGAACTCGCCAGCACGCAATCGATCTTGCCGGTGCCACCGCTTTAGCCGTCAGCGGCCTTGCCTATCGTCCCATTGGACCTATTTTGAAAAGGCATCCCCGCCACCCGAGGAGGTTTCTTCATGCGCGTCGCCCTACCCAGCCTTGCCGCCACGGCAATCGCCGCCTTCATGCTGCTCGGCGCGAGCGCGGTTCAGGCAATCGACGAAGTGGTGACGACGGAGACAGGCCGAATTCGCGTCCAGACATTCGCCGAAGGGCTGGAACATCCCTGGGGCCTCGCTTTTCTGCCGGACGGGCGCATGCTGGTGAGCGAACGCGAAGGCCGATTGCGCATTGTTTCCGCCAAGGGCCATCTCTCGCCGCCGCTTGCAGGCGTGCCGAAAGTCGATGCGCGCGAGCAAGGCGGCTTGCTGGATGTGGCGCTCGATCCCGACTTCGCGGACAACAAGCTCGTCTATCTGAGCTTCACCGAGCCGGGCAAGGACGATACGAACAGCACGGCGGTTGCGTGCGGGACACTCACCGACACAGGGCTTGTCGATGTCAAAGTCATCTTCTCGCAGCAGCCGAAAGTTCGCAGCACACTGCATTTCGGCTCGCGTCTCGTCTTTGACGGCAAGGGGCATCTCTTCATCACTCTTGGCGAGCGTTCCAAAAATGAATTCCGGGGACAGGCGCAGAATCTGAATTCCGATCTCGGCAAGGTCATCCGCATCAACACAGACGGCTCCATCCCGAAGGACAATCCTTTCGTCGGCAAGGCGGGCGCGCGGCCCGAGATATGGTCGCTCGGCCATCGCAACCAGCAGGGCGCAGCGCTGAACCCGGCCACGGGCGAGCTATGGACCGATGAGCACGGGCCGAAGGGCGGCGATGAAATCAACATCGTGCGGGCTGGAAAAAACTACGGCTGGCCCGTTGTCTCCTACGGCGTCAATTACGATGGAACGCCGGTTGGCAGCGGCAAGCAGACAGGAGCGGGTTTCGTGGACCCGATCCATTATTGGGTGCCGTCGATCGGCGTCTCCGGCATGGCGTTTTACACCGCCGACGCCATTCCAAAATGGAAGGGCAACCTCTTCGTCGGCGGCATGGCAATCCCCAAGCTCGTGCGCCTCGAACTCGAAGGCAACAAGATCACGCATGAGGAAGCGCTGCTCGCGGAACTCGGCTCACGCATTCGCGCGGTCAAGCAAGGACCGGATGGCGCGCTTTATCTGCTGACGGATGATGGCGAGGATCAGATATTACGACTGACTGCGGCGGAGTAAGACGCTGCATCACCGAGGCCGCATCCTTCGAGACGCCGCTTTGCGGCTCCTCAGGATGAGGAGCGAAGCCGGGAATCTTCCAAGCACGACCCTCAATCCTCATCCTGAGGAGCAATGTGCCAGCATTGCGTCTCGAAGGATGCGGCCCGCGATACTTTAAAGCGGCTGGCTCGTGAACGGCGCCTTCAACTGGCCGAGAAATGTTTCCGGCATCGGATGATTGATCCCGATATCGACAGGCGGACGGCGCGGTGAGTTGTAGAAGGTGCCGAATAGCTGGTCGAATATCACCAGGTTTTCGCCATAGTTGCGATTGCCCTCTGCCAGAACTTTCGAATGGTGCCAGCGGTGCAGGCAAGGCGTGTTGAAAACGTAGTTCAGCACGCCGCAGCGCATCTCGATATTGCAATGGGTCAGCATGCCGATGATGGCCGTAATAGCGCTGACAAGCAGCAGCACATCCTGCGGTGCGCCAAGCGCGAGCAGCACTGGGATGCCGACCGCAAGGCCGGTCACCGTATCGACGAGATGGAAGCGGCCGGTATTGAAAAACCACAGCCGCGTCACGCTGTGATGAACGGCATGAAAGCGCCATAGCCACGGCCATTCATGCGCGAGCCGGTGCTTCCAGTAGAGGCCGAACTCCGCCACGACGAGACCAAGCGCAACCTGCGCGACCAGCGGCCAGTGCATCGGCCAAAAGCTGTTGTCCACCGGCGCAAGCCAGTCCGCGATCCCCATGAAGATGATGAAGGTGATGAGGACCTGCGCAAATCCCTTGTTCAGGATGGTGTGCGCGAGGTCTGCCGGCATCTGCCCGTCATTGGCGAGCCATGCACGCTCATGCGGCATCACCCGTTCGAGCACCGCTATGGTCAGCGCGAGCATGAGATAGGTCACATTGAAGGCGATGACGCCATGCCCCGTCTTCATGCCGAGATAGGTCGCGCCGAGCGCGCCGCCGAAAATGGCCGGCCAGAGGATGTAAGACAGAAAACGGCGCAAATTGCCTCCAGCGGCTGTCAGGCTCCCAATGTCGGTAGCGGGTCAGCATGTACGCATCCGGCGGATAAAAAAAGCCCCGCCGTTGCCGGCAGGGCTTTTCATCAAAGGTCGGGCTGAATTCAGCCGACAATCTCTTCCGGCTTGAAGAAATATTTGATTTCTTCAGCGGCGGTTTCCGGGGCGTCGGAACCGTGGACCGAGTTCGCCTCGATCGATTCTGCAAATTCCTTGCGGATCGTGCCCGCATCGGCGTTGGCCGGGTTCGTCGCGCCCATGACTTCACGGTTCTTCGCGACGGCGTTTTCGCCTTCGAGGACCTGGACCACGACCGGGCCGGAAATCATGAAGGAAACGAGGTCGTTGAAGAAGGGACGCTCCTTATGGACCGCGTAGAAACCCTCGGCCTGCGCCTTGGTCATGTGGATACGCTTGGAAGCGATGACGCGAAGGCCCGCTTCTTCCAGCTTGGCTGTGACCTTGCCGGTGAGGTTCCGGCGGGTCGCGTCCGGCTTAATGATCGAAAAAGTG